>CAZXCL010000006.1:46187-80864 GCA_964639265.1 uncultured Gammaproteobacteria bacterium | reverse complement strand
GTGTTCTTGATGCCAAGTCCGTGGGCTACTTCATGGAACATGGTGTTGCCAAAGAACGCATCGAAGGTGATGTACTTGCGCTGATCCGGTGCGATGAGCTCGTCTGCGATTGGCAGCAGAATTTTGTCGAACTTGGCGCGCATCGCATTTTTTAGCTGCAAGCGGCGCGTGCCTTTTTGCAGCTGAACCTGCTCATCGTTGGGCAGGTTGATGGCGATGGTCTTGGAGCCGGCGTTGCTGTGCCCGGCGTAGTAGACCACGTCGTAGGCGTTGAGATCCGAGTCCGATCCCGGCGTTTCGGTCTTGTAGGCGTCATCCACCGGCAGGCCGCGCTGCAACTCGGGCAGGAACGAGGCAAAGCGTGCCAACCGCTCGCTCCAGGCCAGATCCTTGATCAGCACGTAGGCCTCAAACGCCGCGCGATAGCCGTAGAGCTGATCTTCGTAGGTTTCAATCGCGCCAATGACCACGTCAATGGCGTTGTCCTTCATATCCATCCAGGCCAGATCGCTGGGCTGGTAGCGATCGGTCGTGATGGCGTCAGCGCGCAGGTTCAGATAACTCTGGAACTGCGGATCGTCGGCATAGGAGGCCGCCTCGCGCAGCAGTGCCGCGGCTTTTTCAAGCTGCGGTCCATATTCCACGTGGTAGGGGACAACGTTGAGCCCGCCCTCTTCGTCGCGACGGATCAGCGAATACAGACCGGTTTTGCCGCGTACTGATGCCGCTTCGAATTCCTCGCGGGTCATATCCGCTGGATAAAACTGCGCGCCGAGGGGTTTTTCCCCGACGCCGGTCAAAAACGGCTTGTCACCGTCGAGGCGATCCCACGGTCCGTAGTTGATGTCCGCGAAACGACGTGTGGCCGGATCGGCAATCGACGAGAGCAGGGTTTGCTTGTCGCCGTAGGCCTGACGCCAGAACAGGTCGTCCATGATTTTCGATGCATCAATCAGAAGGGGCAGCATTTTTTTCTGATTGGCACTCAGGTGTGAAAGATCGGCGGTCAGTGCAAACGTTGCATAAATGTCCATCCGGTCCTGCGCAGCTTCGATCAGGCCGGGTGCCTCACTGACAGCCGGAACGTTGGCCTTGGGTGCAGGTGCGGTATCCGTTGCAGGTTCGGTGGGCGAATCCGGGGAATCGCCGCATGCTGTCAGAAGCGCGACCGCAAACGCGATGGCGACAAGTTGTAATTTTTTCATTCCCGCTCTCCTAGGGCTTGAGCGTAACGCTCTTTATCTCAACCGGCTCTGAACAGCCGTCGTCAAATTCGCAGGCAGCGGACAGTCCCGCGCGCGCGATAGCAACCGGGTCATCCAGCAGATCGTAGGCCGCGTGCATGGCCCCGATGGCCAGCCGCTTGCCCGAGCCGATGGCCCAGAATTTCGTGTATTGCGCCACCGAACGGTAGCTCTCAAGTTCAAAGATGCCGGCCGGGTTGACGATCAATGCACTGATCTGGCTTGACTCTACAGGCTGCTCTTTTTCTTCCTGAGGATCCATAAAGTAGTCGGACTTCATGACTTCGTGCAGCGCACGCGCCGTGTCGAAGATCTCGGCCGTGCTGCCGAGTTTCAACGGCACCTTTTCACTGCGCACCAGCGACTCGAGAATATGCTGGGTGGCCGACCACCCTGCCAGGCCGAGGATGCTGTCACCGGCCACGAGCAATTTGGAATGATTGACGATGTAGCTGGCCTTGATGACCAGATCGTCTTCGCTCTCTGCTGTATCTGCGCCGATGACGGCCACGGGGCCCTTGCGCACCGCAACGATCGCGGACATCAGTTGCGCACCCCGCCGGGATCAGGCGCGGCCGTCTGGCACTGCCAGCAGGTTTCGAACGCCGCCGTGTTTGATTCGCCGCAGTTACCGCACACCCAGTGACGGGTCTGCGCGTTGCGCGACTCGTACTGCTCGATAATGGCCTGGGCCTCATCGCGCACGCCGGGCACAACAAAAAGCCGGGTCTCGCTGACTTTGGGAATGCCGGGATAGGCGCCGGACAGCGCTTCGCCGCGCAGCTCCACCTCGATGCCGGCCGACTCAAGCAGGCCACGGATGAGATTGCCCTCGATGGGATCACGAGCGTTGTATACACAGATACGCGAGTCGCCGGAAAGCGCCATAAATTGGTGTCCTGAATGTGGAGAAGGGGTCGCGACGACCACCGGCGCTATTGTACGTGATTATGCTGCGGTGCGCTGCGACGCGCTCAGGCCACACCCGCTGCACGCAATCCGAGCCAGACCCACATCGCCAGCACGACCAGCATGCTCACGCCAAACGCTTTCAGTCGCTGACCAATACGATTGGTCCCCAGATGGATGTAGCTATGCAGGTAGCGCGCGGCAACATATACCCAGGCCAGCACGACCATGGCCGTGTCGACAAGATCAACCGCCATCGTTGCGACACACACCGCGTAGAACAGCGTAGTCATCTCAAACAGGTTGGCGTAGTTGCGGCCGGCCTGCAGCATGCTGGTTGGCGTCTGATCGCCAAATTGATTGACGGCAAAGTCCTTGAGTTGGACCTCTTGTGCGCGAGTCGCCGCAATGCGTCGACGCAGCATCGTCACCGCAACAATGCTGGTCAAAAGCACCAGCGCAAGCATCGGAAAAATCAGCTGAGCATTGTTCATAGAGCCACTCTTTTGTTTGTATCCACACCAACCACTACGCCAACCGGCGACACATCGGATTCAATCGCCGCGCTGAAACGCGCCATACAACGTTCCCGACACAAGCGCCGGAATCAGACCCAGCCCGCTAACGGCAAGACTGGGCGCCACCATGTCGCGCACGAACCACTCGCCGGGACTCAAACCTGCGCCCGGGGCGCGAAAGATCGGCGCCATGAAGCCATTGATCTGAACCCACACGACGGTAAACACCGCCAGCAGAATCAGCGCATAGACATTGCCGCGCACGATACGCCCGAATGTCGCTTTGGCAGCAAACGCCGACTGCCAGCGCGTCGCAAACCCCAATGCCACAAGAAGCGTCGTACCCAATGCCAGTAGCGCGGGCGGCAACGAGCGCGTTGGTCCCAGATGCATCATGACCGGCCAGGCCACCAGTGAGGACAGCGCGGCCATCCCGAACACCAGCGACAGCGTCGGCGCACTGCTTACTCGCGGCCCGGGGCGCCATATCAAAAGCAGCGCACCGGCAAGTACCAACGCTGGCGGCGGCAGCAGCAGCTGCAGGCCTTTTCGGCTGGGTCGGCGCAGCACCTCCAGATTGAAATCTTCGCGCATTTTGGCCAGATCGCCGCTGACCGGCTGCGTCTGCGTCGGTGCGGCCGCGTTTAGAACATAGCGGGCATATTGCGGCTCGGCATCTGAGCGATCCACTACCACCAGATGCCACGGCAGCGACGGCGGGTTGGGTGCATAAAGCCACAGCGCGCCAGCGTAGCGCTCGGCGTAGTCCGTTAGGTTTGCGCGCGCATCGGGGGTGACCGACAAACCGCTCACGATCGTGTCCTGACCCCAGACCAGGTCAACGTTCAGTCCGCTGATGCCACGAGTTTCTCGCAGCATCAGCGTCTGACCTTGCACATCCATCGGTCCATCGAATGCCACAGCGCGGCGCTCGACCGACGACTCAATCACATCGGTGGCAAACAGCAACACGCCAACAACGATCAAAATGACGGCGATAGCCAGGGTCCAGCGACGTTTGTTCACAAAGCACGCTCCATGGCACGCCAGTATACCGGTGCCATACGGCCACGTACGCCTGCTAAACTAGAGTGACCACGACCGTCGATGGGGCGACGATCGACCAAAACAAGATGAACGTGCGGGGAGAATCACCATGCGCTGGGAAAAAGGACGACGTAGCAAGAACGTCGTGGACGCGCGCGGCCGACGCGTAAAGCAGGGCGCATCGCTGGGTGGCGGCGCGATTATTCTGGCGTTGATCGCCATGTTCTTTTTCGGGCAGGACCCGGCCACCGTGCTGCAGGGCGCCGGCTCCGGCGGCGCGCAAGTGCCGGAACCGTCCCAGCGCAATCCATCCGAAGAGCCGGTCATGGATTTTCTGTCTGTGGTGCTGGCCGACACCGAGGATGTCTGGAACCGGCTGTTCCAGCAATCGGGCAGCCGCTATCGCGAACCCAAACTCGTCATTTTCAAAGGCCAGACGCAGTCCGCCTGCGGCTTTGCCTCCGCCGCCAGCGGTCCCTTCTACTGTCCCGGTGATGACCAGCTTTACATGGATTTGAGCTTTCTCTCGCAGCTCCAGAAGATGGGCGCCAGTGGTGATTTCGCTCTGGCCTACGTGATCGCTCACGAAGTGGGCCACCATGTGCAGAATCTGACCGGCCGTGCGCGCGCCGTGCAGGACGCCAAGCGCCGCAGCAGCGAAACTCAGGCCAACCAGCTACAGGTACGCATGGAGCTTGAAGCCGATTGCTACGCCGGCGTCTGGGCACATCACGGGCATCGCCAGCGCAACATTCTTGAAAAGGGCGACGTCGAAGAAGGTCTGGGCGCCGCCGCCGCGGTAGGCGATGACAATCTGCAGCGCAAGGCGCGTGGCTACGTTGTGCCCGAGTCGTTTACACACGGCACGTCTGAACAAAGAATGTCGTGGTTTCGACGCGGGCTTGAAACCGGCAATGTGCAGGCGTGCAATACGTTTGAAGGGGTTTGAACCAAACGTAGTGCGCCGGACAGGCCTCTGGCGCGCTACCCCTTCGACATCTTCTCAAACTGCTCGATCGGAAAATCCTCGAAGACTTCCTCGATGGTCTCGAACGGAACGTTCACACCGGTAACGTCCAGAACAAACCGACCGTCGATGATGATTTTGCGATTGCCACGCGAGCTATCGCCGGTCTTGGTGAATTCCTCGAAGCCGCGATGACCCTTGTACTCGATGCTGCGCTCGAAGCCATTGCGATTTTCTTCGTACATTTCGGTTTCAAGCCAGTCCAGGCCCATCTTGGCCATGCCCTGCATGGAACCCAGATCTGAAATACTCAGCATCAGCTTCTCGGAGCTTGAGTCGCCCTCATACTGCGCCTCGGCCATCGCGATCTTCAGACCACCGATACCGCTTTTGTTGGCCGACACACTCACCCGCTCCATGCCCTGCACCGAGTCGGGCAACATATCGCGCAGCGACGCGGTGGAGACGGTCTCCACCGTTTCCTCTCCGCCGATCAACGCGCTGACCAGACCACCAATCTCCTCTTCCATGCCCTCGGGCGCGCCGTCGATTTGCGACACGATTTCCGATGCGGCTTGCGCCGCCTTTTCCTGGGTGGCTTCGATGTCGTCGCCGCCCCCACAGGCGGCAAGGGTCGCGCACAGCGCGGCGATAGAAAGCGGACGAATCGTCATGAGTGACTCCTGAGATCTATTTTTGGCGGAAGGTGTTGCGCGGCTGTGTGCCGGCGCCGGCGACGCTCAAGGGCGCGGCGGCGCGTCCGTCCCGGACCTGCATCATTTCCCTTACAGAAACCAGACGATACCCGCTCGCTGCCAATTCAGGCAATGCCTCTTCCAGAACGCTCAGCGTGACCGGGTGGGGATGACCGATCGCCAGGGCGAAGCCATTGCTGCGCGCGGTGGCCTTGAGCGCATTCAAACGCTGCCTGACGTGGGCCGTGGTCTGGACGTTGTCCAAAAACACATCGCGGCTCACGGTTTCCAGTCGCGCAATGTCGGCCACAGCGCCGGCCACGCTGGCGCCGGTCGTCAGGCTGTCGACAAAAAACAGCGGCTGCTCAAAGTCACGCAGCGCACGCATCAGCCACACCATGGCGCGCGTGTGGCGGGTCAGACGACTGCCCATGTGATTGTTCACGCCGCTCACGTGACGCAATGAGCCAAGATTGTCGTAGAGCCGCTCGCGTACTTGCTTTTCGCTAAGCTCGACGGTGAGCGCGCCCGGACCGAGCAGATGATTGCTGCTGGTGGCCTGCATGGGTTGGTGCAGCATGACTTCCTTGCCACGCAGGTGCGCGGTCTTCGAAAACTCGGCGGCAAATGGCGAATGAGGCAGGATGGCGCAGGCGATCGGACCGGGCAGCGCCAGCGTCCGCTCACCCTGATCGCGCACGTTGCCCAGGTCGTCAATCACGATGGCGATCACCGGCCAGGTGCTCGAATCATTCGGATCAACGTCGGGGCCATGGTCCCAGCCGTAGGCACAGGTGGCGCACACAATGAGCAGCGCCCGGGTCAGGCAACGCAAAACTTTGAACATGGAGACTACTTGGCGGCGGTGGTCGTACGGGTACGCGTGGCGCGAAGTTCATCCACCGCGCGGGCGACAGAGTAGTCGCGCTCGGTCAGTGGGGCGTTGTCGGCCACAGCGGCCGCAAAATCGGCCGGGGTCGATCCACTGAGCGACAGATCCGGCCGAATGCCATAGCCATGGATCGAACGACCCGAGGGCGTGTAATAACGCGAGGTCGTAAGTTTCATTGCGCGACCCTTGGACAGCGGCACGATGGTCTGGACCGAACCTTTGCCGTAGGTCACATCACCCATGATCGTTGCGCGGCCATGATCCTGCAGCGCGCCCGCCACGATCTCCGAGGCTGACGCCGTGCCGGCGTTGACCAGTACCACGACATTTGCATCGTTGGTCAGATCGCCTGTGTGCGCACTGTAGTCAAACTCGGCCGACGCAATGCGCCCATCGGCACTGACAATCTGTCCTTGTTCGAGAAACGCATCGGAGACTTCCACGGCGGCATCCAGAAGGCCGCCGGGATTGTTGCGCAAATCCAGCACCACGCCGCTTAGATCGCCGCCGTTGCTGTCCTGCAGCGCCAGCAGCGCGTCGGCCATCTCGCTGCCGGTGGTTTCTGAAAACTGGCTGATTCGCACATACCCCACATCGGGTTCGAGCAGCTCATGACGCACGCTGCGCACGGCAATTCGCGTCCGTTCGAGATCAAAATGCAAAATTTCGTCAACCTCAGCGCGCGTCACCGATAATCGCACCGACGTGCCCATTTCTCCGCGCATTCTCTCGATCGTGGCATCAAGATCTTCCGGATCGACCGGCTCGTCATCGACCATCACGATCACGTCGCCCGGTTCCATGCCGGCGCGCTGTGCCGGTGTATCGTCGATAGGCGAGACCACGACCACCGTGCCGTCGCGCAGCGCCACTTCCACCCCGACACCGGCATAGTTGCCGGACGTGGTGATGCGCATATCGCGGTATTCGGTCTCGCTGAGAAAGTCTGAATGCGGGTCGAGGCTCGTGAGCACGCCGCGCACGGCAGCTTCGATCAATTCGGCATCATCCACAGGATCGACGTAGTCACGCTTGACCCGTTCGAACACCTCGGCCAGCAAACGGGCCTCCTCCCATGGCAGCGTTTCGTGTTTGCTGACGATCTCAGGCTCGGCATGCACGCGTGGCACCAGGGTCAGCCCGGTGCCCAGCACCACGCCAATAACCACTGCCAACAAACCGCGCTGCATCACCGACATGGGCGCCTGCCTTCAATCACTGGATGAGCTTCGAACATAGCACAGGGTGCGCGGCTGAACACAGGACGCGCGTCACGCCCGAACTCACCATAATGCGCTAGTCAGCGGCTCGAAACGCCGGACTTGAACCAGCTGTGGGGGTTGAGCGGCGTACGGCCGCGACGAATCTCAAAATACAGTGCGGTCTCGGGCTGTCCGCCGCTGTCGCCCACCGTCGCCAGTACCTCACCGGCATCAACCCATTCCCCGACCTGATGGGTCAGGGTTTCATTGTGGCCATACAGGCTGATGTAGCCGTCGCTGTGCTCCAGCACCGTCAACAGTCCCAGGCCGCGCAGCCAGCGCGCATAGGCCACCCGTCCGCGCGCAATGGCTCGAACGTTGTGGCCGCGCTCGGCGCGGATCAAGACACCGGTCCATTTGGCGTTCTCGCTGGCGCGCGGCTGGCCGAAGTCCGCCACAAGACGACCCTTGACCGGCCATTCAAGTCGGCCCTTGAGCTTGGGAAACGGATCGCGTGAGGCCACGGGAAAGGCTTTGAGCAGCTCCTGCAATTCGGCGATCAGTCCTTCGAGACGAGCCTGTTCCTTCTCCAGCGTTTCAATTTCACTGCCGCTGGCCTTGAGCTGGCGGTCAATCTGGTTGATCAGCGCACTGCGCTCCTGCCTTGAGCTCTCGAGCGCCGCCAGATCCTTGCGCCGCTTTTGCTCAAGCGCTTCAAGCAATGACACCTTGCCCTCAATCTTCTGCGTGGTGGCCGCCAGTGCCTCGAGGTTTCTGATCACCCGGTCAATCTGCGCCGCTCGCTGCTCGCTGAACAGGCGGTAGTACACGCTCATTCGCCCGAACTCGGCCGGATCGCTCTGGTTGAGCAGCAGTTTGATGTGTTCCTGCCGTCCGTTGACAAACGCCGTACGCACTTCGCTTGCCAGTCGCGACTTGTCGCTTGCCAGCGCGACGTCGAGCGCCTGCTTTTGTGCGCGCAGCGTCTTAAGCTCAGTGTCCAGCGTGGCTCGCTCTGCGCGCAGCTCCGACAGACGCGTTTTCTGGGCACTGATATCGCGCTCGATGCGCAGCAACGCATCACGCGTTTCATCACGCATCCTCGTATCGCGCAGCATGCTTTCCTGCAGCTTTGTGATGCGCTGGGTCAGCTCACGCAGCTGCTTTTCCTGTTCGGGATCTGCGCCCGCCGAACGCAGGAATGCTGCGGCAACAAGCGCAGCAAAAAGCGTCAGCCAACGCCTCGGACTCATGCGAGCAGCGACGTCCCGGTCATTTCTGCAGGCTGCTCAAGCCCCATCATTTCAAGCAAGGTGGGCGCGATGTCGGACAACACGCCGCCGGGCTTGAGTTCGCCCGGCAGGCCATACAACAGCAGCGGCACAGGATTGGTCGTGTGCGCGGTGTGCGCTTGCTCAGTATGCGGATCGGTCATCTGTTCGGCGTTGCCGTGATCGGCGGTGACGAGCATGGCGCCGCCCGCCTCGGCAACCGCATCGGCCACTCGTCCGATGCAGGTGTCGAGGGCCTCGATGGCCTTGACCGCCGCATCGAAATTACCCGTATGCCCCACCATATCAGCATTGGCGTAGTTGCAGATCACCAGATCGAACTCGCCACTTCCAATGGCGGCAACGAGTTTGTCGGTGACCTCCGGCGCGTTCATTTCCGGCTGCAGATCGTAGGTGCGCACTTTCGGAGAGGGCACGAGGATGCGCTTTTCGCCTTCAAACGGGGTTTCCACACCGCCATTAAAGAAGAACGTGACGTGCGCGTACTTCTCGGTCTCGGCAATTCGCAGCTGACGCAGGCCGAGCCCGGCCACCACTTCGCCCAGTGAATTGGGCAGCTCGTTGGGACCAAATGCTACGGGCGCGGCAAAGCTCGCCTGATACTGGGTCAGACATACAAAACGCCGCAGCGCCACGAAACGGCGGGGCTCAAAGCCGTCGAAATCCGGCTCGATAAAGCAGCGCGTAAGCTCGCGCGCGCGATCCGCTCGATAATTCCAGAACACGACCGCGTCGCCGTCTTCGACCACCGCGCCTGCGCCGACTTTGACCGGCGAGACGAACTCGTCGGTTTCGTCGCGTGCATAGGCCTCGTTCAATGCCGTCATCGCGTCACCCGCGCGGTGCTCACTGACCCCCTCGGTGTAGAGTCGATACGCGGCCGCCACCCGATCCCAGCGATTGTCACGATCCATGGCGTAGAAACGACCCGCAAGTGTGGCGATTGTGCCGATGCCGCATTCGTCCAGCACACCCTGCAACTTTTCGATCGACGGCGCAGCGCTTTTGGGCGGCATATCGCGACCGTCGAGGATCGCATGCACAGCCAGCTTTTTGACGCCTCGCTGTTTGGCCATGCGTATCAGGGCAAACAGGTGATCTTCGTGGGAATGCACACCGCCGGGACTCAGCAGCCCGGGCAGATGCAGCGTGCGATCGGCGGCGGCGCAGCCGTCCATTGCGTCGCAGAGCACCGGATTGTCGTGCAGGCTGCCGTCGTCAATGGCCGCACTGATGCGGGTGAAATCCTGATAGACCACGCGGCCGGCGCCAAGATTAAGATGACCGACCTCCGAGTTGCCCATCTGACCCTGGGGCAATCCGACGTTAATGCCAGAGGTCTCGATCAGCGTACGGTAGCCCTCGCTACACAACCGCTCCCACTGCGGCGTTCTGGCCGCAGCGATGGCGTTGCCCGGGGTGTCTTCGCGGTAGCCAAAACCATCGAGAATAATCAGCGCCACCGGGCGGGGACGCGCAGACCCCTCGCGGGCATGGGAATTTGACATATTTTTGAGTCCTGACAGGGCTGGATTTGGCCCCGAAGTTTAGCAGTCTTGGGCGCTTTGGTGCGCTGGCGGCGCCCCGGCGAGGTGGTATAATCGCGCGCCCTTTCGCGGACACCTCTACATATGGATCGCCTGCTTGAATTCGCGTCGAATCACCCCATTTTGATCTCCAGTGCGGTGTTTCTGACCATTTTGACCCTCGCCAATGAGGTACGTACCGCGACGCGCCGTGGGGTCGATCTGTCGCCGCAGGACGCCGTCGGGCTGATTAACGGTGGGGCCACGGTGATTGACGTTCGCAGTATCGAGCGTTTCAAGGCCGGCCACATTATTAATGCCAAGAGCATCCCGCTGGAGGATCTGCAGGAACAGGCGCTGAAAAAGCTGGCCGAGTTCAAAGACAAGCCGGTTGTTCTGTACGACGATAACGGCCTCACCGGCGGCCGTGCCGTCAACGTCCTGCGCGGACTCGAATTTTCGCAGGTCACCAATATCAAAGGCGGTATTACGGCCTGGGCACGCGAGAACTTCCCGCTGGAATCGGGCAAGTAACGCGGCCCGCCAATTCCACCACCAGACATTCCATTCAAGGACAGCACGAAAATCATGCCTCAGATTACGATGTACTCCACCCGTTTTTGCCCGTACTGCATGCGCGCGCGCGCCCTGCTCGACAAGAAGGGCGTGAGCTATGACGACATCGATGTCAACAAGAGCGCCGCGGAGCGCGCCACCATGCGCGAGCGCAGCGGGCGTACCAGCGTGCCGCAGATTTTCATTGACGATCATCACGTCGGCGGGTGCGACGAACTGCACGCGCTCGACCGCGAGGGCAAGCTCGACCCAATGCTGGGCCGGGCGGCTTCCTGAGCCAGACATACAACATCACTAACTCTTAACCAGCAGGACTCAACACCATGGCAAACGAAAACGAGGGCGCAGCCGCCCAGGAAAAACAGGTCGGCATTCAGCGCGTCTATCTCAAGGATTGCTCGTTTGAAGCGCCGGGCACGCCGGGCGTGTTCAACAGCGAATGGAAGCCGCACATCCATCTGAACGTGTCGACCGCACACGACAAGGTCGACGCTGCATCGGGCGATGCCGGTGACGTCTATGACGTGACGCTGACCGTGGAAGTACGCGCTGAGCTCAACGAAAAAGTCGCGTTCCTGTGCGAAGTCAAACAGTCCGGTCTTTTTCTGCTGCGCGGCTTGAACGATCAGGAACTCGCCCAGGTTATGGCAATTTTCTGCCCGACCCAGCTGTTCCCCTACGCACGCGAAGTGGTTTCAGACCTGATCGCCAAGGGCGGCTTCCCGGCCATGACCCTGCAGCCGATCAATTTCGAAGCCATGGTGGCTCAGCGTCAGCAGCAAATGGCGGCTGAAGCTCACTAGTGATGATGTGCACCGGCAACGTGGTGCCGCAATGAGCGAGCTGTTGCGCTCGCCTATCGCGGTATTGGGTGCCGGTTCCTGGGGCACCGCGCTGGCACTTCAGCTGGCGCGGGTGGGACGCCCCGTTATTCTTTGGGGCCGTGACACCGAGGCGCTGACCATAATGGGGGAGGCCCGCCACAACGAGCGCTACCTGCCCGATGCGATGTTTCCGGACAACCTGAAGGTTGAGTCCGACCTGACCCACGCCGTGCGCGACGTGCACGATGTTCTTGTCGTAGTGCCGAGCCACGCGTTTCGCGAAACGCTCGAAGCACTTGAGTATCGCGTGCCCCGCGACACGCGCGTCGCCTGGGCCACCAAGGGCTTCGAAGAAGACAGCGGCAAGCTGCCGCATCAGGTGGCCTGTGAGGTACTTGGCGACGAGCAGGTCATGGCCGTGCTGTCGGGACCCACGTTCGCCAAGGAAGTCGGGGACGGCTATCCGACGCTGATCACGGTCGCCGCCAATGACGCCACTTTCGCCGATGACATGGCCGCCAGCCTGTCGAACGAAAATTTCAGGGCCTACACGACCGAGGACATGATCGGTGTGGAAGTGGGCGCCGCGGTCAAAAACGCACTGGCCATCGGGGCCGGCGTGTCCGACGGGCTCGGCTTTGGCGCCAACACGCGTATTGCGCTGATTACGCGCGGTCTTGCGGAAATGTCGCGCCTGGGCACGGCGCTCGGCGCACAAACTGAAACCTTCATGGGACTGGCCGGCATGGGCGATCTGGTGCTCACCTGCACCGACGACCTGTCGCGCAACCGACGCATGGGTCTCAAGCTCGCCGAAGGCAAAACCATCGAACAGGCCGCTGAGGAAATCGGGCAGGTCGTCGAAGGCGTGCGCGCAGCCAAGGCGGTTCATCAGGTTGCTCGCCAGCTCGCGGTGGACATGCCCATCATCGACAACATTTATGCCGTGCTCTACGAGGGCAAGGACACGCGTGAGGCCGTGGGCGAGCTCATGCGTCGCGGTCTGACACGAGAGTAGGGCAGCCATGAACGACTCCATGGCGGCGACAAAGAACTGCGTCGTTCACTTTCACTATCGAATGCATGACGATCAGGGCGACTTGATTGAACGCAGCGGCGACGAGCCGGAGGCGGCGCTGCTTGGACATCAGAACCTGATGCCCGGGCTCGAAGCCGCCATGGAAGGGCGCGAGGCTGGTGATGCCTTCGAGGTCACGCTCGCACCCGACGAAGCGTTCGGTCCACGTCGCGAGGACTGGACCCAGCGCGTCTCAAAAAAATACCTTCGTAACGCCGCACGGCTGCAAGCTGGCGCCGTCACCAATATTGAAACCGACAGCGGACCGCGCCCTGTTACCGTACTGAAGGTCGGCGGCAAGTTTGTCGACGTGGACCTGAATCATCCGGTGGCCGGACGCCGTGTCAGCTTCAAGATCGAGGTGACCGGCGTGCGCGCGGCCACCGAAGAAGAAATCGCGCACCGCCACGTGCATGGTGCGGGTGGGCATCACCACTAGCCATCTGAGTTATTCGGACGCAAAGTTCCTAGAAGCGCCAGCCGAGACCGGCCGTCAAGGTTATTGGCGAGTAATCCGCCTCGACGATGCGACTTGAGTCACCTGGAAACTCCATTTGTGCGCCGCTCAGCGTCAGGTAACGAACACCTACGTCGAGGAACAGTGAGTCGTTCAGGTCATAACGACCGCCAAACTGGAGTTGCAGACCCAACTCATCGGTTTCAAATTCGATCTCCTCGGTGCCTACCTCAAAGTCGATGTCGATTTCCTGCACCAGCACGATGCCCGCGCCGACATAAGCGCTGAATCGGTCGTTATCCAACGGTTGAAAGTCGTACAACGCGCTCAGTCCAACCGACAGCGAGGCATAGTCGCCGCCGGTGCTCGCGCCCACACCATCGAGCGTGACGTCGTTCAGATCGTTGCGGCGGTACATCAGCTCGCCCTCAATGCGCCAGTCGTCGTTGAGCCGATAGCCCACGGTGCCGCCGCCGGCGAACGAGGCATCAAAGTCGCCTTCGGCCGTGCTGTTAATCATGTCATCGCGATAGTTGAGATCTTCAGAGCCCAGGAAGCCGATACCGACCACGCCGGTGGCGTAGAAGCCACTATCTTGTTGCGCGAACGCGGGAGATGCGCTCAGCAGAGCGGCCGGAAAAAGTAACTGAATGTAGCGAAAATATTTCATTGCGTAACTCCTATCTAATTGAAATAAAACAAGTTTTTTCGAACGCTCAGCAACTTGCCACAGGAGACGCGCCCCTGCAAACAGGGTCGGTGTAGCAATTCAATGAACGGTCGGTTTTTTGCACGAGCGGTCGGCCGCACGAGCGGCTAGACTCGCGATCCATGTATGAACGGCGTTGGACAGACTTCACGAACGGTCCCTTTGCGCAGCGCATCGTCGCCACGGGCGCGGCACTGACGCTGCTATTGACGGTTCTGGCCCCGGAGTCATCGGCACCGCTCACATTCTGGTCGCGGCTGTTGTTCTGGGGGCTGCATATTGGCGCCGGGCTGGCGGCGGCGTGCCTTGCCGCGAAAATGCTTGTGCAGAACTTTCCTGCGTTGCGCGACTGGCGACTGGTCATTTTGTCCGGGCTGGCGGGCGTGCTGCTGTTTGCACCGATCGCCTACGGGCTTGAGGCGCTATTCCCGTTGGCGCAGGGCGCACCGGACAGCGACTGGGCCGATGTACTGGCACAAAAAAACATCGTCGCGGCGATTATCGTTGAAGCGATGGAGATGGCGCCGTCGTATCTGGCTGCCTGGGCCGTGATCAATCTGGGCTCGTTCAGCGATGTGCTGGCCAGCTTTTCTACGGCATCCGAGGAGGCTCCGGAGTCGCCCGCAGCCAAGTACGAAGAAGCGCCCGTCTCCACGGCCGCGCCCGCCAATGCATTTTTTGAACGGTTGCCGCCGGCGATTGGCAAGGACGTGATCGCCGTGTCATCCGACCTGCACTATCTCCGGGTAGTGACCCGGGAAGGGCAAGCCATGGTGCTGGGTGCGCTAAAAGAAGTCGAAGACTTTTTTGGCGATACCGGACTGCGGGTGCATCGATCCCACTGGGTCAACCTTGAGGCCGTGGTACGGCTGGTAAAACCCGGCAGCGGTTGGCAGCTGGAAATGAGCAACGGCAGCAAGATTCCCGTGAGTCGCCGCAAGCGAACCGAGGTAATCGAGTATCTCGGTGAAGATTTTGTGCGGTCGACGACGGCCGCCTAGCGGACATTAGGTCACTCGCGCCGCCTGAATATGCATCCAATCGAAATTCTTCGCGCGTCCAAGGCTGACCCAGCCCTCGGCCTCCCAAAACTCCCACCACTTGTCGTAATCAGGTAAGGCAAACACGGCCTGATCCCGGCCCCAGTGCAGCTTGTTGCGATCGGGATCGTAGTCCAGCGCGATGCCCCAGGCGTGCATTGACCAGGTGGTGCCGCCGCGCTTTTTGCGTTTGTTGTAGGTGCCGCCCCAGCGATCCAGACGCAGCTCGCGGATGCCTTCCTCGCCGTAGTACCGCAGCACTTTGGTCAGCACGCGCTCGATGCTCGGCGCAACTTTTTTGTGACAGGTCATCTTGTCGACGGTTTTGCGCAAATCCCACGACAAACGATGCGTGTAGGGCAGCTCAAGACGAATCTGGTTGGTGCCAGGGGCACCGTAGAAATCGGTCAGCGCACGCTGCGGCCGCTGCATGGGCCAGTTGTTGGGGTTGGCTGTGTTAGGGGGAATATCGCGCCACGGCCGCGGCAGCTCACCGTGCTCAAGCTGGTGGCGCAACGAGGTGTAGGCGTATTCGGTAATCGGTCCCCAGTAGCCGTCAATCTTGCCACTGTCAACGTCGTTAGCTTTGGCGACCAGCTGCACGCCGGCGATGAGTTTGCGTTGCTTCGACCACTCTTCCCAGCCTTCCGGAACCTTCGAGCCCGCCTTGCGCAGTCCCTTCTCGATGGCCTTCTCGGTCTTGGGATCGATGACGCCGGTGACCGGGCCCGCTCGATAGCCCTCTTCGTTCAGATACTCCTGGGCGAGTCGAATCATGCCTGGATACATGGCGCGTTCCTTGTTTTGCTATGCCTGTCTTGAGCATAGACCCACAATCGCCAGGCCGCGAGGTTTAGAAATTGACGCTCAGGCCGACCGACACGACGGGATAGTACTCGAAGTCTTCCAGTTCGCTTTGCACCTCGGCGCGCTCGCGCTCGAGCTCGGCCTGAAACGCCGGGTCCGAGACCAGCGGTCCACTCGCATCAAGGGCAAGTTGCGGCTCGCCCTGAAACAACACTCCGGCATCGAAGTGCAAACCAAGCGTGTTGAAGATACGAAAATCCAGACCGACGCCCGCGTACGGTGCGACGCTGTCAAACGTCACATCACCGCGTAGCGTGCCGACATCGGCGGCATTGAACGTCTGATCGCCAATGCTGAACTGCTGCGCATCCGTACTGACCAGATTGATTTCATTGCCATTGCTGAAAATGCCAACGGTGGCGCGAAACGGGGACAGCGGTACGCGCAGGTTGGCCGTGGCGTAAAAGGTGCTCAGATCGAGCTCACCGTCATATTCAACACCGGACTCGGTGCGCGTGTCGTCATAGGAAAACGTATTGAAGCCGCCACGCACGTCCAGATAGGGCACGGGTCGCCAGGTGGCCTCAAGTCCAAGGCCAAGCGTACCGGCCTTGGCACCCACCCAGAAATCATCATCGGCCTGCGCCGGGACAGACAACGCGACCAGCGAAACAGCAGCACACACGACAGCAACATGACTTTTCATAACGACATCCCTGATGGTTTTGGCAAAGTAGCGGCTGAGATTAACGAGCGCCCGATGAACGCTGCGTGAACCGATTCACGCTTTTCAGACGCCACCGTCGTAGCCAAGCTGGCGCCAGGCCTCGTATACAACCACCGCGACCGAATTGGACAAATTCAGGCTGCGGCTGTCAGGCCGCATCGGGATACGCAGTCTGCGCTCGACAGGAAACGTGGTCAGCACATCCTCTGGGAGACCACGTGTCTCGGGACCGAACATAATCGTATCGCCCGGCTCAAAATGAACACTTGCCAGCGGCGCACTGCCGCGCGTGGTCAGGGCGAACACCCTGCCACCACACGTTGACATGGCATCCAGGACATTGTCGTGCTCGATCACTCGCGCAAATTCCCGGTAGTCCATGCCCGCTCGGCGTACACGCTTTTCATCAAGCGTGAAGCCAAGCGGATGCACCAGATGCAACGCGGCACCGGTGTTGGCGCACAAACGCATGATGTTGCCGGTATTTGGTGGGATCTCCGGCTCGTACAGGATGACGTTGAGCCACGGTATCGGGGTATCTAAAGGCATTCGCGCAGCCTACCGGCAAGCCAAGCCTTCGCGCCAGTGGTTGGGCCTGATACCATCGCGGCCATGCCAGATTCTCGCCTGCGTTCCGACTTTTGCGGACTGACCTTTGACTCGCCCATCGTGCTGCTGTCCGGCTGCGTTGGATTCGGCGAGGAATACACTCGTGTGGAAGGCTTTTCCAATACGGACGTGGGCGGCATTGTGCTCAAGGGCACGACGTTTGAGCCGCGCCTGGGCAATCCCGCACACCGGGTGTACGAGACCCCCATGGGCATGCTCAACGCCATTGGACTGCAAAATCCCGGCGTTGAACACGTGGTACAAAAGACGCTCCCAACGCTCGACTTTTCCGAGACGCGCTTTATCGCCAACGTGTGCGGCTCCACCGTCGAGGACTACGCCGAAGTGACCAGGCGCTTTGAGGATTCCCCGATCGATGCAATCGAGATCAACATCTCCTGCCCCAATATCAAGGAGGGCGGTGTCGCGTTTGGCAATGATCCGGACATGTCCGCGCGCGTGGTGGAGGTGTGTCGGGCGGCCACCTCCAAACCCATCATCACGAAACTCTCGCCCAACCAGACGAGCATCCAGGAAAACGCGCGACGCTGCATAGAGGCCGGTAGCGATGCGTTGGCGGTGATCAATACCGTCATGGGCATGGCCATCGATGTGCATAAACGCAAGCCGGTGATTGGCAACGTTCAGGGAGGACTTTCGGGCCCGGCGATCAAACCCATTGCACTATTGAAAGTGCATCAGGTGTATCAGGTGGCCAGGGCGCACAATGTGCCGATCATTGGTCAGGGAGGCATTTACACCGTCGAAGACGCGCTTGAGTTCATCATCGCTGGCGCCGACGCGGTGGGTATCGGCACGGCGCTTTTCTACGATCCGCTGCTGTGCCAAAAAATCAATGACGGCATTGTCGAGTATCTGGAGAAAAACGATTTCGACAACGTACAGTCTTTGGTCGGGTCTCTGCAGTTGCCCGGCTAGTTTTGCGGCCAACCGTTAGCCGCGCGCCGCCAATGCCAGACAAATCCACGCGGCGATAAAGGCCGCGCCACCAAGCGGCGTTATCGCGCCGAGCACGCCCACACCCGACAGGGCCAGTGCGTACAAACTGCCGCAGAACAGTACGATGCCGGTCAGCATCAGATAAAAAGAACGACCCGCCCAGGCCGATTCGGGCCAGCGGCTCAGCACCAGTCCCACGGCGATCAGACCAAGCGCATGGTAGAAGTGGTATTGCGCGCCGGTTTCAAACGCGCGCAGCAGCGCAGGCGTGAGTCGATCGCGCAGCGCATGCGCGCCAAACGCGCCGGCGATGACAGCCAGCGCCGCGTTGATTGCGCCAGCGGTAACAGCAAAGCCCGGCGTTACCATGAGATCTGGTGCTGCTGGCACCACTCTTCAAACATGGCGAGCACCCAGACGAAGTTGCCGTAGTAGGCCGCATGATCCGAGCGATGCTGCTCGAGCAGCTGGTCGATCCAGGCCACCGAAAATACGCCGCGTTCTTTTAGGCTTGCGACACGACTGCCCACCAGCTCACGCAGCTGATCATCCTTGCGCAGCCATTCGCCAAACGGCAAACCGAAACCGTGCTTGGATTTGTTGATGATCTCATCGGGCAGAAAACCGCGCGTTGCGTTCTTGTAGAACGAACGCAGCTCCATGCGCTTGAGCTTTGCCGAGCTCGGCACGCTGATGGAGTAGTCAATGACTTCGTCGTCGAGCAGAGGATAGTGCACGGTCACGCCGGCCAGATCACACATACGACCCACCTTGCGCAGGTCGTTGTCTGCCAGCGTGAATTTCCAGTCCATCTGCAGCATTCGATCGAGATAGTCGGCATCGTTGCCGGCATGATAGGCCGCGGACATCAAATCAAGCGGCGCATTTTGATCCACATCACGCAGGAAATCCGGGTTGAACACGTCGGTCGGCGCGCTGGTGTACAGCAGATTGTAGGTTTGCGTTCGCGCCGGCATCGGAATGTTGGCCTGCTCGATGTAGCGTCGCACCTTGTGCTGAAATCCCGAATCGCGCCTCACGACAGAAGCGCGACCGAAGAACGGTTCCATGATTGCTTTCATGAAGCCGGGCACGTGGCGGTAATAGCCGAACAACTTTTGCGTCGCATAACGCTCGTTGCCAGCAAACAACTCGTCGCCACCGTCGCCTGCGAGCAAATCGGTGACCCCGTTTTTCGCCGCCAGACGCGCGCAGATCAGTGTTGGTGCGGCGGAACTATTGCCAAAAGGTTCGTCGTAGGCACGAGCGACTTCGCCAAACGCGTTGGCCACGTCTTCGCCGGTGATGTAATAGTCATGCAAAGACAAGCCGAAGTGGCGTTGCGCCGTTCGGGCGTATTCGATCTCGTCGTAGCCTTCCTGCGCAAAGCCAATGGTAAACGCGTTGGCCGGCCCGTCGGTCTGTTCGTTGAGCACGCCGGCCACGGTGGAGCTGTCGAGTCCGCCCGACAAGAAACAACCGATCGTAGGTGAGACGCCGCAGCGTGACACGGCGTCACGAATAACCGGCAGCAGCGGTCCGTCAGGGCGACGCGGACGCACACCAAAACCCGGATGCCAATAGCGCTCGCGCGTGACGTTGTCGCCACGAATCTGCACCACCTCACCGGGCGCAACTTTACGCACACCGCGGAAAATCGACGCCGGGCTCGGCACAACGTGGAAGTAAACGTAGTGGTAGATGCTCTGCGGATCGATACGATCGTCGACACCATCCTGGCCTTTAAGGGCCGTGGCGTGACTGGCAAACAGCGCCGTATTGTCGGAAGTGACTGCGTAGCACATGGGCCGTCGGCCCATACGGTCAACGGCAAGCCAGGTTGTGCCACTGGCTGCATCAACGGCCGCGAGGGTAAAGCCGCCGGACAGCTGCGCGAGCGTGCGCGTGGGATTGTTACGCAGCGCGTCGACCAGTACGGGCATAAAGCCGCGTTCCTTGGCCTGACCGGCGAGACCCTCATCGTGGAATCCTGGCGTGCCCTCCACGGCCACGAGCCAGCCATCGGTTTCGATTACACCACTGTTGGTATCGGTTGCCCGGACCAGCGCCGCGTACGGCGTTATGTCGACACAGGCATTGCGTTGCTCGTGGCTCGGCAGCTGACGTGCCATGGCCTGCAGATCCGGTGTTGGCGCTGCGTCACTCGTCTGATACCAGCCGCAAAGTCCGGCCATCGGGTGCATCCTTATGATTTGATTTTCAAAAAACGCGCCATTATACAAATCTGGCGAGCCTCGACTGCAGGGCATGGGGCACACTTCCGGGCAGCGGTCTGTGTCAATTTCTGTGGCAATGCATCAAAAACGGGAACCTGAGCGCTCATTGGCCGTCTAAAAACACGTAAATCAAGTACTTGGCGCAGATTTGAAGGCAAAACGGTGAGCTGGTTACCATCAACTCGCCGCGCATTGCGCTAAACTTAGGCGACTGTGGACGTTTATTCGTGGAGACCGTTTTGAATCGATTGACCCCGTATCTGGCGCTAGCGCTCGCCAGCCTGATGACCGTGCCGGCATTTGGCCAGCGTCTGTCACCCGGTTGTGGTGATCTGAGCAACGGCTACGGTCCGTTCGATTACACCAACGCGCTGCATTTTCGCGAACGTCTGCCCATCGTCGAACGCGTGCATTTCGACGGCGGCGTAGAGGCTCTGCGCGGTCATGCAGATCATCCACAAAACCTTGGCGGTGATATCGACTACACGCTGCGCGCGTTCCCCAATCACCATCGCGCACTGTACACGATGGCGCGTTTCTACCTGACCAAGGACAAATTCAACCGCGGCAATCTGCGCTATTCCGCTGACTGTTATTTCGAACGCGCTATGGCGTTCAAGCCCACGGACGGCGTGGTGCGGATGATTTACGGCGTGTATCTGTACAAAGCTGGCAATCTCAAAGATGCCGAACGACGCTTCTCCGAAGCTCTCGAACGTTCGCCCAATGATGCCGAAGTGCATTACAACATGGGTCTGGTACTGGCCAAGGCCAAACGCTGGGACAAAGCCCGCGAACATGCCAAGCGGGCCTACGAGTTAGGGCATCCGATGCCTGGCCTGCGCAACAAGCTCAAGCGCAACGGTCAGTGGAACTAAGGGCTACGCGCCACCCATTGTCAGTTTGAACCCCCCGGTCACGCGCACGTGGCCGCTTTTGGTTTTGCGCATCAGGCGCAGCGCGCGGGCAAACTCTTCCGCGCTCGGCCGAAAAAGCTGCTCCTGAAACCAGCGCTCCACCAGCACCTCATGCGACAGACCGTCAGCAGCGTGCGCGACGAAGTAACCACGCAACGCCTCAACAATAGCGAGAACGGCTGCGTCGTTTTCCAGGTCCGGTCTTTCGTGCGAAGTCATGACATCCACAAAGGTGAAAAAATCAGCGCGTCGGCAAGGATCAGCGACAACAGCAGCGACACAATCAGCGCGGCTAGCGGCCAGGTGTTCGGCGCAAGTTCCGGCGTCAGCGCCATCGCCACTTTATATCGCGGAGTCAGAATATAGCCCGCTCGCGATGAAAAAAGAACGAAAAACGGCAATGCATGCAGCACGGCAAAAACAAAGCCGATGCGCCCGTCGGTGGCGCGCATGAACAGACCCAGAGTAAAGCCCCCGAGCAGGTAGAGCGTATGCAAAAGCGCAAGCAATCGTGACCACGCCGTGAGCTGACGCAAACCGAAGCCGGCCACCATGAGTACGATCGTAAGAACAAAACAGTAGACCGCAGCCGAAATCAGCTCGGCGCTGTCGCCATCGCCGTTGGTGAGCAGATAAAACGCCACAAGCACGACCAGCAACGCCTGCACAAAATACACTAGCCCGATGCTGCGCAGCAGGCGCTCGACGCCGCGAAAATGTTCGCGCAAGGCCAGCGCTTCATCGCGCGTGAGGTCGGCACTGGACAGCAGTTCCTGGGAACGTGGAGTGGCGTAGGGGTTGTCGCTCATGCAGCGTACTTAACGAAACAACCGTAGAAACTCGACCAGAGCGGGTGCACCGCCTTCAACGGTCACGTCGCCGCGTGCCAGCGCCACGGCAAGATTGCGCTCGCCGAGCACGATACGTCGCCACACGTCGGTGCTGGTGGTGATGGCGACGTCGGGCGTCTCCGGCCTCTGCAACATGAACTCGGCGACGCCGCGACGTACGTGCAGGCCGAAACTGCGATCAACATCGGTAAAGTGAAAGCTGGCCAGAATGTTCTTGTCGGCACTTGCCGCGGCGTTCAGCCGAGTAGGCATGGCCGCCAGAAAGTTCTCAATGGGAATCGAATAGATCAACGCGCGTACGCGCTCATCAATCGTCGGTGCGCCGGTGACGGTGAGCTGGTCCAGCGACTCGCGAGCGGCGGTCAGATAATAGTGGCGACCGTTGGGGCTGGTGGATTGGCCGGCCAGCGCGCGAAATGCATTGTGCCGAATCTGGCGCGCGGGTTTGTTGGCCGGATCCAGACGCACGATATGGCCGGCAAACTCGGCAGCAAGTGCAAACTGTCCGGCCTCCATCTGCGCCGTGGCCTGATCAAGCAGAGCATCCCGCCCACCCGCCAGATTGACCATGGCGGCTGCACGGTCGCTGGGTGTCGGTCCGTCAAGCGTCGCCGCATCGCCATCGAACCAGCCCAGATAGCCGTCAAAGATCGATCGCACAGACCATTGAACCGTACCGTAGAGTTCCTGCAGATAAGGATGTTCGGCCAGATGCTCTGGCAGCACCACGGTTTGCGCCAGCTCGTCCGGCGTCATGCCGGCGTTCATACCGCGCACGGTCTGATCGTGCACAAACTGAATCGCATCCCGGTAGGTGGTGAGGATCTCATCGATCTGCTCAGCGCCTGCCACAAACCCTGTGTGACTCGGCACCAGGTAATCGGCACGGAGCGATCGCATGTGATCGAGGCTGCCCACCCACTTGAGAACATCACGATACGGCGTACCGCGAATCGTGTAGAGATTCGGAAACGCCTTGTAGATATTGTCGCCGGGGAAGAGGATTTTTTTCTGTGGCAACCAGACGAAGAGCTGATCGTCGGTTTCGCCCGGCGCATGTACAAGCTCCACGTCGATACCGCAGATGGTGTCGTCGAGCTTGTCGTCCACGGTAATCGTGGGTCGCACCAGTCCTACCGTGCCCACATCTCCGCTGATTTCGAGAAACGGCCCGATCCCTGCATTGATCACAGCGTCATCGCCGCTGCGCGGCAGATCGCTGCCAAACATCCGCGCGCTGCGCGCAGCAATAATGGGCCGCAGAATGTTCACGACACGATCTATGTAGCCTTCGGTCGTGCGGTGGGCATATACCGCCAGATCGACGTCGGTGCGAAACCCTGCGCCGCCGAACACATGATCAGCGTGGTTGTGGGTGTAGATCAGTGCGCGAATGGGCTTGTCGGTCACCTCGTCGAAGGCCGCCTGCACCTCGCCCGCGACCTCCACGGAGCCCATCACATCGATCACAAACGCGCATTCATCGCCAATCACCAGCATGGAATTGGCGAGCCCAAAGCCTACGGCCTGATACACGTTGTCAGTCACCTGGCGCACGCCGCGTTCAAACGTGGCGCTGTGAGCTTCGATCGCGGCGCGGGCATTGGTGCGCACCAGCGCCTCGGGCATGGGCTCAGGACCACCGTCATCGCAGGCGGACAAAAGCGCCGCCAGCGCGCAGGCCCCAAATCCGGCCCGGATCAGTCGTTTGCCACGCATATTCATCCCGTCATCCAAAATCCGCTGCAATGTTAACCCGTTATTCCCGGTCTGGTTTCTTTATCGGGCTGTTACGAAGCTGTGAACAATGGCCCCTAGACTCTGAAGCCAATCTGGAGGACCGCGACGTGAAACGCCGTATTCTGATTATCGAAGACGAAGCCGACATTGCGAATCTGGTCCAGCTGCACCTTGGTGAGCTGTGCGATGAGGCCGTGATTGCCAACGATGGCCGCGAGGGTCTGGCTCTGGCAACGGGACAGGAATGGGATCTGGTGGTGCTGGATCTGCGTCTGCCTGGTGTGGACGGCCTCGACATCTGCCGTCGGCTGCGCGAGCAGGAGACCTATACACCTGTGCTTATGTTAACTGCACGCTCGACCGAACCCGATCGTATTGTTGGCCTGGAGATTGGCGCCGACGATTACCTGACCAAACCATTCAGCGTGCGCGAGCTGGTGGCGCGGGTGCGCGCCGTTTTCCGACGCTCGGATGCGCTGCTCAATCAGGACCCCGGTATTGGCGCCGAATACATCAAGGCCGAAGATCTGGCGATTGACGCCGCGTCGCGCGAAGTTCGTTTGTCCGGTGAGAACATCACGCTAACGGCCAAGGAGTTTGATCTTTTGCTGCACTTTGCGCGCCATCCCGGGGTGGTCTTCACTCGCTCGCAGCTCCTGGATCAGGTCTGGGGCTATGGCCACGACGGCTATGAGCACACCGTCAATTCCCACATCAATCGCCTGCGCGCGAAAATCGAGCCCAATCCCGCAACGCCCCACTATGTCAATACGGTATGGGGCGTAGGCTACCGTTTCATGGCACGCTAATCTGACCCATGCGTTCGTTATCCACCAAACTGGTTGTTGCCCTGCTGCTGATCCTGATTTCAATCGGGTTGGTATTTGCGTGGCTGGCCAAGTGGAGTTCCGACCGCTACCACCAGGAAATTACCCAGCGTCTCAACGCCAGCATCGCGATGTATATCGTTAACGAAGAGCCGCTTCTGGCCGAGGATGACCAGGTCAACAGCGCAGCGCTGGAACATTTTGCGCACATGGCCATGGTGATTAACCCCGTGGCCGAGGTCTACCTGCTGGATGAGCGCGGCAATATTCTCGGCCACGCGCTACCGCTTGCGGAGGTCAACGCAACACGAGTTGATCTGGGTCCTGTTCGATCCTATCTGTCCGGCGACGCGAAGATGCCCATTCGCGGTTCTGATCCGCGCAATCCGGGCGAATTCAAAGTCTTCTCGGCCGCGCCGGTTGAAGTGGACGGGACGCTCAAAGGCTATGTCTACGTTGTGCTGGGTGGGGCCAAGTATCAAAGCGAAGCCGAACGCGTGCTCGACAGCCATATTCTGCGCATCAGCATGCTGTCGGTGGGCGCCATTATTGCCGTATCCGCTCTGGTGGCGCTGTTGATCGTGATGTTTCTGACCCGCCGACTGCGGCGTCTTGTGCACGATCTGCGCGATTTCGAGTCGAGCGGTTTTCGCGAACCGGTGGCAAGCGCCAGCTCAGTGAAAAAGCGTAACAACGGCGATGAGATTGCAGCGCTGCGCGCCACGTTCCACGAGATGTCGTCGACCATCGTCGATCAGATACATCAGCTCAAGACCACGGACAGCACGCGGCGCGAACTCATCGCCAACGTGTCACACGATCTGCGCACACCGATCGCCTCCATGAAAGGCTATCTCGACACACTGCTGATCAAGCACGATTCGCTCGACGATTCGCAACGCCAGCACTACCTTGAGGTCGCAAGCCATCACAGCGAGTATCTGGGCAAACTCGTCGAGGATCTGTTCGAGCTGTCGTGTCTCGACAGTGGCGTCATAGCGCCCAACCCCGAGGCATTCAGCCTGTCGGAACTGGTCCAGGACGTCGCACAAAAATATCAACTGCAGGCCGCCCAGGCTCGCGTCACGCTCGCCCCGCATGTGGACAGCGGAATCCCGCTGGTCGATGCCGATATCGGCATGATCCAGCAGGTGCTTGAAAACCTCATCGGCAATGCCCTGCGTCACACGCCTCCGCGTGGCGAGATTTCAGTGACCGTCAAACCCGATCGCGACAAGGTGATGACCATCGTGGCCGACACGGGTCAGGGCATTGCCAGCGATGACCTGCCGCATATTTTCAACCGCGCCTACAGCGGCGGCGAGAACCGGCAGAAAACGCGCGCCAACACCGGACTTGGTCTTGCCATTGTCAAACGCATCCTTGATCTGCACGACTGTCACATCAACGTCAGCAGCAAAGTCGGCGAGGGCTCGGCGTTTCGCTTCGAACTGCCGGTCTCGCGCGCAGCCTGAGCCACCCGGTTTCAGACCTTCTGTGTCGCCTGCGCTCGCGCGCGCCTGACAGCCAACTTTTTCTGATAACGCGTCTGCACCACATCGGTGATCACCAGTACGCCAATCACAAAATAGAAGGTCGTCTTGGTCATCGGCATGACCTCGGTGCCGAAGAGCTTCAAATGCGCCAGATGCCCACCCTCGGTCACCAGCATGATGCCGACGACGAACAGGATGAACAGGCCAAGCACCTCGTACATCCGATTTTTCTCGAGGAAGTCGGCGACGCGGTCGGCAAGAAAGATCATCAGCGCCCCGCCGATAAGAATGGCGGCGGCCATCACGGCGAACACGTCCGTCAATGCAATCGCACTGAGAATCGAGTCAAACGAGAAAACCAGATTCATCAGCACAATCCAGAAGATAATGCTGCCCACGGAGCGCTGACGTTTCGGCGCCTCGTGCAGATCCTCGATGGCCGTCATGTGCAAAATTTCTTTTGTGGCGGTGTAGAGAATGAACGCGCCGCCGAATAAGACAATGACGGCGTGCAATGTGAATTCGCCGTGCACGGCATCCCCGAAATCGAGGGTGAACAGGGTTTTGTCGACCGCACTGATCAGATTGATCACGGTAAACAGCAGCACGATACGCAGAGCGACGGCCAGTCCGATGCCCCAGCGGCGAACGGCGGCCTGACGATCCGCCGGTGCTCGCTTGGACTCAAGCGACACGTACAGCAGATTGTCAAAGCCGAGCACTGCCTGCAGCAGCGTGAGCATCAGAAGCGTGAATAAATTATCCAGGGTAAGCAATTCCAGCATGACGTCGAACCTTTTTCAGCAGAACCTGCCAAAGTCGGCAGACGGCCAGTATGGTACCCAATTCATGATGGAGGTGACGTGTAACGCGCTTCAAAACAGCCCGTTACACGTCATAGATTGTGACGGTGTGCGCCCGGGGCGCCTGAGCCGTGCAGGCTCAATGCAAAGGCGAGACCGAACTACTGGCGGGGGCGTGCCTCGTTCACACGGACCGGACGGCCGTTGAGTTCTTTACCGTTGAGATCCTCGATTGCGGCATTGGCCTCGCTATCGTTGGGCATTTCGACAAAGCCGAAGCCTTTCGAGCGACCCGTGTCGCGATCACTGATAATCTTGGCGGACGAAACATCGCCATGTGCGGCGAAGGCATCGCGCAACTCGTCTTCGGTTAGACTGAAGGCGAGATTTCCTACGTAAATATTCATCAAAAATTCCTGTACCTGAAAGACAAATCACCACGTCATGTGGCAGCCGAAAATACCGTGGCGAAACACCCTTGGCAATACGGAAAAGCCAATGTCAGAACAACATTTTTTCGAACGTAACTTGCTCGTAATAAAGCTGTTCTTTTCTGAATCCGGGAGCAGCTTTCATGCGATTTAAACTGGTTGGGATCGTGACACTGCTGCTGTGTTCGTACGCAAATGCGAAGACGCTGCACGCGTATCCGCGGGATGCCAGCGGCGATTGTGATGAGCCGTTTGAAAAGCTGGCCAATGACCTGGCGCCTGGCGATGAGCTTGTGGTTCACGACGGCACCTACACCCAGTCCTGTGCGCGACGCATCAGCGTTCGTGGAACGGCCGAGCAACCCATCGTAATCCGTGCTGCCTCGGGCGCGACGCCCACACTGACCCGTCCACAGAACAATCGCCACACACAAAACAATCTCGAGATTGTTGACAGCGCTCATGTGATCATTCGCGGCCTTCGATTCTACGGCGGCAGCCTCGGCGTGCGCTTTATCGGCGGCCACGACATTGTGTTCGAACACAATGAAGTCAGCGCAACCGATAGCGCGGCCATCACCATTAACAGCGGTGACGCCACGCGGCTGATTTTTCGTCACAACCACATTCATCACACAGGTCGCGCAACCGACGGCCCCACCACCGGCGAGGGCATTTACGTCGGCTGCAACAACGCCACATGCAAAGTGACCGACAGCGTGTTCGAGTACAACCATATTCACGACCTGCGTGCGACGAGCGACGGTGGCAACGACGGCATCGAAATCAAACCCGGCAGCGGTGGCAATCTGATTCAGCACAACCGCATTCATGACACGCAGGACGGCCGCGCCTACCCGTGCATTCTGGTCTACGGCGGAGGAGAGTCACCGAACCTTGTGTTGCATAACGACGTTGCACGCTGCGGCGAGGCCATACAGGTCATCGCCGACGCCGTGGTCGCGCACAACATGATCAGCGATTCGTCCATCGCCGGCATCGTCTCAACCCCGCACAAGCAGGTCGGCGCGCCACGCAACCTTATTTTGTTGAACAACCGCATCGTCAATCACCCGATGTGTCTGCAGCTGGACTGGCGCAAAGCCACAGACGTCACGCTGCGCGACAACCAGCTGCTGTGCGCCGAAACGACCGCCGTCCAGAGCCGCGGTCTCGACGGTGCAAGTGTGATCAACAACAGGATAAGCGGACGCCGCTCCGAGGCTCATCCGGGTCTCATCGAACCGTACTGATTCTGTGACACGGATGTTTAAAACCTTCGCCGTTTTGCTGTGCGCCGGCAGCCTGCCGGCCGCCGCCACTGTTGCTATCAGCGGCCTGAACGCCGAACAAAAGCGCAACGTGGAGTTTTTCCTCGAGCTCGCAAGCGCCGACTGCGACATACCTCCGTGGCAGCTGCGCCGTCTCCTCGCAGAGGCACCACTCCAGATCAACGAAGGTCTTGAGGCGCTGGGTTTCTATCTTGCGCAGATCGACATCGCAGATGTGCCCAAGGAGGCTTGCTGGCACAAGACCATCTCCATCGATCCGGGCAAGCCCACGCTCTATCGAAACGTAAACGTCCAGTTAACGGGAGAGGGCAAAAACGACGCGGCCTACGAGCGCCTGATCGCGCGCGCAGCGCCCAAAACGGACGCTGTTGTGAACCATGGCAACTACGAGCAATTTAAGCAGTCATTGCAAAGCCTTGCGACACAGCACGGCTACTTCGATGCGCGCTTCGTGACAGCAGGCGTCACCATTGACGAGACGCTGCGCTATGCCGATTTGAACGTCGAATTTGATACTGGTCCGCGCTACCGCTTTGGCGACGTGCGTATTGACAGCAGCGCGCTAACCGACGAACTGTTTGGCGTGTTGACCACGATCAAACAGGGCAGCGCGTTCGACGCCAACACGATAGCGGCGACGCATCGCAACTTTCTTGAAAGCGGCTATTTTTCCTACGTCAATATCAATGCTGATCCCGAGCTTGCAACCGACCATGTTATCCCGGTCAACATCGAAGCCGCAGCGGCAAAGACCCGTGTCTACACCGGCGGACTCGGCTTTGCGACCGATGTGGGACCGCGCTTTCGTTTGAATTACCGCAATCGGCGCATCAACCGTCGCGGTCACACGCTAAACGGTCAGCTTCTGGCCTCACCGGTACAGTCGCTGCTCGGCATCGAGTACCGCATCCCGGAGGGCGACGATCGGCGCGACGTGCTCGTGTTCTCCTCCAGCGTTGAAGATCAGGACACCGACACCAGCGAATTCACCTCGTTTGAAACGGGCCTGCGTCGAACGCGCGCACTCGACAGCGGTTGGCTGCGCACGCTGGCGCTTGACTGGCGACGAGAAGACTTTACGGTGGGCGACCAGACCGACGTGTCCACATTGCTGCTGCCGTCGATCAATTTCTGGCGCGGAACCGTAACCACAAGCGCCCGGCCCAAAAATGCCTGGCGTCTGTCGATGGACGTTCGCGGCACCAGTGATGCCATCGGTTCGGACACAAGTTTTGTGCAGGTAGAAGCGCGGGCGCGGTACATCCGTTCGCTCAATTCGCGTGCTCGCCTGCTTACCCGCTTGCATCTGGGCGCCACCGCCAAGGATCAGCGCGACGCACTGCCCCCGTCATTGCGCTTTTTTGCTGGCGGTGACAACAGCGTGCGTGGTTACGGTTTCCAGACTATCGGACCAACGGATGAAGAGGGCACGGTTGTCGGCGGCAGCATCCTGCTGGTGGGAAGCCTCGAGTTCGACTACCAGCTCAACGATCGTTGGGCCGTTGCCGCGTTTGTTGACAGCGGCAGTGCGTCCCAGCGAGATGCGCTGGATTTCAATACGGGTGTGGGCTTCGGAATACGTCGCCTGACGCCGGTAGGACCACTGCGCATCGACCTGGCCGCACCGCTCGATCTTGATCGATCAGTGCGCCTGCACTTTTCGATCGGCAGCGATCTGTGAGCGAACAAAGCAACGTGCAACCAGCACCGCGCTCGCGCCGGCGTTTTTTCCTGATTGCCGCGTGCCTGATCGTGTTGCCAGCTATTGCGCTACTGCTGGCGTTGCACAGCAGCGTCGCCACCGGCTATGCGCTTCGCACAATCGCCAACCGGGTCGATGGACTAACCATCGCCGACGTTGAAGGCACGCTCGGCGGTGGGCTGACGCTTGGCAACCTCCACTTCGCCAACCCGAGCATCGACGTTCAGATCCGCCGCTTGTACCTGAGCGCCGCGCTGGGTGCGCTTATGCGCGGCGAGCTGGTGATTCGCGATGTGAACATCAATGGTATCCACGTCACGCCGAACGCCACGGCGCCGGCCAGGCCACCTGCCCCCATAGTCGTGCCCGAGCTTAAAGCGCCTCTGGCGCTGTCGATCGAGCAGCTGGTCATCGCCGATGGTCTGTGGACCCCGCTGCCCGAAATGCCTCTGCAGAGCATGACGGCTACGCTTCAATGGCGCGGCACAACCATCACCGTGAGTAAAGCGAAGGCAACCACGCCAACCCTTACGCTCGCGATGGAAGCGAGCATCGATACGCGTGATCAGATTCCGGTGTCCACGCAACTGGCCTGGTCCTTTTCCGAACCGATGCTCCGCGGTCAACTGCAGGCCAGCGGAACGCTCGCCAATCTTGAGCTGGTGCATACGCTCGAAGGAGACTATGCGCTTGAGAGTCGCGGCTCGGTCCAGCTGTTGAATCGTGTGGAGCCGTTCATCGATATGACGCACCACTGTCCATCGCCGTGCGTCATCAACGACATTGCTCTTGAACAAAACCAGCTAAGCCATCGTGGCACGCTCACCGATTCGATCATTGAAGTCACCGCGCAGGTTAGTGCCGGACCGCTGTCGAGCCAGCAGGTGCGCGGTGATTTTTATTACATGGATGACCGGCTGACGATTCGTTCGCTCAATACGCAAGGCAGCCAACTCGAGGCCGTCCTGAGTGGCTGGCTCAAAGATCCACGCACGTCCGGCGACGGGTCGTTGTTTTCCATTAAAGGCAAGGCAGCCCGTGTCGATGCCGCGCTGATTCACCCGTCTGCCGAGGGCAGTTTGACCGCGCGTTTCAGCACCAGCGGCGACAGTCCTGAGTCGCTGCGCGCCGAGCTCGGCGACATCAACGGCACCATCAACGGCTATGCCCTGTCGGGGCAGGGCATCGTAGAGCGCAACGGCCAGCAGCTGATCGTCCCACAGTCATCTTTGAAGCTGGGCGACAACACGCTAAGTGTGCGCGGCCGCGGATCGCGCAGCGCCCTGAGCTTCGATGCCGACATTGACTTGCCGGCACTTGAGCAGATTGATCCACGCGCATCCGGTTCGATTGCCGCCAGCGCAACGATTCAGGGCAGCCCGGACAAACCGCGGGGACGGGCGAGCGGGAGCGTCTCCGCATTGAAGTTTGATGAACTGGCGCTCGCAAGCGCTCAGTTCGAGCTGCTGCTGGACGCCGCAGGCCAGGTGGATGGTTCGTTGTCCGCACGCGAGTTGAGCCAGGGTAACCGCGACCTCGGCGCCATCGATGTGCGTCTGGGCGGCTCGCTTGAGGCGCTGGGTATTGCCGCCACGCTCGACCATCCTCAGCTCGATGCAAACGTAGCGTCCACGCTGAGCGTTGCTGGCGACACTCGCACGCTACGGATTGAGAAGGCCACGCTCGATGCGGGCCAGGTTGGGCAGTGGTCACTGCAGGCGCCATTTGAGATCAACCAGTCGGCAGGTTCATTGGAGGTCGCGCCTCACCTGTGGCAAAGCGGTGAGGCGTTTGCGCAAGTTCACCGCTTGGAGCAACACCAGGGCACGCTCGACCTGAAGGCCGAGCTCGCGCAGCTGCCGCTAGCGTTGGCCGCTGGCCTGCTGCCACCGGAAGTGAGCATCGCCGGCACGGTGGATGCGCAGGTGGATCTGGGTCGAAACGCTGGACTTTGGCGCGGCAACGTTGACTGGCAGCAAAAGGGCACGGTTTTGAAATTGCGCGCCGGCGACGGTAGCCGGCGACTGGCGCTGCCGGTTGTGTCTCTGCAGATTCAGCAGGCCGCTGACGGTGCGTCGGCTCAACTGACGATGGAAGGCGATTTCGGCTTCAACGTGGCGGCCAACGTCGAGGCCGCCAATTCAGCCGCGCTCGGCGAATCGCCGATCAGCGGAACGCTGGAGGCAAACTTGCAGGACGTGAGCTGGCTGACGCCGTGGCTTGGCGGGGCGTCCGATCTGGCCGGCACGCTGCAGACAAAACTTGCGATCGGTGGACAGATGAATGCACCCGTCGCAACCGGGAGCGCGACATTCACCGACGGCACGCTTGCCTACACCGATGCCGGACTACAGCTCGAACAAGTCACACTCGAAGCGCGCACGCTGGAAGCCGGCCCGATGGCCTTGTCGGGATCGGCCAACTCCGGCGGCGGCGCGCTTCGATTCAAAGGCCAGATCAAGCAGCCGTGGACATCGGCACGCGAGCTGGAGCTGGCGGTCACCGGCACCGACGTACAGGCCTTCAACGCGGCAGACTATCAGCTGTGGCTGTCGCCGGATTTGACCGTTACGGCATCGGCACAGGGGGCCAGAGTCAGTGGCGAGGTGGGCGTGCCGCGAGCGCAGATCAGGGTGCGCGAACTGCCGCCCGACGTCGTGAAACGCTCCGACGATATTGTTGTAGCCGGGCGCGAAGCCAGGGAACGTCTTTCGCTGCCCTTCGACGGTGACCTCAAAGTCACTTTGGGGGACGACGTTCACGTGTTTGCGTTGGGCCTGGATGCAGACGTTGGCGGCGAACTGCGCGTGCGCCTGGATGCGGACAAGGCACCGCGTCTGGTCGGCCGCATCTTTCTCGATGAGGGCCGCTACGCAGCTTACGGGCAAAAACTGGATATCGAACGTGGCAATCTCATCTACGCCGGACCGATTGACAATCCCACGCTCGATATTCGTGCTGCGCGGAAAATCGACGACGCCGGCTCATCGATTACCGCCGGCGTGATGGTGTCCGGGCCGGCCACCGCGCCCGAGATATCGATCTTCACCGACCCCGCCACATCCGACACCGATGCGCTGTCGTATCTCCTGCTCGGCCGCGCGGCGGCAGATACCTCGGGGGTCGAGGGCGAAGCGCTGAGTCAGGCGGCGCTGGCAATCGGCATGTCCCAGTCTTCGCCGCTGACCACACGACTGGCCTCCGGTTTGGGTCTTGATGAGCTCACGGTGGGCGGCGACAGTGTCGATGCGGCCGAGCTGGTGGCGGGTAAACAGATCAATGATCGTCTGTATATACGATACCGCTACGGGGTGTTTTCGAATCTTGGCGCGATACTGCTGCGCTACCGACTGTCCCGGCGTCTCGCACTTGAAGCCGGAAGTTCTGATGTTCAGTCACTGGATGTCCTCTATACCATTGAAAAATAGCGATTTTGCTCTTTTTTGGACATAAGGCTTCCCCTGAGTCGGTAATTTTGTATAATTCGGATCAGGAGAGTAACCGACGTGTCTCTGAGAAACGCTGGCGCACTTAGTACGACCAGCCCCGGAACGTGTCAGCAACAATAAGGTCTTCCTAAAGACCGAACAGGAACAAAAATGATTAATATTAAACGCTTTTTTGCTGCGTCCGCCCTTGGCGCGATGCTCATGTTTGGCGCCTCGGCGCACGCCAGCACAGTCCAGTTTGCGTTCAGCGGTGTGCTGCTCAGCTGCCCGGACACCGGCTTCCTGCCTTGCGGCGACTCACTGAACACCGGCGACTCTGTGGGTGGACAGATCACCGTTGATGCGGCCGCGATTGTGCCCGACGGCGGTCAGGTCGGTACCGGCGATCTCGTCAGCTACGATTTCGACTTCGGCGGCGCGCTGGTTATCAACAACGGTAACTCCAGCGCCATTAGCAGCTTTATCAACATTGATGAAAACCTCGACGTTCTCGGCGGATCGCTGATTCTCGAGGCAAGCAGCCTGTTTGGCGGCACCGAAGCCACGATGGTGACGTTGAACTTCGGTTCGGGCTTCTGGAATGCAGAGGTCACGATCGACGGCGAGACCATTCAGATCGCCAACGGCGCCGGCAAGCTCGCACTGGTTCCTGTTCCCGGTGCACTGCTGCTGTTCGGCCCTGCTCTTCTGGGTTTCCTGGGTCTGCGCCGCAAAGCCTGATCCATTACCCGAAGCTGACATAGTCAAGAAGACGGCGCCTGTATGGCGCCGTTTTTTTTTGCTTTGTCTCAGCGGTCACGACCAAGCGTAACCGCCACCTCCAGCTCACGGTTCTCGCGCAGGATGGATAGCC
>CAZXCL010000006.1:0-46087 GCA_964639265.1 uncultured Gammaproteobacteria bacterium | reverse complement strand
CACAACGCCCAGACTCGGTCCGCGGTACTCCCCTTCAGCAATCAGTTGCGGCACGACACGATTCACCGTGTCCACCGGCACGGCGAAACCGATGCCGACGCTGGCACCGGACGGGCTGTATATCGCGGTATTGATGCCGATCAGGCGACCCGCACTGTCGAGCAAGGGCCCGCCGGAGTTGCCGGGATTGATGGCGGCATCGGTCTGAATCAGATGCCGGATCGCAATGCCGCTGCCCTCGGACAACGACCGATCCAGCGCTGAAACCAGTCCGCTGGTCAGTGTGTAGTCCAGGCCGAAAGGATTGCCAATCGCGAATACTTTCTGCCCAACGCGAAGATCACCGCTGGACCCAAGAGGCACAGCAGGCGGGCGATCGATCGGCACGTTGATCCGCAGCACAGCAAGATCGTGCATCGGACTGGCGCCGACCAGTCCCGCGTCGTACGTGCGGCCATCGTTGAGCCGAACCTCGGCTTGTGACGCCCCTTCAATCACATGGTAGTTGGTGACGACATGGCCAGCCTCGTCCCAGATAAACCCGGAGCCCGTACCTTGAGGTACGTTGCGCACATCGCGCCGCCAGAAATCCACAACGCGCCGCCTCGTGCTGATGTACACCACCGACGGACTCGCTCGTTCGAACAGATCGATCGTGGCTTTTTCGTCGGCGGCCAGATCACCGCGCGCGCTCACCAGACGAGGCGTTGGCGCCGGCCGAAACGCCGGGCGCACAAACACCTCGTAGGCAATAAGCGCAAGCAATACCAGACAGATGGCGCGCAGCATTGATCCAGATGATCGAAAAGCCAAAAGGTCCGTTCCGTTATAAACAACAGACCTTCACAATAGGGTTCGCGCTGTGCAATTTAAAGGGCGGCAACGACGGCCGCGTCCTACATATCAAGTTCCTTGATCTTGCGCGTCAACGTGTTGCGCCCCCACCCCAGAAGCCGTGCCGCCTGCTGGCGCTTGCCGCGGGTTTTGGCCAGTGCCGCGCGAATAAGCGTCTTCTCAAAAATCGGCACGGCGCTGTTGAGCAGCGGCGTGGTCGTGGTTTCCAGATGATGCGTTGCCCAGCGTGCAAGATGCATGGACCAGTCCGTCTGATCCACCGGGGCACCTGAGCCCAGATCCTTGGGGATATCGTGAACCCGGATTTCGCGTCCCGGCGCCAGCGCTGTCAGACGGCGACAAACGTTAACCAGCTGGCGGACATTGCCGGGCCATTCCAGATTCATCAGCACCGTTTTGGCGTTGGCCGTGAGCACTTTTGGCGGCACACCAATTTCACGCGCCGCCTCGGCGAGGTAGTGCGTCATCAGCGCATCGATGTCTTCGCGACGCTTGCGCAGCGGCGGCGACTCGATCTGGATCACGTTGAGGCGATGGTAGAGATCTTCGCGAAAATCGCCGCTGGCAACCAGCGCGTCGAGGTCCTGATGCGTCGCGGCGATCACGCGCGTATCCACCTTGATCGGCGTTTGTCCGCCCACACGATAGAACTCACCTTCAGCCAGCACGCGCAGAAGTCGGGTCTGCAGCGCGGCCGGCATATCGCCGATCTCATCCAGGAAAAGCGTACCGCCGTTTGCCTGTTCGAAGCGCCCAACACGCGCACGGTCGGCGCCGGTGAACGCACCCTTGTCGTGACCGAACAGCTCCGATTCCAGCAGCTCAGCGGGAATCGCTGAGGTGTTCAGCGCCACAAAAGGCCGGCGATGGCGCGGAGAATGTTCGTGCAGCGCGTTCGCAATAAGCTCTTTGCCGGTACCGCTTTCCCCAGTGATGAGCACCGTCATGGCGGACTTCGACAAACGCCCGATCGCCCGATACACCTCCTGCATCGCCGGCGCTTTGCCGATGATGTTGGACAATTGCATCGTATTACTGACGCTTTCGCTGGTGCGCACGATACGCCGCGCCGCGCGACGCACCAGATCAACAGCCTCATCGATATCGAACGGCTTGGGCAGATACTCAAACGCCCCGGCCTGATACGAATCAACGGCGTGATCGAGATCGCTGTGCGCGGTGGTCACGATCACGGGCAGTTCCGGATCGCTTTGTTGCAACTCGCTGAGGAGCTCAAGCCCGCTCATGCCGGGCATACGGATATCGGTAATCACAACGTCCGGCCGGCGATTCTTGAGCGCGCGCAGAAATTTGGCCGCGCCCTCAAAACTCGTTGCTTTCATGCCGGCGTCGCGCAGCGACTGTTCGAGCACCCAGCGAATGGAAGCGTCGTCGTCTACAAGCCAGACATCAATGTTGGAAGCGTTCATGGTGAGATTTCTCCATGCGCTGCGCCTTCGCGCAGATAAGGTAAATAGAGGCTGAATACGGTCGGTGAATCGCTCGTCACCTTGATCAGGCCGCCGTGACGACTGACCAGATCCTGTGCCACCGGCAGCCCAAGGCCGGTGCCCTGTGCGCGATGGGTGACCAGAGGTAAAAACATGCGCTCACGCATCTCGGGATCAATACCCGGACCGCTATCCATAATGTCGATGCGCACAACCAGTGAGTGACGTCGGTCAGCAATAGTGAAGCCGGTAACCGCACGCGTACGCAGCGTGATGGTGCCTTTGCCGTCGATGGCCTGCAGTGCATTGCGAACAACATTCAAAAACGCCTGAATAATCTGATCCTGATCCAGTCGGATATCAGGCAGGCTTGGATCGTAGTCCTCGTCAATGGTCAGCTCCGGGCCGGCCTCTGCCTGTACCAGACGAGCGACGTGCTGCAAAAGCTGATGAACATTGACGATGGAATAGGTAGTCGGCCCGGTGGGTCCAAGCATGGTGTCCACGAGGGACACAAGCCGATCGGATTCGCGAATAATCACGTCCGTGAACTCTGTGAGCTCCGGTGCGCCGAGTCGTTTGGCAAGAAGCTGGGCGGCGCCACGCAGACCGCCGAGAGGGTTCTTGATTTCGTGCGCAAGCTGGCGCGCAATGGTACGACCGATACCGCGGTGTTCGCGCAGTCGGTTTTCACGCTCAATCTGAACGTGCAGTTCGTTGTCGAGCAGCTCGAGCAGGACACGTCCGTTTGTGTGGGGCGACGCCTGCACGTCAACGGTGACGGTGGGCTTGTTGGTGTTGACCGGGTGGATGGCAAACTCTCGCAGCGTCAACGTTCGCGACTCGCGCTGCGCTCGCCCGCACAGCTCATGCAGGGCGTCACTCTCACGCAATGCATGTGGCAAAGGGCGGCCATGCAGCTGCGCCCGTGTGGTGCGAAAGAGCCTTTCCGCGGCTGCGTTGGCGGTTTCAATGCCAAGGTCGGAATCGAGCAACACCACGCCGACACCGAGTGCATCGAGGACTTCGGTCGCGGTGGTCTCATTGGTTGCCATCGTGACAACCATCAGGAGAGGGGTCCGGCGTTTAGTTGACGGTGCTTTGCTGCACGACGAAGCGAATGGGCTGACTGGCGATCAGCTGCTGGCCATCCGGGGTGCGCACGGCCGCCACGATGGTGTGCACACCGCGGTAGACTTCGTTGATCGTCACCGACGTGCTGCGTACCGGTTGCGGCGTCATGACGCGACCATCCATGATGATCACAATACCGTGGTTTGCGTTCAATCCTGGCACCAGCGACACGCCAACATTCAGCGAGCCCCCGATGTTCCACAGTGTTTCCCCATCGCGTGGCGAAGTAATGCGCATTTGCTGATAGCCCGCGAACGGCGCCGCTGCGTCGGCATCGTCGTCGCCTTCGCTGCTGCTGGGGCCGCCCTCCGTTGACGGTCGGCGACGATACGTAGAGCGACTCACATTCGGCGTGCGAATTTCGTACTCGTACTTCGTTGGATCCTGACTGCCCGGTCTGGGCGAGTCGGAAAAGTGCGTGACGCCATTTTCGTCGACCCAGCGATAGGTCTTGCTGGAACTGCTTTGCGCTGCCGCCCACCCGCAGGAGAACAGCAGAACAATCAAACCAAAGGTGAGAAACCGGTTTTGCATAATTAGGCATGGTAGCGGTTAACACCTGATTTGACCAAGACGGGGGCCAGAGATTCCGGCACCCCGTCACATTTTGTGCCCTAGAGGCTGTAATACATGTCAAATTCGACGGGGTGCGTCGACATACGCAGTCGCTGCACGTCCTCCGACTTGAGCGCGATGTAGGCATCGATCACATCGTCGGTAAACACATCGCCGGCTTTGAGGAACGCCCGATCATCGGAGAGCGCCTGCAAGGCTTCGTCAAATGAGAACGCCACTTCCGGAATCTGCTTCTCTTCTTCTGGCGGCAGGTCATACAGATCCTTGTCCATGGCTTCGCCTGGATGAATCTTGTTCTGAATGCCGTCGAGGCCAGCCATCAGCATGGCAGCAAAGCAGAAGTAGGGGTTTGCGGTCGAGTCCGGGAAACGAACTTCGATGCGACGACCTTTCGGATTCACGATGTAGGGCACACGAATCGAGGCGGAACGGTTGCGGGCCGAGTAGGCGAGCTTGACCGGCGCTTCAAAGCCCGGCACCAGACGCTTGTAGCTGTTGGTACTGGCGTTGGCGAAAGCGTTGAGCGCGCGTGCATGCTTGATGATGCCGCCGATGTAGTAAAGGGCTGTTTCCGACAGGCCGCCGTACTCGTCGCCGGTGAAAAGGTTGGTTCCGTCTTTGACCAGCGACTGGTGAATGTGCATGCCGTTGCCGTTGTCGCCGACGAGCGGCTTGGGCATGAACGTCGCGGTTTTGCCAAACACGTGAGCAACGTTCAGCACGCAATATTTGAAGATCTGAACTTCGTCAGCCTTGGCCACCAGCGAGTTGAAACGGGTGCCGATTTCGCACTGGCCCGCCGTGGCGACTTCATGGTGATGCACCTCGGTCTGCACGCCCATGTCTTCGATCGCAAGGCACATGGCCGAGCGCAAGTCATGCAGTGAATCGACCGGCGGGACGGGGAAATAGCCGCCCTTGGGCCCGGGACGGTGACCGGTGTTGTTGTCCGGATAGTCTTTCGACGAGTTCCAGCTGGCTTCCTGAGAATCCACCGAGAAACTCGAGTGGCCAACACGATCGTCCCACTTCACATCGTCAAACACGAAGAATTCGTTTTCAGGGCCGAACAGAGCCGTGTCGGCAATGCCGGTGCTTTTGAGATAGGCCTCGGCACGCTTGGCCAGCGAGCGAGGGTCGCGTTCGTAGCCCTGACCGGTTGCGGGCTCGATGACGTCGCAGCGCAGGTTCAAGGTCGGCTCTTCGGAGAACACGTCACGCACCAGCGTATCCATGTCCGGCATCAGAATCATGTCGGACTCGTTAATGCCCTTCCAGCCGGCGATCGAGGAGCCGTCGAACATTTTGCCTTCTTCGAGGAAGCTATCGTCGATCTGATGGGCCGGCACCGTCACGTGCTGCTCCTTGCCTTTAGTGTCGGTGAATCGCAAATCCACAAACTTGATGTCGTCTTCTTTGATCTGCTTGAGAATATCCGGGGATGCCATGGGTCACTTGCTCCGATTGAAATGGGTAATGCAACGAGCGACACCACGGCGCGCCATTACGGTGCCGGGATATCGCTCATCCTGTAAATGCCCTGCTTTGGGTGCAGGAACCGTGCCACGATCTAAGTAGCTGATATTTAAACCTTTAGCGCAGGGCGAACGGTCCGGGTCGCACCATCCTGGTGCACATTCGACCGCAAGCGCGCAATTATGGGGCAATTTGGCTCGCGGCGCACGGGCTCAGATCACAAATGACCCAGTGCGGTGCATACACTGCCCACGTAGTGCATTGCGGCGTGGCTCGCTATACTGGCGCGCTGCGTTTTTGACCACCGATCAAACGGTCGGATTTACCAAGGAGCCGTGCGCATGACCGCGCCTGACGTGACACCGCTGAGCAAGCCGCCCCAGACCTTTCAGGACCTGATTCTTGCGTTGCAAAATTACTGGGCTCAACGTGGTTGCGTCATCCTGCAACCGGCAGATCTGCCCATGGGCGCCGGCACCTTTCATCCGGGCACGTTTTTGCGCAGCATCGGGCCAGAGCCCTGGAACGCGGCCTACGTTCAGCCCTGCCGCCGGCCCACTGACGGCCGCTACGGCGAGAATCCATTCCGTCTGCAGCACTACTATCAGTTTCAGGTGATTCTCAAGCCGTCGCCACCCGACATCATGGATCAGTATCTTGATTCGCTGCGTGCGCTCGGCCTCGACACGCTGACCCACGACGTACGCTTTGTTGAAGACAACTGGGAATCGCCGACGCTTGGTGCGTGGGGCCTTGGCTGGGAGGTCTGGCTCAACGGCATGGAGGTCACCCAGTTCACCTACTTCCAGCAAACCGGTGGTCTGGACTGCAAGCCGGTAACCGGCGAGCTCACCTACGGTCTGGAACGCATCGCGATGTATCTGCAGGGCGTTGAGAGCATTTTTGATCTGGTGTGGACGCACGGCCCGGCCGGTACGGTGACCTATGGCGATGTGTATCTGCAAAATGAAAAAGAGATGTCGGCCTACAACTTCGACTACGCTGACACCGATGCGCTGTTCCGCGAATTCGACACCTGCGAGAAAGAATGCAGCAAGCTGATCGAAGCGCAGCTGCCGCTCGCCGCCTACGAACAGGTGCTGCGTGCATCGCATGCCTTTAATCTGCTGGACGCACGCCATGCAATTTCGGTGACCGAGCGCCAGGCCTATATCCTGCGCGTACGCACGATGGCACGCGATGTCGCCAAACTCTATTACGCCAGCCGCGAGGCTGAGGGCTTCCCGTTGGTTACACCGCAGGCGGGTGCCGCATGAGCTCGCGCGATTTTCTGTTTGAGCTAGGCACCGAAGAGCTGCCGCCCAAATCACTGAAGGCACTATCGCAGGCGCTGGAGGCAAGCATTACCGCAAGCCTTGCCGAGGCCGGTTTAAGCTTCCATTCAAGCAAGGCCTACGCCACGCCGCGCCGGCTTGCCGTTGTGATCGAGTCGCTGCAGGAACGCCAGGCGGATGTCGAGATCAAGCGCCGCGGCCCACCCACCAAGGTCGCGTTTGACGCACAGGGCGAGCCGACCAAAGCGGCACAGAAGTTTGTCGAAAGCTGCGGTGTACCGCTCGATCAGCTTGGCGTGGAAAAAACCGACAAGGGCGAGTGGCTGTTTTTTGAGGGCACCAAATCGGGGGAACCCACGAACAAGCTACTCCCGGACATGGTCCGCGAGGCGCTGGACAAGTTACCGATTGATCGGCGCATGCGCTGGGGTTGTGTGACCGACGAATTTGTACGGCCGGTGCACTGGTCGGTCATGATGTGGGGCGACGATGTTATCGAAGCCGACATCCTCGGCACGCGCGCGGGCCGCACCACGCGGGGCCATCGTTTTCATGCGCCCGAACCCATCGAGCTGAGTTCTGCACGAAGCTATGAACAGGTGTTGAGTACTCAGGGCCACGTGATTGCGGATTTCGAACGTCGCTTCGAGAAGATCAGTGCGGCGGTTCGCGACACCGCGACTGAGCTTGGCGGCGAAGCCGTCGCGGGCGCGCTGGGCCACGAGGTCACCGCACTGGTCGAATGGCCCGTGCCTATCGCAGGGCGGTTTGATGAGCGCTATCTGGATCTGCCTGAGGAGGTCCTGATCTCCACGCTCAAGGACCACCAGCGCTACTACCCGCTGCGTGGACCGGACGGCAAAATGCTGCCGCGCTTCATCACCATTTCCAATATTGAAAGCAAAGACCCCTCGGCCGTACGCGACGGCAATGAGCGGGTGGTTCGACCGCGCCTCAGCGATGCCGAGTTTTTCTATGCGCAGGATCGCAAGCACACGCTGGCCTCGCGTGTGGAGGGCCTTGGCAGTGTCCTGTTTCAAAAAGATCTCGGCTCACTCAAGGCCAAAACCGATCGCATCGAGGCAATCGCGGTAGCGGTCGCAGACATTATCGACGCCGACGCGGCCCAAACCGCACGCGCGGCGCGCTTGAGCAAATGCGACCTGCAAACCGAGATGGTGGGCGAGTTTCCGGAACTGCAGGGCATCATGGGGCGCTACTACGCCCGTCATGACAATGAACCGGCCGATGTCGCGGCCGCCATGGCTGAGCAGTATCTGCCGCGCTTCTCAGGCGACGACCTGCCGGCGACACGCGTGGGTCAGGCGCTCGCGATCGCCGATCGGCTCGACACGATTTGCGGAATTTTTGCGATCGGCAAAAGACCCAGCGGCACGCGCGACCCCTTCGGGCTGCGCCGAGCTGCGCTTGGTATCCTGCGCATCGTCAGCGAAGCGGGACTTGATCTTGATCTCAAAGCGCTCACGCGCCTGGCCGCGCAGCAGTTACCGGCGCTGACGCCACCCAAAGGCAAGACCTGGCCGAGCGGTGATGCGCTGGTTGCCGAGGTGTACGGCTATCTGCGCGATCGACTGCGCGGCATGGCCGTCGAGCAGGGCGCCAGCGCTGGTCAGTTTGACGCCGTCGCCTCGCTGGATGCATCGCGCCCCGCGGACGTGCTGGCGCGCGTGGATGCCGTGGTGGCATTTGCCAGCACGCCGGCGGCCGACTCATTGATCGCCGCCAACAAACGAACGGCGAACATTCTCAAAAAGAGCACCGAAGACGTCGGCGAGATTGATACCACGCGCTTCGAGCACGCGGCGGAATCCGCCCTGCATACGGCGCTGGAGGCCGTTGCAGCGGATGTGTCAGGCAGCATAGAAAAGCGGGATTACGCGGGCGCACTGACGCATCTTGCGACGCTGCGCGAACCGGTCGATGCTTTTTTTGATGACGTCATGGTCATGGCCGTCGATCCGGCAGTACGACGCAATCGGCTAGCGCTTCTGCATGCATTGCGCGCCCAGTTTCTGGGTGTGGCCGACATCTCACTCGCGGCGCAGTAGCGGGCGGTGGCGGGCGACACGAGCAACGATGTCGTCAGCATTCGCCGCATCCTGCTGGCGATGGTCATGGGCTTGTCGTTCTACTTTCTGAACGACCTCGCCCACGGTTTTTTCGGCCGCACGCCGCTGCCCGAACTGCTCAAGGAATTCTGGTACCGCTATCCACGATTGGGTGCCTGGTCCATCGGTGGCCTGCGTTCGCTCGTGGTGCACTGGCTGATCGCCATCGGTGTTGGACTTGCGCTTGCGCTGGCCGTTCGGCGTGACCTTTTTTTCTACGGCGCCGTGGCGACGGGCACGTGGCTCATGATGGCCGTGCAGATGCGGCTCGACGGCTGGTATGCACTGCTGCAGTTCGGACCAGCTTTCTGGCTGTCGATGCGCGTGGATGCAATCAGCCTCGACCCACTTGGTGCCATGAGCGCACTGTTTGCACTTCCCATATGCACACACTGGTGGGGTAAGGCCCTGAGCGCATGAACAGACCACTGATTATTCTTGATCGTGACGGGGTCATTAACGAGGACTCGCCGGAGTTTGTCAAAAGCGCGGACGAGTGGCAGGCATTGCCAGGGTCGCTTGAGGCGATCGGCAAGCTTACGCGTGCCGGATGGCGAGTGGTCGTCGCCACAAATCAATCCGGACTTGCTCGCGGCAAATTCAACTACAGTGCGCTAAGCGCCATGCATCGCAAGTGCCAGCGGATGCTGGATCAGTTTGGCGGTCGTATCGACGGCTGGTTTTTTTGTCCCCACGCCCCGCGCGACGATTGTCTGTGTCGCAAACCTCGCACTGGGCTGTATGCCCAGATAGAGCATGCGCTTGGTCACAGCGTCGCCGATGTTCCGTCCATCGGCGATTCCCTGCGTGATCTGGCTGCGGCGCGCGCCGCTCGTGCCAGGCCGATTCTTGTGCAAACCGGCAACGGCATGCGCACCAGTGAGCAGCTTGATGCCAAATGGGATGTGCCCATCTACCGGGATCTTGGGGCAGCGGTAGAGGCTCTTCTGGAATAGGCTATGCGCTGGATTGCCTCATTGATCTTCACGCTGTTTTTCCTGCTTTCCACGCTGTTGTGGTCGGCCGTGGTGTCGTGCACACCGTTCATGTCTTACGAACGGCGCTTTGAACTGGTGCGCAAATGGGCGCGCAGCGTCATGTGGCTTCTAAAGAAGTTGTGTCAGCTCGATATGCATATCGAAGGCGCGGAGCACTTCACGGATGCGCCGGCGGTCATCATGCAAAAGCACTCGTCAGCCTGGGAGACGGTGGCCGGCACGTTGTACTGTCCACCCCACACCTGGGTGCTCAAGCGCGAACTCATGTGGATACCGGTACTCAATATCGCGCTGCGCGCCATGCAGGTCATTCCGATCAACCGTAAGGGCCGCAAGACCGCCATCAACCAGGTGATCGAGCACGGCGGCGAGCGGCTGAGCCGGGGTATCAACGTCATGATCTATCCCGAGGGCACACGCGTGGCGCGCGGGCGCAACGGCCGCTTTGGTCGTAGCGGTGCAAAACTCGCGGTCAGTGCAGGCGTGCCCGTCATTCCCGTTGCGCACAACGCGGGGGACTATTGGGGTCGACAGAGCCTGATCAAGAAGCCGGGCACCGTCCACGTGGTCATTGGCGAGCCGATTGAAACCACGAATCTGAGCGCCGAGGAAGTCAACCAACAGGCAGCGCGCTGGCTCGACGAAACGATGGCCAGAATCAGTCCAGCGCACGCACCATCACCAACTCAGGTGGCGTCGTAGCGATGCAGCACGCCGGCCTTGGGAAAAAACGTGACCTGCGCCGAGACGCCAACACGAAGTCCAGCTCACACTCGCTGCGTGAATCATCCAGAATGCAGTCGGAGACGGTCTAGGCAAATGCGCTCGGCATGGACAGTGTTGCTGGGCGTGGTATTGATCTGCACGAGCGCGCTGGCGAATGAACATCTGGCAGAAGTGGAGTTTGTCGCGCCGCGCTCACCCGATTTGCCGAGTGACGAGGCGATGCAGGCGGACGGGGCCGTCATTGGTCGTGTGCTGTACGAACGTCGCGGCGTGTTTCAAAACACCGAAGATTTGAGCTGGTTGTTCGCCACGGCCAACAAGCTGCACAAAACCACGCGCGAGAGCGTGATCGCCAGCCAGCTCCTGTTTGAGCCGGGCGATGTTTTTGATCCACGCGAGTTGCAGGAGAGCGAGCGCATTCTGCGCAGCAATCAGTTCTTGTTCGACGCGGCCGTTGTACCAGTCGCCTATGAAAACGGTCGTGTCGATGTGCAGGTCACCACGCGTGATCTGTGGTCGATTGAACCGGCGCTGTCACTGTCACGCTCCGGTGGCGAGAACCAGACCGTCATCGGCATCGAAGATGAGAACTTTCTGGGCACCGGAGCGTTGATCGGCGCGCTGTTCGAGCGCGATCTCGATCGACGCTCACGGCAAATCTATTTCGCGGATCGCCAGGTGGGGCGGCGCTGGCTCTCGGTGTTTGGCAACTACTCCGACAACAGTGATGGCCACCGCTATGCCCTGGGTATTGGTCGACCGTTTTTTGCGCTGGACACGCGTCGGGCGTGGGGCGTCACGCTGGTCGACAATGATCGCATCGACTCGCTGTATCGACTGGGTGATGAGCTCGTTGACTATCGCCACGATGAACAGTTTGCGGATGTGTGGGCGGGCTGGTCCAGGGGGCTGATCGACGGCTGGGTCAAGCGTTGGCGCGTGGGCGCTATCGCCAATGACAATCGATTCGAGCAGCCGCCCGACGGGGTGCGGGCCGGCGCTGTGCCCAGCGACCGAAGACTCGTCTATCCCTACATCGGCATCGACGTGGTGGAAGACAACTTCATCGAGGCGGCCAATGTTCAGCAGATGGCGCGCACAGAGGATTTTTTCCTGGGCGCGCGGTTTGGCGCCACGATCGGATATGCCGGCACCACGCTTGGCGCAGATCGCAGCGCCTGGCTGTTGCGGGCAACCGCACAGCGCGGCTTTGGCAGCGCCGAGAAACGCATGCTCCTGCTCGACGGCAGCACCAGCACACGCATCGAATCAGGCAGCACGCGCAATTCCGAGCTCTCGATTCGCGCGCGCTATTTTCATCGCCTCTCACCCAAATGGTTGCGCTCGTTCGGCGTGCGCGCCACGAAGGGCTCAAGTCTGGATCTGGATCGCCCGCTGCAACTGGGCGGCGATACCGGGTTGCGCGGCTATCCCGTACGCTACCAAAGCGGTGACAGCTTTGTGCTGCTGTCGGCCGAGCAGCGCTACTTTACCGACTGGTATCCGTGGCGCCTGTTCCGCGTCGGTGCCGCCGTGTTTGCTGACGCCGGGCGCACCTTCGGTGACAATCCGATCGGCGGCGAGTCTCTGGGTTGGCTGCGCAGCGTAGGCGTGGGCCTGCGTCTGGCCCCAACCCGTGGTGGGCGCAAGGTGTTTCATGTCGACGTGGCGTTTCCGCTGGACGGCGACCCGTCGATCAAATCCGTGCAGTTCAACGTGCAGGGCAAGCGCAGCTTCTAGTCGCGGCGCAGCTTCAGACTCACGATGGTGCCGTCTTCGTCGCTGGTGACGTCGAGCATCGCACCGATGTTCAAGGCGCGGCTTTTCATATTCGACAGCCCACGCCCGCCATCGCGCGGGGAGTTGAAACCGCGCCCGTTGTCGCGCAACTCGATCGTGACCTGTCGACCGCCACCGGTGCGCGCGCGGTCCTTGGCGCTCAGCGACACCTCCGTCGCATGCGCGTGCTTCATCACGTTGGTCACGGCTTCTTGCAGGATGCGCAGCACGTGCAACGCCTTGGCCGAACCAAAATCCGGAATCTCTCCGATGGGCTCGACCTGCCAGTTCAACGTGATGTTGTGGGCGGTGAGTGAAGGCTCAATCCGGGAGCGAAACATACCGAGCATGGTGGTGATGTCTTCACCGGCCACATCGAGCGAGTCGATCATCAGACGCAGATCCTGCAGCGCCGCTCGCAGGGACTGAGCGATTTGCGGCATGTCTGTGCTTTTGTCGTCAATCAGTGCGAGCGTTGTGATGAGCTGACCGCCCATCCCGTCGTGCATGTCGCGCATAATGCGATCGCGCTCCTCGGAGACGACGCGACGGTTCTCGAGCTGCTGATTCTCACGAAATGTCCGATCAAGCTCGGTGCGCGTTTCATGCACGCGTACTTCCAGATCCCGGTTCAAGCGCTCAGCTTCATTGAGCGCACTGACAAAGCGGCGCAGCAACACGGCGCAAAAAAGTCCGAGTGCGTAGGCCATCGCATAGTGCAGCACATAGCCACGATGCCATGGCGTGACACCCCAGGTCGTCAGCAGATCGTGGGTACCAAACACCGTGAGCGCGACGGCCGATGAGGCAATGACGTGCAGTTCGAGATCGGAGCGATGCCAGGCACGCTGCGCCAGCCGCGACAGTCCGTAACCCGCCATCAGCAGACAAAACGGATGCCAGCCGTAATAGGCAAAGGTGTAGAACTCCGGATCGTCGAGCGCGAACATCGCAACGGCGCCCACCGCCACCAGTAACAACACCCGCAGTTCGAAATTGACGAGGCGCAGCTGCATGTAGCGATGCACGTAGAGCACGCCGCCCAGATAGGCAAACAAACCCATGGTGGTAAAGCGCATCCAGTCAAACAGACGATCCGAAACCGGAATATCGGTCACAAAGTACGCCACACTGTGGAGCGCCCAGACCAGCGTACCGAGGCAATAGTAAAAATAGTCGAGCTCACTGCGACGCACATAGGCCAGCAGCCCGATGACGCCTGACATGACCAGCACCAGAATCGTGATGGCCGTGGGCAGCGTGATACGCAGCAAATTATGCTGGGTAACACGTGAACTCAATGAAAACTGGGGACCCACAAGCACCCGATCCAGATAGCCGATGCCATCCGGCGCACGGCGCAGATCAATTCGCAGTTCGTTGATGCCGGTGCGCAACGCGCCGCCGGGCAGCGTGAAAATGAGCGCGCGGCGCGCATTGCGTGCCACCGGCGTACTCATGCGACCCGCATCACCAATCCTCACGCCGTTCAGCTCGACGGCAGCGGTGTAGCGCACGGTCGGCAGTGCGACGGCCCAGGCCTCGTCGGGGAGCGCGTCGAGGTCAAAGCCTAACGTGTAAAGCGCGGCAATGCTTTCGTCAGGCACTTCACGCCATTCGTGGGGCAGGTTAACGCTACGCGCCGCCGCAGAGTCGGACGTCTCGAACTGCGCCTGCGTCAACACCAGCGCATCGTCGGGGGGTTCAAGTCGGTAGAGCAAAAACGGAGACGCGGCGACCAGCACGATCAGGTACACCAACGCAGCCAGCGCCACGCGGCGCGCCAAACCGCTCACAGCGTGACGATGCCCAGCTTGACGGCCTCATAGACAGCTTCGCTGCGCGAACCGACTTCGAGCTTGCGGTAGATGTGCTTGATGTGCGAGCGCACCGTGTGGACCGACATATCCAGCATGTCGGCCACCTCATTGTATTTGAAGCCACGCGCGATGCATTGCAACACCTCATCCTCGCGCTTGGTCAGACTCGGAATTTCTTCGGGCGCGATACTCTCGTCATGCTGGGACGGCGCCGCGATATCAGCAAACTGTTTGAGCACGTGGCGCGCAATGGCCGCGCTGATCGGCGAATTGCCTTTGAACAAATCCAGGATGGACTCGGCGATGTGGTCGCGATCGCTGTCTTTGAGCAGATAGCCGGTCGCGCCGGCCTTGATGGCCGAGACGACGTTGTGCTCGTCCGCGAAGACCGAGATCACCATGCTCTCGATACTCGGATCTTTTTCCTTGGCGTAACGAATAATGCCGGTACCGTGCCCATCGGGCAGGCCAAGATCAACCAGAAGCACGTCGGGTCGGTGGTCCTGGAGCCACGCCACGGCGCTCGCAACATCTCCGGCCGCATGCGAGAGAGTAAGCTGCGGATGCTCGTCAATGATCCGACCAAGCCTGTCACGCAGTATCTGGTCGTCCTCGACAATGAGCACGCTGTAACAGGGAAGTTCTTCGGCCACCTTTTGTACACCGCCAGTCTGGGGAGTCTAAGGTAGCACGCTGAAGGCACTCGGTAAGCCGCCCGTTTGGGGGATGCCGCTCTCATGACGCGGTGCAGCGTATTGCAACGTTACGTGCCCGAAATGCATCAGAGCAAGTATAAGGCTGCGGGTACAATGGCGGGCATGGACTATGAGCGACTCAATCGGGACACGCTGGGGCTGGCGTGCCTCGAGCTTGCGCAGTGCGACAACAGGCTGGGCGAGCTACATGCCCGCAACGGCGTGCCGCCGCTTTGGACGCGACGGCCGGGCTTTGCCACGCTGGTACAGCTGATCCTTGAGCAGCAAGTGTCCCTGGCAAGCGCCGCGGCCGTGTACGCGCGGCTTAAAACGAAACTCAAGCGCGTGGCACCGGCCGAGTACCTGCGCCTGACGGACAAACAGCTGGCAGCGTGCGGACTAAGTCGTCAGAAGATGCGCTACACGCGACTGCTGGCAGAGCGACTTGATCGCGGCGACTGGCGATTGCGTGATTTGCATCGTGCCTCGGCACACGACGCGCGCGCGCTGCTGATCGATCAGGTGGGTATCGGGCCCTGGACCGCCGACGTCTACTTGCTGATGGCGCTGCGTCATCCGGACGTTTGGCCGCCGGGGGACGTGGCATTGATCAGACAGTTTGAAAAACTCATGCCCGTGCGTTCCATCGACAGCCGCCGCGGCAAACAGATTATCCGTGACTGGTCGCCGTGGCGTGCTGTCGCGGCCCGACTGATCTGGCATGATTATCTTATTGAAAGAGGGCGCAGCTGACGCTCCGGACATCGGGACTCAAAGGTACAACACGATGAACAAACTCGCTTTAACCGCCGCCGTCGTTCTTGTTGCGGGCGCCTGCACGCCGCAAACCGCGACCATGAACGACACCGTGTCCGACGCCAAAGCCGCGATGACGACAAAACATTCCGGGCTGTTGCTGCAGCACATGAACACCGGCGTGCGTCCGGGCGATGATTTCAATGCCTATGTAAACGGCACCTGGATCGACAACACCGAGATACCGGGTGACAAGCCGGGCTATGGCATCGGCACAATCCTGCGCGATCAGTCACAGGAGCACGTGAGGGCGATTATCGAGGCATCAGCAAGCGGCAACTTTGCCAAGGGCACGGACGAGCAGAAGGTCGGTGATCTGTTCGCCTCCTACATGGATATGGACACTCGCAACCGTCTTGGGGTAACGCCTCTCAAAGATGAGTTCGAGCGCATCGAAGCACTTGGCGATCAAACCCAGCTTGCCGTGTATTTTGCCGACGCCAACAAAAGCGGCCTGAACATGCCGTTTGCGCTTGCGCAGTATGTCGATTTCAAGGACCCCAACACCTACATGATGTACACGTGGCAGGGCGGACTCGGACTGCCTGATCGCGAGTTCTATTTCAACGACGATGCCAAGTCGGTTGAGATTCGCAGCGAATACCTCAAGCACATCGAAGCGATGTTTGAACTCGCCGGACTCGAGCAGCCCGCTGCGGCCGCTGAGTCCATCATGGCGCTTGAGACGAGGCTCGCCGGCGAGCATATGAAAAAGGAGCAGACCCGCAACATGGTCGCGCTCTACAACAAGATTCCAACCAACGAACTTGATGGGCTGATGGCCAATTTTGCGTGGGGCCCGTTTTTGTCCGAAGCGGGAATTGCCGACATCGATGGGGTAGTAGTGACACAGCTCGACTACATGACCGCGCTTGACGAGATCTTGCAGACCACACCCATGGACACGTGGAAGACCTTCCTGAAATGGAAGGCACTTAACGGTGCGGCCACCATGCTGACCGAAGCAATCGACAATCAGAATTTCGAGTTCTACTCCAAAACTCTGCGTGGCGTGGAGCAGCAGCGGCCACGCTGGCGCCGCGGCGTCGGCGCCGTCAACGGCACGTTAGGCGAGGTAGTCGGCAAGGTATATGTGGCTCAGCATTTCCCGCCCGAGGCCAAGGCCAAGATGCAGGAGCTGGTGGACTATCTGATCAAGGCCTATGAAATCAGCATCCGCGACCTGGACTGGATGGGCGAGGCGACCAAAGCCGAAGCGCTGGACAAACTCAGCAAGTTCACGCCAAAGATCGGCTACCCCGACGAGTGGAAAGACTATTCAGCACTCACGATCGAGCGCGATGATCTCGTGGGCAACATGAAGCGCTCGGCGCGTTTTACCTATGCCCAGAATCTGTCGCGTCAGAACGGTCCGGTCGATCGCGGCGAATGGAACATGACGCCCCAAACCGTTAATGCCTACTACAACCCGCCGCTCAACGAAATCGTGTTTCCCGCCGCTATTCTGCAGCCGCCGTATTTTGATCTCAACGCCGAGGACGCCGTGAACTACGGTGCCATCGGCGCAGTGATTGGCCATGAAATCGGGCACGGTTTCGACGACTCAGGCAGCACCTTCGACGGTGATGGCGTGCTGCGCAACTGGTGGACAGAAGAAGATCTCGCCGAGTTCAAGAAGCGCACGGCGAATCTCGTGGAGCAGTACTCCGCGTTCAAACCGTTTGACGATCTCAACGTCAACGGCGAATTCACGCTCGGCGAAAACATTGGCGATCTCGGTGGCCTGAGCATTGGCTTGAAGGCCTATCTGCTGTCGCTCGAAGGCAAGGAACCGCCCGTGCTGGACGGCTATACCGGTTTGCAACGCGTGTTTCTGGGTTACGGTCAGAGCTGGCGCTACAAGTATCGCGACGAAGCCCTTCGCCACCAGATCAGCACCGATCCGCATTCACCGCGGATGTATCGGGTTAATGGCGTGGTGCGCAACGTGCCGGAGTTTTACGAGGCATTCGATATTGCCGCCAACGACGAGCTGTATCTGCCCGCCGAGGAGCGCGTGAAAATCTGGTAACAGGATCAGTCGAACGCGTACGTCAGTTCGTAAACGTGGCCGTCATCAACTTGTTCGATCTGCATCGAGCCGGTGATGCCGCGCAGGTCGCGGGTGCCTGATCCTTCAAGGATCTGAATATCCAGCGACTGGCCGTGCTGGTCCATATAGCCTTTGTGCACGAGCGTAAAGGCGCCCTGTTTGCCTTCGAGCGTGGCGGAGACTTCCTCAATGGCGAAATACACAGACGGTCCGTCGGCCAGGCGCTTGCTGATCATCTGGCCGCACGCTGTACCGGTCAGCGGCCCCTCGTAGGTTTTTCTTATGATCATGCGACCGGCGGCAACGCCGCTGTCATCTTGTGGGCTGAGTTTTACACTCAATGGTCCTGACACACGCATGTCCTCAGGTCTCCGAAATGGTAAATCAGGCGTCGTAAGGCTCTTCGACCAGTCGCCGCGAAATCCACCAGGCATTGCCCGCCGGATCCACGATCCCGGCCTGGCGGTCCTTGTAAGGCATATCAGTAGGGCCAAAGACCTCTGTTGCATCACACGCCAGCGCCGACGCGAAGGCCTTATCGACATCTTCAACGTAGACATAGTAGGAACCCGGCATGGCCTGCATACCGTCAGAGGCCGCCTCTCCAATCATAAACACCGAGGTGCCGATGCGCAGGCGAGTGTTGGCAACGCGCCCGTCAGGCATCACAGAGGTGCCGACAACTTCCGCGCCGAACACTTCGCCCAGAAACGCTACCAGTTGTTTGGCGTCTTTGACAATCATATACGGGAAGACGGTCCCGTAGCCTTCTGGAATGTACATTCTAGGCTCTCCGGCCTGGTGCCGTATTCGACATTGATGAAACCCTAGCACAGGGTAGGCAGGCGCGAGAAACGCTCACCGTTGCTCAGGCTGACAGGTCGAAGGCGGCCTGCCGTGCTCGACAAAAATCAATGAGGACGTATCAAAACCTGTGGAGCGCGCCTGTTTCAGCAGACGATCAAGCGTTGTGCGCGGTAACTCGGGCTCGCGCGCCAGAATCCACAAGTAAGATCGATTGGGACCCGCCACCATTGAATAACGGTAGTCATCGTCCAGCGCAAAGACGTTGTAGGCGCCGTAGAAGGGGCCGAAAAACGACACCTTGAGTCGCCCGACATCCGAAGCGTCGATGAAAAAAGCCTTGCCCTCAGCCTCATCCCATTCGCACTTGTCGGGGCGATAGCCGCGATTCAGCACCGTCACACCGCCATCATCGCGAAGAGTGTAACGCGCCGTCACGTCGGTCATACCGCGCTCGAAGCTGTGATCCAGACGAGCAATCTCGTACCAGGTGCCGAGGTAGGACTCGAGCTCGAAGTTAGTAACCGGTTCGATGCCCTCGGGGATGGAGGTGCAAGCGGTCAATAAAAGAAGCAGTGTTGGTATCAGCGGTTTCATGTTTGAGGCTAGTTGTGAAACTCCGGGCCTAGCCTGGCGTTTCACGAGACAGCCTTTAAGGAGAAGCTGACAGCATAGCGTTCGCGCTGCCAGGCAAGATTCAGAGGCACACAGATAGGAATTTACTCTTGGCCAGTAGTGCAGTTGTCGCTCTCGGTACGTTAGTCGTTTGAGTCTATCTTCTGGTACTGATTGATCGGCGCCGCAAAGTACTCTTTAAGCCGCTTGACAAAGAGTTTTCTGAGCCGTGCGCTGTTTGGCCTGCCCATTTCGGCAATCCGACGGTACTTTCGCTCCGGAATTCGCTCGGGATGCCACAGATAAACATCCGGGTACAACACCGGTCCAGTGATAATGCCGTTCTCATTTACATGCGCGATCAGCGGTGACCAGTTGCCAGGATCAAAATTATTGTCAGGATCGCGTTCGTGCGCATCCCTGAAGTGTTGGATATCCAGCATCACCATCCTCGTGCCTTCGAAAACATGCGCTAGTCGCTGGGCCTGAACCTGACGCCGCAGGCTATTACAATGCGGACCATCCTCATTGAAAAAGTAGACGAATGCTTTGTCGCCATTGGCAACGGCGAGATCGTGCTGAAGCTTAAGGTAGTTTATCAGGCTGCTTGAATAGTCATAATCAGACACCCAAGTATCTGGCGCAAGCGACGGCTGCTCCGCGCGGACTTGCGTGGTGAGCTCGTTGCTCAGATAGAGCAGGAAGATGAGCGAAAAAATTAATTTGAACATTACTAGCGTGATCGAGATCTTCGAAGCCAATCACCTTCTAAAGAAAGAGCGTTTCAGGTAACCCCAGAATCCAAGGTTGCGTCCAGCGAGTCAAGCCCCGCTCAGGTAAACCCGCATAAAAAATAGTCTTTCGCCACATGATCGCACCAAATCAGATCGCCACCGAACAGCTCTCTGAATCGTTCAATCCGTGCCACGTCGTGTGTTGGGTCGTAGACAATGCCATACCAGTTGTCGATGAGGCCTCCCCACATGAAGGCAAGCCTCGGCGGCGGTCCATTATCCAGATAGCACGCCCGGGTTTCCACACATGCAGGCTCGCTACCAGCGCTTAGTTGGCTCACCGCGAGATCATAGCTGGATAACTCGGTGGCAAACCGGACCCAAATGCCAAGGCGTTCTATCGGAAGCGTAAACCAAATGGCCCACAGCAAGCCGGTTAGCAATAGCGCACCATAGCTAGCCTCATTCCTATTGCGAAGTGCTACGCGTAGGAAAAAAAGAGCCGCCACGATACCGAGAATGCCAACCACAAAAGCGGTGAGCAGTCTGCCGATATAAAGATAGTGATAGGCGCACGAGTGGATCAGCAGGCCAATGACAAACGCATACAGCCACCGATGTCGGCAAAGCCGGTTGACTATGGTCACGGAGATTTTCGCGAGTTGCAGTGGCCCCGAGCCGTAGATACAGCGCGAAGTGTCCTAGGCTTCTTTGTCGGCGTGAAAGGCATCGTGTGGTCCTTTGGTTTGGGAAACTCAAGGACATCATGTGCCGGTGGCGAATCTAGGGCGTTCCTATGGCGAAATGTGGTCGCGTGGAAACTCCCTCAATCGCGGATCACGAGTTTGCTTTCCTTTCTCGAATTGCCTGCGTCGCCAGTATTCTGTCATCAGATGAGGCGAAAAAAGGTATACGGAAATAGGCAAAAAGGCCTTGGGTTGCCAGCCGCTTAACCGATTCGGGCTTTGCGGTTCCAAGGGTGATGTTGCACACGAGCGCGCCGGGTGTGGTCACTCGAGGATGTAGCGCGAGCCCAAGGCCCGCCCACAGAGCGAAAAACAGGGGCAGGAAGAGAAGTATGTACACACTATCTATGAGACTCGACTCCGATCGAGCTGACTCCCAGGGCGGCGGCATACCCCCTACCTCGCATACCAGAACCAGAAGCGCATAAGGAACAAAAAGGCAGTGGGCGAAGGTGCCACCATCGATCACGCACGCGGTGATGCGGCGAGACCAGTGTGCAGGATGTCCGCCGGTTTGAGCATCCGCCGTTAGCGAGACCAATACCGAAACGAAAACCAGTGGCCACGCCGCAAGCAATAGTGGATGCATCGTGACATGGGCGCCTCCGGGATAACTTACACCAAAGCTATAACCGTCGAGCGCAAAAACCATGGCGAGGCCAACAACGCCAAGAAACGCCGTTAAGCGCCGAAAACCAAACATTCCACACTACCTAAAGGATTGGTAACTCGCGTCATTGCACAAAGGCGCGCGCCATAACATTGCGACTAACAAACTGAACATACCGCCTCTGTACGGGCCATTGATCATCAACGCTGGTTTGGCGGCTACCGTGCGGGCAGAGGTATCGGGCCGGATGTGACGTCTTCAAAAAGCGCGGCGTTGCCGAGACCTGAGAAAGACAAACAAACCACTGCCGAGAAGCATCAGCCAAAATGCAGCGGGCTCGTTGACTTGAAAAGGCGAGATAGAAAACGAGGTCAGCCCGCCTTGATAAACCTCTGACCCGGCGAAAAAAATGAAAGCGGTGGTCAATACCTGGTTCGGGTCGTATGGATCGAAGTCATCTAACGTCAAATCTGACGTAAGGCTATCAAAAAGATTGCTTGTCAAGAAAAGGCCGTCGCCAAAAAGCTCAATACCAAAAATGCCGCTGGCGCCCTCGGCAATGAGCTGAATTCCGTCGCGTCCGTCGGGTAGCGTCGTCGCAAAAAGCGAATTGAAAATCGAATCAGAACCCCCGTTTCCTGAGAATTCTCCTGAAACGAACGACGCTTCGACGATGGCGCCGGGATCTGCGTACTGCCCAACAGGAGCCGAGACAGAGCTGTCAAGAACAAAACGCGCACTGGCATCTTGCATTGGGCCACCGTTGGATTGAACCAAGGCAGTGAGGTTTATTTCAATCAATCCGGCTGTAGCCGGAACAGAAAGTGCGAACGCAGACAGCGAAACAAGCAGCATAGCGGCAACGGAAAACGCCGATCGGTTTGAGCCGCCGGTTAGGCAAGATGCATGATTCATGGTGATTCTCTTTTTTGTAGACAGGACACCAAAGTGGTGAGCGCTAAGAATAACACGCACCACACAAGGCACTTGCGCAATGCATGTCAGTAGTAACTCGCGACGCTCGCTTCAGATACCACTTCAGGCCTCATGTTTCCGGGGCAGTAGGCCAGGCGTTTTTTTTGCGGACGCGTTATCACGGCGCAGCGCAACTGGGCCCCGGGGGTGCGAAGAAACCGGTCCTGAATATACCCAGGTCGACAAAGTTGACCGTACCGTCGCCGTTAAAGTCGGCGTTTGCATCGTCGCTGAAGAAAACGCCTCGAAGCAGGCCGAGATCGACGAAGTTCACAATCAAATCGTTGTTCAAATCTGAGTCACAGGCGTTGCCGTAGCCATCGCCATCAGAGTCACGCTGATCTGTGTTGGCGACCGTCGTGCAGTTATCTGCTTGATCCATGACCCCGTCCAGGTCGGCGTCGCTGGTTGTGCATCCCAGTGTCGAGAGTTCTTCGCTGAAGCCAATCGAATCGGTGCCTATAAGGATGCCAGTAGGATTTGCAAAAGAAATGACATAGGTTGATGAGTCCGGACCCGAAATCGTCCAGGTTGCGTCGCCGTTCAGAAGGCGCGTGGTCGAAGAATGTGTGGTGGACCCGGCGCCAGCCGTAGTCTGTGGGCCATCGAGCTGGCCATCGGGATCGGAAATCGTGGTTTGGCCCGTCGTGTCCCATCCGACCGTCCATACCGACGTCGGTTCGTTCGCGAATTGGGGCTGCCCGCCTTGAGAAAGTACAAGGTTTACTGGCCTTGATAAAGACAGTTCCAACGTCCAATTCAGGCTATTGTCGTTCCACGACAGACTGCTTGCCGTCGCCCTTCCCGTGCCGTTCCACTCGATAGGGGCACTGATGTTTCCACTGGTGAGCGCCAACGTGTAAGCCACGTCTGTCGAGTCAATCACCATTGTTCCGCTAATCGTGTCACCAACTTGGGTGAGCACGCCGGTGCCGTTCGAGGTCAGAGTCGCACTGGCGCCCCACGATATTGCGACCAAGGAAAAGGTTAGTGCGTGGAAGGCGGTGTTTTTCAAGTTCACGGTAAGCTCCAAAAGACGGTAGGAGAAACAGAATGGTTTCCGTCTGGTAGTAGTAGGCGCGGCCCGAGACCGAAAGGGGTCAGTTTTTGAAGGAATCACTATTCGAAAGACCGTCGATACATGGATCGCGACGTTTTGCATTGAGCAAAATCATTCTCTGCTGTGTACTGATCGGGATTTTTTGCCTTTCGTGGAACACGCAGGGCCGATAGCCGCGCTTTAGGCTGTGTCAGGTTTGAATTTGAGGGATGCCCTGATAGTTGAGCGCCACGCCATCCCGCTCATTATCCCAGACAATATTTATTATTTTCCACCCCCGCCCATCGTTAACAAGATTGAAGAAATTGACACCGCGCCCGGTCGTGGTCTGCCCGCCATCGATGAAGCGAAACTCATACACGCTGACTAACCGCGCGACGTTGCCAAAAACCGTCACGTCCTGAGAAAGCTCTTTTTCCGAAAACGAAACACGCGTCAGATGATCGCTGACATTGTCGATGTACTCATCAAAGTTCATGACCGTGACAAACGGTGTGCCGTCTTCGTTCATTCCCGTACGCACAAGTGTGGCACGCGGATGATAAAGATCACGAACGCTGTTCCAGTCGCGATCTTCTGGAGACGCCGATATCACGGCGTAAAGTTGACGCGTGATTTGCAGAAATTCCTCGGTGGCTGATTGTTTTGGCATTGTGTAGTTTGTTTGGCGCGAAGCTAGCTGTTGCGCAGGATTCTGGCGCCGATGCCCGGTGCGATACGCAAAATGGCAATGCGATTTTTACGCGCGAGTAATTGGCGGGCAAATTCCAGGCCGATGCCCGAACTGCCACCGGTCACAAGAATCTTGTGACCGCTAAACTCCATCGTCGCAGCTCAGACCGTATCAGTTAGCGGGCTTCAGCCTGCGCGGCGCACCTGTCCGGCCGCCGGCAGATCTCCATAGCGCCGCTGGTGATTGTGCGTGCCCAGATAGAACAGATCGCCCTTCAGGTTCCAGCGTGCAGGATCGAGGTTGCCGGCTTCATTTTCATCGGCGTGTTCTTCTTCGCGCATGAGCTCTTCGTATTCCTCTACGCTGAGTCGACGACGCGCCGCGAGCTGTTCAGCGGGGTCCACCAGATGCCTGAACGCCGCGGCGTTGTCGGCGACCTGACCGGCCGAGTACGAGGCGCCGCAACCGCTGCCGTAGGCAAAGAAACTGGTGTTCTTACCTTGTTTGCCTTCGTCCACCCGGCGCAGGAAATCGATCAGTGCAAGGAAGATCGAACCGGTATAAATATTGCCAACGCTTGCGTTGAGCGTCAGCCACGGTGCAACGCGCTGACGATACGACTCGTCGATGGCCTTGTCGTTCATGATCTCGTGTTGCAGCTCGACGTGACGCTTGTGGGCCTTGCGCGCCATCTTCACAAACGGCACGTGATAAAAGCACGCTTCCATTGCGTCGGTATTCAGGAAGTGCGGATCGTCAACCTGGCTCTTGGCATCGGCAAGCGCGCCTTCGAGGGCATCAAGGTAACACTGAATCGAATAATGTCCGTCGGCAAACGCGTACTTCGAATACAGCGGCCGCCAGAAATCCATCACCTGACGGGTGTAATCGCCGATGCAGTTCAGATGAAGATTCATCAGGCGCGGGTTCTGGCCAATGACCAGCGCCACTGCACCTGCGCCCTGCGTGGGTTCGCCCGCGGTTTGGACGCCGTAGCGAGCGATATCGGATGCGATGATCAGCGCTTTGCGTCCGCGTGCACGGCCCGAGGCGATCCAGTCAGCCGAGCTTCCAACACCGGCCATACCACCGAAGCAAGCATGCTTGGTTTCGAACGTGCGGCAGTTGGTGGGCAGGCCAAGAATTTCGTGCACGTAAACGGCGACTGGTTTGGCGTGATCCACACCAGTTTCAGTACCGACGATCAACGTTCCAATTTCCGAAGGATCGATATCGAATTTGGTCAGCGCGTCCTGCGCGGCTTTGGCGGCGAGTGTGACGGTGTCTTCGCACGGTGTGGCAACGGCCATTTGTTCCTGGCCGAGACCGAGAATAAATTTGTCCGGATCAACGCCGCGTGCTCGAGCGAGATCGCCCATGTCCAGATAGCACTGCGGGCCTGCAAAGGCCATGGCGTCGATTCCAACGGGGTTGTTTGGCGGCGTCATCACGACTCCTCGATCTCAATGTTTATGGATAGCCTGACACGTTATGTGTCAAGTCTAGCAGTCACACTTTCGCATCCCAACAATTCGGCAGTAAGTTCGAAAGTTTCAGTGCAGGCTGAAACCAAAGAATTGCAATCCGCCGCCGAATTGTGGCAACACTATGATTTTAAATAACTAAATTTGGGCCGGGACGGCAAGGCCGACTGCCGGCGGCCCGTATTGTCTCTGATTCCCGCTCTAAATATCCAGATTCGAAACGAGCAAAGCGTTTTGCTCGATGAATTCGCGCCGAGGTTCGACCTGATCACCCATGAGCGTGGTGAAAATTTCGTCCGCGTTGAAAGCGTCTTCGATCTTCACCTGCATGAGGCGACGCGTCTCGGGATTGACGGTGGTATCCCAAAGTTGGTCGGGGTTCATCTCACCCAGACCTTTGTATCGTTGCACCGACTGACCACGCTTGGCTTCTTCCATGAGCCAGGTGATGGCCTGACGGAAACTGTCGATAGGTTGCTCTTTTTCGCCACGCTTTACGAACGCGCCTTCGCCAATCAAGCCGAGCAGATCTTTGCCAAGCTCAGCAATGCGTTGGTACTCACCTGACTCAAAAAACTCTTTCTGGATGCGACGTGTGCGAGTCACGCCGTGATGCGTACGCGAAATCTCCAGTGCGAAACCTTCGCTCTCATCGTCCTCGCGCTGGACAGCCTGGCCGCGATAGCTCGCAGCAATGTCGTCACGGCCGTCGAGTTGTTCGACCAGCTCTTTGACCCAGTTATCCAGCGCTGCACTGTCGTCCATGATCTCGCGCGTCATGACAGGCAGATACACCATCTGACGCAGCACGCGTTCGTCGTAGCGACGTGACCAGCGCGCGATCAACGCATCCACTTCCATGTACTTGCGCGCGAGTGTTTCAAGCGCACTACCGCTGATCGGGGGTGTATCACCTTCGACGTGCAACTCGGCGCCGTCGAGCGCATAAGCAAGCAGGAAATTGTTCAGCTGATCGTCGTCCTTGGCGTAGCGTTCCTGTTTGCCTTTCTTGATTTTGTACAGCGGCGGCTGTGCGATGTAGATGTGCCCGCGCTCTATTAACTCAGGCATTTGACGATAAAAGAACGTCAGCAACAGTGTGCGGATATGCGAGCCGTCAACATCAGCATCGGTCATGATGATGATGCTGTGGTAGCGCAGTTTGTCGGGATCAAAATCATCACGTCCAATGCCGCAGCCAAGCGCGGTGATCAGCGTGCCCACTTCCTGCGACGAGAGCATCTTGTCAAAACGTGCTTTCTCCACGTTCAGGATTTTTCCGCGCAACGGCAGGATGGCCTGGGTGCGTCGATCACGTCCCTGCTTGGCCGAGCCTCCGGCGGAGTCACCCTCAACCAGGAAGATTTCAGACTTCGACGGATCTTTTTCCTGACAGTCCGCAAGCTTGCCCGGCAGGCCAGCGATATCCAGTGCGCCTTTGCGACGCGTCATCTCGCGGGCCTTGCGCGCCGCTTCACGTGCGCGAGCCGCGTCAATGATTTTTCCGACAATCGCTTTGGCCTGCACGGGGTTTTCAAGCAGATAGTCCTGCAGGTGTTCACCCATGGCCGACTCGACGATGCCCTTGACCTCGGAGGACACAAGCTTGTCCTTGGTTTGCGAGGAAAACTTCGGGTCGGGCACCTTGACCGACAGCACAGCGGTCAAACCCTCGCGTGAATCATCCCCGGTCATCGAGACTTTTTCTTTCTTCGACAGACCTTCGGATTCGATGTAGTTATTCAGCGTGCGCGTGAGGGCACTGCGAAAGCCGGCAAGGTGTGTTCCACCGTCGCGCTGAGGAATGTTGTTCGTGTAGCAGGCCACGTTCTCCTGATACGAGTCGTTCCACTGCGCCGCGACCTCGACCGACACATCGTCTTTAGTCGTCACAAAGTGGAACACCGGGTCCTGGATCGCTGTCTTGTTACGATTGAGATGTTCCACGAAGGCCTTGATACCGCCTTCGTATTCGAACAGGTCGCGCTGCTCGTCGCGTTCGTCCACCAATTCGATGCGTACACCCGAATTAAGGAACGACAGCTCCCGCAGTCTCTTCGCAAGTATTTGATAATCAAAGGAAATATTGCTGAATGTGTCCGGGCTGGGCTTGAATTGGATGGTGGTACCCGTGGTTTGAGCGTCGCCAATAACTTTCAGTGGTGCCAGCGGCTCGCCGTGACTATAGGCTTGAAAATGGCGCTTGCCGCTGCGGCGAACCGTCAGCTCCAGACTGGACGACAGCGCGTTCACCACGGAAACACCGACACCGTGCAGGCCACCCGACACTTTATAAGAGTTGTCGTCAAACTTTCCGCCGGCATGAAGCACAGTCATGATGACCTCAGCGGCCGATCGGTCTTCTTCTTCGTGAACATCAACGGGAATACCGCGACCGTCATCGCTGACGCTGACGGACTCATCTGCGTGGATTGTTACGGTAATCTGGGAACAGTAACCCGCCAGAGCTTCGTCGATTGAATTGTCGACAACCTCGAACACCATGTGATGCAAACCGGTGCCGTCATCGGTGTCGCCGATATACATGCCAGGGCGCTTTCGCACCGCCTCGAGGCCCTTCAGAACTTTGATATTACTGGAATCGTAGTTGTCGTTGTCAGACATTCACAGGCCCTCAAGATAAGCCCGTGATTATACCACTTTTTGCAGGCTTCCCTGTTCCACGTGAAACACATGGGCGTCGTCCGTTCCCGGCAGAATCGAGACATCCAGGCCCGTGATGAACTGCTGCGCACCCAGATCCCGCGTGACCGAAAACAGCCGCTCAAGACTGCGGGCATCCAGTTCAGCCGCTGGATCGTCGAGCAACAAAATGGGGCTGGTTTGGTCCTCGGCGACGAGGTAGCGCAGTTGGGCCAGAACCAACGATGAGGCCAGGAGTTTCTGCTGCCCTCGGGACACCCGATCGCGGGCAACGCGCGTGGCGAACCGAAGACGCAAATCAGCTCGTTGTGGACCGACGTGAGTCTGCCCAATTCGGCTGTCTCGTTCCCAACTGCGATCCAGCGCTTCACGTAAGGATTCGTCATCACCCCAACCATGGTGGTAGTCCACGGCAACAGCCTGGTCCAATAACCTTGTGGTGACACTCTCTACATGCGGCAGCAGATCGGTCAGATACGTGGCTCGCAGTTGATGCACCGCTTCTCCGGACGCCACCAGCGCGTCCTCCCAAACCGCGGCTGCATTCCGATCGCCGCCTTGCCTAAGTACAGCGTTCCGTTGCTTCACCGCCCGTTGATAGCGTCGCCACTCCTCGAGGAACGTATGTTTCACGTGAAACACGCCCCAATCGAGAAACGCCCGACGCTGACTCGGCCCGGCATCCACCAGGCGGTGAATGCCAGGCTCAATCACCTGCACCGGCAGCGCCTTGATCAGTTCATCCAGTCCGTTTGCGTTATGTCCATCCACCCGTACACGCAGGGCCGGCCCGCCGCCCTCGATGCCAATTCGCTTGGGTGAGCCGTCAAGATCGGCCCGTACAACAAAGCGCTGTTCTCCGTCCTGCACCAGACCACGCGTGCGTGTAGAGCGAAACGATCGGCCGCGTCCAAGGAAATAAAGGGCTTCGAGAAAGCTGGTTTTTCCGGATCCGTTGGGTCCGGCAATGACGTTTAGCTGCGGATGAGCCTCAACGCTCACTTCACGCAGGCAGCGGAAGTGAGCAATCGCAAGAGACTTGAGGGACATGAAAAGTGGCCAGAAACTCCCGTTCTACAGGCGCATCGGCATGACAACGTAGGTGCACGAGTCTTCGCCCGGATCACGAATAATGCAGCTGCTGTTCGCATCGGTGACCTGCATCTCAACGTTGTCCTGTTCGAGGGCTCCGAGCGCATCCAGCAGGTAGTTGACGTTGAAGCCGATCTCCACGCCGTTGCCCACGTATTCCACTTCGAGCTGTTCTTCAGCTTCTTCCTGCTCCGGATTGTGCGCCTGAATCACCATCGTGTTGTCCTTGAGCGCCAGACGAATTCCCCGATATTTCTCGTTAGACAAGATAGCTGTGCGCTGCAGAGCGTTACGCAGCGGCGCGCGTTCGGTCTTCAGACCTTCGTCCTGCGACTTGGGAATGACGCGCTCGTACTCCGGAAAACGACCGTCGATGAGCTTTGAGGTGAAGCGCAAATCGTCAATTTCCACCCGAACATGATTGCCACCAATAGACATCCGAATTTCCGGCCCATCATCGGACAACATGCGTTGCAGCTCCAGGACACCCTTGCGCGGAATAATGACCTGCTGTTGCGCGTTGCCACCGTGCTCCAGCTCGATATCACACATCGCCAGACGGTGACCATCAGTGGCCACCGAGCGCAGGCGCTTACTGCCCACTTCGAGCAGCAGCCCGTTCAAGTAATAGCGAACGTCATGGTTTGCCATCGCAAACTGGGTTTTCTCAAGCAGTCGCTTCATGTGGCCCTGCGGCAAAGCAATCGTCTGCTGAGCGCCAATATTATCCACCGTTGGAAACTCTGCCGCCGGCAGCGTCGACAACGTAAAGCGGCTGCGCCCGGACGTGACCGTAACCCGATCGCCTTTGAGTGTGACTGTCACCGCAGCGCCATCGGGCAGTGCACGAACGATATCCAGGAATTTCCGCCCTGGCACCGTAATCTCTCCATCTTCCAGCACTTCGGCTTCATCTGTCGCCAGAAGCTCCACTTCCAGATCCGTGGCGGTGACTGACAGCTTGCCGTCTGCTGCAACGACCAGGAAGTTCGCCAGTATTGGCATGGTCTGACGTCGTTCGACGACACCAACCACAGCTTGCAAAGGAGCCAGGAGAGTTTCTCGGGGCGCTCGAAATTTCATCGCTCGTTGTCCTATCTAATAATTAATTAAGATATATATCTCTTATTGTTGCTATTAAGAGCTCTATTGCCTCTGAATAAGCCCAATAAGTTTAATAAAATCAATGTTTTATGTCATGAATAACGCCGGGATAAATCATCCTGAACCATGTGGATAACAGGGGGAAAAAACGGCGCTGGAAGTTATCCACACGTTCTTCAGCCTATTGATCCAGGGTTCTTAACAGGTTTTTATAATCCTCGTCGACGGGCGTTTCCTTTTCACGTAACTCTTTGACTTTCCTGCAAGCGTGCAACACCGTCGTGTGGTCGCGACCACCGAACGCACTGCCGATCTCAGGCAGTGAATGCTGCGTCAGCTCCTTGGCAAGCGACATGGCAATCTGACGCGGACGCGTAATCGATCGCGTCCGCTTGGGCGACAGCAAATCTGACACACGGATTGAAAAATACTCCGCGACCGTCTTCTTGATGTTGTCGATCGTGATCGATCGATTGCGCAGCGCCAGCAGATCTTTGAAAGTCTCTTTGGCAAAGTCCACCGAGATCGGCTGCCCGGTGAATTGCGCACCGGCGACCAGTCGGCGCAGACCACCCTCAAGCTCTCGCACGTTGGAGCGAATCAACTTCGCTGTAAAAAACGCCACATCGTCCTGCAGCGCGACGCCCATGGCAATAGCCTTGCGCTTCAAAATGGCGACACTGGTTTCAAGTTCGGGCGGATCGATCGACGCCGTGATGCCCAGGCTGAAGCGCGATCGTAGCCGCTCTTCCACCCGATCGAGCTCCTTGGGATGACGATCACTGGTCAGCACAATTTGCCGATCAGCCTCAAACAGCGCGTTGAAGGTATGGAAAAACTCCTCCTGGGAACGCTCCTTGCCTGCGAAAAACTGGATATCGTCAATCAGCAGCGCGTCCGCGTTGCGGTATACCTGTTTGAAATCATTAATAGAATTGTGCTGCAGAGCGCGCACCATGTCGCCCACAAAGCGCTCGGAATTCACATACAGGATGTGGGCATCCGGTCGCTTCTCCCGAATTGTATTGCCAACGGCCTGCATAAGATGGGTCTTCCCAAGACCCACGCCGCCATAAATGAACAGCGGGTTATAGGTGACGCCCGGGTTTTCAGCTGCCCCCATGGCAGCGGCGCGTGCAAATTCGTTGCTTTTGCCCTCGACAAAATTATCGAAGGTGAATTTCGTATTCACTCGGTTGCCGCGCGCGCTGGCGGGCACGGTTCTGGCCGGCTGCGCGCTTGGCGCGACGGGTCTTGGTGTTTCATCCTCGTGCATGAGCGCGTCAAGGCTGCCAACCCCGAGACTGACCACCGGTGGCGGGCTCAGTTTCTCGCGCTCGGCAAGATCGTCCATGATGGCGCGAATGCGCGGCAAGGTGTTTTCGCGCAGCCATGCGACGACGTGGTGATTTGGCGCCAACAAACTGATTTTATTGTCTTTCTCATCTACCTGAAGCGGTGAAATCCACGTACTGAAGGTCTCGGGCGGAAGCTCGGACTGGAGGATTTTGAGACAGCTATTCCAAAGCGCAGCCGACAACGTCGTCTCCCTGCACGGTTTAAACGGGCGTGAATTTCACACGGGGGACGGCCGAGTCTATACCTCTTTTTTTGACTTATCCACAGGCGTTTTTGAGACCGATCCCAACCCTATTGACAGGCGCCGGGACCGTGCGTAACCTTGCCCGACTTTCGACCCGATCAACCCGGCATAGCGCCGCTTTTCAACACTGACGACATCGCCATGAAACGCACTTTTCAGCCAAGCAACCTAAAACGCGCCCGCACCCACGGTTTCCGCGCCCGCATGGCGACGAAAGCCGGCCGCGCTGTCATCAAGCGTCGCCGCGCCCGCGGTCGCAAACGCCTGACGCCATAAAGCGCACGATAGAATGAGCGGCCCCTCTGGCCGTAAACCTTCTTTCGGTTATACGCGCTCTTCGCGCCTGCTCACGCCGAGCGATTTTCGCACAGTATTCAAACGCAATGTCCGGTCGCACGACCGCTACTTTACTGTGCTCGCTCACCGCAGCGGCAATTCACCACGCCTTGGCAGTGCTGTGGCACGTAAGGCGTGTGGCAGCGCGGTCGGCAGAAACCGGCTCAAGCGCATCATTCGCGAGAGCTTTCGCCACGCCCGCGAGCGCTTGCCCAAGGTCGATCTTGTGGTGATTGTGAAACCCGGTGCGGGTAAGATTGCCAACCCGCAGTTACGCGACAGCCTTGAAAAACACTGGCAGGTCATTACTAACAAATGCGTACGTTAATTCTTTTCCTGATTCGTTTTTATCAGGTAGCGATCAGTCCAATGCTCGGACCCCATTGCCGCTACCACCCGACCTGCTCGAGCTACGCCCAGCAGGCCGTGCGCGAATACGGCGCCTTGCGCGGCGCGTGGATGGCGCTGAAGCGACTGGGACGCTGTCATCCGTGGTGTGAAGGCGGCATCGACGAAGTACCAACGCGCGCCAACCCCGCGAAAAAAGGTCTGCATCATGGATAATCGTTTTTTGTTGTGGGCCTCGCTGGGGCTGATTTATCTGATGATCTATCAGGCCTGGCAGCGCGACTACGGCCCGCAGCCACCGGTCGCGGCCGACGCGCCCCCCGCACAGCTTGAGGCCACGGTCACCGACCCGGCATTGCCCTCACTGCCAGGACTTCCCGATGCGGCGACGCAGGAGACGGCCGTCGGGCCAGCACCAGCCGCCACCAATCTGGCACCGCTTGTGCGCGTAACGACGGATGTCTACCAGCTGGACATCGATACCAACGGCGCTCAGCTTGTGAACGTCACGCTGCTCGATTATCCCGTACAAAAAGATAACCCCGACGACCTTGTCAGCATTTTGAGCCGCGCGCCGGGCGAACTCGACCTGATTCAAAGCGGACTGGTGCGCGCCGGCGGCGCCTCGGCACCCAACCACGAAAAACGATTTGCGGCAGCGGCCGTACAGTATGAACTGGCATCCGGTGACGACTCCCTCGTTGTTCCTTTCACATGGAGAGACGCCAGCGGCGTCACGGCCACCAAGACGTTCACGTTCTATCGCGGTCGTTACAACATTGATGTTGCACTTGAAGTGAGCAACGGCAGCGGTGAAGCGTTTACTGCCGCTCAGTATGTTCAGGTGCAGCGCAAGGACATCCCCGTCAAGCGCAGCATGTTTAACGTTGACTCCTATTCGTTTCTTGGTTCTGTGGTCTACGACGGAAAAGCAGCCGAAAAATACAAGCACAAGGAGCTTGTGAAAGAACCGCTCGACTTCACGACCGAGTCGGGTTGGATCGCCACCATCGAACATCACTTTCTGTCGGCCGTTATACCTCCGGCCGGACAGGCGGCGAAGTTTTCATCGCGCGTTAGCGAAGACGGTCGTGAACTGATCAGCGCCGTGTTGCCAGCCGTCACGATTGCACCGGGAGCCACCCAATCGGTGAGTCATCAGATTTTTGTCGGCCCCAAAGTTCAGGAACAACTCTCCGAGGTCGCGCCCGGTCTCGTGCGCACGGTCGACTACGGTGTGCTGTCAATCTTGTCGCAACCTTTGTTCTGGTTGCTGCAGAAAATTCACGGTCTGGTGCACAACTGGGGTGTGGCGATTATTCTGCTGACGATACTCATCAAAATCTTCTTCTACCCGCTGGCAGAGAAAAGCGGTCGCTCGATGGCCAAGATGCGCAAGCTTGCGCCACGTATGAAAACGCTGCAGGAACGTTACAAAGACGATCGCCAGGCGCTGAGTCGCGAGATGATGAATCTCTACAAGACTGAAGGCGTCAACCCGATGTCGAGCTGTCTGCCATTACTGTTGCAGATGCCGGTGTTTCTCGCCCTTTACTGGGTGCTGATCGAGAGCGTCGAACTGCGTCAGGCGCCGTTTGCGCTGTGGATCACCGACCTGTCATCGCGCGATCCGTTTTTCATCCTGCCGCTGATTATGGCTGGCGCGATGTTTGTGCAAACCAAACTCAATCCGCCGCCGGCCGATCCAACAACGGCCAAAGTCATGACCATCATGCCGCTGATGATGTCGGTCTTCTTTGCCTTCTTCCCCGCCGGGTTGGTGCTCTACTGGGTGGTCAACACCGTATTATCCGTGCTGCAGCAGTGGCGCATCAATCGCGTGGTCGGTGCCGGCTAGTTTGAATCGGCACCGCTGGTTCGCACCTTCACCTCGCCGTGCAAGGTGCGATGTACCGGGCAGCGATCCGCAATCTCGAGTAAGCGCGCGCGCTGTTCGTCATCGAGGTCGCCGGTAACAGCGACTTCGCGCTCAAAAACATCCACCTTGGCATCATCGGCGGATTCGCAGTCTTCGCAGTCGCGGGCGTGGATCTTCTCATGCCAGACTGTGGCCGTAGCCGTCTCGAGCGGCCACTTCTTGTGATCGGCGTACATCTTCAGTGTCATTGTGGTGCAACTGGCAAGCGCAGCACTGAGTAAATCGTACGGACTTGGCCCGACATCGGTCCCGCCCACAGACGCCGGCTCATCGGCAACAAAGCGATGCCCGTCTGCATTGATCCGCGTCAGGTATTTGTGCTCACCGGTACGCGCAACGACGCCGCCTTTGACATGTTCAATGTTTGCGTCACTGGTGCCAACGTATTTCTGTGCCCAGGCAGCGATTACCCGGCCGGCGTAGCGCGAGTGTTCGGCATTGGTGAGCAGATGATCGGCATCATCCAGACTGATAAAACTCTTGGGGTGCTTGGCGCGTACGAACACGTCAGTGGCGTTGCTCATCTCAACCGTATCGTCGAGCGGTGCGTGCATCACGAGCAGCGCCTTGCGCAGGTTCGCCACGTCGTCGAGTACTGGCTGACTGCGGATGTCGTCGAGAAACTGACGCTTGATCGAGAACGGTCTTCCGGCGAGCAGAACCTGCGCTTCCCCGTCGCGCTCGATATCCTCGGCTTTGTCCGCCACCAGATGCTCCACATGCCTGGCATGCGACGGCGAGCCGAGTGTTGCGACAGCCAGCGCCGATGGAATATGTGCTGCCGCCTTGAGTACGGCAGTTCCGCCGAGCGAGTGACCGACCAGTAGTTTGGGCGCTTCGTAGGTCTCGGCCAGATAGTCGGCGGCCGCCACCAGATCTTCGACGTTGGTCGAGAAGTTGCTGTCGGCAAATTCTCCCTCGCTGGAACCCAACCCGGTGAAATCGAATACGAGAGTCGCGATACCCTCGTCGGCAAGCGCTGCAGCGATGTTGCGGGTGGCGGTGAAATTTTTCGTGCAGGTAAAGCAGTGAGCGAACAGCGCGAACGCATGAGGTGCACGGGTGTCAGGCAACGAGAGTCGCCCGGACAGGGCCTCGCCGCTACGGTTTTCAAACTTGACGGTGGAAACGGGCATGACTTTCTCCAGCAAATGAAGCAACGTTCGCCTAACAGACCGGACGACGGGACCACTTATCACAGCCCCGCTGATAAACTTCGGCCATGAGCGATCCTGCCACTGACACCATTGCCGCGCTAGCCACGCCCGCCGGACGCGGCGGCATTGGCGTATTGCGAATCTCCGGACCAGACGCGGCCGCCATCGGCGGTGAGCTGGTCAATGGTCTGCCTGCTCCGCGCGAGGCGTCGCTGCGCTGGTTCAAGGATGCCGACAACGAGCCCATTGACCGCGGTATCGCTCTGTATTTTCCGGCGCCCAATTCGTTTACGGGTGAATCGATCATTGAGCTGCAGGCCCACGGCGGCCCGGTCGTGCTCGACGCACTGCTTGAGGCAGCGTTGTACCACGGCGCCCGTCTTGCTGAGCCCGGGGAATTTACCCGTCGTGCGTATCTGAATGACAAGCTGGATCTGGCGCAGGCCGAAGCGGTGGTTGATCTTATCAACAGCGCAACGCGCACGGCGGCGCGCGCGGCGGCGCGATCCCTCCACGGCGATTTCTCGCGCGATGTGCATGCGTTGGTCGACGCACTGACCAACCTGCGCGTCTACATCGAAGCGGCCATCGACTTTCCGGAAGAAGAAATCGATTTTCTGGCCGACCCGGACGTCGATCGCCGCCTGCAGGATGTGACAGGTCGTTTCGATGCGCTGCTTGCGGGTGCCCGCGTGGGTCAGCGTCTGCGTGACGGTATGACGATTGTGATTGCAGGCAAACCCAACGCCGGCAAGTCCAGTCTGCTCAATCGCCTGGCGGGCCACGAGGCGGCCATTGTGACCGACCGACCCGGGACCACCCGCGATGTCCTGCGCGAGGACATCGAGATCGACGGTGTGCCGTTGCGCGTGGTGGACACAGCCGGTTTGCGCGACAGCGACGATCCGATTGAAGCCGAAGGCGTACGACGTGCACGAGCGCAGATGGAGCGTGCGGATCTTGTCCTGCACGTGGTCGATGTGACGGATACCACAGCCGACAGCGTTGAGCTGCCGTCGCTGCCGGTCATACACGTGCACAACAAAATCGACCTGCTCGAGTCACCGGCAGCGACTGACGAAGATGCATTGCTGTTATCGGCGCGCACAGGCGAAGGGTTTGAGCAGCTCAAGGCCGCGCTGCGCAGAGCCGCCGGTATCGAACAGGTCAGCGAAGGCAACGTGATTGCGCGCACGCGCCATCTTGATGCGCTCAAGCGGGCGTTTTCGCATCTGCAGATTGGCACACGCGAGCTCAAGGAGCACGCGGCGGGCGAGATCATGGCTGAGGAACTGCGTCTGGCGCAGCACTGCCTCGGTGAGATTACCGGGCGCGTGAGCAGCGACGATTTGCTCGGCCATATTTTTTCCAGCTTTTGCATAGGTAAGTAATGAGCGAAAAACGCATCGAGGAGCTCGAATCCAAACTCGCTTTTCTGGAAGCGACCGTAAGCACGCTGAACGAGCAGGTATATCAACAGCAACGTTCGCTCGATGAGCTGCGCACCTGGTGTCAGACGCTGGCTGGCCGCGTGAAAGCAATGCGCGACGGCGGTGATGGCGCAGCATCCGAGCAACACGAAATTCCCCCACATTATTAAGAGACCAAATCATGAACGATGAGCTTTGCGTTGGCCTCGGCCAGATTGCCCCGGTGTTCCTGGATCGTGAGGCCACGCTGTCCAAGGTGTGTGACGTCATCAGCGATGCCGCGGCCGCCGGCTGCCACGTCGTGGGTTTTGGCGAGGCACTGGTGCCGGGCTATCCGTTTTGGCCGGAGCGCACGGGGGGTGCTGTTTTTGAATCCAAAGTGCAAAAGGAATTTCACGCGCGCTATCTTGACCAGGCCGTTCAGATCGAGGCCGGACATCTGGATCGGGTGAGTGAGCTGGCGCTCGCGCACGGCATTCACGTGGTGCTCGGGATCATCGAACGACCGAGCGATCGCGGCGGGCACAGCGTGTACGCCAGCGCGGTCACCATTAACGCAAAGGGCGAATTCGCTTCGGTGCATCGCAAGCTCATGCCCACCTATGAAGAACGTCTGACCTGGTCACCAGGTGACGGGCACGGATTGCGGGTACACCCGGTGGGCAGCTTCACGCTGGGCACCCTGAACTGCTGGGAAAACTGGATGCCGCTGCCGCGCGCTGCGCTCTACGCACTCGGTGAGGACTTGCACTACGCGATTTGGCCGGGCGCTGTGCGCAACACCAATGACATTACGCGCTTTATTGCCAAGGAGGCGCGCTCATACGTCGTATCGGTGTCCAGTCTGATGCGCGGCTCGGATTTTCCCACCGATACGCCCTATCGTGAGCAGCTGGTCACTGGCGAAGACGACTTCCTGGCCGACGGAGGTTCGTGCGTAGCGGGCCCCGATGGTGAATGGGTACTGGCGCCGGTGTCCCACGAAGAGGGTTTGCTCACGGCGCAGATCAGTCATGAGCGTGTGCGCGAGGAGCGGCAGAATTTTGATCCGGTGGGCCACTATTCCCGCCCTGATGTGACGACGCTTAGTGTGGACCGTCGTCGTCAGTCGACGCTGCGAGTCCGTGATGATTAGGCGGCTGGATATAAAGTAAGAAGCTGATCCACAGCGCGGGCCACGTGCGCATCGCGCGCCGCTTCAGGCATCGGTCCAGTCAGATTCATGACCCGATGCATCACGTCCAGATGCTCGAGCAACAAAAAGAACATTTCGGCGACCCGTTCGCCGTCACCAAAACGACCTGCCGGTACCGCTCGTCGGCGCAAAAAGCCGGCGATGACATCGCGGGTCGCTTTCGGGCCGGTCTCGTAAAACGACCTGGCTACCTGCGGATGCGCAATGCTCTCGCTGATGATCAGCCGGTACATGCAGATCACGTTTTCATCATTGATCAAATCGACAAACTGCCGACCGATCTTGCGCAAGCCTGACTCCAGCGGCAAATCGTCCGGCATGTCGTCCGCCTGCAATTCGTATTCGCGCACTTTGTCTTCGACGCACGCACGCAGCAGCCCATCCTTGCCATCAAAATGCGAATAGACCGTTTGTTTGGATACGCCCGCTTCGGCCGCCACCGCATCCATCGTGGTGTCCTTGAAGCCATGCTTCAAAAACAACTCGCCTGAGGCTTCAAGGATGGCGCTGCGTTTGGCGTGGCTCTTGGGCCGGCCACTGCTCTTTTTAATTTCCATACTGGACAGTACAGTTTGTTACAACTAAGATCATACTAGTCGGTCTAGTATAGGCGTGTTTGAACTGACTGTCATCCGTTTCCATGGATTTAAATCAATGTTTTTCAATAAGTTAAATTTTCACGGCGCCCTGGCGGCCGTGGCCTCTCTCGCGCTGGTCTCATGCGGCAGTGCGCAAGACCCAGCGGCGGCCAAGGCGTCCGCGGCCATTCCGGTCGCCGTATTCCAGGCCCAGTTTGACGATAACTATGACCAGATACAGTCATTGACCGGCCGCCTCGAAGCCGGCCGAATCAGTGCGACGGGATTCGAGCTCCCGGGAAAACTCGCCGAAGTCCTCGTCGACGACGGTGATCAGGTGGCTGCCGGACAGGCCATCGCCAAGCTCGACACCCAGCGAATGCGCGCCAATCGCGCCGAAATTGCGGCGCTAACTGATCAAGCCCAGGTGCAGCTAAATCTCGCCACCACGACACTTGAGCGCATGCGCGAAGCGCTGGAGTTTCGCGGCGTTTCGCAACAGGAATACGACGAGGCGCTAAACCAGACCGAATCAGCCCGAGCGCAGTTGGCCGCCAACCGCTCCCGTTTACTAAGCATCGATGTCGATCTGGATAAATCGACCCTGACCGCGCCATTCGATGCGTTGATTACCCGCCGGCATATCGATGAGGGGCAGGTGGTGCAGGCCGGTCAGGCGGTGCTGACCCTGCAGGAAAAAGGCGCGTTGAGCGTACGCATCGGTGTTGCTGGTCAGGCGCTCGACGCGCTTACGCCCGGTTCCACCCATACATTGAAAATTCGAGATGCGTCCATCGATGCCATCGTGCGGCAACAGCTACCCCAGCGCGACGATGTCTCGCGCACGGTCGACGTGTTGCTGGATGTTCCGGACGTCGCTCCGGACCTGCGGGCCGGTGATCTCGCACGACTCGAGTTGCGCCGCCGCGTGTCTGAGCGCGGCGTCTGGTTGCCGCTCGAGGCGCTTGCCGAGGGCCAGCGCGGCCTGTGGACGGTGTATGTCGCCGTGCCATCCAAACAGGCTGACATCGGCGCCACCCACAAGGTAGAGCCCCGCCCCGTTGAGATCATCTATCAGGACACCGATCGGGTATTTGTGCGTGGCACGCTCGAGCCCGGCGATGAGATCATCCGCGCCGGACTCCAGCGCGTGGTGCCCGGCCAGTTTGTACGGCTTTCCTCTGAGTCCGCAACATGAGTGCCACCGAACATCCTGCAGGTCGCTTCGCGAATCTGCTGCTCAAAAACCGCTATGCCTTCGTGCTGCTGATTGCTGTGATTCTGATGGCCGGCTGGTCGGCCATCAGCAACATGCCGCGTATCGAAGATCCGCGTATCACCAATCGCTACCCACGCATCATCACGCAAGTTCCGGGCGCGTCGGCCGAGCGGGTCGAGGCACTGGTCACCGACGTGCTCGAAGACGAGCTCAAAGAACTCTCGGAAATCAAGAAAGTCGAGTCCACCTCGCGCGCCGGTATTTCCATTCTGGCCATCGAACTGCAGGACACCATCACCCGCGATACCAACGAGGCGGTGTTCTCCAAAATACGTGACCGCATGGCCGATGCCGCCAGTCGTTTCCCTCCCGGTGCGGGCCAACCGGTGTTCGATGACAAAAGCAGCGCCGTCGCGTTCAGTCTTATTGCCTCAATTACCTGGATCAATGACGAGCCACCGGCGCTCGGCGTGCTTCATCGCCTTGCTCTGGACCTGGCCGATCAACTGCGTGACGTCTCAGGTACCGACGTCGTGCGCCTTTACGGCGCCCCGCGCGAGGAGATCGCCGTGGATGTCGACGCTGATCGTCTCGCAGCACTCAACATCACGGTGCCACAGCTTGCCGCAAGCATCGCTGGTGACGATCCGAAGGCGCCAGCCGGTGCGTTACGCGGCCGCGACCGCGATTTGTTCCTTGAGGTTGGCGGCGAACTCGACTCAGCGGCGCGTATCGGTGCAATTCCACTACTGGGCTCGGCCTCGTCCAGTTTGGTGCGAGTGGACGATGTGGCCAGCGTCACGCGTCGCTGGCAGGAACCGGCCTACGATCTCGCACGCATTGACGGTCGCCGCGGTATTCTGATTGCTGTTCGCACCGAGGAAAATATTCGCGTCGACAATTGGGCGACGAACGCCAAGGCCACCGTCGCGGCGTTTCAACAAAGTGTGGGACCTGCGGTCGGTATCGATGTGGTCTTCGATCAAAGTGCTTATACTCAGGAACGACTAAGTGGTCTGAGCAGCAATCTGCTGGCCGGTGCCGTGGTCGTCATGCTTGTGGTGTTCCTCGGCATGGGCTGGCGTGCCGCGCTCGTCGTCGGTGCCGCACTTCCGTTATCCGGTTCGCTGGCCGTGTTTGGCCTGACGCTGTTTGATCAGCAACTGCATCAGATGAGCATCTTCGGCATGATCATCGCCATCGGTTTGCTCATCGACAACGCAATTGTCATGACCGACGACATCAAACAGGCCATCGATGCCGGCAAGACTCGTGGTGCAGCCGCCCGCGGCGCCATCGCCCATTTGTTTGTGCCGCTGCTGGCCTCCACGCTGACGACGATTCTCGGCTTCATGCCCGTGTTTCTCCTCCCCGGTGCCATGGGCGATTTTGTGGGTCCAATTGCTATCTCTGTGGTGCTCGCGCTGGTCGCATCGTTCTTTGTCTCGATGACGCTGATCCCAGCGTTTGCCGCGATGCTCCTGCGACCGCGCTCCGGCGACGGGCCCGGTCGCTTCTGGCGTCACGGGATACGTCTTGAGAAAACCGGCGCCTGGTATCGAGCAACGCTTGCACGTGCCGTGCAGCGTCCGCTTGCCACGATCACACTGTGTCTGGTTCTGCCCGTCGCCGGGTTTGTTCTTGCAGGCACCCTGGGTAAGGAGTTTTTCCCGCCCGCCGATCGCGATCAGTTCGAAATTCAGGTGTGGATGCCGTCGGCCACCTCCATCGAACGCACCGCCGAGGTGGCACGTGATATTGAAACCTCACTACGTCAGCGCGATGGCGTCGACGCCGTGCACTGGTTGGTCGGCGGCAGCTTTCCAACAATCTATTACAACCGCATCATGAAGCAGAACGGCAATCCGTCCTACGCGCACGCCATGGTCTATACGGACACGGTGAGAAGCGCGAAACGCCTGACTGCGTCACTGCAAGGTGATCTTGGCGACCAGTTTCCCGAAGCGCAGATTGTTGTCGCACCGTTCTCCCAAGGGCCGCCGGTCGATTCACCCGTGGGCTTTCGCATTACCGGACCGGACACTGATACCTTGCGTCGGCTCGGCGATGAGGTCCGCGCCATCATGCATCAGGTGCCTGCGATCACGCAGACGCGCGCGAGTATTCGTGGCGGCGAGCCCAAGCTGATTCTTGATGCCGATGATGAGGCTGCGCGTCTGGCGGGCCTGTCGTTGACCGGCGTCGCCACGCAACTGCAGGCGAGCCTCGAAGGTCAGGTTGGGGGCGCGGTGCTCGAGGATCTCGAATCGCTGCCGGTGCGCATCCGCTATGCCCGCGACGAACGCAATACTCTGGCCGCCATCAATGCGACGAGATTGGTAACACCACAGTCGCGCGACTGGATTCCGGTATCGGCGCTGGGTGAACTGATGCTGGTGCCCGAGGCGGCCGGCATCACGCGCTACAACGGACAACGTGTGAACAACATCCTGGGCTATTTGCGCGCCGACGCGCTGGCGCTGGACGTTACCAATCAGATTTTTGCTTTGCTCGATGACAAGGGATTTGATTTGCCGCCGGGCTATTCCCTGACTGCGGCCGGTGATACCGAGGCGCAAAAAGACGCGTTCGGGCAACTGCTGATCTATCTGCCCATTTTGATGATGCTGATGATCACCACGTTGATTTTGTCGTTCCGGTCGGTTGCATTGGCCGGAGTGATTGCCACGGTGGCTTTCCTGGCGGTGGGCCTTGGCATGCTGTCGCTCTGGATCGGGCAGTTCGCGCTGGGGTTCAACGCCATCATCGGTAGTGCGGGTCTGATTGGCGTGGCCATCAACGGCACCATCGTTGTGCTGGCTGCGCTGCGGTCCGATGCCGATGCCACGCTTGGAAAACAGGACGCCATTGTGCGTGAGACCGTCGGCGCCACGCGTCATATTGTCAGCACCACGCTGACGACGCTCGGCGGCTTCATGCCGCTGCTGCTGCTATCTGGTGGTGACTTCTGGCCGCCGCTTGCCATCGTTATTGCCGGTGGCGTGGGTTTCTCAATCACCCTTTCGTTGTTTTTCACACCAGCGATGTATCGACTCCTGACGCGGCGCTTGCGCTTTGATGTGCAACAGGCGGTGCCGGCATGAAGAGTCCACGTTTTTCGCGGGTGTCGCTTATCGTCACAGCGCTGACCATCCTTGCCGGCTGCGCGGCGGGCCCCGACTACGTCGCATCCGAAAGTTATCGGGCTGTCTCCGTGGCTGAGCCTGCGCCGTCGATTGCCAACTGGTGGGAGCGCTTTGACGACCCGCGTTTGAATGCGCTGGTTGAGCGTGCGTTGCAAAACAACTACGACATCGCCGCCGCCCGTGCTCGCGTGCGGGAGGCGCGTGCCCAGCGTGCGGTGGCATGGAGTGCGTTGCTGCCGTCGGCTAATCTGGAGTCTGGCTATACGTTTGCCGAACAGAGCATCAATTCGCCCGCGGGTGCCGGCCCGCTGATCGGCGCCGGGTTGGTTGATCGTGATGTGGAGTTCTGGACCTCGACGTTATCCACACGGTGGGATCTGGATCTTTTTGGCGGTAACCGGCGGATGGACGAGGCGGCGCGCGCCCGCGTGCAGCAAAGTATCGCTCAGCGCGACGCGGTGGCGCTCGGAGTCGTCGCTGAGACCGTCTCAGCCTGGTTCGAATTGCGTGGGGCACAGGCCAGGCGCAACAATTTTGCCCGCGATCTTGAACTCCAGACGAGCGCGCTTGAGATCATCGAAAAACGCGTCGCGATCGGACTCGCGCGAGATCTTGATGCGCTACGTGCGAAAGGCCAGCGTGAAGCCGTTGCGAGCATTTTGCCGACGCTCGACGCTGGCATAGACGCCGCGGCACGCCGCCTGGCGGTGCTGACAGCGCAACCGCTGGATCTGCTGGTTGCGACTGAATCTCCCATGCTCAATGAACGCAGCGATGTTCGCGGCAGGCTTCGCGCCCTGAACATTGAAGAGTTGCCAGAGGTGTTTGCTGCAGCGCTGCGAGCCCGCCCGGACGTCGCGGCCGCAGAACGCAATCTGGCGGCGGTGGTCGCCGAGCTGGGTGTGGCGGAAGCTGCGTTCTATCCGCAACTGTGGCTCGATGCATCGGTCGCGTTTGAGAGTGCCTCGCTGTCAGATCTGGCGCAGGGCAACAGTCGGGCGTTGGGACTTGCGCCACGCTTATCGCTTCCGGTGTTCCAGGGTGGGCGGCTGCGCGCCAATCGTCGCGCTGCACTTGCCCGCGCCGATGCCGCCTATGCCGACCTTGAAAACGTGCTGCTCGCAGGTCTTGCCGATGCCGGCTCAGCACGCGCCGCGGCCGTCGGCCAGCGTGCATCGTTGCAACATTTGCGCGTTTCCGCGGCGGCCAGTCGCGAAGCCCAGAATATTGCGCAGGGCCTGTACGATCGCGGACTCGGTGGCTATCTGGGTCTGTTGGATGCCCGGCGTGAGCGCATTGCCCGCGATGATGAGGTCGTGCAGGCGCAGACGCGATTGCGTCTGCAACTCGTGCGGCTGTTCACCGCGCTGGGCGGTGATGCCAGTCGCCTACTGGAAATCAATGCCCCCTCGACTACACTCGAGGAGTGATTCACGAGGGGAGATAGGTATGGCGAAAAACAAAACGGCGGTAACCAACGCCAGTGTGGGCGATTTTATCAAGGCCGTAATAGACACCGACAAGCGTGCTGACTGCAAGACCATTATGGCCATGATGCGCGCGGCGACCGGAAAACGCGCCAGGATGTGGGGCGGTACGATCGTGGGTTTCGGCAGCTACGAGTATCGCTATGCGAGCGGCAAGGAAGGCGAGTGGCCGCTGACCGGCTTGTCTCCGCGGGCCCAGAATATCGCTATATATGTCATGCCAGGCTTTGAAAAATACAAAGCACTGCTGAAAAAACTGGGTAAACACAAGATCGGCAAATCCTGTCTTTACATAAAGCGTCTGTCGGATGTCGATGAGTCGGTTCTCAATACCCTGATTGAGCGATCGGTGAAAGACATGAACAAGAAGTACAATAGCGGCTGACGCACGCTTTTCACGTCGCCATCGACGTCCCGCTATGACTGAACATTCGACCACCACCGAGGCCAGGGAGCGGCGACTCGACCGGCCCTTTGGTGCCGCGCTGTTTGTATGCGCGGTGGTCATCATGGGGGTGGTGATGTCGCGCGGCGGATTTCCCATTGCCGCTCCGGACCGGGATATTGCTTTGCTGTTTCTGGTGTTCGGGCTCTTTTCGATCACCATGGGCTACCCGCATCCAAGCTATGGCCACGTGTCGTTTGATCGTGTAGCGCAGGTCGCGAGCATTCTGGTTATGGGCCCGGTTGCGGCGGCGCTCATTAACGGCGTGGCCTCACTCCTGTATCCCTGGCATCGCATGGCCCAGGGCGTAAGTTTCGTCGATGCACTGAACGCATCACTGAACAACTCCGGTCTCATGACGCTGATGATCCTGTCGTGCGGAACGCTCTACACGATGCTCGGTGGTCCGGTGCCGTTACTGCATCTTGACGCGCGCTCGGCAGGGCTGTTGCTCCTGTTGATGGTGAGTATGCAGGTCGTCAACGATTTGTGGATGCTGCTGGTGGTCCATCTGCGCGGTGGCGATCCGGGCAAACACTTCAATTTCTTTTCAACGGCGGTCGAGCTGAGTTCGGTCCTGATCGCCGTGCTCGTTGCCATCGTATTCAATCGTATGGAACCGCCGGTGATGGTTCTTCTGATCGTCGTTCTGGGGCTTGGCATGCTGGTACTCAAACAGTTTGCCAACATGCGACACCGCCTTGAGGTGCTGGTCGAGGAACGCACGCGCGAGCTGCATGAAAAATCGCTGGAGCTCGAGCGTCAGGCGACTCACGACAAGTTGACCGGACTGTATAACCGCCGGTTTGCCGACGACTATCTGGATCAGACGCTTGAGGA
>CAZXCL010000005.1:76101-97008 GCA_964639265.1 uncultured Gammaproteobacteria bacterium | reverse complement strand
CGCGCGCTTTTCGTGCGTAGGGCGTCGCGCTGCCCTGTGCCTCGGTTATGGTTGCCAGGCTCTGCTCAAGATAAGGCCGCGCTTCGGCATGTCGACCAAGATGGGCGAGCGCCGCACCGCGTACGCTTACCGCAACGGCGACGCGCCAGTGATCTGCTCCAAGCGCGCTCTGCAGTAAATCGACAGCCGCCGCTGCTTCGGTCTCGGCGTCGTTAAAGCGCTGCTGCGCGACCAGCAGCCGCGCGCGGTTGGTGCGCGCAATCCCGACGTAGGGATGCGCATCGCCAACGGTCGCCCGGAAAACGTCTATCGCGACGTCGTACTCGCCCAGTGCGTCGCCAAGCCGCTGCTGATTTTCATACACCACGCCAAGATTGTTGCGTGTGAGAGCGACCAGCGGGTGCTGTTGTCCATGCAGTGCTTCGTGCATGGCAAGAGACTCGAGGACCAGAGGTTCTGCGCGCGCGTAGTCGCCAAGATGAACTTGCAATGAGCCGACGTTGTGCAGGCTGTTGGCAATGTGGGGATGCTCGGGATCGAGCACAGCGCGCCGAATACGCAGCGCTTCGTTGTGCTGCGCGAACGCCTCTTCGTACTGACCAACGCTCATCAGAAACACGCCGAGGTTGGAAAGATTGGTTGCCACCTCCGGATTGTTCTCGCCCAGAGCCTGGCGATTGACGGCGATGGCGCGGCGGTAGGCGTCTTCGGCCGCTGTCACATTGCCCTTGCGGCGCAGCGCGCCGGCGAGGTTATTCAGACTCATGCCGACTTCGCGATGCGCTTTGCCGAGTACGCGCTCGCGAATGGAGAGGGCGGTGCGATGCGCAGCAATTGCGCCCTCGAAGTCGCCCTGTGCCACCAGCAATTCGCCGAGGTTGTTGTGGGTTTGTGCGGTGGCGATGTCGGCGTCCCCGAGCATCGCACGATGAATGGCGAGCGCCTGCTCGTACAGGCTGCGGGCCGCTTCGAGCTGCCCGTTGAAGTAGTTCAGTTTGCCAAGATGATTCAGGCTGGCGGCGGTGTCGAGGTGTTGGTCGCCATGCAACGAGCGGCGCAGCTCGAGTGCCTGGCGCAGCGGCTCGTCCGCCTCGTCATACAGGCCGAGATTCGTGTAGACCACGCCAATAGTGTCGAGCAGGAGGGCACGCGTGGCGGGCTGTACATTCGTTGCCTCATCAAGACGTGCCGCGCCGCGGCGCAGGATCTCGCGTGCAGAGACATCTCGATCGGCACCCTGGGTGGGGTCGGATACGCGAAACAGCTGCGCCAGAAACTCGGCGATTTGATTGGCTCTTTCCGCTTCAGTATTGGCGCGTTGGGCCTCAGCGGCGGCGAGCTTCTGCGCGCGCACGGCGTGCACGTAGCCCAGACCTGTCGCAATGGTAGCGGCGAGGATCAGGGTGGCCGAAACCAGACCGGTAACAACGACCAGCGAACGTCGTCGCAATAGTTTGATGAAGCGGTAGCGCCAGTTGCCTTGCATGGCAAGTACGGGTTTGTCGTCCAGATAGCGGCGAAGATCGGCGCCGAGCTCAGATACCGTGGCGTAGCGTTCATCGGGCTGTTTGGACATGGCCTTGTATACGATCTGATCAAGATCACCGCGCAATTCGAACGCGATATCCCGGTCAGAGCACGTTTCGCTGGGCGCTGCCGGCATCTCGTCACAGATGATTCGCAAGCGGTCCTTGCGCGTCGCGTTGGCAAGCGCCGTTTCATCGTAGGCAGGGCGCTGCGCCAGCAATTCGTAAAGAAGTGCACCCAACGAATAAATGTCGCTGCGCGTATCAATATCGGCGCTGCCCATGGCTTGTTCCGGACTGGCATAGCCGGACGTGCCAATCCACGCGCCAGCACGCGTTTGCCCCTGATATTCCCGTGCTGCATCACCGTCATTCGAACGAGCGACGCGACGCGCGCCCTTGGCCACGCCAAAATCAATGATCTTCGCGATTGCAGAGGCGTCCTTGCCACGCACCAGCACGTTAGAGGGTTTTAGGTCGCGGTGGATAATGCCCTTGCGATGAGCGTGTTCGACGCCGTCGCACACCTGCAGGAAAAGCTCGATGCGTTGCCTGAGCGACAGCTTCTGCGCGGCCAATGCCTCGGTGATGCTCTGTCCCGGCACATACTCCATGACAAAATATGGACGCTCATCCTCGGTCCAGTCTGCGTCGAAGACCTGGGCGATATTGGGATGGTTCATCATCGCCAGCGCGCGATGCTCTGAATCGAAGCGTTCTGTCAGCTCGCGTGAATACAGGCCTCGCTGCAAGAGCTTGATCGCCACGGTACGTTCAAATGGCTCGAGCTGCTGCGCTTCAAACACCTCGCCCATACCACCCGCGCCCAGGGCGCGTACGATTCGATAGCGTCCCAGGGTCGTGCCGAGAAGGCCGGCAGAGTCACTATGTTGCGCAAAAACAGGTCGCGCCATGAACTCGGCGCTGTCGTGGTGCTGAAGCAGCGCCTCGACTTGCTCGCGCAAAGCGTCATCGTTGCCGCAGGCCCGCTCCAGATAGTGCGGCCACTGATCGGCATCGAGCTCCAGGGCATCCCGGAGCACTTGTTTGATTTTTTCCCACTGCGTTGGTGTCATCATGTCGCCTGCTTATACAAACGAAATTGCGTCGTGAGATTGTCAGTCGTGGGTAAGTGCCTGACGCAGCCACATCCGCGCAATCTCCCACTGCGTGCGCAGTTCGGTCTTGCTAATCTCCAGTGCGTCGGCCGCTTCGTCCTGCGTCAGGCCGACGAAGAAGCGCAGATCGACGATGCGCGCCTGCAGGGGATCGAGCCGCTCCAGGTCGCTGAGCGCATCGCCAATGCGCAGCACCTGATCGGGATCGTGGTTCTGATTCAATACATCGTCGAGCGGTATGCGCTGCCGGTCACCGCCTCGCTTCAGAGTTTTCTGCTTGCGTAGCGTGGACAGCATCAGATTGCGCATGGACTTGCCCGCAAAGGCGAAAAACTGTTTGCGGCTGTGCCAGGTTCGGGCCGGTTTTTTCGCCTCGTCGGAAACGACTGCATAAAACTCATTGACCAGTTCGGTGACCTGAATGCCGTGCGCTTCGGGACCGCGAAGACTGTGAACGGCAAGCTGTCGCAGATCCTGCATGACCAGTGGCGCCAGTTCATCAAGGGCGTGCGCGTCGCCGTCACGCCAGCGACTCAGAATTTCCGTGATGTTGGTTTTCTTTGTTGTCACCCTCTGAACCATAGCAGATGACTGATTTTTCGCAGGAAATTGACCCGTCGCGCGTGCTGCAAGCGCTTGCGTTCACACTTTTGCTGCGATTTGGCGTTTGTCTATTTGAGCACCTTGCTATTGCGTGCTCGCACATCTTGCACCGACACCTGCGTGGTATCGGGCTGAATCTGGGGGATACACACATGAGAAACGTCCAATCGAGGCATTGCCTGCGACCGACGAACTGGTTGGCCTTGCTTGCGCTGGGGCTCTGGATGCCGGCCAGCATGGTCATGGGCCAGCAGGTGGAAACGGCCACGCCGTGCGATGAGGGCACCATCGCCGAGCCCGTAGAACTTGTCTACGGCAACACAACAACCGGCTGCGCCATTGATCCGACCAGCGACACAGATCGGTTCTTCTTTTCCGGCAATGGTCAGGATCAGGTGCGCGTGCATCTGGTAGTGCAGACCACCAATCTCGATCCAATCGTCGAGCTGCGCGACGCCAGCAATACCCTGATTGAATCGGGCAGTTGTGGCAGCACGAGCAATACAGTGTGCGCCGTAGCGTTTGACGCCGTGTTGCCGGCCACCGGCGACTACCTGATTATTGTCTTCGAGAACGGCTCGGACAACGCTGGCGACTATCTGCTGGCGCTGGAGCGACTGTTTCCAAGCGACGCAGCGGCGTTGCTACCCTACGATGAAGCGGTGGGCGATACGTTGAGCCCAGGGCCCGATATCGATTTCTACTACTTCGATGCCAATGCGGATACGCAGCTTTATCTCAGCTTTCTGACCTTTACGGTGGCGCTTGACCCGCGTATAGAAATCCGCGATCCCAACGGTGTTCTTGTCGTGGACGGTACGGCCGATGGCGCCGCGTGCAACAGCACGTCGAACACGCGTTGCTCGTTTCGGATCGCGTTTGAGCCTGCCGTCACCGGGCGCTACTCGCTATTGGTGTACGATAACGACGGCTTTGAGAGCGGCGATTTTGGCTTGAGCCTGTGGTGTGTGTTTGGCGACTGCGGGCCAGCGGTTACGCCGGATTCGGATGGCCCTGTGCTGCTCTATGTTCCAACCACGCCAGATGTGGTTGAACCGGCGGCCGACGGAGATATCCGTACGTTTAACGCCACGGCGGGCACGTCGCTGCGTCTGCGTCTGAACACCCAATCGGTCAATCTGGACCCGCGTGTTGAGATACGCGATCCGTCGGGAGCGCGCGTCGTCAACGGTGCCGCGGACGGCGCGGCGTGCAACAGTACCAGCAATACGTTTTGCTGGTTACAGGTGGATTTGACTCCCGCAATGACAGGCACCTACACGGTACTGGTCTACGACGACGATGCCTTCAATACTGGTGCCTATGAAATGTCCTTGTGGTGCCTCCTCGGGGAATGCGACGGCGATGCGGATCTGCTTGTCGACGGTGACCGCGAAGTGCTGAGCTACGGCAATTCAATCGAGGACAACCTCATAGATTCGATTGGCGACGCTGACTACTATGAGTTCATGGGCACCGATGGTGATGAGATTCGCATCACCGTGGTGGGTCAAACGCTGAATCTTGATCCGCGCATCGAAATCCGTGACCCATCGGGCGCGATGGTGACGGACGGAGTGGGCACGACGGCTTGCAACTCAACCAGCAACACAACCTGTGCGCTGGCCTTCACCATCATGCCCGGCATGACGGGGGTCTATTCGCTGGCGATCTATGACGACGATTCGTTCAACACCGGTGACTACGACGTGACGCTCGAGTGTCTGTTTGGCACCGGTCCGGGGTTTACCTGTATCGACCTGATGCCGCCACCGTTTTTGTGCGCGGACAATTGCAGCAGCGTGCCCAACCCGGATCAGCGCGATACCAACGAAGATGGCGCGGGCAATCTGTGTGATGTTGATCTCAATGATGATCTTGCGGTCAACGCGCTCGATCTCGGGATCTTTCGTCAGCGCTTTTTCACGGCTGATCCGGAGGCTGATTTCAACGGCGACGGTGTGGTGAACTTTGTAGATCTTGGACTATTGCGGCTGCGCTTTTTCCTGCCGCCCGGTCCTTCGTGTTCCTACCCTAACTTGCCGTAACGGCTAGTAAGTGAGCGTGGTGCGGTCGGCCAGTGCAAATAATTGCGCTGGCCGATGCGCACCGCCAGTGGTTTTGGTTCCGGTGTCGATGACATCAGACAAGCCGTCGAATTGCCTGGCAAAGTTGCGTTTGTCCAGCGCTTTGCCGAGCAGGGCCTCGTACGCAGCCTGAGCCTGCGAGCGCGTGAACCGTTCAGGCAAAAAGCGCAGTCCCAGCGACGAGTACAATAGTTTGGCGTCGAGCCTTTCGATGGCGCGGGCAAGGATCTGCGCGTGGTCGAAAGCCAGGCGGGGCGGTTCATGGGCCGGGATCCACTGCCCGGTTGTATGCTCGACGGCATCCGGGGCAAGGACCGCAAGATACGCCACGCTGATGATTCGGTCGCGGGGATCGCGTTTGAGCGCGCCAAAGGTATACAGCTGCTCGAGATACACGCCGGACAACTCGGCCTTGTCGCGTAACACGCGCGCCGCCGCCTGCGCCAGGGTCTCGGACATGTCGACAAAGGCCCCCGGAAGGGCTTTCTTTCCGCGATAGGGTGCTGCTGCGCGCCGCGTGACCAGCGCTTCAAGCACGGAGTTTTTCAGGCGCAGGGCCACGACATCGACCGTGACCCCCGGGCGAGCGTACTCGTAGTGATAGGGCATATGTTTACTCTGAGTTGACGCCTATGATAGTTAGTGTAAGAATATACACGAACTAGGGCAAGTGCCCTGCGGCGGTGGGAACAGACCCTGATGCCGTTAACAGTAAGGAGCTTACTGTGAGCAACGAGACTTTCGATTTCCTGGTCTTTATCGGGCGCTTTCAGCCGTTTCACAATGGCCATCAAGCAGTCGTGCGTTCGGCGCTTGAACGCGCGCGCTTTCTGATTGTGCTGATCGGCTCGTCACACCGCGCGCGCTGCACACGAAACCCTTGGACCTTCGCTGAACGCGAAGATATGATCCGCGCGACGTTGAGTCCTGAACAGAACAAGCGGGTGTTCGTCTTGCCGGTCATGGATGCCACCTATAACGACGATCAGTGGCTTGCGACCGTGCAGCAGTGTGTGGCGGGCATCGTGGCCGGTCATCACGATCGACCCCACCGCGAGCCGTTGATCGGTCTGATCGGTCACGCGAAGGATCATACGTCGTACTACCTGCAGCTCTTTCCTCAATGGGGCGCGATTGACGTACCCAATGCCGGGCAGACAAGCGGCACCGCTATTCGCGAGGCGGTCTTCAGCTCGGACAGCGGCAAATGGGAAGATCGCAGACTCGATGTGGGGACAGCAGTGGGGCGCGATGTGCCTGAGCAGATTCTGACGCGACTCGAACAGTTTGTGCGCACAGATCACTTCAAAGCGCTGCGCGACGAGCACGACTTTGTCAGGAGCTATCGAGCGCAGTGGGCCGATGCGCCCTATGCCCCGGTGTTCGTTACGGTGGATGCCGTCGTCATTCAGTCGGGTCATGTGCTTCTGGTCGAGCGTGGTGCGCGACCGGGCAAGGGCCAGTGGGCACTGCCCGGTGGCTTTGTCGACGACACGGAGACCATTCGCAGCGCCGTATTGCGGGAGCTTAAGGAAGAAACCCGCATCCGGGTGCCGCTGCCGGTGCTCGCAGGTTCGATCGCGGGCGAGGGCGTGTTTGACGATCCGCACCGCTCGGCACGCGGGCGTACGATTACCCATGCGTTTCTGATTCACCTCAAGCCAGGCACGTCACTGCCTAAAGTGCGGGGGTCGGACGATGCGCGTCACGCCTTTTGGGTGCCGCTCGCCGAGCTCGAGCCCGAGCGCTTTTTTGAAGACCACTATTTCATCGTTCAGCGCATGATCGGCATGCTTGCCTAGGCTGAACATTCCCTGCAACGGCGGATAGACCGCTATTGCTTTGCCTCACCGGAGGAGCTCCCGTGAACCACAATCTGATCCTTAACGTCGATTCTTATAAGACCTCGCACTACCTGCAGTACCCGCCCGGCGCAACGGCGGTCTCAAGCTACATCGAGTCACGGGGTGGTGCCTATCCGCACACCGTGTTCTTCGGTTTGCAGATGTTTTTGAAACAGTATCTGAATACACCTGTCACGACCGCTGACATCGAGGAGGCTGCCGATGTGCTTGGCGCGCACGGCGTGCCGTTTCATCGCGACGGGTGGCAATACATCGTGGACCAGCACGGTGGCTTTCTGCCGCTGGAGATCGAGGCAGTTGCGGAGGGTAGTGTCGTTCCCGTGTCGAACGTGTTGGCCCAGGTCCGCAATACCGATCCAAAGTGCCCGTGGCTGACCAGTTACGTTGAGACCGCGCTGCTGCGGGCCGTCTGGTATCCGACGACGATTGCCACTCGCTCAAACGCCTGTCGCACGATCATCGGCGCTGCACTCGACAAGACGGCCGATAATCGCGACGGGCTTGAGTTCAAGCTGCACGATTTTGGCGCCCGCGGGGCAAGCTCGCTGGAGACGGCCGCGATTGGTGGCGCCGCCCACATTCTGAACTTTCGCGGCACCGACACGCTTAGCGGCATCATGGCATTGCGCCGTTATTACAGTGCGGACATGCCGGCGTTCTCGATCCCGGCCGCCGAGCATTCAACGATTACCTGCTGGGGCAAAGATCAGGAAGCTCGCGCCTACGCCAACATGCTGACCCAGTTTGCCAGGCCCGGCAGCGTGCTGGCGGTGGTGTCTGATTCCTACGATCTGTTTCATGCGGTCGACGCAATCTGGGGTGAGACGCTTAAACAGAAGGTTGAAGAAAGTGGTGCCACGGTCGTGGTGCGTCCCGATAGCGGCGATCCCATTGATATCGTGTGTGAATCGATCGAGCGTCTCATGCTGAAATTCGGCCACACGGTGAACACCAAAGGCTATCGCGTTCTGCCGGATTGCGTTCGCGTTATTCAGGGCGACGGTGTGAGCCCCCGGATGATCGCGAAGATACTTGATGCGATGGCGACAAAGGGCCTCAGCGCGGATAACGTTGCCTTCGGTATGGGGGCTGAGCTGTTGCAAAAGGTGGATCGCGATACGCTGCGTTTTGCGATGAAGGCGTCTGCGATTCGCGTTGACGGGCAGTGGCGAGATGTTTACAAGGATCCGGTCACCGACACGCAGAAGCGTTCGAAACGAGGGCGACTGGCGCTTGTCGGGAAAGACGATCTGCGTACCGTTCGCGTGGACGAGGTGGGTGGGGCGGCCAATTGGTTACGACCGGTGTATCGGGACGGCAAGCTGCTGATCGATGAACCGTTCGAGACGATTCGCGCGCGCGTACACGCTGAGTAACTCCGCGCTAGGACTCCGGCGTCAACACCTGCTTGCTGGCGGGCAGGGCGAGCTGCCACTCGCGGGCCTTGATGCCGCGTTGATCGCCCAGAATCACGGCCGCTCGGATCGAGCGGCTGAGCCCGCTGGCATGCAGACGCTGCCAGTACGGCATGCGATGTGCGTAGAAGGGCAGTATCTCTTCGAGTGTCAGGTCGGTATCAAACGTGCTGGCGAAGGCATCAAAAAACGTTGCGACCGCCTCGGACAGCGGGCCGGGCTGCAGCAGTTGCTCGGAGGGTTCGATGGTCCACGTCATATCGCGCTGCAGTTCGCAGGCGCCCGCAAAGCCTTCCCGGTGCGCCTGCGTCCATTGATCCGGAGCGATCAGGCTCATGCGCCAGCTTTCGTTGATGTAGTACAGATAGTTGGTGGCGCCCACCACGGGCTTGTAACTGAAGCTTGAGGCGAGCACGAGCATCGAGGTGAAGTATTCGGCCAATACCTGCTGACGCGGTTTGGCGACCACGCCACTGGGCTCGACACCGAACCAGTCGTTGAGTACGTCGCTGTTGCCCTTGCCGTCGGGATTGCCGGCCGTTTTTGGTGCGACAGCCGGCAGGTTGTTTTGCGCAGTATTTTTCACGACCCCAAGTATGCCAGTGCGCCGCGCCCCCGATGGGGCGCGGATACACTTTGATACGCAGTTTAACCGCTATTGTGTGACCGCTGGCACCCGTCCTGGCGTCCACGGGGCGCCGAGTTTTTCAAGTCGGGCCTCAAAATCGCTGAGGTCATTCTGAAGTATGCGTAGCGCGTTTTGTACGCCAGCAAACTCGGTGCGGGCAATCTCGAGCGATTCGGCGTAGAGCTCGGGCACGTCGGACTGCGATTCGATCTGACCCAGATAAACTGAATCGATGCGTCCGGCGATGGACCAGGCGGTCGCTTCGTTGCGCGACGCGACCGTGCTGTCCCCCGCCAGCGCGCGATTAAGATCATCAAGGCGCGTTTCGAGTCCGCGCAGTTGCGAGAAGTGCTGATCCGTCGCGGCCACCGTGTTGCGCAGCGCCGCTTTCATGTGGTCGATGCGCTGCTGCATCTCGCCCGCGAGGCCGGACGCGCCGAGCACCGCCCGTCGAAGTTCTGCCGCTTCGGATTGAAATGCCAGAAGTGCGTCGCGGTCGCCGGTAATCTCCGGACTGTTATCGAGGCTGACAACCTTGAACTCCTGCGGCTTGGTCAAAGACTTAAAACCGCCGTCTTCTTGTCTGGCGAGTGAAACCGTATACGTGCCTGGGAGGGCAAACGGACCGATCGGCGGCGATTCCCAGTACGGGCGGTTCTCAGGTGGGTTCAGATCCACCGGATCGGTCGCCGGATAGCGCAGGTCCCACGCCGTGCGGTGCAGACCTGTCTCCGTGCTGGCCGCAACGCGGCGCACAATCTGGCCTTTGGCATCGCGCACAATCAGCGCAAGATGCACGGCGTCTTCGCGATCTTCTTCACGCAACGTGTCCCACGAGGGATACGGGTTGTCGCCGCCGTCTTTTGCAATCTCAAGCTCTTTCTTGCGTCGTGCTTGTTTGGCGCTGAGCACATCGTCGGAAAGGTAGTAGGTGAACACGGCGCCATAGGCGGGGTTGGGTGCCGTGAAAAAGCCGCTGCCCATCGAGCCTTTCTCGCGGTTGTCCCACAAATCGCCTTCCACGTAGAGCCACGTGTCGCGCACCGGCATCAGCGTGGCGGGTGACGCATCCAGCGCTGCGGCGGGCGTACGCAACGGTGAGTAGTCGTCCAGAATGTAGATGCCGCGGCCAAAGGTCCCGACGATCAGATCCGTTTCACGACGCTGAATCTCCAGGTCGCGCACGGCAATGGTCGGGAAGTTGCCTTTGAGTTGCTGCCAGCTGGTACCCTGATCCTGGGTGAAGAACAAACCAAACTCTGTGCCGACAAACAGCAGGTTCGGATCCACGTGATCTTCTGCGATGGTGTGCGCTGAACCGCGTTCCGGCAAACCGTCGCCGATGGAGGTCCAGGTCTGGCCGCGGTCGTCCGAGCGCAGCACGTAAGGTGCGTGGTCGCCGCGTTTGTGGTTGTCAAACACAGCATAGACCACGTTCTCGTCATGCACGGAGGCGACCACGTCATCGATGTAGGACATGTCGGGCACGCCGGGGAAGCTGTCGGTCTTGCGCCAGTTCTTGCCGCCATTGTCGCTCACGCTGATCACGCCGTCGTCGGTGCCAACGTAGAGCAGGTCTTCGACCAGCGGGCTCTCGCTCAGACCGATGATGCTGCCGTACATGGAGGTTGAATCGTTTTTGGCGACCGTGTCCACGCTCCAGACGCGGCCCATCACCTCGAGCTGGTTGCGATCAAGCTGGCGGGTGAGATCAGGACTGATAACTTCCCACGAGTCGCCGCGATTATCCGAGCGAAAAACGCGTTCTGCGGCGTAATACAAACGGCGCGGATTGTGCGGGCTGATCAGAAGCGGTGTGTTCCAGTTCCACTTGTAGGCAGTCTCGCCACTTTTCGGATGCGGCGTAATGTAGATGCGTTCCTGCGTGCGACGATCGTAGCGCGCCAGACCGCCGTACTGATACTGCGCATAAATGGTATTGGGATCGGTAGGATCGATTTGCGGCTTGTAGCCGTCGCCGCCCAGAACCAGATTCCAGTCGGAATTGGTGATGCCGTGAACAACGGTCGTGCGTGAAGGCGCGCACAGCGAATTGTTGTCCTGGGTGCCGCCGCAGACGTTATAGAACGGCTTGGCCTCGTCGGCCGCGATGCGATAAAACTGAGTGATCGACAGGTTCTGGACATGGCGCCAGGTTTGTCCGCGATCCCAGCTTTCATAAATGCCGCCGTCGCCGCCGATGTAGATATGTGCGGTGTTGTCCGGATCGATCCACAGCGCGTGATCGTCGACGTGGCGAAATTTGTTGGACAGCGGTGCAAAGGTCTTGCCGCCGTCCTCGGACTTGTTGGTAAAAGTGTCCAGTGAATACAGACGGTTGGGATTTTGAGGATCCACAACCAGTTCGTTGTAGTACTGCGGGCTGGTGGTCATGTGGCCGGACCGCTTTTCCCAGTTGGTGCCGAAGTCCGTCGTGCGGTACACCCCTTTTTCGTCGTCGCTACCCTCAATGATCGCGTAGATCATGTCGGGTGCCGATGGCGCCATGGCCAGGCCGATGCGACCCATGTGATCCTTGGATGGCAGGCCAGCCTCAACCCGATTCCACGTTTCGCCGCCGTCAGTGGTTTTGTGAATGCCGCTGCCAGGTCCGCCGTTGATCAGCACCCATACGTGACGTCGGCGCTGATAGCTCGAGGCAACGATGATGTCGGGATTGCGCGGATCAACCACAAACTCGTTGACGCCGGTGTCGGCATCGATGTCCAGAATCCGCGTCCAGTTTTCGCCGCCGTCCGTGGTGCGATACAGGCCGCGCTCGCCAGCGCTGTTCCACAGTGGCCCCTGGGCGGCGACCAGCACCGTGTCGGAATCTTCGGGATGAATCCAGATCTGGCTGATGTGGCCGGAGTCCTTAAGGCCCTTGTTGGTCCAGGTTTTGCCGCCGTCGTCCGAGCGATAGATGCCGTCGCCGAAAGCGACACTGCGCTGGGCGTTGTTTTCGCCCGTGCCAACCCAAAGCGTCAGCGGATTGCCGGGGTCAATGGCGATATAACCGATGGAATAGCTGGCCTCGTTTTCAAACAGCGCTTCCCAGGTAATTGTGTTGTTGGTGGTTTTCCACAAATTGCCCGACGCGGTGGCGGCATAAAACACGTGCTTGTGCTCGGGGTGGAAAGCAAAGTGCGAGATGCGCCCGGAGGTGATAGCCGGGCCAATGTGGCGCAGTGCCAGTCCTGCAAATGGTTCGTTGGGCTTGTCCTCCTCCGACTCCTGAGCCATGGCCTGTACCGGGAAGAGCCATAACACTGCCATAAAAACAAATGCTTGCACGAGTCTCATGGGGATTCCTTTTTCAATTTCTTCGATTTCAGCGTTCGCCGCTCCACCCTTGAGTATATTCGATTTGCAGCGAAAATCAGGCTCCGAATGAGCCAGGCAGAGTCGGGTGTGCGGTAGTTTGCGCGTCACGGTAGCGGTAATATGGTGAATCGAAATTCGACGATGGAAATTGCCCTGAAATGTCAGACCATAAGCAAAAAATTATCTACACCCATACCGATGAGGCGCCACTGCTCGCAACGGCTTCATTGCTGCCAATCGTACGCAAGTTTGCCGCAGCGGCGGATATTGACGTGGAAGTCAGCGACATCTCCGTTGCCGCGCGTGTTCTGGCCCAGTTTCCCGAAAAGCTCACCGATGAGCAGCGCGTGCCGGACAATCTGGCCGAGCTTGGGCGTCTGACCCAGGACCCGAATGCGAACATCATCAAGCTGCCGAACATCAGCGCCTCTGTGCAGCAGCTCAAGGCCTGCATCAAGGAGCTCCAGGACAAAGGCTATGCGGTGCCGGATTTTCCGGATGATCCGAAAACAGACGAGGAAATCGAACTGCGGCGCCGCTTCGGCAGAGTGCTCGGCAGTGCCGTAAACCCGGTTTTGCGCGAAGGCAATTCGGATCGACGGGCGCCAAAAGCGGTCAAGAATTTTGCGAAGAAAAATCCGCACTCAATGGGCGAGTGGAAACAATGGTCGCACACCCACGTCTCGCACATGCACGAGGGCGACTTCTATCACGGCGAGCAGTCACTGACGGTCGACAAGCCCCGTACCGTGCGCATGGAGCTGGTGCACGAAGACGAGCACGTTGAAGTACTCAAGCCCGAGATTCCACTGCAGGACGGTGAAATCGTCGATCTGATGTTCATGAGCAAACAGGCGCTGTGCGAATTTTACGAGCGAGAGATGGAAGACTGCCGCGAGGCGGGTATTTTGTTCTCGCTGCACGTCAAGGCGACCATGATGAAAGTGTCGCATCCCATTGTCTTCGGACATGCCGTCAAGATTTTTTATAAAGACGCGTTTCGCAAACACGGCGCATTTTTCGATGAGCTGGGCATCAACGTCAATAATGGTATGGCCGAGCTCTACGAGAAAATTGCCGAGTTGCCGACCTCCAAGCGCGAGGAAATCGAGCGCGACCTGTACGCCTGTCGCGTGCATCGTCCGCGTCTGGCGATGGTGGACTCGTCCAAGGGAATCACCAATTTCCACTCGCCCAGCGACGTGATCGTTGATGCCTCCATGCCGGCGATGATTCGCGCCGGCGGCCAGATGTGGGGCGGTGACGGCAAGCTCTACGATTGCAAGGCCGTCATCCCCGAATCCACGTTCGCCCGCATCTATCAGGAGATGATCAACTTCTGCAAATGGCACGGTGCGTTCGATCCGGCCACCATGGGCACGGTGCCAAACGTCGGTCTGATGGCGCAGAAGGCCGAGGAGTACGGCTCTCATGACAAGACGTTCGAGGCCGCTGAAGCCGGCCTTGCGCGTATCGTGGACGCCGCGACGGGAGAGGTTCTTCTCGAGCAGAAAGTGGAGCAGGGGGACATCTGGCGCATGTGTCAGGTCAAGGACGCACCCATCCGCGACTGGGTCAAACTGGCGGTGCGACGCTCGCGCGAATCGAACACGCCGGCCGTGTTCTGGCTCGATCCCTACCGCCCGCACGAGAATGAGCTGATCAAGAAGGTCAACACCTACTTGAAGGATCACGATACCGACGGCCTCGACATCCAGATCATGTCCCAGGTGCGTGCGATGCGCTACACGCTCGAGCGTGTCGCGCGCGGTCTCGATACGATCTCGGTGACGGGCAATATTCTGCGCGACTACCTGACCGACTTGTTCCCGATTCTGGAGCTCGGCACCAGCGCCAAGATGCTTTCGATTGTGCCGCTGATGGCAGGCGGTGGTTTGTTTGAGACCGGAGCCGGTGGATCGGCGCCCAAACACGTGCAGCAGCTCATGGAGGAAAACCACTTGCGCTGGGATTCGCTGGGCGAATTTCTGGCGCTGGCCGTGTCGATCGAGGAACTCGGTATCAAGAACGACAATGCCAAAGCCAAAGTACTTGCTGAAGCGCTCGATGCCGCCACCGGGCGTCTGCTCGAGAACGGCAAATCGCCGTCACGCAAGGTGGGTCAGCTCGACAACCGGGGCAGCCATTTCTACCTGTGCTTGTACTGGGCAGAAGAGCTGACCAATCAAACCAGCGACGCCGACCTCGCTGGCCATTTCAAGCCGCTGTTTGAGCAACTGAGCAAGCATGAACAGGCGATTGTTGAAGAGCTCAATTCGGTGCAGGGCAAACCGGCCGATATTGGAGGCTACTATTTTGCTGACGATGTTCTGCGCACGCAGGTCATGCGTCCAAGCGAAACGTTCAACCGCATTCTTGACGGCGCAGGTTAATCACTCACAGGGAGACAGAAAGAATGAGCAAATTCAATACAAGGATCGCACTTAGTGTGGCGTGCCTCTCACTTGCATCGGTCGCGCAGGCGCAGAACCTGTTTGTCGGCGAGTCTGGCGATGATCGGGTCCTGTTGATCTCGGCTGAGGACGGCTCGGTGCTCGACGCTAATTTTCTGGACATCGCCACACAGGCAACGGCGGCGGGTGTGTCGTCCACGCCCATCGAAACGCTCGAAGTGGGCGATGAGCTGTGGGTCAGCGACCAGGTGGCGGATCGCATCTGGCGCTTCGATCGCAGCGGCGGGTTTCTGGGCGCTATCGGCGTCGATATGCTCAACAATATTCGCGGTATGGAAATCGTGGGTGACACGGTCTACGTGGCCCAGGGCACGCCCTCCGATGTGCTGGGTGAGGGCATCGTCCGTATCGACGTCCCAACGCAAACCGTGATGGATGTGTTTATCGAAGGCGACCCTGGCGATGTGAGCTACTTCGATGTCAAGCTCTACAACGGTGAGCTGTTGGTCACCAACACCGACACTGGCAATGAGGCCATCGAACGCTTCGATCTGGCGGGCAATTTTCTCGGATTTTTTGCTCAGTCCGACGGCACAACCAGCTTTGACTTTGCGCAGCAGCTCAACGTCCGTGCCACCAATGGCAATATTCTGGCCGCTGCCTTCAGCCCGCCGTCGGGGGTATACGAATTCGAACCCGACGGCACAAGCCTCGGTATTGTCGCCGGGCTCGATTTTGGTCCGCGCGCCGCGTACGAACTGGGCAACGGCGAGATCCTGTGGACCAACGGCTCGTTTCTGCGCAGCGACACGAACGTCGTTCTCGACGATGGTTCGTTTCGGTTTATCTCGCCGACCTCGGTGAGTATTGGTGTCGATAGCGATGACGATGGTTTGCTCGACGACGCCGACAACTGCACTAACGTGGCCAACGCCGATCAACGCGATACGGACGGCGACAGTATCGGCAATATTTGCGATGCAGATCTGGATCAGGACTGCGTTGTGAACTTTGTCGATCTCGGGATATTCCGATCGGTGTTCTTCACCGACGACGCCAACGCCGACTTTGATGGTGACGGCACGGTGAACTTTGTCGATCTGGGCATTTTCCGTACGCTGTTTTTCTCAGACTATACGTCCGACAACCCCAGCGGCATTCCAAACCTATGCGATCCTGGCGCCCCGTGAATTTAGTCGCGCTCTAAGGCGGCGCGAATTTTTCACTTCGCCAAGTTCGCTGTGCATAATGATGCGGTCCAGAACACTGGAGTGCGTGTCATGTTGCAGCGAATCTTGTTCTCTTGCTTTGGATTGTCGGCGTTGTCGATGGCGTTGTCCGTCGCCGCGCAGGAGGTTGATGGCGCCGTCGAACACCCCATGTTCGAACGCTATCCCGGCCAGGTGATCGCATGGCAGCACATCGAAAACTACCAGCCCTACAAAGTAGCCATTGGTCCGGTCACCGGCTATCGACGCATCGACGACTGGATCGAAACAGAAGGCCGCGTTACCCGTACGTTCTACAAACTCGAGACTGAAGAGCGCACGTTTTCGGAGGTATACAAGAACTACATTGATGCGCTCAAGTCTGAGAACTTCAACATTCTGGGCGAGGGCCTGTCCGCCGACCGCAAAGGCGTGGACGTTGGTTCGAGCCAATGGATGCAGGTGACATTTGCGGCCAATCCGGCGAGCAAACCCGGCGCCGTGGGCACGATGTTCTCGGGTACGTCTTCGTCAGGCGGTGCTGGCGCGATTGTGGCCAAAAAAGAGCGTGCTGCCGGCACGGCGTTTGTGGTGATCTACGTCGAGCAACACTCAAAGAACTACGTCGGTACGCTCATTGATATCGTGGAGGTCGCGCAGGCCGAAACGGGCCTCGTGGTGATTGATGCCGAGGCTATGGGGTCGGATATTGATGAGTACGGACGGGTCGTGCTCGACGGAATCGTCTTTGATTTTGACAAGGCTACGCTCAAGGCCGAATCAAAAGCCGCGCTTGATGCCATCGCCGGGTACTTGAAAGCCCATCCGGAGCAGAGTTTTTATGTTGTGGGTCACACCGATGCCAAGGGCACCTTTAGCTACAACCGCAAGCTGTCGGCCGATCGCGCGCGCGCCGTGGCCGATGCGCTCAAGAAAAACTACGATGTGGCTTCGGAGCGTCTTGAGCCCCACGGCGTGGGCCCTCTGGTTCCGGTGTTCTCCAATGCAGATGATGCGGGCCGAGAGAAAAATCGTCGCGTCGAACTTGTTCAGCGTTAGCCACTACCAGCTGATTTGAGTGAGCCAGCCTTCGCGTTGCAATCGCGCGGCCTGGTCGGCAATCCACGCCTGTCGCTCGCGGACATAGTCTGAGGGGGCCGTGGCCTTCAGCCGCCTGGGATTGGGCAGCACGGCGGCAAGCAATGCTGCCTGCTCAATGCTCAACGTATGGGGCGCGCTTGCGAACACCACGCGTGCCGCGGCAGGCAGCCCATAAACCCCCGGGCCAAGCTCCACCACGTTCAAGTACAGCTCAAGAATGCGGTGTTTGGGCAGAAGCACCTCAATAACCACCGCCAAATACGCCTCAAGCGCTTTGCGCAGCAGGCTGCGTCCCGGCCACAGAAACAAATTTTTTGCCAACTGCTGCGTGATGCCTGACGCGCCGCGCAAGCGACCGGTTTGCTCGCGATCCTCCAGTGCCTTGGCAATAGCGTGCACGTCAAGACCATGGTGATTGGGAAAATTTTGATCCTCAGCCGCCATCACACTCAGAGCAAAGGCATCGCCAAGCTCGTCGCGGTCGCGCCAGTGGTACTGCGTCGCAGACAGCGTCTCGCTGTTGTGCATCAGCATGAATGCGGTAAAGGGAGGCTCAAACCAGCGCAGTGCCAGTATCGGTAACCAGGTGATAAGCACGAACGCAGCAAGCAGGCGCAGGCTCCAGCGCAGTGCCTTTCTGATATTCGGACGCATTATCAGATCGCCGAAAGACGCCCGGCCGCTTCACTGAGCGTGTCATCCTGCTTCGCAAAGCAGAAACGCACCCAGCGGCCTTCGAGCGGTCGCTGGCAAAAAACCGAAACCGGAATCGCGGCAACGCCAATTTCGGTGGTGAGCCAGCGTGCGAACTGCGTATCGGGCTGGTCGGAAATGGTGCTGTACTCGGCCAGTTGAAAATAGGTACCGGTGCTTACGGGTAGTCGAAATCGACTGCCGTGCATCGCCGCGGCAAAATGGTCGCGCTTGGCGGCGTAAAAATCGGCCAACGTGGTTTCAAATTCCGGCTCTGCGTTCATGAAGTCGGCAATCGCCCACTGCAGCGGGCCCGCCGTGGCAAAGGTGTTGTATTGATGAATGCGACGCAGTTGCTCGGTGAGCGCCGGAGGCGCAACGGCATAGCCAATTTTCCATCCGGTGGCATGGAAGGTTTTGCCAAATGAAAAAACGGCAACGCTGCGCTCGCGTAGCTGCGGATGCGCGACCACGCTGGTGTGGCGCTGTCCGTCGAACACCATCGCGTCGTATACCTCATCGCTTAGGACAAAACAGTCCTGTGACGCCAGCACGGTGGCAAGCCGATCGAGCTCGGCCTTCGAAATCGTGGTAGCGGTTGGATTGTGCGGCGAGTTGAGTATCAGCAGACGGGTTTTTTTGCCAAGCGCCTGTTCGAGTTGATCAAAATCAATACGAAATGCGTGGCCTGTCAGCGGCAGGTGTATCGGTTTGGCACCGGCGAGTCGGACCGCGGGCGCGTAGCAGTCGTAGGCGGGATCAAACAGGATGACTTCATCTCCTGGATGACACAACGCAGTGATGGCGCAAAAGATGGCTTCGGTGGCACCGCTGGTCACCGTGATCTCGGTCTGCGGATCAAGGGTGGTGCCGTAACGCATCACAAACCGCTGCGCGATGGCCGTGCGCAGTGCCTCTACACCGTGCATCGGTGGATACTGATTGTGGCCGCTGTTGACGCGCTCGGTCAGCGCCTCTCGCAATCGCTCAGGCGGTTCAAAATCGGGAAACCCCTGCGACAGATTGATGGCGTTGGACTGTGTGGCGAGGGCCGACATGACACTGAAGATCGTGGTGCCAACATCTGGCAGCTTGTCTTTGGCAACCGGTTGCATCGAAACATGCTATCGAAAAATGCCGAGATTCAAAACCGGTGTGGTCGCGCCGCGACTGTGGTCGATAAAGGTCTACGCAAAGCCGATCAACGGCGCCTAGTCTTGATCCCTCATCAATGTGGGGAGTCGGTCATGAGAGTCAGAGCCAGTGTGATGTCTTTGTTGGCGTGTGGATGGTGCTTTGCGGCCGGAGCACAGGGGCCGAGCGATACCGACGGGGACGGCGTAGACGACAGCGTGGACAACTGTGTTGCGCTTGCCAATGCGGATCAGCGCGATACCGACGGCGACGGGTTTGGCAACCGGTGCGATGCCGATTTCAACAACGATCTGGTCGTCAATGTGCTGGATCTGGGTTTGCTGCGCATCGATTTTTTCAAGCAAGGCGATCTGGATACCGATCTAGACGGCGATGGGTTCGTCAACTTTGTTGATCTGGGCATTTTGCGGACGCTCTTCTTCCAGCCGTTGGGTCTGATCAATGTGGTGCCTGGCTACTACGATCGGGCGTTGAGCAATCCACTCAAGGGCTTTACGGCCGGTACCAACGGGGCGCACGAGTGGGCCACTCTGGCGCATCAGTACTTCAAATGGAACGAGCTTGAAAACGACGAGTCCGACGGGTTGGACAGAATTTTGAACGTAACGAATCAGAAATTCGGAAACGCTCGCTCGCACAACATCAAGGTAATCCCCCGCGTCTATCTGCATTGGAGCGGCGACAACGAAAAGTACTGGCCCGCCGATATGCAAACCGACGACTACAACAGTCCGCAGTTCCAGGCGCGAGTTACGCGTCTGGTCCAGCGCCTGGGCGAGGCGTGGAACGATGATCCGCGTGTGGCGTTTGTCGAGCTGGGCATTTTCGGCAAATGGGGCGAGCATCATTCACCGGATCCCACGCCGGCCATGCAGACGCTGGTCGGGCAGGCCTTCGAGGCGGCCTTTCCGGACAAGCACGTGTCGGTTCGCCACGTGTGGGAGGACTTCGAGGATTTCAACTTCGGTGAGTATTGGGATTCCTGGGCGCATCAGCAGCAAATGTGGGGACATGGCGGCGGCACAGCGCAGGTCAACGCGGCTGACCAGCGCTACCTGACGACCTATATCGGGGGCGAGGTTGCCTACAACTGGGGAGACTGGGAAACCCAGCCCGGCAGCACGCCAACAGACAGCGTGAGCGATCCGGTGCACACCGATTTCATTGAAAACTCCATTCGCTGGCTGCACTGCACGCAGCTGCGCTGGATATCGGCCTACGACGACGGCAATGCGCAGGCCAGAGCCGGGGCGGAGCGGCTGCAGCGCGCCATGGGCTACCGCTTTGTCATCGATGCCGTATCCGTTTCGCCGAATGTTGCGGACGGTGTGCTGCATTTTGAAGCCACCATCACAAACGAAGGGTCGGCGCCATTTTACTACGACTGGCCGGTCGAGCTGGCGCTGCACGATCCGCAAACGCGTGCGGTGGTCTGGTCGCAAACGCTGGACACCGTCGATATTCGCAACTGGGCGCCGGGCAGTGGCTGGACCGAGCCCGACTGGGTAGCAAGCAATCAGTGGCCGAACTGGGTGGTTGCGCCCGGGTGGTCGACGTCCGCGCAGCAGTGGTCGACGCCGCCTGCATCGAACCAGATCGCAGCGGATGTGGCCGTCGCTGTGCCAGAAGGCGAGTACATCCTGACTATCGCGGTGCTCGACCCGGCCAGCATGCAGCCAAGCCTTCGCTTTGCCACCCGTCACTACTGGAACGGCGGGCGCCATCCGATCAGCCGCGTTGGCGTTGGAGACTTTGCGGGCGGACCGCTGT
>CAZXCL010000005.1:0-76001 GCA_964639265.1 uncultured Gammaproteobacteria bacterium | reverse complement strand
TCGCCGTCGGTATCACGCTGCGCCTCGTTGGGCAGCAGCATGCAGTTGTCAAAGCGATCGGGGATTGAGTCGCCGTCAGTTTGGCTAGCGACCGGCGGCAGGCACTCAGCTGCCGTTGAGGGTGTGTCCAGCGCGCGTATAAAATCGAATTCGGCCTGAATATCGGCGCCGCCAAAGGCGTTGACGACCATGCCGACCTGTAGCTCGCTCGGCAAATCGGGGCGCACGTAGCTTTGCAGTTCAACCCAGTCGGCGTCGCCGTCCAGCCGACGGAAGGCATGAAACGTTTCGCCCACCCGGCACAGCACGAGTTCGCCAGAATGATCGCCACCTTCGAGCAGAAGCTGCGACGTCGAGTTGATCGTGGTTTTGGTTTCGCTGCCCGTGGCCGATGACTGACGCCCGACGTTGACCATGATGTGGTTCTCTGCACCGGCGATAATGCCACCGGCATCGCGCGCCATAAGACCGGCGGAATTGAACGTCGCGGTCGGCGCGCCCGCGGGGTTGTCAATGCCACGCGTCGTGACGCGCGTGTGCACCGAAAAACTGCCGCTCAGGCTTTTGAATATCAGCGGCGCATCGCCGTCACTGAACCAGCCGGGCGTCTGCACGGGAACGATCGTTAAATGCCCCGGCGTGGTCTGGTGGCTGTCCAGCACCGTATATTGCGCCGGTGTGCCCTCGAGGATGTGGCGCAAGGACCAGTGCGAGAGCGATTGGTCGTTGTTGAACTCATCGGAAAACACGATTGCCTGCGCAAAAACCGGCAACTGCGCGGCTGCGCAAAAAATTGCCAGAAAAAGCTGGCGGCGTATCAAACTGGCTGATGTATGGGAAAACATTTTGTTCGTCGTCGCTTCGGGCCAGCGTAGTATGGTTGCCCCGAGGCACATATAGCAAGCCACAGGATACCCGCGCATGTTTCGCTTCTTTGAGTCCAGAATAGACCCGTATCCAGCTCAGGCGCCGCAGCAGCCTCCCGCATCGCTTGTGGCGTTTTGCTGGAACTATACGCGTCCGGTGTTTGGATGGTTGCTGGCGATGGCGCTGCTCAGCGCGTTTATCGCTGCGGGTGAAGTTGCCTTGTTCGGTTTTCTGGGCTCCATCGTTGACTGGTTGTCCAACGCGCAGCGTGAAGGATTTCTCGAGCGCGAGGGGCTGCGCCTGTGGCTTATGGGTGGCTTCCTGCTCGTGGTGCTGCCCGGGGCCATTGTTCTTCACTCGCTGATTATCCATCAGACGTTGCTCGGCAACTATCCGATGATCGGGCGCTGGCAAATGCATCGCTATCTGCTCGGCCAGAGCATGAAATTCTTCGCCGATGAGTTCGCCGGTCGGGTTGCGACGAAAGTCATGCAAACGTCGCTTGCCGTACGCGAGGCGGTTATGAAAGTGGCCGACGTCCTTGTGTATGTGCTGGTCTACTTTGTCGCGGTCATCGTTATGGTTGGTCAGGCTGACACGCGACTGGCATTGCCGCTCCTCGGCTGGCTTGTTGTCTATGTGTCGATCGTAAGCTTTTTCGTGCCGCGGCTGTCGCGCGTGAGCCGCGAGCAGGCCGACGCACGTTCGATGATGACCGGCCGTATTGTAGACAGCTACACCAACATCACGACCGTCAAACTGTTTTCGCACGCCGGGCGTGAGGCCGACTACGCACGCGAAGGTATGCAGTCTTTTCTTGTGACCGTGCACCGCCAGATGCGACTGGTCACCTGGATGCAGTGCTGCGTGTATTTTAATAACGCGCTCGTGGTCTTTCTTATTGCGGGACTGTCGATCTGGTTGTGGCTTGAGTCGGTGGTCTCCGTTGGCGCCATTGCCATCGCGGTGGCGCTGGCCTTGCGTCTCAACGGTATGTCGCAGTGGATCATGTGGGAGATGTCGTCGCTGTTTGAGAACATCGGCGTCGTGCACGACGGCATGAGCATGATGGCGAAAGAACGCGAGGTGCGCGATGCGCCTCAGGCTTCTTCGCTCGCGGTGTCGCAAGGCGCAATAGATTTCGAGCACATCCGGTTTCACTACGGCAACGAGTCGGGTGTTATCGACGATCTGAGTCTGCGTATTGCTTCGGGTGAGAAGCTCGGTCTGGTCGGGCGCTCCGGTGCCGGCAAGACCACACTGACCAATCTGCTTCTGAGGTTTTATGACCTCGACCGCGGCTCGATCACCATCGATGGGTGCGACATTGCCAACGTCACGCAGGATTCACTGCGCAGCCAAATCGGTGTGGTCACCCAGGACACGTCGCTGCTGCATCGCTCCATTCGCGAGAACATTGCCTATTCGAGGCCGCACGTATCCGATGAGGAGATTATCGCAGCAGCCGTACGGGCCAAGGCCTGGGAGTTTGTGCAGGACCTCGAAGACCAGAACGGTCGTAAGGGACTTGATGCGTTTGTGGGCGAGCGCGGAGTCAAACTGTCCGGCGGTCAGCGTCAGCGTATTGCGATTGCGCGCGTTTTTCTCAAAGACGCGCCAATTCTGGTGCTCGATGAGGCCACCTCGGCGCTGGATTCTGAAGTCGAGGCGGCCATTCAGGAAAGTCTGTTCGAGCTGATGCACGGCAAGACGGTGATCGCCATTGCCCATCGGCTGTCGACGATCGCGTCGCTCGACAGGCTCGTGGTCATGGAGCAGGGCAGTATCATTGAAACCGGCACGCACGCCGAACTGGTCGATCTCGGTGGCGTCTATGCGGATCTGTGGGCGCGTCAGTCCGGTGGCTTTCTGGGCGATGACGTGGCGGAGGCGTGAACGGCGGATCTGGTCGATCGTTCCTGAGGTTAGCCAACGCAACGGCTTCACGTATACTCCGGTTTTCTTCCGGACCCGCTATGGAGATCTCATGACCGACCGCGCCTTGACGAGCAACCAGCTCAAGGAAATAAAAGACAGCTTTGATTTCGCCGACCGCGACGGCAACGGCTCCATCGATTTCAAGGAATTTGCGGCGTTGCTGCGGGTCTTGTCGCCGGAGTCCAATGTGGACCAGGCCGGTGCAGGTTTCTCGATGGTCGATACGGACAGCGACGGTCAGATCAGCTACGACGAGTTCGTCGACTGGTGGCAGCAGGTGTGGTGGGAGTACTAGTTCCTACGCTGCCGCCGAACGCGTGTTTTGTTGATCAACAAACGCACGCTCGATGACATAGTCGGCCGGATCACCAATGCGTTTGGAGCCGCGTAGTCCCAGGTTGTCCAGCAGCTTTGCGGTATCGCGCAGCATGGCGGGACTGCCGCAAATCATGGCCCGATCCGATTGCGCGTTGATCTGGGGCAGGCCGAGGTTGGTCGCCAGCTCGCCGCTCTCTATAAGATCCGTCAGCCGGCCCTCATGCTTGAAAGCCTCGCGCGTTACCGTGGGATAGTAGATCAGCTGGTCCCGCGCCAGATCTTCAATGTAGGGCACGCCCGCAAGACCGCTATCGAGCAGATCGCGGTAGGCCAGCTCGCTTTTGTAGCGTACGCCGTGCACGAGAATGATCTTTTCGAAGCGCTCGTAGGTCTCCGGGTCCTGGATGATGCTCATAAACGGCGCCAGACCTGTGCCCGTGGCCAGTAAGTACAGGTTCGGCGCTGGCGTCAGGTCACAGATGATCAGCGTGCCCACCGGCTTGCGGCTGACCAGAATTTCGTCGCCGACCTGGATGTGCTGAAGCCTCGACGTCAGCGGCCCGTTTGGCACCTTGATGCTCAAAAACTCGAGATGTTCTTCATGATTGGCGCTGGCGATACTGTAGGCGCGCATGAGGGGCTTGCCGTCCACTTCAAGTCCGATCATCACAAAGTGACCGTTGTCGAAACGAAACGCGCGATTGCGCGTGGTGCGAAAGCTGAACAGCGTGTCATTCCAGTGATGTACGCTGGTGACGGTTTCCCGATTCAAGGCCATGAAATTCTCCAGACTAGAGCGCAATTATGGCATTGAGAATCGGTCCGGCATACTTCGGATTTCACCTACCGTCCCATGTCTCGAAATCTGGATGTGACATATGACTCCTGAAAACTGGTACGAGACTGGCACCATCACGCCGTTGCTCGAGCATGAAATTTTTTATGTGGAGCAAGGCGCGTCTGACAAGCCAACACTGCTTTTGATTCACGGCTTCCCGACGGCTGGCTGGGACTGGCATGGCATCATGCCGGGTTTGACGGACTTCCACGTGCTGGTGCCGGACCTGCTGGGCTACGGTTTTTCCGCCAAACCCTGGCCGCACGATTACAGCACGGCCGAGCAGGCTGATCTTATCGAGGCGCTGCTTGAGCACAAGGGCATCGGCCGTTATCACATTCTGGCCCACGACTATGGCGACACGGTCGCGCAGGAGTTGCTCGCACGGGATAATGAACGCGCCGGCGATCAACGCATACGCTCGGTCGCTCTGCTAAATGGTGGGCTTTTCCCCGAGGCGACGCGGCCGCGGTTGATTCAGAAACTCATGCTCGGTCCGCTCGGGCCAGTCATGGTCAAGCTTGTAAGTCGACGGACCCTGCGCCGAAACATGCACGCGATTTTCGGGCCAGACACGAGTCCCTCTGAAGCGCTGATCGATGCGTTCTGGTATCTGATTGAGTTTAATCAGGGACGTCGCGTGTTTCATGGTCTGATCCAGTACATCCGTGAGCGAGACACGTATCGCGAGCGCTGGCTCGATGCGTTGCGCCAGACGCCAGCACGCAGAGTGTTGATCAACGGCTCGGCCGACCCGATCAGTGGCGCGCATCTGGCCGCGCGCTACGGCGAGCTGATCGATGCGCGGGAAGTCGTTTCGCTGCCTGACATCGGCCACTATCCTCAAGTGGAGGCACCGCAGGAGGTGCTGCGGCACTACCTCGCATTTGTTTGAGGTAGCGATAGCGATATCCGCAAAAAAAACCCGGCACATGGCCGGGTTTTTCAATGCTCGGGAACCGAGCGTGCAGGCTTCAGCCTTTTCTGCGGCGGAACCCGAGGGTGGCAAGTGCGCTGGCAAACATCCAGACGGCGGCCGGCACCGGAACCAGCGTCGGATTGATGTCGCCAAACGTGTCGTTACTCGGGTCGAAGTTGAAGGCGTCAAACGACACCGAGTTGCCAAACATATCGAAGGCCTCATCGCCAGCGGGGTCGTTGATGGCGTACCACATCAGCGAAATCGAATCGCGGAAGATCAGCTGTGGCTCGTCGCCGCTGTAGGCCAGATCCACACCGCCGAACTGCTCAGCATAGAGGTTCATTTCGTCGCCCACCGCATCGGCAATGCCAACGGCATCCAGAACGGTACCAAAGCTGCCAAATGAATCCGCGACACCGTCGTTGTCCAGATCGATGTCATCGCCCAGCGCGCCGCTGAAGCTGTCGAGCAGGATCAGCGTGTTCGACGGATTTTCCAGATCGGCGATGTCGACGACCAGCAGGCCGTTGGCGTCGAAGGTGCCGCTGATGTTCGACAGTCGATCCACCGAGCCCAGAGAACCGCCGGGGTCGCTCTCGATCGACAGCAAAACACCGGTAAACGAGCTGCCCGCCACACCCAGCAGTTCAATTTGCTGCTCGGTCGGATCGGCGCTGTTGGGGTTGGGCTGAATTTCGTTAATCGAAACGGCGAGTGCGGCAGGGGTCGCGGCGAAGCTGGCCAGCGCTGCCAGTGCAAAACGTTTCATCGTGATTTCTCCCAGAAGCAATATTTGGATGTTTTTGATTTGAGTGTTCTTGTTGTCCGCACGCTGCGCGTGCGATGCCCAATTCTATTGCATTTGGCCCGGTTTTGTCATGGCGTATGCCTGCGACATCGGGTATGCGCCGCCGGCCAACGGCGATGTTGATGTTGACCGCGAAGTCTTTCATGCTACAGCGCAGCCACAGATAGAACAGGTCAGACATGAGCACAGGACTCAGGATCGTTGCAGTAACGCTGCAGGCGGGTTTTCTATGGCTGGCCATCGCCTCGGCCGGGGCCGCGCCGCGTATCGGCGTGGCGGTCGTGACTGACGGCCCTCAGTATCAGTTGCAGGACGTCGAGCAGGTCTTTCGCGACGAGCTGGTGGCACTGACCTCTGGTGAATTTGACGTCGATTTCATTGCTGCGCCCGCAAACTGGAGCAGCAAAGGCATTAATGAGGCGCTTGATCGTGCCTACGCCAATCCGCAGGTCGACTACGTGATGGTCGTGGGATTTGCCGCAAATCAGCTTCTGGTCTCGCGCCCTGAATTCGACAAACCCACGTTTTTGCCACTGGTATTTAATCCCAAGCTTGTCGGCGCGCCAGATTCTGACGGCACCTCCGGTCAGAAAAATCTCAACTATCTGGCCGATCAGGTGCCTTTCACGGAAGACCTCGCATCATTTCAGCGCGTTATCCCGTTCAAACGTGCGGTGCTGCTAACCGATGCGCTGATTCTGGATGTGCTGCCCGAGGCGCGCGAGTTGATTCAGCGCGAGGCGCCTGAGGCCGTCTATCGCTTCGTGGGCCACGACGGCATTAACCATGAACCCCTTGCAAACTACTGGGAGTCCGCCGACGCGGTGCTGCTGGGCGGGTTGCCGCGTATGCCGACGGCGAAACTCGACGCGCTGCTGGCTGAACTGGCGCAGCGCCGTATTCCGACGTTCAGTCTGGTCAGCGAAACCGAAGTGCGGCGCGGTGCGCTCGCCTCGGACAGCATCCAGACCGATATGCGTCGGCTCGCGCGTCGCAATGCGCTGAACATGCAGGCGGTCATGCTGGGTGACGCGGCCGCCGATCAGCCGATCTATTACGACGGCAAGCGTCGTCTGACCATCAATATGGAAACGGCGCGCAAGATTGGCTTGTCGCCGCACTTCAGCGTGCTTGGCGACGCCGAGCTGATTAACGCCGAGCCGCGCAGAAACGGGGAAACGCTGGATCTCGCGGGCATCGCACGCCGCACCGTCGCGGCCAATCTCGATCTGGAGGTCGAGCGTCGCACCGTTTCGATCGGCGAACAGGATGTCGAATTGGCGCGCTCGCAGCTGCGACCGCAGATCAACGTTGCCGGAACCTACAATCTGCGTCGCGAGTCCGAGTCGCGACAGGCGCTGTCGCCGCAGCGCTCGGCCACGGGCGCCGTGTCGCTATCGCAGTTGATCTATTCGGAGAGCGCACGCTCGGCGCGCGATCAGCAGGAGTATTTGCAAAGCGGTCGCGAGTTTGCGTTCGATGCGCGAGAGCTCGATCTGATTCTCGATGCGACGACGGCCTATCTACAGCTTCTGCGCGCGCGAACGCAGGTCAGCATTCAGCGCGACAACGTGGCGTTGTCAAAATCCAACCTCGAGCTGGCGCGCGATCGGGTAGCCGTCGGCTCGGCGAGCAACGCGGATATCTATCGCTGGGAGTCCAATCTTGCCACCGCACGCTCGGCGCTGTTGGCGTCGCTCGCCGTTGCACGACGTGCAGAAGACGCCCTCAATCGCCTGCTCAATCAGCCGCCGGATACGCCGTTGGCGCTGGCAGCGCCCAGTCGCGATGCACCGTTTGTCATGAAGGCCGAACAATTTGATGGACTGATCACGAATGCACGCAGCCTGGGGTGGTTTGTGGAATGGAGCGTGGTCGGCGCGCTCGAGGTCTCCCCGGAGCTCAACCAGCTGGATGCGCAAATAGCGGCCGTCGAGCGCGATGTCGTGGCGCGCAAGCGCGCGTTTCGACGCCCGGATGTCAGCGTGCAGGCGCAGTACCTCGACAATCTCGATGCTTCAGGCCTTGGTTCCGGCAGTCCCGTGGATTCGATTAACGACTGGAACGTGTCACTGAATGTGTCTATCCCGCTCTATGTTGGCAATGCGCGTCGCGCGCAGCTCACCAGGTCCCAGCTGACACGTCAGCAGCTAGAATTTACCCGCAGCGCGACCGCGCAGCGGGTGGAGCAAAACGTGCGCGCGGCCATGCACAACGCGCAGTCGACCTACGGCAATATTGCCCTGTCTGAGGCGGCGGCCGATGCGGCGCGCAAAAACCTGGAACTCGTGTCAGATTCCTACAGTCAGGGCGCGGTCAATATTGTTGATTTGCTCGATGCCCAGAATCAGAGCCTGCAGGCGGATTTGAGCGCGAACAACGCCGTGCATGATTTTCTGATCGACATCATGAATTTCCAGCGCGCCGCCGGACAGTTTGATTTTCTCTTGTCGCCGCAAGAGCAAACGCGCAAAGCGACCGCTCTGTTGCAATTTATTCAAAAACGTCAGCAGGGTTTGACCCAGCCGGGAGATCGCTAAATGAAAAGACGTGTGCGCATGATGGCCGCCGTGTGTCTCGCCGGGATATCTGGCTGTGGTGGCGACCCGATTGAACAGGACAACGCACCGATTTTGCGTCCCGTGCGCGTGGCGCTGGTCGCGCAAAGCGCGGGCGTGCGAACGCGCGCGTTTTCCGGCGTGAGTCAGTCTACGCAGGCCTCGCGTATGAGCTTTCAGGTCAGCGGCAGCGTCGTGGAACTGCCGGTTCAGGTCGGAGACCGCCTGGCGAAGGGGCAGATGATCGCCCGTCTGAATCCCTCAACCTACGATCTTCAGGTGCAACAAGCCGAGGCGACGCTCGCGCAGGCAACGGCCAGCCAGCGCAACGCGGACGCCAACTACAACCGTGTCAAGGGCCTCTATGCCAACGCCAACGCCTCACGCAACGACCTGGATTCAGCGCGCGCGGCAGCCGAGTCCGCTGCGGCCCAGGTGCAGTCGGCACGCAAGGCGCGACAAATTGCCCAGCTCAATCGCTCGTACACACGTCTTGACGCCGCCAATGATTGCACCGTCGCATCGGTGGATGTCGAGTTGAACGAAAACGTCAGCGCTGGCGCGCAGGTGGCGAAAGTGAACTGTGGCGCCGGGATTGAAATTCGTCTGGGTATTCCCGAGAGCCTGATCGGCGGCTTTGAACAGGGGATGCCGGCCACAATCAGGTTTTCGGCGCTGGGTGCTCGCGAGTATCTGGGTGAAGTCACTGAAGTTGGTGTGGCATCGGGCGCGAGCGGCGCGACCTATCCTGTGGTCGTCACGCTACTGGACTCGGATCGAAACATCCGCCCGTCCATGGCGGCTGAGGTTACTTTTGAGTTTGAAGCCGAAGCCGCGGCCGGCGCGTTTGTGATTCCGGCCGCCGCGGTCATCAATGATGAGCGCGGGCAATTTGTCTTTATCGCCGAACCTACCGCCAACGGCCAGGCGGTCATTCGGCGTCGCGAGGTTCAGATTGGCGAGCTGACCGAGCGCGGCGTGCAGATTCGAGACGGGCTTAACGTGGGCGAACGTGTGGTCACCGCTGGTACGACCGTCATTCGCGAAAATCAGACCGTGCTGTTGCCGGACGCCTGAGGGTGAGCTTTACCGAACTGGCGATCAAGCAGAACCGGGTCACGCTGGTCGTGACGGTGCTGCTGTTGATTTCGGGACTACTGGCTTACCGCGCATTGCCCAAAGCGCAGGACCCGGGGTTTATTGTGCGCACGGCGGTCGTGTCTGTGCAGTTGCCCGGCGCCAGCCCGGAACGCATGGAACAGCTGGTCACGGACAAGATTGAGAAAAAAGCGCAGGAGATGCCCGAGGTCGACAACATTACCTCGGACACACGCACCGGCATCTCCATCGTCAATGTGAATTTCAAGGAAAGCTACACGCAGATGCGCCCGATCTTTGACGATCTGCGGCGCAAGATCGACGACGTAGTAGAAGAGTTGCCCGAGGGAATCATCGGTCCGGTGGTCAACGACGAGTTTGGCGATGTGTTTGGCAGCGTCTATGCGTTGACCGGCGATGGCTACAGTAACGCCGAGCTCAAGACGGTGGCGGACGCCATCCGCGATGAGCTGCTCAAAGAGCCGGATGTGGCAAAGGTGAGTATTCACGGCGCGCAGAAAGAAGTGTTGTTCGTTGAGTACAGCACCGCGCGTCTGACCGAGCTGGGCCTGTCTCCGCAGCTGCTTTCCACCGTTCTTGGCAATGTGAATATCCTGTCGTCGGGTGGCAGCGTTATCAGCGGGCGCGAGCGCATCGTGCTGGAGCCGACGGGCAATATTGAGTCGGTCGAGGCGCTGCGTCGGACGGTCGTCTCTCTGCCGGGTGGCTCGCTGGTGTATCTGGGTGACATTGTTGATGTGACGCGGGGCTACAGCGATCCGCCGGAGAGCCTGACGCGCGTCAACGGCAAGCCGGCGCTGGCGCTTGCGGTGTCGCTGCGCGATGGCGGCGACATCCTTAGTCTGGGCGCGCGGCTCGACGAACTGATGCCGGAGATTGCGCAGCGCTATCCGTGGGGTGTCGAGATTGAGAAGATCTGGTTTCAGGCCGATCTTGTCACTCGCAGTATTGCCGATTTCGCCTCCAATTTGTTCCAGGCCATCGGAATTGTGATTCTGGTCATGATCGGGTTTCTTGGATTGCGAACGGGGCTTGTCGTTGCCGCGCTGATACCGAGCACCATGGTCGTGACGTTTTTCGCGATGCAGCTTTTCGGCATTACGGTTAATCAGATTTCGCTCGCCGCGCTGATCATTGCGCTGGGTCTTTTGGTCGACAACGCGATCGTGATGGTCGAGTCGATTCTGGTGAAGCGCGAGAACGGCATGGGTGCCGTCGAGGCGGCCGTTCTGTCCGGCAAGGAACTCAAGACGCCGCTGCTCATATCGTCGTTGACGACGGGTGCCGCGTTTATGCCTATCGGACTGGCCGAATCGGCCGTGGGTGAATACACCGCCGACATTTTTTATGTGGTCACGCTGGCACTGCTGATTTCCTGGGTGCTGGCGATGAGCGTGATCCCGCTGCTCTCGACGGTCATGCTCAAGGTCAGGCAGACCCGCGATGCGGGCGACGACGTGCCCGACAATGCAGGCTATCGAGCCTATCGTCGAGTGTTGACGCTGGCGCTGAGGTTTCGCGGCCTGTTTATGGTCGGTGTCCTGGCGCTGTTCATGACGGCGTTGTGGGGTCTTGGCAAGGTGCCTGCACAGTTTATCGCCCCATCCGAAGATCCGGTGTTCTCCGGCAAACTGGAACTGCCTCTGGGTACATCGATCGAAACCAGCGAGGCCATGGTCCGCGATCTGGACGAGTTTATCGCGCGGGAGTTTTATGCGGAGCAGGCGGAGGGCCCTGCGCTTCGCAACTGGCTGATGTTTATCGGTGAAGGCGGGCCGCGCTTTACGCTTGGGCTTGATCCCCCGAATCAGAATCCAGCCAATACATTTTTGATTGCCAATACGGTTAACGGACCGGATGTGACCGAGGTCATTCCGGCGATTCAGCGTTACCTGTTTGAAAACTATCCCGATGTCAGCAATCAGATTGCCCGTCTGGAAAATGGTCCTCCCGTGGGCTATCCGATTCAGGTCAGACTGTCGGGGCCGGACATTGACACGCTGTACGCGATGGCGAGCCAGGTGACGGCTCGACTGTATGAAGATGCTGGCGTCCTGTCGGTCAAAAACACATGGGGACTGCAGACGAAGAAGCTCGTCGTCGCCGTCGATCAGGAACGCGCGCTGCGCGCCGGAGTCTCGAGCACGGATGTGGCATTTTCCCTGCGCGCCGGTCTGAGCGGACTCGAGCTCAGCCAGTATCGTGAGGGCGACAAACTCATCCCGATTACTCTGCGCATTGTGGACTCTGATCGTCTGGATATTCGTCGGCTCGACGGCCTCACGGTGTACTCAACGACATCAAACGAGCCTGTGCCCCTCAAGCAGGTGGCCGATGTGAGGCTGGCCTTTGAGCCGGGCATCATAAAACGTCGTGATCGGGATCGTACGCTCACGCTGCAGGCGCAGCTCTACGCGGGGACGACGGCAACAGAGGTCAACAGCACGCTGATCCCGTGGCTGGAGGAGGCGAGTCAGGCGTGGGGGCGTGGGTATCGTTTCGAGATTGGCGGTGAGTCAGAGACCTCAGATGATGCCAACGCATCGATTGCGGCAAAAATGCCGCTGGCCTTTATGTGCATCGTTCTGCTGCTGGTGTTTCAGTTCAATTCGGTGCGCCGGCCGATCATTATTCTGATGACGATTCCGCTGGGCATGATTGGTGTGACCATTGGATTGCTGGCGGCCCGATCGAGCATGGGTTTTTTCACGCTGCTCGGGATCATCGCGCTGTCGGGCATCATTATCAACAACGCCATTGTGCTCATCGATCGCATCAAGATCGAGATTGATGAGCTTGGCAAGTCACCGCAGGAGGCTGTCGTGGCCGCCTGTCTGCAACGGTTCCGTCCCATTCTGCTGACGACGGCGACAACTGTTCTTGGAATGATGCCACTTTGGTGGGGCGGCACGGCCATGTTCAAGCCGATGGCCATCACGATCATATTTGGTTTGTTGTTTGCGACGCTGTTGACACTGCTGTTCGTGCCGGTGCTCTACGCCATATTTTTCCGCGTGGCCCGTCCGACTTAAGGAGCGGGCAGCGGCAACAATGGATAGCTGCCCAGATCAAACAGCACTTTCGTATGCGAGGGACCGCCAAGCGTGCGTGAAAGCGCCTCGGCGCACAGCGTGAGCACCTGCGGATCAGGTGCGCCGGCAATCTCCAGATAGAACACCTGCGGATCAAGTTCCGTCGGCGCCGCCGCGATGGCGGGTCGTGAATGCAGACGCGCCAGGTTGAGTTCAAACAAACCTAACAGCGCAAGAATGTCGGCCAGCAGTCCGGGGCGGTCGGTTTGCGGTGCGCAGGCAAGGATGCAGCGGTCCGGCGCCGGCCTGTTCTGTGTACCGGTGCCCGACTGGCCGATCAATAGAAACTCGGTGTAATTGACGCGCCCGAAATACGGATTGGTCGCGTCAGCGCTCAGGACATTCATGCCGCGTGAGGTGAGCGACTTGATATGGCCCAGTGCCAGCGCGCCGACGGCGAGCGCTTCTTCCACGCCATGGGCAGTGGACGCCACGGCGATCTGCTCGCGCTGCGGGTGGTGCTCGGCCAGAAACTGCGTGCACTGGGCCAGCGCTTTGGCGTGCGAATAGATGGGTGCGTCGTCGCGTGCACCGTCAGCGGCGCCCAGCGCTATCTGAATGGGCAGCTGCAGCGCGCCGTGGACCGTCAATCCCCTGGCCAGGATGCGATCCAGCGATTCTGCAACCAGCCCGTCAATCAGATTGTAGTAGGGGATAACACCCAAGCTCTGCGTGTCAGCAGCAGCGTCCACGACGGCGCTGATGGTAGGGCATGGTGTGCGCGGTGTGTCGTTGTCCGATGCGCCCAGCAACGCCTCGACCAGCGCGCTGGACGCAGTGTCGCTAAAGGTGCCGGCTGGCCCGAGAAAGTAGATGCCCATGGCGTGCAGCATACAAGGTCGACTCATCAGCAGCCACCGCCGCCTTGAGTTCCCATCACGCCGCTTGCATAGTCGCAGACAGGCAGTATTCGGGAAAACGCTTGTGAAAAAACACGCAAACAGGGCTCTGATCGTTGGCGCGCTGGCGATGGTTGCCAGTGCCTCGGTGCAAGCGGATCAGGCGAGCACGTACGACTATTTTGCCGATCAGCGGCAAATGATCCGCAACGGCGTGCAGGCCGTGCTGATGTGCAACGGTTTGTTCACCTCCAGGCGCACGCTGGATCAGGTCTTCGCACAGGAACTCAAGTATCTCGAGGAGCCCGTTGGCACACCTGACGGTGGCGCCTATCAGATCGATACGTCGAGCCGGTCGTTAAGCGTGGGCGGCGGTACGCACGGCACGGCGATTCGCGCTGCGTTCCGCGACGGCGTTGGCTGTGTGGTCATGGCGCCGGACCAGACGGCCGCGGACATTGAAGCACTGCCGACAATTGAGACTCCCGCTGTGCCCGGCCTTGCAGCGCTGCCGTGGCCGGATGGTGATCGCACCACAACCCCCCCTCAAACCTGCGCGACCTGGGACGCCAGCCCGCTGTGCGCCGCCGCGCGCTGGGCGTTTGAACGTGAGACGCCGGAGCAAACCACGCTGAGTCTTCTCGTTGTGCACAAGGGCGAGATTGTGCTGGAGCGCTATGCAGACGGAGTGGACCAAACAACGCGTACCCGCACCTGGTCGACCGCCAAGAGCATTGCGGTGACCCTGATCGGAATGCTTGTCGACCAGGGCAAGATGGCGCTCGATGCGCCGCTCGGTACGGACTGGTTGCCGGATTTGCCCGAACCGATGAATGATCCGCGCGATGCCATCACGTTGCGTCATGTGCTGAACATGTCCAGCGGCCTGTTTCCGGTGGACAGCTTCGGGATGGAGTATGCCACCGGTTCCGGTCTTGCCTATTGGGCCGGCGCCAGCTCCGTCGACGGGGCGCGCAGCCGCGGTTTGGTGAGCGCGCCGGGCAGCGTTTGGGAATACGAAAACTACGACACCCTGCTGGCCGTCGAAGCCATGAAGCGAGCACTGGGCAGCGACGCGGCGTATCACGCATTTCCGAACAAGGCGCTGCTGTCGCGTATCGGCATGCACAGCACGCTGCTCAGTACAGATCGATTCGGAGACTTCATCCTGAGCTCACAGGTCTACACCAACGCACGCGATCTCGCGCGCTTTGGCCTGCTCTATCTCAACGATGGGCGCTGGCATGATGAGACGCTTATCTCAAAGTCGTGGATCGATTTTGTGCGCAAGCCCGCACCGGCCACCGCCAAACGCGGCAATTTCTACGGTGGCCAGTGGTGGCTCGTACCGGACGAACGCAACGATGTGCCCAAAGACGCGTACGCAACGGCGGGCAATCGTGGTCAATACGTCATCGTCGTGCCCTCGCGTGACGTGGTGATCGTGCGCCGAGGTCTGGACTACGGCAAGCAGGGCTTTAACCGTTGGGATCTGGCGCGCGAGGTGTTGCGCGTGTTGCCGCAATCGTGACGCAAAAAACCAGGTGCTTTGCGGCCACCGTGCTTGCGTGTGCCTGCCTGAGTGCCGAGGCGGCACAAGACCCGTTTGAGATCACCTCGCTGCGCCTGCCCGATCGCGTCGTGGCGGCGCAGTTTGCTGATGTCGACGGAGATCAGCGCGATGATCTGATTGTGATCACACTGGGCGGTCTGCCGCCGCGTGAGTCGCGCATGATTCATCTCTATCTGCAAAACGAGAACGGTGGTTTTGCCGAGACGCCGGATCGACAGCGGGCTGTTCCCGGCGCGAGCGCTGTTTTTGATTTCGCTGACGTGCGCCCGGCACCGGGTGTGGAAATGCTGCTGCTGCGCCCCGACGCGGTCGGCGTCTGGTCATTGATGTCCGAGGCGCCGCCAGTAGATATTCCGGTCCCCGGTGCCAGTACGGTGGCAGCGGCCAGTGATGAGCGCGGCTACGACCAGATGAAACTGGTGCACGATGATCTGGGCGGGCGCCGCCGGTTTCTTATTCCGCAGATTGGCGCCGCAACAATCATGGAGCTGGACGGCACGCCAGTGCAGCAGCTTGACGTGGGCGGTCGTGCCAACTTTTTCGTCTCGCGACCGGTGTCCCTGGTGGCGTTTGAGAGCCCGCTACAGCTTTACTTCGACACGCCGCGCGTATCGCTGGGCGATCTCAATGGTGACGGCCGCGGTGACGTGCTTGCCGCAACACGCCACGAGCTGCGGCTGTTCATAAGCGATGCGGACGGCGGCTTCAGCGCCGCGCCGACGACCACACTGGTGCCAAACCTTGTGACCGCTGAGGATCACAGACGCGGCAGTGGCGGCGTCGTCACCTCAGGCGCCGATCACAACGGCGACGGTCTCATGGACCTTTTGATTTCGCATGTTGAGGGCACGTTTGCCAACGCGGTCACCACAACGCGTCTGTACAGAAATCGCGCAGGCGCGTTTGATCTCGAATCGCCCGACGACGTGTTTGTCAGCGAGGATGCCCTGAGTTCCGATCTGCTGCTCGATATCAACGGCGACGGGTTGCCCGAACTGGTGCGTATCCGGCTGAAGTTCAGCGTGCTGGAAGTGGTTGAAATCATGCTCACGCGGAACATCGATGCGCTGGTGCAAACCCACTATCTGGGTGAGGATGGCCGCTACTCGCAGCGACCCGAATCGCGTAAGAAAATCAGTACGGGAATCAGTTTTGAGACCTTTCGCCCACGGGGTTTCATGCCCCGCGGTCGCGCCGATTTTAACGGCGACGGCCGCATGGATTTCATCAGCTCAGGCAACGGCAAGGCGTTTGAGGTTTTTCTGGACAACGGGTCAGGCCCTTTCGGGCGCCGAACGGTTCAGCAGAAAATGCCGACCGCTGGCAAGCTGCGCTACGGCGACTTTGATCGCGACGGCGCGACCGACTGGGTGCTGTTTGATGCGCAGGCCGAAGACGGCCGCATCACTGTGGGTCGCAGTCTGCTCCGGACGCCGTGACGGCATCCGGAGCGACCGCAGCACGACTCAATCGTTCTTGTTATTGCGCCACAAGAACAGGTCGCCGTCGGCAGGACCCTGCAGGCGCCAGTTGGCTCCCACAAAGTCGATGTCGCCGTCGTTGTCGACGTCGCCGACCGCGAGATTGTGCGAACCGTGTGTCTCGAGAATATCGAGTATCCAGCTCTCACCGTTGCCCTGATTGTAGTAGACGCCAACCCGGTCGGTTTGTGACTGATACATCTCGGCAAATACGATGTCGAGTTCGCCGTCCTGATTGAAATCCACAATGTGATGACGGTGAACGTCTTCAACGATGTCGATCTGATGACGGATCCACGGCTGCGTCAGCGGATCGACGGGCGCCTCGAACCAGGCGAAATCCCCGGTGCCCACTTCCGACACGGCAAGGGTCACGTCCAGTCGGCCGTCCTTGTTGATGTCGGCAGTATCAATGCTCGACCCGGCCGGCCACGAATCGATTTCGTAGCGCGTCCAGGCGTTGCCGTTGGTGATGTTGGTGGCGGGCTGGCGCAGCCAATAGCCATCGCCGACGACGTCAAGGCGGCCATCATCGTCAATGTCAGCGACGGCAAGTCCACCGGTGCCCTGGGTTTGATTCCAAAGTGGCACGTAGGTCCATTGATTGTTGTTGGCCTGCAGGAACAGGCGTGTGCCCGGGGTGCCCGAGTCGGCCTGACGCAGCACGATGTCAATTTTGCCGTCACGGTCGATGTCCTTGAGCGAGATATCGTGGCCGCGATAGCTCACGATTTCGCGGCGCTGCCAGGTGCCCTGCACGTTACCGCCCGATCCGGCCGGGTTTTCATACCAGCTCATCGGAATACCGTTGACGACAATATCGAGTGCGCCGTCGCCATTGATGTCGGCGGATTGAATGTCGTCACCGCCGCCACCGTTGCCAACCAGGAATCGCTGCCAGTCGGGATTGCGATACCAGTACACTTTGGTGCCAAGCCCGCCGCCGCCTTCGATGATGTCGAGTTTGCCGTCGCCGTTGACGTCGGCAAAGTTTTTGCCCCAAGCCGCCTGATCATTGTCGATCAGCACTTTCGTGAAGCTGACCGGGGGTTGCACGCCGGCTGAGACGTTCACCGTCACGGACGAGGTGGTTACGCCGCCATCACCCAGGCAGGAGAGCTCGTAAGTGCTGGTTTGACTCAGCGCGCCGGTGGACTCGCTGCCTGCGATGGGTGTGCTGCCGGCCCAGGCGCCTGATGCAATACAGGCCGAGGCGTATTGTGTTGACCAGCTCAAGGTCGACGCGCTTCCCGCGGTCACCGAGCCCGGGTTCGCCGAGATGTTGACGATCGGAACCGGTGCGCCGCCTTCCACGGCGACCGTCACAGTATCGATAGCAAAGCCAGAGGCACCGCGGCAGGTAAGTTTGTAGACCGTATTCTGATTTAATGCACCGGTGGACTCGCTGCCCTCGACCGGCTTGAAGCCGCTCCAGCCCTCGGTGGCCTCGCAGGTGTCCATCTCATTGGATTCCCACGACAGGGTGGCGCTCTGGCCAGCCTCGACCACGGCCGGTGTCGCGTACAGCGCGATGCGCGGTGGTACCGGTGTCAGATCCGCGCCGCCGATGCCGTCCTGACTGCCCGGGACATACACCGGAACCAGCGGGTTGATGACGCCGATGGGCGAAGAGGCGGAGGTCTGCTTGTTGCCGGTCGTTGACGGCGGCCGGTGGCAGGAGGTTTGTCCGATGAGCGTGGCGCGACGGATCTCGTCCATGCCCGCGGAATCCGTGTTGCTGCAATGCACGGTAATCGTGGATTGCTGCGCTCCGGTCGCGTCCGCGGCTTCCACTCCGGCGGCGCAACCAAATGTCAGCAGCAGCGGCGCTGCGGCTTCAAATATCAAGGAAGAAATCATTAGGTACCCTTAGCGAAAACGTCGCATCAACGGCCTGATCAGGCGTCCTGCCTGTCAGACCTGGTCCAGAAACAGACGGTACTTTATCAGGGTGACAACCCGGTTTGGAATGTCTCCAATATGCGACATAAGTGGTTGTACTGGCATTGTTAAATGAAGTTTCTTCAGCGAACTTCCAGATTCGCAGGTTGATGAGTTTTCGGCGACGTTCGACGTAGTTGCCGAGGTGCTGTCACGTCCTGTTTCGGCGGTTTGTACATAACTTGCGAGTTTCGCGGCTGTTTGCTCGTCGCGCCGCTGCACGTTTGTTTACACAGTTTCTGGAGACCATTGAGGGAAAAGTCCGTCGTCTGAAATTGCTGTCCTGCTTGCGGCGATATTGGCGGCTCCCGGCAATGCTGCAATTGCACACGTTCTCAAATGTTGCGCGCCGGACGCAGGCCAGTACACTGCGTCTGCGCTGGCTCGGAGCGGTCAGTTTCAGAGGGCGATTACTTGAACAGATTCGATGCCAATCAGTGGGCCGTCATTCTCGGTGGCTCCAGTGGATTTGGTCTTGCCGCAGCGGCCAAGCTGGCGCGCGAAGGCATGAGTGTGTTGATTGTTCACCGCGACCGTCGCGGTGCCATGCGCCGGATTGAGCCGGAGTTCGAGAAGATACGTGAATTCGGGCAACCGCTCGTCACCATGAATCTCGATGCACTCAGTGATTCCGGGCGCGAGCGAGTGATCGAGGCGCTCAAGGAAAATCTGGGCGACGCCGGTCGCGTGCGTTTGCTTATGCACTCGATCGCGTTTGGCAATCTCAAGCCGGTCGCGCCGGCCGTGCCCGATACGCGCGTGGCGGATGCGGTGTCCGCGCTGGCGGCCAAGCTCGACGTAGCGGCCGATAAAGTGCACGACGCCGTCGGCGAATTGCTGGCCGAAGGTGCGGCTCCCCTGCATACGTTGACCGACGCCCAGTATGGCGATGCGCTGATCGAAGCCGAAGACATGGAGCGCACGATCTTCAGCATGGGCACGAGCTTTTTGACCTGGGTGCAATCGCTGCACGCCGCGGGTCTGTTTGCAGACGATGCACGGGTTCTCGGAATGACCAGTGAGGGCAATGAAGTGGCATGGAAAGGCTATGCGGCCGTGGCCGCCGCAAAGGTAGCACTGGAATCGGTGTCTCGCGCCATCGCCGTTGAGTTTGGCCCGCACGGCATCCGCAGCAATATTATTCAAGCTGGCGTCACGCCGACACCGGCACTCGCGCTGATACCGGGTAGCGCGAAAATGCAGGCGGTGGCGCAAATGCGTAATCCGTTGGGGCGCACGACGACGCCGGAAGATGTGGCCGATTTCATTGCGCTGATGTGCACGGAGGAGGCGGCCTGGGTCAACGGCAGCATACTGCGCGTTGACGGCGGCGAACACATCGCCTCACTGTAAGCGGGAGCTCGCAATGCTATATGTGCATGGCGCGGGACACTTTCATCCCGACAACGTCATCGACAACCAGTTTCTGGAGCAGCTTGATATCGGGACGACCGACGACTGGATCGTTGATCGTGTCGGAATCCGTGAGCGCCGTACGGTGCTGTCGCTGGACTACATCCGCGACACGCAAAACAAAAACCCGGCGGCGGCGCTCGAAGCCTCGCACTACACCAATGCGCAAACCGGCGCGCGGGCGGCAGCCATGGCATTGGACGTGGCCGGCATCGGTGCCGACGACATCGGGATGGTTATCGCCGGTAGCTGCACGCCGCAGTCGTCGTGTCCGGCCGAGGCATGCACGATCGCTGCACAAAGTGGCATTGATGCGCCGGCGCTGGATATCAATTCGGCCTGTTCATCGCTCGCCGCGCAGCTGCACCTTTTGAGCAACATGCAACAGGGCGCACTGCCGGACTATGTCCTCGTGGTCAATACGGACAACAGCACGCGCGAAATCGATTACTCGGATCGCAACAGTTGCGTGCTGTGGGGCGACGGCAGCAGCGCCCTCGTGGTCTCGCCTGTGCGGGAGGCGCCACTGCGCGTTGTGACGACGTCGTTTACTTCGCAGCCCAGTGGTCATGACAAGGTTCAGTTTCTGCAGCATCGTCACTTCCGCCAGGACGGCCGCACGGTGCAGACGTTTGCGATCAAGCGCACGGTCAGCATGATCAAGGCGTTTCGCAAACAAATGACCAACAAGGATGCGAACCTGCGCTTTATCGGGCATCAGGCCAATCTCGCGATGCTGCAGGCGGCCTGCCGCTGGGGCGAGATTGACGCGGCGGATCATTTTTTCAACGTCGACCGTTTTGGCAACTGCGGCGCCGCCGGTGCGCCGAGCGTGCTGTCGCAAAACTGGCAGGCAATCAACCCCGGCGATCAGCTTGTTATGGCGGTCGTGGGTTCCGGGCTGAGTTGGGGCGGAGCGCTTCTGGAGATGGCCGCATGATGACCTACGACGAATTCACCAGCCGCGAGAAACTCAGCAAGCAGGAACTTCTGGCCTGGGGTCAGCAAACCTTGCTGAGCGACGCACCGGGCATCATCCCGTCGCTACCGGCGCCGCCGATGCTGATGTTCGATCGCATTGTTGAAATCGAGCGCAACGGTCGTCGTGGCCGCATTGTCGCGGAGCAGGATATTGCACTCGATGCCTGGTACTTTCAATGCCATTTCACCGACGATCCGGTGCAGCCGGGCTGTCTTGGTGTGGATGCTATCTGGCAGCTGCTGGGTATGTACTGCGCGCTCAATGGTGCGCTCGGATCAGGGCGCGCGCTGGGCTGTCGCGATGTCGATTTCTTCGGCCAGATTCGCCCTTACGACAAGGTCGTGACCTACGAGGTGGATATCCGACGCCTGTCAACGATTCAGGGTAACGCCGTGGTCATCGGCAATGGCCGGGTTGCGGTGGATGGCGAGCCTATCTACACGGTGAGCGATGCACGTGTCGGTGTTTTTGGCGGTATTCGTTACGACGACTATCCAAACAAGTCTGCCAATTCGATTGGCGGTGTACTGAAACGATGAGGCTCCCTTCATGACGCCCGAGCAAGTACTGGCTGCCGTGCCCCAGCAAAAACCGTTTCGCTTCATCGACGAGATTGTCGAGCTAAGCGATACCGACATCACGGGGCGCTACCGTTTCCGCGAAGACGAGTTTTTTTATGCGGGACACTTCCCGGGCAACCCGGTTACGCCCGGCGTGATTCTGACCGAGGCGATGGCGCAGACCGGCGTCGTGGCGCTGGGTTTGTATCTGACCAGTCAGGCGCTGGACGAGAATGAGATGGGCAGCTGGCTCACGCTGTTCAGCGAATGCCAGATGGAGTTTCGCCGCCCGGTGATGCCCGGCGAGACCGTCACCATCAAGGGCCACAAAGTGTATTTTCGGCGCATGAAGCTCAAGAGCGAAGTGCAGTTGTTTTTGGCAAATGGCGAGCTGGCGGCGGAAGGCACGCTGGCCGGAGTAGGAGTGCGCAGTGACGCATAGAGTAGTTGTGACCGGGCTTGGCGTCGTCGCGCCCAACGCCCATGGCCATGAAAAATTCGGGCGTGCTCTGCGAGAAGGGGTGTCCGGTATTCGGTTTGTTGAGGAAATGGCCGAACACAAATTCGCCTGCCAGGTGGCGGGCGCACCGCAGGGCATTGAGGATATTGCCGGCGACTATGTGACCGATGAAGATCTCATGGCGATGAATCAGTCGATGATCTTCACGGCCGTGGCCGGCATTGATTGCTGGCGCGACGCTGGCCTGCCGGAGGCAGGCCCGGACTCGCCGGTGGACTTTGATACCGGGGCAATTGTCGGGACAGGCATTGGCGGCATGGATACGATCGCCGAGAGGCTCGTGCCCAAAGTGGCGGCTGGCAAGGTGCGGCGTCTGGGCTCGACGCTGGTCGAGCAGATCATGTCGAGTTCTGTTTCGGCCAAACTCGGCGGCATTCTTGGTCTGGGTGGTCAGGTCACGACAAATAGCAGCGCCTGTACCACCGGCACCGAAGCGGTGGTCAATGCCTTCCTGCATCTGCGTGAAGGACGCGCTGCGCGCATGATGGCCGGTGGCGCCGAGGCGGCAAGCTATTACATCTGGTCGGGTTTTGATGCCATGCGCGTGCTCAACCGCAAGAGTAACGATGCGCCAGAGAAAGCCTCGCGCCCGATGAGCGCCACCGCCGGTGGATTTATTCCGGGCTCTGGTGCCGGACTTCTGATGCTTGAGACTCTGGAAAGTGCACAGGCGCGCGGGGCGCGCATTTACGCGGAGATCGCCGGTGGCCACGTCAACAGCGGCGGGCATCGCAACGGCGGGTCGATGACCGCGCCGAATCCGGAGGGCGTCGTGCGTTGTATTCGCGAGGCGCTGGCCATCAGCGGCGTGGCAGCGCATGAGGTGGACGCGATAAACGGTCACCTGACCGCGACGTTTGCCGATCCCCATGAGATCGCCAACTGGCAAAATGCGCTTGGCGTTACGGATGCCGATTTTCCAAAGATCAATTCCACCAAGTCCATGATCGGACACGGGCTGGGTGCTGCCGGGGGCATGGAGTGCGTTGCGGCCGCGCTGCAGTTGCATGAGGGTTTTTTGCATCCGTCCTTGAACTGCGAGGATCTGCATCCAGATATAGAACGCGTGTCCGATTCGGTGGTGCGCGAAGAACAAACGTTTGACGGCCGTGTGATCGCCAAGTCCAGCTTTGGTTTTGGTGATGTTAACGGTTGCGTTATTTTCAAAAAATGGGAAAACTAGCGCCCGAATTCGGGCTTCGATTGAATTTTTTCTACACAGGAAACCCTTTGCCATGAGCGAACAACAGGTTTACGAAAAAGTCGTGAAAGTGATCACGCCGTTTTGCAAAAATGCGGATGCGCTGGCAAGCGTAAGCGCCGACACCGACATCCTGCAGGATTTGCAGGTTAACTCCGCGCGTCTGGTCGACATCATGCTCGAGTTTGAAGACGAGTTTGATATCGAAGTGGAAGACGAAGCGGCCGACAACATTCGCACGGTCGGCGATGCAGTGAAGCTGATAGTCGAAAAGACAGCCTGATTGATATGACGTTGCGAGACAAAGCCGCATTGGAGCTCCAGCGGCTTGTCTCGTTCGTCCTGATGTTTGTTTTCGGGCCGATCATCCACGGCCTGTATCACGTGCGTTTTCGCTACAGCGCCATCGACACGGCCGGCGTGCGCAGCAAGTTCGCTCAGATTCGGCGCGACCATCCCGGTCCCATCCTGCTGTGTACCAACCATCTGACGCTGATCGATTCGATTGTTCAGGGCGTCCTGCTTAATTCCCTTCTTCGCTATATGACAAGTGTGTCGGCGTTGCCGTGGAATCTGCCTGAGCGCAAGAATTTCGACAAGTCGCTGGCCTGGCGACTGACCTGTTATCTGGGCCGCTGCATACCGGTGACGCGCGGGGCCTCGCAAGAGGAGAGTCGACGTGTGCAGGACAAGATGACCTATGTTCTGCGCCGCGGTGACATCATCTCGATCTTCCCGGAGGGCACACGCAGTCGCAGCGGTCGTATCGATCCTGACGAGTTTTCGTACGGCAGCGGGGCGCTCCTGCGCATGGTGCCGGAGGCGACCGTGTTGTGCGTGTATCTGCGTGGTACGAGGCCGGGCGGCTTTGCCGATTTCCCCGCGACCGGCGAGAAGTTTTACGTCGACATGGAAGTGATCAAGCCGATGTCTGAGAAAAAAGGTCTGCGTCAGACGCGAGACTACTCGCAGCAGATCATCGCGCACCTGATCACCATGGAAGAGCGTTTTTTTGCGAGCGATGCATCCAACGGGTAATGACGTTGTCGATCTGCAGGCGGCAGACAATCGCCGCAGTGCCGCCAATCCGCGCTACGCTCAGCGTGTCCTGAGTTCCGGTGAGTATGCGAGTCTGACCGCCGCAGCTGAGCCCGAACGGTTGCTCTGGTCGCTGTGGAGCGCCAAGGAGGCGGCCTACAAATCGCTGAGTCCAAACGCTGATCTGGTGTTCTCGCAGCGTGAGTTTGTCGTGCACACGCCTCAGTTGCATCGCTTCAACCAGCACCGCGGCCAGGCGTATGGATCGGTGGTTCACGGCGAGCGCGAGGTGGCGGTGCGCTGGTACTGGACACAGCAATACGTGCACTGCGTCAGCGGCGCGGCGGCGACTGCCGGACATGCTTGTGTTCGAGCTGCTGATGATGTTTGCATCGATCTTGACGAACACCCGCGCTATACGTCGATGCCGGCTTCCTCGCAGGCCGTGCGTGCGCTGGCGCACGAGCTTCTGGACAAGCTTGGTACGATTCCGGCGGATGCCTGGATTTCGCGTCGCGTCCGACACGCGCCGCAGATCGTCGCTGCGGGCCGTGTCTGGCCTGGCGCACAAGTCAGTCTGTCCCACGACGGGCGTTTTGTTGCGGCAGCGGTTAGCCGGTGCCAGTTGCAGGCACAGCCGCATCCGGATTGATGGTCTCGCGGCTTGCGCTCCAGATCAGGTGGCCGTCACTGACCAGACTCGAGAGCAGCGGTCCGGCGCGCCTTATGCGCAGGTGAGTGAGCGGAGGGTTGGCGCCACCAAGTAAAGCCCAGCCGTCGCGGCCGCAGCTCTTTACTCGGTAGAGTGCGGCGTCGGCCAGTTCCAGCAGTACGCCGAGCCGGTCGTCCATTGAGTGACCGGGCCACAGAGGATAGAGCACCGCCCCAAGCGAGCTGTGCACGTTGATGTGATCACCGTTGTCGAGGCTGAAGGCGTGATCGCGGACGGCGTCCACAATCCGGTTCAGCAGCACCGGCGCGTGGCTTTTCTGGCAGCGGCACAGCAACATGAATTCCTCACCGCCCCAGCGTGCCACGACGTCGCTTTCGCGCGTGGCCGCCCGCAGCACGTCGGCAAACTGACGCAGTACGGCATCGCCCGCACCGTGCCCCCAGGTGTCGTTGATGCGTTTGAAATGATCAATGTCGATCATGATTAAAACGCCCTGATCGCTCAGGCTGGCATCGAGTTCGTCGTCGCGCTGGCGTGTGTCGAAATAGCGACGATTCAAAAGGCCGGTGAGCGCATCGGTTTCACTCGCGCGGCGCAGGTCCTGATTGCGGTTTTCGAGTTGTTCGTTGACGCTGCGTAGCGCCCGGGTGCGTTCCTGAATTCGGGCTTCGAGCACTCGATGGCGACGCCGCGCGACCGCCGAGCGCAGCCAGATCAAACCCGCGACCAACCCGACAGACGCTAACCATAGCGCTGCGCGGAACAGCAACGTTTCGGATATTTCTGGGGTTCGCTGAATTTGCAGCGTCGAGGTGGCCTGGCTCCAGATTCCGGGCAGCACGGACGCCTGCAGTTCAAAGGTGAAGTCGCCGACCGGGAGATTGGCCAGATGGGCCGTGCGCGCCGCGCCCATATTCAGCCAGGCATCGTCACTGCCGCGCAGTCGATAGCGGAAAATCAGGCGACCGCCCTGGTCGAGGCTCAGCGCGGAATAGTCGATCCTGACGCGGTCCGTTTTGCGTGAGAGTTTGATGGGCTGCGCGTTGGCCGGCAGCGTCGTCTCGTCGTTGACGACGACGGTCCGGATATAGGGCCTGGGTTCGGGCAGTCGCGCATCCGGACGCTTCATGTCCATTTGCATGATGCCGTCGCGGGTCGTGATGATCAGCGTGCCGTTGTCCTGAGCCGCGGACGCATCGCGCTCACCGCTGCAGCACAGGTCGACGTGCAGCGGGCGGTAATTGTCGAGGGAAATGATGGCTCGAACGTCCAGCTGCGACGCGCCGCTCTGGATTTGTGTGGCATCAAATCGGAACAGGCCCGCGGAGGAGACCAGCCACGCCTGATCGCCGTAGAGTTCGATGTCCGTGATGCTGCTTTTGGGCAGGCCCTGGCGCTCCGTGTATTGCAGCCACCCATCGGGCGAGCTGGCGATCAGGCCGTGATTGCGCGTGGTGGCCAGAATCTGTCCGCTGGCCAGTTGGGTGATGTCGAGCACGGCATCCAGCGTCGCAGGCAGATCCGAAGCGTGCAGCGTGAGCGTCTGCTCACCCATACTCACCAATCCGGTTTCCGTGCCTACCCACAACGTGCCGCGCCGATCGAAAAACAGCGATTCAATTGCGACGCCCGAGGTGGCCGGCAGCGCAGCAACCTCATTGGCGCGCAAGTTAAACAGTCCGAGATCGGTGCCTATCCACAGGGAGTCTGCGTCACGAGGATCGACGGCCAGCGCGTTGACCGGCACAGGGTCCACGTTCTCAACGGCGCTCAGTGTCTTGCTCTGTGCGTCGAAACGCTGCAGACCTTTGTCTGTGCCTATCCACAGTCGACCGCGTGGGTCGGTCAGCAGGCAGCGGGCGGGGGTGGCCGCGAACACATCGGATTCGAGCACCACTTCACTGCGCTGGTCAACCAGTCGATTGATGCCAGCGGCGGTGGCCAGCAAGGCATGGCCGTCGGCGTCAATGCCGACCGCCTGAATATGGGAACTGAGCAGCCCTTCGCTGTAGGAGATTCGCCGCAGTGGAGCATCGAACAACGCGCCAAGTTGCCAGATCGGACTAGCCATCCAGAGACGCCCGTCGCGATCTTCGAAAAGCTGCGCCATCTCAACGCCCATGCCAAGGCTGTCCAGCGAGTTCTCCGGCACCTCAATCTCGCCGTTTGGCAAAAATCTTCCGATCGAAAGCCGGCCGTAAAACCACAGGGTCTGATCACGATCCACGAGCAGTCGCTCGGCCACGACGCCCTCGAGTTCGGGACGGTCGACGTACACGGCTTGATCGTTATCGAGATAAAACAGACCGGTCTTGGTGACGCCCCAGACTTTTTCGTTGTGAACCGCCAGATCGGTAACGGTCTGTTCATTGAGCGGGGGTGGCAGGGTAATCGCCGTGATGTTCTGGCCCTCGATTCTGAAGATGAGTCCATCGCTGCCAATCACCAGGTGTTGGCCGTGCGTCACCAGAGCCTGTACGCCGCCAATGCGATCACTGAACACGGCGTCGAGCTGATCGTCGTGCCAGCGAAACAGACCCTTGGCGCTGCCGAGCCAGATGACGCCGTCGTCGGTCTGGGCCATAGCGCGGATATAGGCGGACCATTTGTTGCCGCCAACGATGGCCTCGAACTGACCGTCGCGGTAGCGACTCATCCCCTGTTTCGAGGCGATCAGCAGATCGCCTGAGCGTGTGGTCCACAGGTTGGTGATGCGATTGGAAATCAGGCCGGCGTGATCGATCGCGCGGAAGATTTCTGTATCGTGACCGTCGAAGCGCACCAGGCCCTGGTCGGTGGCCAGCCACAGAAAGCCGTCGTTGTCTTGTGCGACCGCGTATACGCCGTGGCCAAGGCCTGCTTCTGGTGGCACTTCAACGTACTGATACTGGTAATACTGGCGATTCGGGTCGAGCGCATGTCCGGGCAGTGTCCATAGCAGACCGAGCCACAGGCACGCTCTGCCCAGCCATGGATATGCCGTCATGGGTCGGTTAGGCGCTTGCTTCTACTCTTGTCTCTCTAGCGACCGTTTCGAGGTGATCTTTAGTAACCCAACCAGGTTGCAAGGTAGAAGGCCACTGGCAACGTCGCGATGCTTGCCACCGATGCCACACCAGTTAACGCAACGATGACCGCTCGTGAAAAGCCCGCGGCGATGCCGATCAGACCGGCCGTGATCATGGGCGGCATTGCGGACTGCAACAACGTGCCGGCCACCGCGGGTCCGCGCAGATCAAATACAACGGCCAGCCCGACAACGAGCGCTGGGGCTGCCAGCAGCTTGATGCCGCCGCCGACCACCACGGCGCGCCGCATGGGTGCCGGAACGGTGGTTTCAAGTTGCACACCCAGAAGAAACATCGCCATGGGGCCCATCGCGGTGGCCAGCCACTGGAGTACCGGCAGTACGGTCACAGGAACGGCATCGGGCGGCAGCGCCAGCGCAATGACGGCGCTCAGAAATGGCGGAAACAGGAACACTCGTTTGGCGATGCCAGAAACACTCACCGCATCTGAGTCCGAGCCAAGCAGCGCCACGACAACTGAAGCGTAGATGGCCACACCCATAAAGTTGCCAATCTGATCGTAAAGGATGGCGTAGGGCAAAACGGCGGGTTCGCACAGCGCGTCGATCAGCGGCAGGCCGAGGTAGGCGGTATTGCTCAGCGGAACAACCAGCAGCATGGCCCCGAGAATCTCGCGCGGCCATCGAAACACACGTCCCAGCCATGCGACACTCGCCGCGCTTGCGAGAATCACGCACCAGGCAAGCGCCATCGGGATCAGTGCCTCGCGATTGAGTTCGATGGCCGGCACCCGTAACAGGATCATCGCCGGCAGCGCGATGTTAATGATCAGCCCATTGATGCAGTCGCTCGCTGCGCTCGGCAAGACGCGCGCATGTCTGGCGAAAAGCCCCAGAAGCAGTCCCAAACCAAGCAGCGCAAACGTCATGCGCGCGAGTGTACCTGACGCCTTGGGCCGCGGCAGGTATCCTGTGAGTCAATCCGCAATAAAAGGACGTGTCATGCTGACGGCGTATGTGTTTGGCCCCCAGTGGAATCTGATCGATCCCAGTCCGTTTTGCATGAAGCTGTTGACGGCATTGCAGTTGGCCGGTCTTGAGCACGACGTCAAAACGGGTATGCAGCATATTCGCGGGGCTCCCAAAGGCAAGATGCCCTACATTCGTGACGGCGAGACCGTGCTTGGCGACAGTAACCTGATCATGGAGTATCTTGGCCAGAAGTACGATGTGGATCTTGATCGCCACTTGAGTCCCGCGCAGCGCACGGTTGCCCATGCCTTCGGGCGCATGCTGGATGAGCATACCTACTGGACGTTGCTCTATTACCGCTGGATTGATGAGGCCAACTGGGAGCAGCACACGCGTCCAGCGTTTTTCGGCGCGTTGCCTTTTTTGCAGCGGACCATTCTGCCCGGCGTTTTGCGCAAGGGTCTGATCAAGGCCAGCCGGGGTCACGGTATCGGGCGTCATTCGCCGGAGGAAATTGCGCGTATCGGCATTAGCGACTATCAGAGTCTCGTCGATCTGTTGGGCGATCAGTCCTTCATGTTCGGTGATACGCCCAGCGCGCTTGACGCAACCGCCTACGCTTTTTGTGCAGGTATGATCAAGGTGCCGCACCAAAGTCCGGTTCGCGCGTTTGTTGAAAGTACGCCACTGGTGGCATACGTAGAGCGCATGGCCGCGCATCTGTCCACAAATCAGACCGCTTCTGCGACGTGACCGACCGCTTCGATGTGCCTGCGTGCCAGGTGGTGCATGAACTTGTGATCAAACGCAGCCGCTTTGTCACGGCCATCGACTACGTTGCCGACCGCGCCGACTTCATGCGTTTCCTCGAGCGACGCCGTGTGGCCTTGCCCGACGCGCGGCATCACTGCTGGGCTTACATCGGTGGTGCGCCGGGAGATCTGCGCAATGCGGACAAAAACGACGACGGTGAACCGCGTGGAACGGCCGGCAAGCCGATGCTCAACGTTTTGGCACATGCCTCGGTCGGTCATGTTGGCGCGGTGGTTACGCGTTATTTTGGCGGGATCAAACTCGGCGCCGGTGGCCTCGTGCGGGCTTACAGCCAGTGCGTGGTTGAGACGCTCGACCAGATCGAGCGGCGCGTGCAGTTTGTGACTGAACGCTGGAGCCTGCGTGTGCCGTATTCACTGCATGCCAGCGTCGAGCATGCGCTGGCGCCAACCGAGGCGCAACTCTACGCTACCGAGTTTGATGACGCCGTCACTTTGCTGGTGGATGTTCCGGTGGGGCAACGCGACGCGCTTGGCAGCATGCTCGACCAACTCGGCCAGGGCGCGATTGAGCGGCAAACCCTGTGAAGGATATTGCAGCGCTTGATGTGACCTGGCGTTCTGCGACGCTCCTGATGCTGGTTGCACCGACTGCGCTGATCGCGCTGCGCCTGATGACACAGCAAATCGAGGTCGCGGCCTGTCGCTGGTTGGGGCTTTTCCTGCTCGCGTTTTGCCTCGATACCGTGCCTCAGATCATCGGTTTTGCCGGCGCCTACGACGTCTGGCCGTGGCTGACGTTTGCGCCTTTAAGTTATCAGGTTTTTTTCGGCCCGCTGATCTATCTGCACGCCTACGCGCTGATGCGCAAAACGCCGCTCGGCTGGCGCTGGTGGCTGCTGGCGCCGGGCGCAATCCAGTTCCTGTACTACTCTTGGGCGTTCCTGTTTCTGGGGGACTACCGCGCGAAATGGCGATTCACCGAGGCGTTTCATTTACCGTATGTCATGCCCGTGCAAATCAGCGTGTCGATTGGTCTTGCACTGGTTTGCGGTGTCGCGACGGTCGTTCTGGTGTCTCGGTATCGACGCTACTTGCGTGAGACGCAATCGATTGCCGCGGAACTCGACCCGTCGTGGCTCACGCGTTTTCTGGGCGCGGTCCTGATGGCAATGCTCTTTTGGCTTGGCTATGAGATTGTCGACATCTGGGCCGGGCCACTGAGCTATCGGGCGCGGTTTCCCATGTTTCTTCTGATTGGCGTCATGCTGCTGTGGATGGGCATCGAGGCGCTCGCCCGCCTGCGTACACCTTTCGTGGCATTGGGCGAGCCGGATGATGCGCCGGTGACGACGCCGCCTGAGACATCCGCACCGGACTGGCAAACGGTGGGACAGGAGCTGCGCCAGGCCATGGTGCAACGGCAGTGGCATCTGGAGCCACGCCTGACTCTGCGCGACGTGGCTTCGCGCGTGGGAACCAACGAAACCTACGTGTCGCGCGCGCTCAATCAGGGTCTTGGCCTGAATTTCAATCAGATGGTCAACGACGCGCGTATCGATACGGCCAAGAGGCTCATGAACGAAGCCCCTGATCGGCGTATTCTGGATATCGCGTTGGCGGCCGGTTTCAACTCCAAGGCCACGTTCAACCGGGTGTTTCGCGATCGTTGCGGCACAACACCGTCGGCATGGCGCAGGTCCCAGCTTTCTGAGACGTCTCAAATTCAGTAAAGCACTGAATTTCCTTATTTTTGGACGCCATACCCGATGGCAGCGGTCAGGCTCGGGTTGTGTGTTTTCGAAGTAGATGAGGTTCATATGTCTCCGAACGTGTTGTTTCGTACCGGGTGTCTGGTTGCCGCAGCGTGGTGTGGCCTGACCTGTCATGCGCTTGATCCCGAGCAGGTGGCGCGGGATGTGTCGCTGGCGCAGGAGGCGTTCGAGCGCATCCATCCGGGGTATGACCGCTATACCTCGGCCGATACGCTGGAGGCGGGTTGGCGTGCGATCACGACCGACGCAGAAGCGGCCGACGGCATGGAACCATCCGATTTATATCGGCGTCTGCAGGGCGTGCTTGCTCTGATACGTTGCGATCACACCAAGGCAGAGTTGCCCGCGGCTCTTGCCAAAGCGCGGCGTACCGAGCCTGTGTATCTTCCTCTGCGCTTCGAACTCGTGGAAGGTCGAGCCATCGTTGTTGCCGTCGCGCCAGATAGCGGCGTACGGGTAAACGAGGAGCTGCTGAGTATTGACGGGCATGAGATCGCGGCACTGGTTGAGCGCTATGCGCCGTATGTGCCGGTTGACGGTTTCACCGATGCGGTCAAACGTCATGAGCTCGCCTGGTCACTGGAGTTTGACGGTGGCGCGATCGAGCACTTTATGGCGCTTGAGGGCGTGCCCGCCAGCGCCGCATTGCAAGTGCGCGACGTGGCCGGTCAGGTCCGAAACGTTGAGGTAGCGCGTATCGGGCTCACCGCCCAGCGCACACTGGCAGCGGCTGGCAGCGCCAATTTTGCCGACGCCGTTACGGTGACCTATCCAGACGAAAAGACGGCACTGCTGCGCGTGGGTTCGTTCGTCAACTATCGCAAGCCGGTGGATCCGGATGATATCTACGTGCCGCTGTTCAAGACGTTTCGACAACGCGGCATTGAACATCTGATCGTCGATCTGCGCACCAACGGTGGCGGGTCCGGTGATGCACGAGATCGTCTGGTGGCGCATCTGATCAACGACACAACATTCATGCACCGCGGTGAGTTGATCAAGACACTTGATCTCGATGGTCTTCGCGATCACCTGAGCAGCTGGGATTCGCGCGCGTTGAACCCGAAGCGTTGGTGGTTTTCGCGCACCGAAGACGGGATGTATCGAATGCGCTCGTGGTGGTTTGGCGGGAGCGGGCGCATCAAGCCGGCTCGTCATGCCTTTGAAGGTCGCGTTACGTTGCTCAGTTCAGGCGCCAACTCATCGGGTACGACCATGCTGATGACGGCACTGCAGGCAACCGGTCGCGCGCGTGTTGTTGGCGAGCCGACGGGTGGAAACCGCGCTGGGCCAACCGCTGGAATTCTGTTTACGGTGACGCTGCCCGAGAGCGATATTCGGCTGCGTTTGCCAATCATCCGTACCGTGACCGGCTACGATGAGGCAGACAGTGGCCGTGGCGTGACGCCCGACGTTGTGGTGTCACCTAGCGTTGATGACGTACGCAACGCGCGCGATCGCGCACTCGAGTTGGCCCTCGGCCCTTCCTAATCGTCAAGTTCGTCCAGCAGGTCTGACAGGTCGCTCAGGCCTTGCTGGTCGAGATTGGCCAAAGGAAAATCCTGCGGCACGACCGTGTCGGCAGAATTGCCGGCCAGGGCGCGCAGTGTGGAGTGTATAGACTGACCAAGTTGCTCGATCGTGTTCGTTGCCACTGCGGGTGCGGGATAGGCCATGCTGATCGTCAACTGGCCAGCGTAAATCACGGCGTTCATCTCCAGCAGATACGCACGCGGCGCATCACCAGAGCGCGCCTGACCGCAGCGCTCGTCGACAAGCTGCAGCAGGCGCGATGGAGTATCGGTCTCGCGCTGGCCGAGGAAATTGAACAGGACACGCGACCGCCGCTGTTCGCGTACGCCCTTCGCTGCCGCGCTTTCGCCATGGCCTGCCATGATGACGCCGTAGCTTAATCCACGCTGGGGAATCTCCCGCAGGCTATTCTTGACCTGGCGCAGTACGCCCGACGCATCCTGCCACGCACCGTCTGCCTCGATGGTGATGGGGAACGCCGTGGTCATCCAGCCGACCGTGCGTGAGATATCCAGATCCTCAAACTGCGCTTCACGCCCATGGCCTTCCATTTCAAGACGCACGCGCGGCGCATCAAGATGCTGGCCGAGTGCGCTGGCCACACCGGCCAACAGCAGTTCCAGCGTCGTGGCACGCGACTCGCTGGTGCTAGCCAGCAATGCTGAGGTGTCGTCTTCGCTCAGCGCGATGACATGTTCGCGAGTCTGTGCTTCGGTAAACGTGTCGGATGATTCGTCGGGCGCAAGATCGGGCGCTGGCTGTGCGAGGCGTGTCTGCCACTGCAGTGCAATGTCGGCAAAGCTGTCTTCCTGCGACCACGCGATGAGTCGTTTGGAGAATGTGGTCAGTGCATCGGTTTTGGCGGGCAGTGCGATCGGCTGATCCTCAAGCGTCTGACCGAGCGCCAGCTCGAGATCCTCGATCAGGATGCGCCAGGATTCGGCGTCGACAATCAGATGATGCACAACGATCAGTACTCGCTGCGGCTGTCCCTGCGGCATGTCAATCAGGCACACGCGAAGCAGCGGCGGTGTTGCCAGATCAAAAGCCGCGTTGAGCGTGTCGGCCGCGCCGGTGATCGCCCCGTCAAGACGGTCCGCCTCACACTGTCTGAGGTCCAGCTGCGAGACCACGTCGAACTCCTGCGGTGCATGCAGCCGGCAGTGCCAGCGGCCGTCGTGCTGTTCAAAACCGCTGCGCAGCGAATCGTGCGTCGTCAGCACGGCGGCCACCGCGCGCTGCACATCGGCCAGTGCAAGCGATGCGCCGGCTTCAAAAAGATAGGACAGGTTCCAGTGCTGCCTGCCCGATCGGATGTGGTCGAAAAACCAGTGCTGGATGGGCATGAGCGGCTGCGCGCCTACCACGGGCTTTTGCGAAATCCGTCGAGCGCCGGACTGGTCAGCATGCGCAGCCTGCCCGGCGACCGTCGGCCACGCGAAAAAATCGGCGGCGGCGATACGCAGTCCGGCTTTGCCGGCGCGTGCGAGCACGCGAATGCTCAGAAGCGAGTCGCCGCCCAAGGCAAAAAAATCGTCGTGCAGCCCAACGCTGTCGACGCCGAGCACGTCGCGCCAGATATCTGCAAGGGTGCGCTCTGCGTCAGTCGCTGGACGCGTCGATTCAGCCTGGACGGGCGTGGCAATGGTGACCGGCTGCGTGCTGAGCGCGCGTCGATCTGCCTTGCCAGCCGCGGTGCGCGGCATCGCATCGAGCAGGTGAATGTGTTGCGGCACCATATAGCCGGGAAGATCTTCGGCAAGTGCGCGGCGCAAACTCGCGGCATCCAGCGTGGAGGTGCCCACCACAAACGCCGTCAGCGGCGCGTTGGGCGTGGCGCTGTGCAAAAGCACGACGGCTTCACGCACGCCTTCGCGCTCACAAAGACGGGCTTCGATTTCGCCGGGTTCGACACGATATCCGCGCACCTTGATCTGTTCGTCCACCCGACCGACAAACTGCAGCGTGCCATCGCGCCGCCAACGCACGCGGTCGCCGGTACGGTAGAGCCGTTCGTCCGCTGCAAACGGCGAGCGCACGAACTGCGCGGCGGTGCGCTGCGTATCGCCCACGTAACCGGTGGCGACCTGCGGGCCGCCGACGTAAAGCTCGCCGGCCACGCCGACAGGCAGTGGCTGCTGATGTGCATCCAGAACATAGACTTTCGTGTTGACCAGGGGCCGGCCGATGCTCACGGGCCTGTTGGGCTCAAGTCGCGCCGACGTGCACCAGACCGTCGTTTCCGTTGGACCGTATTCGTTGTGCAACTGCCGCTTTGGCGCGGCGCGATGATGCGCGTCGACAAGCGACTCCGGACAGGCTTCGCCGGCAACGATGGCGACGTTCAGCATTGGCAGTCCGTGCATGCCGGCATGTTCGAGAATCACGGCGTAGAGACTGGGCACGGTCAGCAGATGCGAAGCGTTGTGTGAATCGAGAAAACCGATCAGGCCGGCAATGTCCTGCTCGGCGCGTTCGGCCGGCAAAAGAAGCGTGCCGCCGCGGCCCAGCGTCCAGAACAGACCGGCGACGGAGCTGTCGGTGGCAAGTGACGAGAGCAGGGCGAACGTTGCTGGGGGCGCGTCGTAATAGCCATCGCGCGCGTGCACGGAATGAAACAGGTTCTTCTGGCTGACCTCCACGCCCTTTGGCGTGCCCGTGGAGCCTGAGGTAAACATGTAGTACGCCGCGCTGGACAGGTTGGGGCCGGCCATGGCGCGCGTGGTGGTTTCAACGTGCGCCATGTCGACGTGTTGTACGTCCGCGGGCAGCGTCGCGCTGTGCTCGCCGGCGACAATGGCGCGCACCGTTCGCCCCGAACTGGTCAGCTCGGCCACGATTCGCGTCACCCGTGCGGTCGGTGCGTCGGCCGCAATCGGCACATAGGCGCCCCCGGCGCCGTGCACGCCCACGATGGCGCTCACGGCCGCTGCGCCGCGCGGTCCAACGATCAGCACCGGGTCGCCGGGCACGATGTTGGCTTCAAGCAGCGCGGCGGATACCGCATTGGCACGGCGCATCAGTTCGCGGTATGTCGTGGCGCCGCCGGCGTCGATCAGCGCAACCGCCTCGGGTGAGGCTTCTGCATGCGCGGCAGTCTGGTGCCACAAGGTGGTCGATTCGGGCGTCGCAACTTCGGTGTCATTGAGCGTCTCAAGCACGTTGAGCGATTGCTCGCTGGCGAGCGTCGACACATCGGTCAGTCTGGCTCCTGGGTTGGCCAGCAAGCTGCGCAGCGTGTGGCGCAAATTGTCCATCAGATCGGTCAGGCCCGGCACGCCCAGGTGCTCGGGATCGCTAATACCGATGAGGTCAAACGGATCGTCGGGGACGGCCAGAATGGCCAGTGGAAAATGGCTGTACTCCACAAAGTGGTCGATGCTTAGCGCGATGTTGCGAGCTTCCAGGGCCGCCGCGGCCGGAAAGTTTTCGAACACCAGGATGGACTCAAACAGCGGTTCGCCGTCGGTGACGCCGCTGGCCCGCTGGGCGACGCTTAACGCCGAGGCTTCCATGTCGCGTTGTTCGGCCTGGGCGTGCTGTACGCTCTGCAGAAAGTCGGCGACCGTCGCGTTGGCGTCCGTTTGAATTCGCAGCGGCAGTGTGTTGATGAACATACCGGCCATGTGCTCAACGTCGCCAAGCTCGGGTGGTCGTCCCGCAACCGTCGTACCGAAGACCACATCGTCAGTGCCGGCATAACGCGCCAGCAGGAGCGCCCACGCCGCTGCGACGACGCTGCTGGGCGTTACGCGCTGCTCGCGGGCAACGCGTCGTAGCGTGTCGGCCTCGCTGCGATCAAGTCGCCGCGTGACCACGTGATGCGACACGTTGTCTGTTGCCGTGCCGTCGTGCACCTGAGGAAATGTCGGCGTGTCAAAACTGCTCAGCCGCTCGCGCCACCACGCCTCGTCACCGCTGGTGTCGCGGGCAGCGAGCCACTCGACGAAGCGCGTAAACGAGGGAGCATGTCCAGGCAGCGCGTCGGCGCTGGTATAAATGTGTTGCGCCTCGTCCAGTAACAGCCGCATGGACCAGCCGTCGAGAATCAGGTGATGAAAGGTCAATACGAAGCGCTGACGCTCAGGACCCAAACGGATCAGGATCAGTCGCAGCAGCGGCGCTCGGTCGAGCTGGAAGCCAAGATCGCGGTCGCGCTGCAACAGCGCGTCAAGCATGGCCGGGTGCTCGTCGGTTGAAGTCGCGCTCCAGTCAAGTGTCTGCCATGGCGTTTCGACGCGTTCGCGCACGATTTGCAGCGGCTTATCGCGTCCTTCCCAGGTAAACAGGGTACGCAAAACATCATGCCGGGCGATGACCCGGTCCCAGGCAGCACGCCAGCGCGCGGCGTCAAGGTCGCCGTCGATTCGGGCGCTGAACTGACTGTGATAGGCCGCACGATTGTCGTCGGCGATCGCGTGGAAAAGTATGCCTTCCTGCGTCGGCGTGAGGGCCGAGATGGACGCAATATTGCGCGCGTTCACAGTTCCTCGCCGAAGTCGCCAAGCAGATCGTCAAGCTCGGATTGATCGAGCCCCGCAGTCGGAAAGTCGCTCGGTGCCAGGGCGGCACGCTCGCCGCGGCGAGCGCTTTCAATGATGGCGCGCAGCGAGGATTGGAAATCGGCGGCGAGTGTCTTGATGGCGCTGCTCCCGAATCGATGCGGATCGAATGTCCACATCACCGTCAGCTTGCCATCGTAGACGATCGCGTCAACCGCAAGCGGATGTTCGCGCGGCATCAGCGAATCCTCGCTCAGGCTGATCGGGCGGGTGAAGGTAAAGTAATGGCCACCGGCCCGGGCACGATCCCATTGCCCAAGGTAGTTGAACTGAATCTCTGGCCGCGGCGCCGCGGCGCGGGCGTCCCGCGCGGCGCGGGCGGGGGTGAGATAGCGAATGGCTCCGTAGGCAAGGCCACGATCAGGCAGCGCACGCAGCGCGTCTTTGACATCGCGTACCTGATCGGCCAGAGCCGCATCCTCGCGGATGGTAAACGCGACCGGACACAGGCTGGTGAACCACCCCACCGTGCGCAGCACATCCACATCCGTACTGATGTTCTCGCGCCCGTGGTTTTCGATCTCCACGTAGACGGTGGCGCTTTCGCTCCAGCTTGCCAGCGCACGGGTGAGCGCGCTCAGCAGCACGTCGGGGGCCTGTACACGCCATGTGCTGGCCACATCGACGAGCAAACCCGTCGTTTCTTCGCGACCAAACACGGTGTTCAGCGTGGCGGCGTCACCGGCGACAAAGCGGCCGCTTGCCGTCGACTTGGCAGGCAGGTTTTTGACATCCGATGGCGCTGTCACGGTGTCCGTCCAGCGCGTGGGTCTGTCGTTGGCATAGTCGGTCAGCGCTTCGGCGAAGCGACGCACTGACGTGGTCTTCGGTGGCAGCGAAACCGGATGGGCATCGTGAAGCTGGCCGTAGGTATTTTGCAGGTCCTCAAGCAGAATCCACCACGACACACCATCGACGGCCAGATGGTGGGCAACGACAACCAGCCACGGCGGCAACGAGTCGCCGCGTTCAATCAGCACGGCATGCACGAGCTCGCCGCGTTCAATAGACAGTTGCGTATTGGCGTGCTTGATGATGAGTTCAAGTTCGGTTTCGTGCGATGCCGCCGGTGCCGTGCTGATGTCGTGACGCGCGAGCTCGACGCGAACCTGATCCGGTGCCAGAAGTGTCTGCTGCCAGCCGTCGGGCGCGCGCTCGAAGCGGGCGCGCAGTGCATCGTGATGGACCAGAATCTGACGCAACGCCTCCTCAAGCATCAGTGCATCGATGGATCCTGTCGCGCACAGCACCACGTTCTGGTTGTAGTGATCGGGATTGGGTGCCTGACGTTCGAAAAAGCGCGCCTGAATGGGGTTGAGTGCGACAGGCCCGACGATGTTGCCCTGTTCGCTCAGCACCTGTTCGGTGTCGCCAACCACGCGCGCCAGCTGGCGCACCGTTGCGTGTTCGAATATCTGCTGGGGTTTCAGCGTGAGTCCGTGCTTACGCGCGCGGCCAACGATCTGGATGTTCAGGATCGAATCGCCGCCAAGATCGAAGAAGTTGTCGTTGGCGCCCACGCGATCAACGCCGAGCACCTGCTGCCAGATCGAGGCCAGCTTGCGTTCGACAACGCCGTCAGGTGCTTCGTATTCGACATCAAGCAACGGGCGCAGCGCGTCCGGATCGGGCAGGGCCGCGCGGTCCAGTTTGCCGTTGGGCGTCAACGGCATGTGCTCCAGATGCACAAATTGCGTCGGGATAACGGCGGCTGGCAGCGTGTTGGCGAGCTCGGCGCGCAGGGTTGCCGTGTCGATCTCGCGTGGGCCGGCGTAGTAACCAATAAGCTGCCGATGGGCGCCCGGAGTTTGCTCGGGCCCGGGCATCTCATAGCCAATCTCGTCAAGAATCGCACGGACGTTGTCGACATTGATGTGATCTTCGAGCTCTTCGCGCGCCGCATCACGCTGCTTGTGGCCCAGACGCACGTCCCAGCTGTAGGGCAGGGAGTAGTTGTGAAAGCCGCGCTCGGCCTTGTGCACGAAAATCCCCGCCTCGTTGATCAGGCAGTTGGTGGAGCGGCCGGTATCGGCGGGGCGCACCCAGGGCACGCGATGCGCAAGGTAGTTGAGCATCTCGTCCAGGCTGACATCGGTGTAGCGATAAAAATCGACGTACTGGATTTCGTCGAAAATTGCGTCGTCCTCGAACGCACTGACGTCCATGTTGCGGGAAACTGCATCGTCGGCACGATGGTAGGCCTTGCGCGCCTCGATGATGTTGCGATCAATCTGCTGCGGATCGAAGATCCGCTGCTGGAACTGATCGGCGACCCGTGTCTCGAATATCTGCCCGCGCGACAGGCCCGTGAAGATGTAGCGGATGCCACGCGCTCGCGCGAGCTGCGCGCTCAGCGTGTAGATGGTTTTGAAACAGCCGTTGCACACGTTGCTGAAGCGCCGCAGGCTGTCGACAAAAATCTCGTTCATCGCCGGCGTGTTGCCGACGACCAGCTCCAGACCAAGCTTGTCGGTAACCCGACGCATGTTGGCCTTGGCACCTTCGGAAATAAAGCCGTTGTCGAGGGTGAACACCAATGGAGTGAGGCCCATGTCCACCAGTTGGCACAGCGCAAACGTGCTGTCCTTGCCACCGCTGAGTAGCACCATTGAATCGGGCTTGTTGGGTGCGCCGGTGATGGCCTGATCCACGATGCGCTGCAGTTCATCGATCGAGCCAAAATACTTCAGCGCGCGCTCGCGTTCGTCGTGATACACGCGACAGATGTGGCAGACCATTTCGGTGTCCAGACGCGCGCTCGGATGACGCCCGGACAAACCGCAGCGTTGACAAAAAAGCTCTTCGGCACTTTCTTCGCTGGTGGTCAGGCGGGCGGCCGCGCTTTCTACGCCGGGCACGGCTGACAGCGCTGCATCAATGTCGCCGAGCTCGATGCGCACGCCGTTGACCTTGATCTGTTCGTCGCGTCGGCCGTGATAGGCCAGCGTGCCGTCGTCGCGCCAGCGCGCCAGATCGCCTGTGCGGTAGAGTCTCTCTCCCTCGCGAAACGGATTGGCGATAAACCGCTCTGCGTTTAGTGCCGGTCGATTGCGATACCCGCGCGCCACGCCCACGCCGCCAATCGCGATTTCTCCGATAGTACCGCGTGGCATCAGCTGCCCGAATGCGTCAATGATGTAAATGTGCGCGTGATCGATCGCGCGCCCGATGGGTACCGACAGGCCGGTGCTGCGTGCCGGATCAAAGCGGTGAATCATGCACGCGACGGTGGCTTCGGTTGGCCCGTATTCGTTATAGATGGCCACCTTGTCGTCGTACTGGCGGCTAACGGCGCGCGCCAACGATAGCTTGAAATCTTCGCCGCCGACGATCAGCGTGCGCACACGTGAGGTCGTCAGATCCATGGGCAAAATCAGACTCAGGTGTGCAGGCGTGAGTTTGATGACGTCGACACGGTTGTCGGCAATGACGTCTCTGATGGCAAGATCACCTGCGCCGTCGCCCTCGGGATAGACCACGATGCAGCCACCGTCGACCAGCGGTGCGAAGATGGATGTCACGGTCAGGTCAAAGGCCAGTGAGGAGAAAAGCGGCCAGCCGGCGGCTTCACCGTCGTGATACGTGCGAGCCGCCCATGCGGCGTAGTTGGCAAGGCCGGCGTGCGGCACTTCCACGCCCTTGGGCCGTCCCGTCGAGCCGGAGGTATAGATTATGTATGCGATGTCTTCGAGTTCGGCGCCGCAGGTGGGCGTGGCGCTGCTCGGCGAGGGCAGCGTCGGAAGCTCGTAGCGCTCGTGACCCGGCGGCAAGGGTGTAGCGGAGGCGGGATCACAAATGACCAACCGGGGCGCTGCGTCGTCGAGCATCAGCGCTATGCGCTGCGCCGGGTAGGCAATATCAAGCGGCACGTAGGCGGCGCCGAGGCGCTGCACCGCCAGCATCGCAATGATCGCGCGGCGACTGCGCGGCAGTGCCAATGCAACGCGGTCGCCGTGCTGTACACCGCGCTTCCCAAGCTCGTTGGCCAGGGTTTGCGACCTGGCGACCAAATCGCCAAAGGTCATCGTCTCGTCGCCGACCACGACGGCGGCGCGTTCCGGTGACGCGCTCGCGATGCGGTCGATCATGCTCACGACCGTGTCCTCGGGCGGCGGCGTCGTTGCCTGCGAGGCCCCGAGCGCGAGCTTGACGGCGGCGCCGGCCTCATCGATCAGCGTGACCCGGTCAATGATCTGCTGCGGTTCGCGCAACATGGCGTCGTTGAGCGCGAGAAAGTCGCGCCGCACACGATCAATGTCCTCACCTTTAAAGACATCCTCATGCAGATCAAAATGCACGCGCAGGGCGTCCGCCCGGTCAAAGTCCTCCACCTGAATGCGTGCCAGATGCCCGCGATCGCCGTGATCGGCGTGCACCCATGTGGACGTCATCTCATGTCCGGCAAAATCGCCGTATTGCGCCGTGATGACGTTCAATACGACGTCATAGGCGCGCTGATGTGCGTGGCTGGTACTGCCTGAGGGCGCATTGAGCAACAGATTGCGTGCGGCCAGTGCCACTTTTTTGTACAGCGACGCAAACGTCTCGCCGTCGTCGAACGAGACCTGCAGCGGAAAGACCTCGATGAACATGCCTGGCGTGCGCTTGAATGTCGTTGCGCTGCGGTTGTGCGTCGGTGTTCCGATTGACAGATGGCGCTCTCCGCTGAGTCGATGCAGCCACGCAAAGTAGATCGTGGCGAAAAACTGGAACCGCGCCAGCTCCGGTGTGATGGCAGTGAACGGCGTGGACTGCAGCCGCTGCGCGAGCTTTTGCGTGCGTTCGACACCGAAGTCGCACGGGATGCGGCGCGTTCGGCCACTGCGCTCAGCAGGTGTTGGGCGATAAAAACTTGATGCTTCAAACGGTCTTTTGAGCGCATCGTCCCAGAATGCCTTGGCGCGTGTTGCGCTCTTGCTCGCACGACTGGTTTGCTCGGCCTCTACGTATTGGATGAACGACGGTAGCGGTGCCAGATCGTCGAGCGTAGCGGCCAACTGCGCGCTGTAGAGCGCCGCCATGTGACGGTAGAGCACGGCCGTCGACCACGCGTCCGTGGTCAAATGATGCTGGTTGAAAAACCAGACGTGATCGTTGTCACCGACCTTCGCCAGCGCACTGTCAAACAGGCAGCGTGATAAATCGAATTGCCGTTGAGCGCGCTGCGACTGCCATGCTGCGAGTGCGCCCTCTGGATCCTTGTCGCCGGACAGGTCGATCAGTTCGATCGCGTAGTCGAGTTGGTCCTGCACGTATTGGTGGGCCACGCCGTCGCGTTCGGCGAACGTGATGCGCAACGCGTCAGCGTGCTCGATCAGGCGTGCGAACGCGGCGCGAAACGCCTCGACATCAAGATCGCCCTTGATCCGAAATGACAGCGCCATGTTGTACAGCGGCTCGGACGGCTGAAGCTGCTGGCCGGTCCAGATGAGCTGCTGACTGCGCGTCAGCGGATACGGTTGGCTGCGTCCATCCACCTCAGTCGGATGCCTTTACGCCGCGTGCGCCGAGATAGGCAACCAGTCGCTCGACGTTGCGAAAATGCTCGATCGTAAAGTCTTCGGGCGGCACCGTGACACCAAAGGTCTGTTCGATATGGTCCATCATGCGCAACATGCCCAGTGAGTCCACCATGCCGTCTGCGAGCAGGTTGTCATCGATGCCAAGATCGTCGGCGTCGTCGAGCAGCTCCGTGCGGATAAAGTCCAGTAACGTGTCTTCAAGAGTCATCGATAGTTAGTCCGAATCATGATTGCTGTTGTTCTTGTGCTTGCCGGGCAAGCGCACGACGATCTATTTTGCCACTGGTCGTCCGCGGAAAGTCCGCCGCGATGGACAGCGTTGCCGGCATCGCGTACCACGGCAAACGACTGCGTAACGATCGGGACAAAATGCTCAGGTCGCCAGCGGCGTCGTCGCCAAGTGTGACCTGCGCGTAAATCTGGTTACTGCCCTGCTCGTCGGGTAGGGCGAAGGCGGCGCCCTCAACCACATCGTCCAGTCCGGTGAGCGCGAGTTCCACTTCATCGAGCTCCACCCGATAGCCGCGAATCTTCACCTGACGATCCTTGCGTCCGGCAAAATGCAGCAGACCGTCCTCGCCTTTACTGACCAGATCACCGGTACGAAAATAGCGCACACTGGCGCCAGCGTTGTTGCAGGCTGTAACAAACACCGCCTCATTCAGTTCGTCCCGATTCCAATAGCCGCGCATCATCGTGGGCGAATCAATCCACAGCTCGCCGACCTCGCCGCGAGCACACGGCGTATGGTCTGAGTTCATGATCAGCGCGGCGGCGGTGTGCGCGATGCGGCCAATCGACACCGCCGCGGTCGGATCATGATCGTCCGGCACCGTGTAGTGGGTCACGCCGTTGACCTCGGCGGGGCCGTACATATTGTCAAAACGCACGTGCGGCCAGCGCGCCATCAGAGCAGTGAGATGGATTGGCGCGAAGGGCTCGCCGCCAAAAATGACCCAGCGCAGGGCGTCAAACTCGAAACGTTCGATGGCGCCCAGGTGCAACAGCTGAATCAGCGCAAACGGTACGGTGAACAGCACGCTCACACGCTGGGTGTGAATCAACTCGGCGTAACTGGCCGGCAGCCGGGTGTATTCCTCGGGAATAATGACGGTGCAGGCGCCGGCAACGACACCGGCAAAATAATCGAATATTGACAGATCAAAATGCAAGGGGGCGTGGTTACTGAGACGATCGCGTTCCGAAAGACCGTATTCCGCTGCCGCCCACGTTGCGAACGCCAGGCCGCTGCCGTGCGTGTGCATGATGCCCTTGGGCTGTCCCGTCGAGCCGGAGGTGTAAATAATGTAGGCCAGGCTGTCGGGTGAGACCTCGACGTTGGCCGTCGTCGTGGGCGCGGCGGACACCACCTCATGACGGATCGTTGCCACCTCGAGGTCGGCCATCTCAACCCCGACAATCGTGTGCAGCGGTTGATCGAGACGATCGACCGCGCGCAGGGCGCGGCGCTTGCCATGAGCGCTGATCATGATGCGAATGTCCGCGTCGCGCAGCAGGCCTGCCAGGCGCTCGGCGCCCGCTGACGGATCCAGCGGCACATAGGCACCGCCCGCGCTCATGATGCCGTAGAGCGCCACGGGCGTGTACAGACTCTTGTCCATGTAGATGCCCACGCGGTCGCCGGGCTGAACACCCGCCTCAAGCAAACAGTGCGCGAGTTGATTGGCCTGGGCGAAGAGTTCTGAGTAGGTTAGCGACGACTCCAGAAAACAGACGGCCGGCCGGTCGGGCGTGCGCTCGGCGTGGCGGGCCAGCCAATCATGAATCAACCCGGTCACGCTACAGACCGAGCAGCCGTGCAACGATGTTGCGCTGTATGTCAGAGGTGCCCGCGTAGATTGTACCGCCGATGGCGTCCCGCGCGTCCCGGTCGATACCAAACTCGCTGACATAGCCGCGCGCGCCGTGAATTCGAATCGCGTCGAGGCTCGACGCCATGAACGACTCACTCAGATGCAGCTTTAGCAGCGCAGCCTCGGTCATGGCGTTCTGACCGGTTTGTTTGAGCCACGCCACCTTGTAGAGCAACAGGCGCGAGGTTTCCAGGCGCAGTTTCATTTCCACAATGCGATGTGACACAGCCTGAAAATGACCAATCGGTTCTTTGAACTGACGCCGTTCGCGCGCAAAGGTCACGCATTCGTCGAGCTGGCGCTGCATAGCGCCGAGTTGACTGGCCAGAATCGCGCAGCGTTCCCACTCCAGTGAGCTTGACGACAGACTCACGCCGGCGCCTTCCGGTCCCAGGCGCTGCTCCGTGGCGACAAACACGTCTTCGAAAAACAGATCGCCAAATGGTACCGTGCGCAGTCCCATTTTTTCCCGATTTGGCCCGACGCGGACGCCGTCGCTCTGCATCTCGACCAGAAACGCCGACACGCCCCACTTGCCTGCGTCAGGATCGGTTAGCGCAAAGACCAGCGCCACGTCGGCAATTGGGCCGAGTGAGATGTAGTGTTTGTGGCCATTGAGTCGATAGCCGCCGTCCACGCGAGCGGCCGTCGCAGACATGCTGTAGAGATCTGAGCCGGTTTCAGGCTCGGTCACCGCGTGGGCGCCGATCATGCTGCCGTCGCACATCGACGGCAGATAGCGCGCCTTTTGCTCCTCGCTGCCAAATTTCAGGATCGGTAATTGCACTGTCCAGACGTGGGCGTTGACCGCAAAGGCCAGACCATTGTCGGGACAGGCTTCGCCAAGGGCCTCGGCGGCGAGCAGTGCGGTCAGAAAGTCGGTGTCCGCATGTGAACTCCAGCGGCTGCCTGCCGCAAGACTCAGCAGCCCAAAGTCAGCACAGCGCTGCCACAGGTCGCGATCAAAGACGCTCTCGCGATCGCGCGCCACGACGTCGTCCACGAGATGCTCGCGCGCAAACTCATGCACCTTGCGCTTGAAATCGAGCTGCTCGCTGCTGAACGCAAAGTCCATCAGCCAAACAGTCCCAGGAACCAGTTCATGATGGCGCCGGCCGGCAGGTCGATCTCAAGCGCGCGCTCGATAAACCAGTACATGGCAATCACGATCAGCGCAATGGCTCCCACGCGCAGCACGCCGCGGATGTAGAAGCCGCTGTTGCGAATCAGATAAAGCAGCGGGAACAGCAGGCAGACGATCACAACTTGTCCCAGCTCGACGCCGACGTTAAAGCCGAGCAGCGAGTGCACCAGATATTTTGGCGGGATGCCGATACCGCCCAGAATGCTGGCGAAGCCAAACCCGTGGAACAGGCCAAAGCCGAACACGATCAGCCAGATGCGCGACTTGAAGATCGGAATCAGGATGTCGAGAGCGGCCACGGCGATCGACAGCGCGATGATCGACTCGACGACGCGTGACGACAGCGACACCTTACCGAGGGCCGCCAGTGACAGCGTAATCGTGTGCGCGATTGTGAACACGGTGACGATTTTCAGAACATAGATCAGCGCATCGCTGAAGCTGTCGACCGGCACCCACTTGCCGTCGCGTCGGCGCACAACGGCCGGAATCAACAGGGCAAGCAAGAAAAGAATGTGATCAATGCCGATCCAGATGTGATGCACGCCCATTTTGACCATGGCGATGAAGCCGGTCAGTGTGCTGCTATCAGACAGGTCGGCCGTCAGGACGCCCGAGCCGGGCACAAAGCTCAATGCGATGTTGCCCTCGTCATTGAACGTCCCGGTCTTCCAGTTATCTTCGATCACCATAAACGCCCGATGGCTGGGGCGCTCGGTCAGGATCGCGTCGTAGCGCATGTCGATCCGCTCCGGCGGCGTGGCGAGATCCTTGAAGCTGAAATGCAGCGACAGGTACTGACCGAGGGGCAGCTCGGTAATGCCGAAATCGGTGAACGGCATCGACAGCTCGCTGCCATTGACGCCCATGCCGACGTTGTCGCGGACGTAGGCCTGAACAATCGGCACGGCGTCGCGCACGTCATCTAGGGTCGCCTTGCCGTCTTCCGGAAGGGTAAGGCCAAGAATGGCGTTGACGTCCTTCATCATGATTTCCACGCGACCGTCGATCGAGTCGTCATAGACATCGAGGAACACGTAGCTTTGATTCGGCGCGTGAGCGTTAGCGAGTGCCGCGCACATTGCGAGGCAGAGAATCAGAAATGATCGGATCATGACAGGGCTTCCGTTGTTGCTTTTCTTGCTGGCGATGGCGCGGATTCTGCGCCTGTTTGCGGGTCTGCGTCGAGTAGCGGGACGAGCGCGCTGGCCAAATCCATCACGTACGGTTCACGCATCAGGTTGTCGTGATACCGGCCGGGCACGCGGTGTACGCTGGTCGCGTCGAAAAACTGACTCCAGCCCAGGGCGTCGTCGCGGATGCGCCAGTACTGCTGGCGTTCAATACGCAGAACATGGGCGCGCAACGGCAGTTGTTCGATGCCGGGATTACGATGCGCGAAACCCACGTCACGTATCCACGGACTGCCCAGGCCCACATCCTCGTTGGGAGGCCCTACCTGCGCAGGCGCCGCCGGCGCTTCTGTACTTTTGCTCGCCGGTTTTGTGGCAGGCGATATGCCAAAAAGTCCGCCCAGGCGTCGGCGATAGTAGGCCAGCACCCGTCGTGCGCGGTGCAGATAGTAGACCCATGACACCGAGTACAGGCTCCAGGTGTTGACCACACCGAAAAATTCAATCTTCTGGCCGTCGTCCAGAAGCTCGCGCGCCATCGACAGCGCCAGATGCGCACCGCCACACATGCCGAGCAGCTTGTAGGGCCCCTCAGGTTGGTATTCGCGCAACGCTTTCACGTAGTCGCGCGCCATGGGTCCGATGATGTCCGGGTCCATGGGCGTTGGCGTGTCGGACAGCGGCGGCGCCTGCAGCACCGCTGCGCCAACGTGTGGCGGCAGCCGACGCGACAATACGAAATAGCCCAGCGTGTTGACCTCTGGCGATGCAACGCAGACCAGCGGTGAGCCGCGCCCCGTCCGCAACGGCAGAACCATGCCGGGTTTTGCCGGCCACTCCTTTTCTGTGAGGGTGCGGGTGAGGCCATTGACGGTGGGCTGCTTGAACAAGGCCAGAAGCGGCACGTTCCTGCGCGTGCCCTGACACAGGTTGGCGTGCAGTTGTGCTGCGCGCAGTGAATTGCCGCCCAGCTCAAAAAAGTCCTGATCCGGGTCGACGTCATCAAGATCCAGAGCGCGCGCAAACTGATGCGCGACAAGCTGCTGCATCATGGCCGGTGGAATGATCTCACGGCCTGCCGTGCCCTGTTCGGTCGTGTCCTTGGCCGGGAGCAGCGGCGGTGTCGATGCCGCGCGCGTTGAGGCAGGCGCCAACTCGGGCAGCCCGGGCGGTAACACGGTTTGCAGGGCATCCTCGGCGTTGGCAGCGGCCAGCGCCTGCAAGTAGTGGCGCAATCGATCAAGAATGTGCGCGGCGTGCTCCGGGTCGTCTGCGTGCTGATGCACATGCAGCGTTAGCGACGTCGAATGTTCAGCAATGCTGATAGTCAGGGGATAGGCGGTGGCCATTTCGTCCGACATTGGCGTCATGTCGAGCGGTAGCCGCGCGGCAGACGGCGCGAGCCACACCAACAACGTGTCAAAAAGCGCCGCGCCCTCGGGCAGATCCACCTGATCTGCGATGGTCAGCGGCGACAGGTACTCATAGTCGCTGCGTGCGAATGCGCTGTGCTGGATCGACTTGAGCCATGCCGCAAGCGAGCGTGTCGCGTCGAGCTGCGTGCGCACCGGAAGATTGTTGACGAAGGAGCCGACAATGCTCTCGACGTTTGGAACCGCCGGGGGGCGCGCAGCCGCGGCGATCCCGAACAGGACGTCGCGCACCCGATTGACCTCGGCCAGCACCAGCGCCAGCGCCGCCTGCACCAGCGTGCCTTTGGAGACCGCAAAGCGCTGGGCCGCCGCATCGAGGGCGCGGGCCGACGCCTCAGCCAATGAGAATTTGCTGGCCTGAACGGTGGGCGCTGCCGGTCGCGTCGATGCCAGCGGCGTCGGGTGGGTGAAACCGGCGAGTTGATCATGCCAGTAGGTGCGGGCGGCGGCGGGATCCTGCTGTGCGAGCCAGTCAACATACTGACGAAAGTTCGGTGCTGCGGGCAGTGCTGCTTGCTGTCCACGCAAACAGGTTGAATATGCGTCATCGAGGTCGCGAAATATCTGTCCAAGGCACCAGCGGTCCATCAACAGATGATGGGACGTCCAGACAAGACGCCAGTTCTCATCACCAAGGCGCACAAGAAACAGCCGCATCAGTGGTGCGCGCGCCGGATCAAAACCCTTGTGTCGATCGTCGCGGCACAGTCGCGCCAGAGCTGCGTCCTGATCGGCGTCGTTACGCAGGTCGACAAGCTCAAACGGCAGTGCGACGGTTTGGCGTACAACCTGCAACGGTTGCTCAACTTTGTGGGTCACAAAGGCGGTGCGCAGCATGGGATGTCGTGCCACCACGGCCTGCCAGGCCAGATCAAGGGCGTCGGCGTCCACCGCGCCTTCCATGGCAAACACGAACTGGCTCAGCAGCGTGTCGTCGCTGCGCCGGGCAAGCGTGTGCAGAAGCATAAGCTCCTGCATTGGCGTCGCCGGATATATGTCCTGCACATTCTTCATGATCTTATCGTGCCATTGCGCTGCAACATCATTGATGCAACTCCGATATGGCAAGATCAGCCGGTGCCCCCCCGCTGTAGTTTGCCCTTTGCGGCACTGCAGTTACCCTTGACTGAACTTCGGTCAGTCTTGCCTACCTCAATCGCAGCACAACGCAGCATGGATGTGCCTTTTTCAGTAAGAGGCAAGAATAAAACGAAAGTGTTCAAAATGCGCATAGACATAATGATTTTGCCTCTAATACGGCTATGCGGATTCACCTGGATGCGGCAATGTCATGAGCAGTGATGATCAGGTTGAGGTCTACACGGTCGATTTGCGCATCTGCGCTCAGAAAGCGGCGGCGTGCAAGCCTTTGATGAACGCAGCCGAACGCGCGCGTGCCGGGCGCTTTGTCCATGAGAAAGACCGGCTTGGTTTCGTGGCCGCCCACGCTGGGCTGCGTCTCGTGCTGGGCGAGAAGCTCGGATTGCGGCCACAGGATGTAGGCATACGGGCGCCGCTGCATCGCAAGCCCGAGCTGGTTGATCATCGGCACCTGCATTTCAATTTGACCCATGCCGGGGACATTGCGCTGATTGCGGTCACCTCGCGTGCGCCGCTGGGGGTGGATGTGGAACCGTTGCGTGCCATGTCCGATATGGCGCCAGTGGCTGAAACGGTGTTTTGCGATGCAGAGATTGCGGCTTGGCGCGCCGTACCTGACGCGCTGCGTGAGCGGGCATTTTTTTGCGGCTGGACGCGCAAGGAAGCGCTGATCAAAGCCACCGGCGAGGGGTTTCGGGCCGATCTCAAAGCGCTGTGCGTGGTGCTTGATCCCGCGGCGCGTCCGGCCGTGCTGGCGAGCCCGCCCTCGGACGAGCCGCCGTGGCACCTGGCGCACCTCGAGCCACGCAGCGGCTATGTGGGCGCCGTGGCCATGCGCTCTGAGGCGCCATTTGCAGTAAGCATGGAGGCCGTAACGCTGCCTTCCTGACGTGGCGTGCAACCGGCGCCCTCCGTGCTTTATGCTGTATCTCGACTTCCCGACGGAGAACTCAAGTCCCATGTCCATTCGAACCGAGATGCCGCTGCTCGCGCGCCATGAAGGCGTGTGGGAGGGTTACTATCGCTACTACAACGCGGCAGGCGACAAGATCGACGAACACAAATCGCGACTGCTTTGCCGACTGCCCAGCGACAGTGAATATCACCAGACCAATCTTTACCGTTGGGCCGACGGCAAAACTGAAACGCGTGATTTTCCGACGCGCTACGAAAACGGTCGACTCGTTTTCTACACCGAGATCGACGGCTGGGCAGCCAAGGTGGACCTCGATACCTACAATCGCACCATGATGCTCAACTGGACCCGGCGCGATGAGCGCGATCTGTATCTCTACGAGATGATCCAGATCAGCGACTGCGGCGAAGCGCGTGCCAGGGTCTGGCAGTGGTTCAAGGCGGATCGTTTGTTCCAGCGTACCCTGATCGACGAACGACGGGTGTCCACGGACTGGGCGGCCTACGATGGTCAGGATCCGTCGTACGACGATCTGGCCAAAGGGGTTGATGCGGGCGCCTGACCGGACGCGCGCGGGCACCGCCCGGGTAATTGTTGTCATGAAGGTATATCATTATGGCATTTGGCCGTGAGGGTAGGGCGTGTCCGAGCAAAACCAGATCGTCGTGTTGAAAAAGCGCTCCGTCGGCGTGCCGCAGCCCGATGATTTCGAGCTCAATACCGTGCCGGTGGCCGACCCAGGTCCGGGTCAGCTGTTGTGTCAGGCGCAGTATTTGACGCTGGATCCCTACCTGCGCGGCAAGATCAGCGGGCGGCATATTTCTGGCGCGATTCACCCGGGCGACATGATGGCGGGGGAGGTGGTCAGCTCGGTCGTGGTCTCGAACGATCCGCGTTTCGCCGTCGGCGACACAATTGCCGCATTCAGCGGCTGGCAGACCAAACCGGTGATCGATGGCGATGCCGCTCGCAAAATCGAAACCCACGGCGCGCCGATTTCCACGGCGCTGGGGATTATGGGCATGCCCGGTCTCACCGCCTATGCAGGCACGCTGCGTCTGGGACAGCCCGAGCCGGGAGATCGCGTGCTGGTCTCTGCCGCCGCGGGACCCGTCGGATCGACCGTCGGCCAGATTGCACGGATCAAGGGTGCGCATCCGATCGGCATTGCCGGGTCCGATGAGAAATGCGCGTGGCTCAAGGAGCAGGCCGGTTTTGCCGACTGCATCAACTACAAAAAAGAAGACTTGCGCGAGGGCATTGCCCGGACCTGCCCGGACGGCGTCAATATGTACTTTGACAACGTGGGTGGCGATGTCCTGCAGGCTGCGATGGAGCATCTGGCGTTGGGTGCGCGCGTTGTTCTGTGCGGACTCATGGCCCAGTACAATCGTGACGATATGCCTCCCGGGCCGAATCCGGCGTTCATTATCAAAGCGCGCGCTACGGTACGCGGGCTGGTCGTGTACGATCATGAGGATTTGCGGGGCGAATTCGAGTCTGTGGTCGGCACCTGGATTCGCGACGGTGAGATCAAGTTCAAGGAAGATATCGCCGACGGTATCGAACGAGCGCCCGCCGCATTTTGCGCGCTGATGCGCGGTGAGAATTTTGGCAAGGCGCTCGTGCGCCTGGGAGCGTAAAGACATGGCAGAGCATGCCCCGACGGTTGAGCGTTACACGCAACGCCAGTTTCTGGTCGTCACCCGCGACGGCCCCGACAGCGCGCCGTTGCGCGACCAGCATCTGGAGGGTCATCTGGAGCACATCGAGAAACACCTTGCGCGTTACGTTGTCTGCGGCCCGATCCTCAAAGACGGCGGGCCTGAACTGCAGGGCAGTTTTTTCGTGGTGTTCGGCGATGATGAACAGGATGCTCGTGCGCTGCTCGATGGCGATCCGTATCTGCAGTGCGGCATGTATGCCAGTGTCGAGGTCAATGAGGTAACCACGGCCGGCGGCAGCGCCATGGGCGGTGTGATCTGGGAAAGCGTTGCGGCGGTGCGCGCGCGTCAGAATGCGTCGGGTTAAGCCAGCGTGAGTGCCTCAGCCGAAGAACTGCTGTCCAAGCTGCAAGCGACATCGATCGATCCGAACTCGCCGACACCGCTGTACTACCAGCTCTACACCATGCTGCACGATGCGATCACGGGCGGGCAGCTTGAGAGCGGCTCGAAAATGCCGTCTGAAAAAGAGCTGGCGGCCGCATTTGATGTCTCGCGGATCACGGCGCGTCGCGCGCTTGATGAGCTGGCTTTGAAAAACATGGTCGCGCGTCACCGCGGGCGCGGCACGTTTGTCGACTACAAATACCAGAGCGAGCCGATCCACGCGCCGTTGTCGGACCTCATGGAGAGTCTCGATCACATGGGGCGCGACACCGGTGTGGATGTTCTGAAGCTCGAGTTCGTTGCGCCACCGACGCGCATTGCGACGTTGTTCGAGGCGACTGAAGACGAAACGCTGTGTCACTGCGTGCGGGTGCGCCACAATCAGTCGGTGCCGTTCGCGTTTTATGTCACATGGACGCGCGGGTTTGACGAGTCGCTCACGGCCGCCAAGCTCGAATCGCGCGCGCGGATGCGCTTTTTCAAGGACTACAACATACGTATTTCCCATGTCGAGCAATACCTGAGCGCCGAGGGCGCCTCAGTGGGAGTGGCGGAGTCTCTGGGCATCGGTACCGGCAAGCCGTTGCTCAAGCTGGTGCGGTCATCGCGAGATTCGAACGGCAGACTTTTAGATCACCTCACAGCGCTCTACAATCCGGATCTTTTCCGCTACAAAGTGGAAACGTCCCTGGACTGACCGAGCCCTCAAATATGCCTGCAACGACCATCAAGAAAATTCTGGCCCACGACGTGGCGGTGGATACCGACGTCACCATCGAAGGCTGGGTGCGTTCGCGCCGAACCTCAAAAGGCGGCTTTTCGTTTATTCACGTTAACGACGGATCGTGCTTTGGCACGCTGCAGGCCATCGCCGATCAGGAGCTTGGCAATTACGATGACGTAATCCAGATTCAGACCGGTTGCTCTGTGCGCATCTCGGGCAAGCTTGTCGAGTCAAAAGGTCGCGGTCAGGATCGCGAGATTCAGGCGGCATCGGTGGAGGTGCTTGGCTGGGTCGAAGATCCCGAATCCTATCCAATTGCCAAAAAACGCCACACCTTCGAATACCTTCGCGGTATGGCGCATTTGCGCCCACGCACCAATACCTTCGGCGCCATGGCCCGCGTGCGCAATGCCATCGCTCAGGCCGTACACGGTTACTTCGCGCGCGAAGGCTATCTGTGGATCAACACGCCGATCATTACGGCCAGCGACTGCGAGGGCGCCGGTGAGCTGTTTCGCGTCAGCAAGCTCGATGTGGTGAATCGCCCGTCCGACTACGAGAACGACTTCTTCGGCAAGGAAGCGTTTTTGACGGTGTCGGGTCAGCTCAATGTCGAGAGCTTCTGCTGCTCCCTGAACAAGGTCTACACGTTTGGACCGACATTCCGCGCAGAAAACTCCAACACCAGTCGACATCTGGCCGAATTCTGGATGATCGAACCGGAGATCGCCTTCGCCGACCTGCGCGACAACGCGGCGCTTGCCGAGTCGTTCCTGAAAAACGTCTTCGCCGAGGTGCTTGAAAAAGTGCCCGACGATATGCAGTTTTTTGCCGATCAAATCGACGATGCGGCGATTACCCGATTGCAGCAGGTCATTGAGAAGCCGTTCGAGGTCATGAGCTACACCGATGCGGTGGCGATTCTGGAGAAGTCCGGCAAGAAGTTTGAATTCCCCGTGTCGTGGGGCGTGGATCTGCAGTCGGAGCACGAGCGCTTCCTGACCGAAGAGCATGTCGGCGGCCCTGTGATTCTTGTGGACTACCCCAAAGACATCAAAGCGTTCTACATGCGCGCCAATGACGACGACAAGACCGTGGCCGCGATGGATGTGCTGGTGCCTGGCGTTGGCGAGATCATCGGTGGTTCCCAGCGCGAGGAGCGTCTCGAGGTGCTCGATCCCAAGCTCAAGGAAAAAGGTCTTGATGAAGAGTTGTGGTGGTACCGCGATTTGCGTCGCTACGGTACGGTGCCGCACGCGGGCTTCGGCGCTGGTTTTGAGCGCCTGGTGCTCTACGTCACCGGAATGGACAACATCCGCGATGCCATTCCGTATCCGCGCACGCCGCACAGTGCCAACTTCTAGATTGCGTTGTGCGATCGGCGGACGACAACCCGACGGACTCTGAAGAAGGCACGCCTGAGTCTTCGCCGCTTGGTCGCAGCCATGGCTACGTCGCCAGCTACGACCCGGGTCTGTTGTTTCCCGTCGCGCGCGCAACGTCGCGCCGCAAGATAGGTGTCGGCAGCGATCTGCCGTTTCATGGCGAAGACTTGTGGAATGCCTACGAACTGTCGTGGCTTTCAACCGGAGGGCTGCCGGTTGTGCGCGTTGCCACGCTGCGCTTCGCGGCGCATTCGCCCAATCTGATCGAATCCAAATCGCTGAAGCTGTACTTGAACTCGCTAAACAATTCCACGTTTGAGAGCGATGCGCACGTGCGCGACGTCATCATGCAGGATCTTGAGCGCGCCAGCGGCGCCTCGGTGGCGGTGGATTTTTCGGCGCCGTCGTTGTCCAGTGACTGGCAGGCAACTTCCATGGAGGCCTGGTGTATCGACGACGATCGTGTGTCGATTGACACCTATGAGGTCAACCCGGAGTTTCTCAAGGATTCGGCCAACGGCGACGTCGTGGGCGCCACCGTCTATTCGAATCTGTTGCGCTCGGTTTGCCCGGTCACAGGACAGCCCGACTGGGGTACCGTCCAGATTCGCTATCAGGGCATCTGGATCGAACATCGTGCTCTTTTGCGCTACATCGTTTCATTTCGCAATCACGCCGATTTTCACGAACACTGCGTCGAGCGCATGTTCATGGACATCAAACGCTATTGCGAACCGGTGAAGCTATCGGTCTATGCTCGCTACACGCGTCGTGGCGGCCTCGACATCAATCCGTTTCGCAGCGACTACGAGGCGCCGCCGGCCAACGTTCGCCACGAGCGTCAGTAAAACGCTCGCAACTAGTCGTCCCTGGCCAGGCCCAGTGAGCCAGGATTGACGCGTCCATCGGGATCCACCGCAGCCTTGATGTGCTCAACAATTCGATACGCCGCCGCGTTGTGGGTGGGCGCAAACGGATAGCCTTTGCCGATTTGCATATGGATACCGCCATGTCTTGCAAAGATCTCACTCAGGCCGGCGCGCATGGTGGCCACCGCGTCTCGCGCCTCCCGGTCAGCATCAAAGCCCGGCAGTTTTTTGAGGATGTTGTTTTCGACGGTCTGCTTGTGCAGAGCGCCCATCTCGTCGGGCCAGAAAAACACCGGCTCGATAACAAATCCGTTTTGCGCAATCGTCGCGAACAGATAGCCGATGCCGATATCATGCTGCTCAAGCGTGGACTGCTGCGATTCGAAATAGTCCATGACGGCACGCGTCGTGGCCAGCGCGCGGGAGTGCGGCACAATGGTGTGGACCGGCGTCCAGCGTTCGCCCCTGGGACCGACCACATTGTTGAGCGGCGTGAAGGGATTGGCACGCAGAATCTTGGGGATGCTGTTATCGAGCTCGCGGCCACCAAATTCGGCGCAGACTTTCTGCGCCGCAGCCAGAGAATGGTTCGCGGCCGCTTCGTCGCGTTCTTCAAAAACAAGATGCAGGGAATACTCGACATCATCCATGAAGCGTCGACCGGCCAAGGCCACTTTTGCGCCTTCCTTGACGGCCTTGCCCACCGAGCCGGCTGCCTTGAGCATATTGCCCAGCGACTTTACATCGCGCAAAACGCTCTCGCGTTTCATGCGCTGCCCGGTCAGGAAGGGATCAAAGCCGAAACACTCCATGGGCAGGCCGCGTCGGGCCAGTTCGCTCATCGCGCTTTGCACTGAATCAGCATCGTCAAACGCGAAGCTGGCAAAGCGGTGATGCGGTAACTCGTCGATGAGTCGGAGCGTGGCCGTGGCCTTGAAACCAAGCGCCCCGGTGTCGGCACAGAACAGGCCGGTGAGGTCAGGTCCGTAGTGGCGAAAGAAACCGTCCGCTCCGTCGCGTGCGGCCGAGCCGGTCGGGACGATGCTGCCGTCGGCCAGCACTACTTTGAGCGACAGCACCGAATCCAGCGCCGATCCATAGCGACCCGAGCCCCAGAAAATACCGTTTTGCGACAATCCGCCACCGACCGTGGCGTGGATGCCGGAGAGGGTGCCCCAGAACGGCGTGCGCAGACCGCTGCCTTTCAGCGCGTTGTGCAGGTCATGCCAGGTGCAGCCGCACTCTACGGTAACCGTCATGTCCTGGGCGTTGATGTCCAGTACCCGGTTCATGCGCCGCATGTCGATCAGCACGCTGTCGGTTTGCGTGGCCAGATAGCCGCCGGTGTAGGACATGCCGCCGCCGCGCGGAATGACAGCGTGGCCGGCCGCGGTGCACAGGCTCACGGCAGTCGCAAGCTCCTGCGTGTTGTCCGGCACCAAAACCGCCATGAGCGTGACGCCGCTGGAGTAGATGTCCTGGGAAAACAGCTCAAGCGTGGGCGCGTCGGTGAGCACGTGGTCGCTGCCGAGCGCTGCGATCAGGCTGTCGAGAAGTGGGTTCATTGCATCGCGACTGGTCGCCATGATGATCTCCTGTCAGGTATCGAGCTTGCGCCAGGTGGCAAGCGGTTTGTCTTCGGCCGTGGTTTTGAGTGTCGAGTTCCAGCGGTTCAAAAATCCGAACAAGCTGATGACGCTGAGGATATCGACTTTGGCCGCCGCATCGAAGTGTTCGTCCAGCGCCGCAAAATCGATGTCGCTTACGGTATTTGGCACGCGTGCCGCGTGGGCCGCCACGCGCAGTGCCGCTTTTTCCCCGTCGCTGAAGGCGTCGCTGGTTTCGAAATCGCATAGTGCGTTGAGCTCTTCAAGCGTCACGCCCAGCTCGTGGGCGCTGTTGACCGTATGCACTTCGCAGTAATGGCACTGGGCGCTGCGACTGGCCACAAGACCGATCAGTCGCTTGAGCGCGGCATCCACGTGTGAGGGCGCATACACCGCCTTGACCAGCTCGAGGAAGGCGATAAGCACATCGGGTTTGTGCGCCATGATCAGCGCATCGTTGGGCACAAAGCCCATCAGCGCCTCACCCTCAGCGATGACCGAGCGGATCGAATCGGGTAACTCGTCGAGGTCGAGCGGGCGCATGCGCATCACGCGCGTCCCTCCACATCACGACAAAAAGACTCGACGATGTGCGCGGTTTGTGTGGCGTGTACGGACAAGAAGCCGTGACCCCATTCCGGTTTTTCGAGGCGCTGGCCGTTTTTCATCAGTGCATCTGCGCGGCGACTGTGCTCGCTCAGATCGTCGTTGACGTTGATGACCAATATGGGCTGATCCAGCTGTGACAGACGTTTCGGATAGGTTGCGGCGTAGGCAAAGGCTGCACGGTGACCCCACTCATAGGCGTCGCCGCTGCGAAAATTCTCGGCGTAGGACTCGGCACACAAACTCAGCGGCATGTCGGGACCGCGGTGCTCAAGTACGCGTTCCCAGAGCACACGAAAACGCGTGCCGGCCTCATCGAGAGGAATCGGCTCGTACGCGCCTTCAAACTGCGCAACTTCCTCGGGCGTCATGACCGGCGCCGACTGGCTCACGATGCCAAGCACGCGCTCGGGGCGCTGGCAGGCGGCTTCCACAGCCACCAACGCACCGGTATGCGAGCCAAGCAGGAATACAGGCGCGGTCGTGAAGGCATCGACCGCTGTCCAGACGCAGCGCGCAAAGTCCTCAATCGTGACGTGAGGCTCGGGTGGTGGCAACGCGGACTCGCCGTGCCCCGGATTGTCCGGCGCAATGGTAAAGCGCTGCTTGCCAACTTCCGTCATCAGGTCGGTGAACTGCCATGATGATTTGGGACTCATGTGCAAACACACCAGAGCCGGCTGACGTGCATCGCGGCCCGCCGTGCGCACGTGTAACTGCCCGTAGGGACCATCGACGAAGTGGCGGGTGACACTCATGCCGGTCAACTTACAATGTTGCGTTCGCGCAGGCTCGCGATGTCGTCGTCGCTCAGCCCCATCTCACGCAAAACGGAGTCTGTATCCTGCCCTGCGCTCGGCACGTCTTTTCGCAGGCCGAGGCGTTCGCCGTTCATCTCGACCGGCAGCGCGGGCAATTCGGTTGACTTGCCGTTGACGGTGGTCACCGGTAACAGTCCGCCAGACTGCACGAGATGCGGATCGTCAAAAAGATCCTGCGGCCGTGCTATGGGCGCGTAGGGCAGGCCGCAATCGTCGAGTGCGTGCATGAGATCGTCCTTGTCGTAGCCACCCAGGACCTGCGCGACGCGCGGGATAATGCGATCGCGCGCTGCGACCCTCGCCGCGTTCGTCGCAAGCTGCGCATCATCGCCGATGTCGCCCAGATCAAATGTCTTGCAAAACGTTTTCCATTGACCGTCGCTGACCACCGCGACAAACACGCTTTCGCCTTCACGGCTTTTGAAAATGTCGTACACCGCCCAGGCCGAAATACGTGTGGGCATGGGCTGAGCCGGTTCGCCCAGTACGGCCATTTGTGCCATGTGCTGGCCGACCAGAAAGGCGGTGCTTTCATACAGAGAGCTCGACAGCTGCTGACCCTTGCCCGTGCGGTGGCGTTGTTCGAGCGCCGCCAGAATGCCGATCACGCCAAACATCCCGCCCATCACATCGACGACCGAGGCACCGGCGCGCAGCGGCCGTCCGGGCGGTCCGGTCATATAGGCCAGCCCGCCCATCATCTGGGTGACCTCATCGAGTGCGGTGCGATGTTCATACGGCCCGCGCAAAAAACCCCGCGCAGAGCAATAGATCAGGCGCGGATTGATCTGCTTCGCCTTGTCATAGCCAAGACCCAGCTTGTCCATGGTTCCGCTGCGAAAATTCTCGACCAGGACGTCGGCTTCACTGATCAGGTCGAGCACGATGTCGCGTCCTTCATCGGATTTCAGATCTACGCACACGCTGTGCTTGTTGCGGTTGTACATCGTGAAATAGCCGGCGCCCGAGCCTTTGAGCAGGCGTGTTTTGTCGCCACCGGGAGGCTCGACTTTGATGACGGTGGCGCCCAGATCAGCGAGAACGAGGCCGGCCGAAGGCCCCATGACCATGTGCGACAGCTCCACGACGCGCGTGCCACAGAGCGGCAGCGATCCTTCTTTCATCAATTCGGCTCCTCGATAACGCTCTGGTGCCCACGCGCCCGGCACAGGGCGGGTCTTACTGAGATTGTTATATTAGTATAACATTAGGTTTTTTTACAGCGAGGCGGTGTTCAGTCTTGTGTGTTCAGGGCGTAAAAAATCATGAGTTGTGAAGTGCTTATCAGTGAGGTGGGTCCGCGTGACGGTTTGCAGAACGTCTCCTCGGTCATGCCAACCGCGGCCAAATGTCGCTGGATCGAGGCGGAATTTCGCTGCGGGGTACGAGAGATTGAGGTCGGATCCTTCGTGCCGCCCAGGTTGCTTCCCCAGCTTGCCGACACGGCAGAGGTCGTGCGCTTTGCCACCACGCTTGACGGTCTCACAGTGGCCGCTCTGGTGCCAAATCTTCGTGGCGCGGCCGACGCCCTTGAGGCGGGCGCGCACAAAATTACGCTGCCATTTTCGGTGAGCGAAACCCACAGCTTGCGCAACCTGCGCCGCACGCATGCGCAGGTGATTGACGAAGTGCGCGCAGTGCGCGCGCTGATCGATGAGCGCGGCGCGAGCGTCCAGTTTGAAGCCAGTCTGTCGACGGCTTTTGGCTGCACGCTGGAAGGCGAGATACCGGTTGCCAAGGTTGCCAAAAGTGCGGAGGCGCTGATTGAGGCGGGTGCCGATGAAGTGGGTCTGTCCGATACGACCGGTTACGCAGATCCGCGCGCCGTGCGCGAGCGTATTGCGGCGGTCTGGAATGCCGTGGGCAAGGAGCGACTCACGGGCGTGCATCTGCACAACACGCGTGGGCTCGGCCTTGCCAATGCCTTGGCGGCCTTTGACTGCGGAATTGCGACCTTTGACAGCTCGCTGGGCGGTCTCGGTGGCTGCCCGTTTGCGCCAGGTGCCAGCGGCAACATTGTGACCGAGGACCTGGTGTTCATGTTTGAGGCCATGGGGGTGTCGACCGGTATCGATGTCGATGCGCTGTTGGCAATTCGGGAAATCGTGCGCGAGGCGTTGCCTGACGAGCCGTTGTTCGGCTTTACGCCGGACGCCGGTTTGCCACTGGGTTTTGCACCGGGCCGCCCCAGCGGCGAAGATCGGGTGGCATGAACGACACCCGACACGACAAGAGCTACGCGGCCATCGACGCGGTGGTCAACCTTTGGACCCCCGAGGCGCTGCGCGTGCGTCCCGATTGGAAGGACGAATTTTTCTCGGGCAAGATGCGCGCGAAAAACTCGCTGATGGCCGGGATGACGCTCGATCAGATGATCGAACGCATGGGCAAGGCCAATATTGGCCACGGCTTTCTGGTCGCGGCCAAAGCGGGACGCGTCGGGTTGCCGGGTTGTTATCACATGCCGCCGCAGGTGGTCGCTGATGCCGTCAGTGCCCGGCCCGACAAGTTTTCCGGCATGATCGGCATCGATCCGTTTACCGGTATGGACGGGGTGCGCGAACTTGAGCACGCCGTGCGCGAACTGGGCTTTGTGGGCGCCCACTCCTACCCGCACTGGTTCGATTTGCCGCCGGACCATGCCAAGTATTATCCGTTTTACGCCAAATGCGTTGAGCTCGGTGTGCCGGTCCAGATCCAGGTCGGGCAATCAATGATCTACTCGCCGCAACATAGAACGCGCAGCACGGGTCGCCCCATCGCCCTGGATGCCGTTGCCTGCGATTTTCCCGAACTCAAACTCATTGGTATTCACGTTGGCATTCCGTGGGCCGACGAAATGATCGCCATGGCGTGGAAACATGAAAACGTGTTTATCGTCTGTGATGCGCACAGCCCAAAATACTGGCCGCCGAGTTTTGTGCAGTACATGAACACCTACGGTCACAAAAAAGTTCTGTTTGGCACCGACTTCCCGGTGCTTGATTTCGAACGCACCGTTGGCGAAATTGACGCGCTGGGTTTGCGTGATGGCTCGCGCCGCGCCGTCATGCGTGACAACGTCGTTCGCGTCTACAACCTCGATCCTGACGTCGGGCAACCCGCTTGAATCTCGCCGGACTCATCCGGCAACACGCTTTCGGTCGTGCCGAAAACACGGCGTTGGTGTTCGACGGCCAGGCGCTTTCGTACGCTGAACTGTGGCGGCGTATCCGTGCGTTGGCCATCCGATTGCACGCCGCCGGCGTTGAGCCGGGGCGCCGCGTTGGCGTGTGCATGGGGGACCATCCGGGCTACGTCAGCAGCTTATTCGCCGTGGCCGCTCTTGGTGGCGTGTTTGTACCGATAGACCGGCGCTGGACCGAGGAGGAGAAACGCGCCGCGATCGAGGCCTTTGAGGTGCGATTGCTCCTGCAGGACGTGGACGATGTTGCGCGGCCTGGCGTTGAAACACTGGCGTGTCCGGCCGGCGGCTTTGACGAGGATGGCAGCGAACTGGTGTTGCCCGATCGCGATGAAGAAGACTGGCTGGTGTCGTTGAGCTCCGGCAGCACCGGACGACCCAAGGGTGCATTGATTACGCACGCGCAAATGCATGCACGCTTTGTCACCCAGTGGGTCAGTCTGGGGTTTTCAAGCGTTGATCGATTTGCGCTGGTCACGCCGCTGCACTTTGGTGCCGGTCGTTCGTTCGCAATGTCCGTGCTGGCCGCCGGCGCGACGCTGATACTTCTGCCGCCGCCGATGAAGCCCGCTGCCATGGTCGAGGCAATCAATCAGACCGGCGCCGATATGACGTTTCTTGTGCCAACGCTCATGCGCCGCTGTCTGGAAATGCCGGGAGACGATCGACTGTTGCCAAACCTGCGTCGACTGGTCATTTCCGGCGAGGCTTTTTTTGCCGACGAAGTAGAGGCGTTTCAAAGACGGCTGTGTCCCGATCTCATCGGGTACTACGCGTCGTCTGAAGGCGGTGGCGTCAGCGTTTTGCAGCCGCGCGATTTTGCGACGCGCGGCAACACCGTCGGTCAGGCGGCCTACGGTGTTGAGCTGGAGCTGGTTGACGACACCGACACGCCGGTTGGCGCGGAACAAATCGGGCGGGTGCGCTACCGCGGTCCGGGCGTGACGCTGCGTGCGCTGAATGATCGAGGCAGATTGCAGGAGGGCGCTGACGGCTGGTTTTATCCGGGTGATCTTGGTTCGCGTTCCAGCGACGGCTATCTGTCACTGCGTGGACGCGCAAAAGACATGATTGTGCGCGCCGGCGTCAACATCTATCCGGCCGAGATCGAGGCGGCGCTGATTGGCCTTCACGGGGTGCAGGAGGTTGCCGTTGTCGGCGTCCCTTCGCCGAGCCACGGCGAGCAGGTATTGGCGTTCGTGGCCGGGCAGGTCACCGCGGCCGAGGTTCACGCACACTGCGAGTCACAACTCGCGCCGTACAAGCGTCCCGCGAGTATCCAGATACTGCCGGCTCTGCCGCGCACCAGCGCGGGAAAAATAGACAAAAAGTCGCTGCGCATAGATGATGCGGGCGGGAGATAAAAAATGAAATTACGTGGCGAATTCGCGCAGGGCTGGCCGGTTCTGTGTGCGGCGGGGGTGGGCATCGGTCTGGGTATGTCACCGCTGCCTTTTTATACCATTGGCGTGTTTATTCCCGAGTTCCTGCGCGAGTTCGGGGCGCTCGGCTGGAACGCGGGCTTTGTGCTCAGCGCGCTGGCGGTCTATACATTTGGTGCGTTTGCAGCGGCACCGCTGATCGGGATTATGGCGGCGAAGTTCGGCGCGCGCCGCGTGGCGCTGATTTCGATTGTCACGTTTGGTCTGTCGATGATGTCGATCGGGCTCAACACCGGCTCCAAGCCGCTCTACATCACGCTGTGGGCGATTCTCGCGTTTGCCGGCGCGGGCACGCTGCCCATTACCTTCACTCGCCCGGTCGCCAACTGGTTTCGGGTTAATCGCGGTATGGCGCTGGCCACTGCGCTGATCGCCACCGGTATCTTTGGTGCGCTATCGAAGTTTTTCGCGCAGTACATCTCCACGCATATGGATTGGCGCACGGCCTATTTTGCGCTGGGCTGTCTGCCTTTGATGATTGTGTTGCCGATCAACTATCTGACACTGCGCGATGTCGACGACGTGGCGGCCAAGGACGCGGCGGCGAGCAATTTCAAGTTACCGATATTGGCCATCAGCTTGCTTGGCTATGCAGGGTTTATCTCGGTGGTCCTGACTCAGGTCCTCGGCCTTGTCGGCGTCAAGGGCTGGCGTCTCGAGTACATCCTGCCGTTTGTGTATTGCCCGCTGATTCTGGTGCCACTGGCGATGATGATCTTTGGCGATATTCGCAAAACGCCGCCAGCACCGATCAGTGCGGCCGACGGCAAGGCCAGCGGCGTGACGCTGGGTCAGGCACTGCGCCAGTGGCGCTTCTGGCTCCTGGCCATTGTGTTTGTGCCGATTTCCTACGCGGTGGGCGCCATCATTCCCAACATAGAACGCGTGCTGACGGCCGGCGGCGTGCAGATGGAGGAGGCGGTTGGCCTGGCTTCGCTGACCGGGCTTGCCGTATTGGGCGGTCGTGTAATCGGCGGCTATCTGATCGATCGGTTTTGGGCGCCGGGGGTGGCGTTTGTGTTTCTGGCGTCACCGGCCATCGCGCTGTGGCTTCTGGCGCAACCGGGCATCAGTGCGAACTCTGCCACCATCGCCATTCTCATGATCGGGTTTGGTGCGGGCGTGGAGTACGACTTCATGGCCTACATCGTGTCCAAGTATTTTGGCATGCGAAATTACTCGGCAATCTACGGCTCGATCTACGGCTTTTTTGCGCTCGGCGCCGGACTCGGGCCCGGCATGATGACCAACCTGGCCGAGGGGCGCGGACTCACACTCCTGGCCTGGCAAACCGGTCTTTATGAGGGCCGTGACTGGTCGTTCACGCTAGTCACTGCCGGTATTGTCCTGTTCATTTCCACCGTGCCGTTACTGTTTCTCGGTCGCTACAAATACCACGATGAGCACTAGGGCCTCGAAGACCATTTTCCTGTGAGCCAGTACGACGAGGAAATACGCGACTGGCTGGACGCGCTGGCGGCCGTTGTGCGCACGCAGGGTGCCCCGCGCGCACGAGAAATTCTGCAGGCGGTGTATGAGGTCGCGCGCGATCCGGCCATCGGTTGGCAACCGCGACCCGGTACGCCCTACGTCAATACCATTGCGGTGGAGCAGCAGCCTGCGTTCCCCGGCGACCTCGCCATAGAGGAGCGCCTGGCGTCGATCATGCGCTGGAATGCTCTGGCCATGGTCGTGCGCGCCAATCGCGCCTATGGCGAGCTTGGCGGGCATATTGCCAGTTACGCCAGCGCCGCCGATTTGTTCGAGGTGGGATTCAATCATTTCTTTCGTGCGAGTAACGATCAGCACGGCGGAGATCTGGTGTTTTATCAGCCTCATTCCGCACCCGGGGTCTACGCGCGCGCCTATCTTGAGGGGCGACTCGAGGAAACCGACCTGGCGCACTATCGACAGGAAATCACTGCGCAAAGTGTCGATGCACAAGGCCTTCCCAGTTATCCGCATCCCTGGCTCATGCCCGATTTCTGGCAGTTTCCGACGGGCTCCATGGGGATCGGTCCGGTCAGCTCGATCTACCAGGCGCGATTCATGCGCTACCTCGAACATCGTGGCTTGCAGGACACCTCCGGGCGTACGGTGTGGGGTGTGTTTGGCGACGGCGAAATGGATGAGCCGGAGAGCATGTCGGCGCTGACGCTGGCCGCGCGCGAGAAACTCGACAATCTGATCTGGGTCGTCAACTGCAATCTGCAGCGGCTGGACGGTCCGGTACGCGGTAACGGTCGTATCATCGACGAGCTGGAATCGTTGTTCGCCGGCGCCGGCTGGAACGTCATCAAACTGGTGTGGGGATCGGACTGGGACGGTCTTTTCGCTCGCGATACCGATGGCGCACTGGCGCGGGCGTTTGCGGCCACGGTGGACGGCCAGTTTCAGACCTTTGCAGCCAAGGACGGACGTTACAACCGCGAGCATTTTTTCGGTCAGAACGAGGCACTGCGCGCGCTCGCGCAAGGCCTGACCGACGATCAGATCGACCGCCTCAAACGCGGTGGCCATGATCTGGTCAAGATTTACGCGGCCTACAGCTCAGCGCTCAATCACTCGGGCCAGCCCAGCGTGATTCTTGCGCAGACCAAGAAAGGTTACGGCATGGGCCAGACCGGTCAGGGCAAGATGACCACGCATCAGCAGAAAAAACTTGGCCGCGACGATCTGCTGTCGTTTCGCAATCGCTTTGATTTGCCGCTGAGCGATGAGCAGGTCGAAAGTCTCGCGCTGTACAAACCCGCCGCTGACAGCGACGAGATGCGTTATCTGCATCAGCGCCGCGAAGCGCTTGGCGGCTACGTGCCCGTACGTGCCGCCGACGCTGAGGCAACCGAGCTGCCGGAACTTGAAGACTATGCGCGCTTTGCCCTGGAGGCGGAGGGCAAGGCCATGTCCACAACCATGGCGTTTGTGCGCATGCTGGCGGGTCTGCACAAACACCCGCAGCTTGGGCCTCGCGTTGTTCCGATTGTGGCGGACGAGGCGCGAACCTTCGGTATGGCATCGCTGTTTCGTGCATTGGGCATTTATTCGAGCGCCGGGCAGCAGTACGAGCCCGAAGATATTGGCTCGATACTCAGTTATCGCGAGGCCACTGACGGCCAGATTCTCGAGGAGGGCATCAGTGAAGCCGGCGCCATCAGCTCGTGGGTCGCCGCGGCCACGAGCTACTCCACACATTCTCTGGCCATGCTGCCGTTTTACATTTTTTACTCGATGTTTGGCTTTCAGCGCGTGGGTGACCTGATCTGGGCCGCCGCGGATCAGCGTGCGCGCGGGTTCTTGCTTGGCGCAACAGCGGGTAAGACCACCTTGAGCGGTGAAGGATTGCAGCATCAGGACGGCAGCAGCCACGTGCAGGCTGCGCTGGTGCCCAACTGTCGCGCCTACGATCCGGCGTTCGCCTGTGAGGTGGCCGTACTGCTCGACCACGGTATGAAACAGATGTACGTGGAAAAGCGCGACGTCTTTTACTACCTCACGCTCATGAACGACAGCTACGCGCAGCCGACCATGATTGCCGACTCACGCGCGGGCATTATTGCGGGTCTCTATCTGTATCAGGAGGTTGGTGATCTGCAGCGCCAGCCGGTTGTGCGTCTGCTCGGCTCCGGCGCAATTTTGCCCGAGGTGATCGCCGCAGCGCAGCTACTTGCTCAGGACTACGGTGTTGCCTGTCAGGTGTACAGCGTGACCAGCTATCCACAGCTGGCGCGCGAGGCGCAGAGTGTCGAGCGACGCAATCGGATGTGCCCCGATGAGCCAGCGCAGACCAGTTACGTCGCCAGCGCGCTCGCCGGCCGCGCGCCGGTCATTGCGGCCACCGACTATGTCCGTGCGCTACCGCAGATGATTGCGCCATACATTGAAGCGCGGATGGTTGCGCTTGGCACTGACGGCTTTGGTCGCAGTGACACCCGAGCGGCATTGCGTCGCTTTTTTGAAGTGGATGCTCAGCACGTCGTGGTGGCGGCGCTAAGCGCAATGGCCCAGGCCGGTACGTTGCCTGCCGAGCGCTGCAAACAGGCCATCGTGACCTTCGGCATCGCGCCGCAAGAAGAGGCGCCCTGGCTCAGGTAGGGCTGGCGTCGCGGAGGCGGGCCTTGATGCGCGCTTTGAGTGCATCGTGGGCAGCAAACGTGATGCGCATGGGCAGTCCGAGCGCGTCGTGTTCAGGGCACAGCGGCACGCTCATGGTCTGGTCTTTACGGAGCATGGCAACGTGAAGCGTCACAAGGGCGTCGACAACGTCATCGCGCGCCACATCCTTGCGCCGATATAAGATCAACGCTTCGCTATAGATGCGTTGTGCTTCGGGCATCACTTTTTCAAGCAACGTCATCCGCGCCTGCACGCCCGCCGGCGTTTTCTTGCTTTGGATAACCGGCGTGCCGTTGTTCAATGCGTAGAAACACACTTCCGGATGCACTTCGAACAGGGCCGCACGGGCAGCCGTGTTGTTCTGAAGCAGGGCGTCCACCTCGGCGATTTTGGCGCCGATGTTGAATGACTGAATGCTAAGGCCCTTGCCGCAGCGTTCTTTTTGCCAGGCGGAGGCGCTGGCGTGATCGTTGTGCGCAAGCGCGCCGCGCAGCGGCGGTGCGAAAACGCTCGAGCGCCTGGCCCCGAGCAAACGCCGCGCGTCGCGATCACAGCCGCGCATCAGGCCGCGACGCTCGCGCAGACCGACAGGCATATCGATGGCCATGCGCACAGGCCGGTCCTTATCAAGCAACGTGGCCAGATTGCTGGTTACGCCGGAATCAAAAACGCCGTCGCGACAGCGCACGAAAAACCAGCCGGCCGGACAGCCGTCAATGCCGATGGCGATCGCGTGCTTTGACATAAATGCTCCAGATGCTTAGCGCTGGATTATACGACTTCCAACGTGGATCACGGCAGTTCGCACGCGTCGGTGTCAAACTGTTGCTATGAGCACGGATGCCAACAACGTGGGTCGGGAGCGCATTGAAGCGTTGTCCCGGCTTTGGGCGGGAATCGCTGTGACAGGCGTTTGCCTCTACACACTGGGGCATGCCAGCGAGCGGGTGTTTTTTCAGGCGGCCGTGCTGACCTTTGGTGCACTGTCGTTTGTGTTTGCGTCCGTGTGCCTGCTGATCGAGATCAAGCGGCGGCCCGCCCTGACCATGAAGCGCAACGTGCTGAGCATTACGCTGGATGTTGTCGCCATTTCCGGCGCCCTGTACATGGGTGCCGGCCTCGTCGATCCAATTGCGCTTTTCTATCTGTGGGTCATCGTTGGCAGCGGTCTGGTGTATGGAATCCGCTATCTTTTCGTGGCGACGTTGTTGGCCGCGACAGGCTTTGGTCTGGTTTATCTTGGCAGTCCTTACTGGCAGGCGCAGCCGATGTTCTCGGCGACGGTTGCCGGACTCATGCTGCTGCTCGCACCCTATCTTGCAACGTTGCTGGTCAGTCTTGAGCGCGCGCAAAAACAGGTTACGTGGCAGGCCAATCATGATGGCCTGACCGAACTCATGAATCGGCGCGCTTTTGAGCGTGGCCTCGATCAGCATGTGCTGAGCACGCAGGCGGAACACTTTCTGCTCTACCTGGACCTTGATCGCTTCAAGGAAATCAACGATACGGCCGGTCATGCTGCTGGCGATCAGGTTTTGCAGGACATTGCCGTCATCCTGCGTAGTCATGCACATGGTGCGCATGTGGCAGCGCGTATGGGCGGCGACGAATTCTGTCTGCTGTTGAAAGACGAATCGCTGGAAAACGCGCGGCGCTGCGCCGAAAGTATTCGCAGCGAGATCGCGTCATATCGTCTGGCCTGGGGCACCGCTTACTACACGCTTGGTGTGAGCATCGGGGTGGTGAGTTCGACGAGCTCAACCGATGGCGATTCGCTGGTTCGACTGGCCGATGCGGCCTGCTACGCGGCCAAAAACAACGGGCGCAACCAGGTGCATGTGGTGGACCCGCATTCCGAGGACACCGATACTCAAATCATTCGTCGCCTGCGCCTGCCCGGTGCGCATGCGGCCAACAGTCCGCGACTGGACAAGGCTACCGCTCAAGCACCTCGATAAGCGTGCCGTCGGGGTCCAGTAGCGTGCCGCGCCGCTTGCCGCCATAAATACACGAGTGCTCAAGGCCGGGAGCGCATATCCAATCTTTGCTGCGCGTTGCGTAGGCCGCATCGATATCGGGTACGACTATGCTACCGATACTTACTCCAGGCACGAGTTGTCCAGTCGCTCGCGGGCGCGTTGTGGCCGCAGCGGGATACTGGTCCAGCTCGAGAAACGCGTCGCGTTCATGGGCCATCATGCCAATGGTGTGCAAACTGTCGAGGGGAAGCCCGAACGCCTTGGCAATCATGGTGTACTCGATGTCCATACCGGCGTTGCCAATCGCAAGCCCGGTGCTGGCCGCCATCCACGCGAGTGAGGCCGGCAGGTCTGAGCAAGCCATGACCAGAATAAACAGATGGTCGATCAGTGCGCCCGCGCGCGGCAGATCAAACGTCGGCAGATCATCGCGAATCTGCGTGAAGTAAACGATCTCTTCGTCCGGGCCTTTCACCTGCATGGGATAAATTGCACTGAGGCCCGGAATCTCGCGCGGCGGCCCAATGATCTCAAAGGGCGAATCGGCCATGCGTACGGCCACGGCCTCCACGTCGTTGACGCAGATTTCGATCGCGGCCCAGCCGTAGCTGCGCAGCGCTCGGTAACTGTCGGGGATATCGCCCTCGACCAGTCGCAGATACACCGGGGCGCCGGATGCCGGTTGCAAAACGCGCAGCCTGCGCCCGGCGCTGGCGGGCGCATTCCAGCTTGCCGCGAGCGACGCGCTGACCTCGCCTGTCTCGACGACGCGATAGTCAAGCCACCGCGCGTAGCGTTTTGCGGCAGCGTCGACATCGCGGACCGTGAGCGTGGCGGCTCTGAGGTGGTTCACGGGCGCGCCTTCCTTTCGGTGGTCAGAAACACCAGCGCCAATCCGGGCAGCCACGGCACGACGCGTTCAAACGGATCGCCCGGCAGATGGGCAAGATCAAAAAGCCACTGCCCGATGACGCCGAGACTTTGGGCGCTTGTCATGGCGCCGAAAGTGTAAAACAGGACGGTCACTCCGAACCCGACCACGATGGCAATCGCCCGCGCAGTGCCGGCAGGTTCGCGTCCGCTTACGCGCGCACAAATCGTTGGGCCAAATGCAGCACCGAGTGCGCTCCAGGCAAACAGCACGCGATTGAAAATACTGTCGGGCAGCATCAAGGTCAGTGTCACGGCGAGGACGGCGAGCGCGAGCATAACGACTCGCGAAACCCAAAGCTCGCCGCCGGGCAGGCGCTTGCCGAGGCCAAGGTCGTGAGAGGCGGCCGCGGCCGCCGCAATCAGCAGCGAATCGACCGTGGACATGACGGCCGACAGCACGGCCGCGATGACGACACCGGCAAGTATCGGCGGCAAGTACTGACTTGCGACCAGATAAAAAAGATCTTCGCCCGACGAGGTATCGACCTGCATTGCGCGTGCCGACAGCGCCAGGACGGCCATGCCGCAATACACGATCACCGCCCAGACCATGGCAATGGCGAACCCTTGACGGCGCTCACGGTCACCGCGTACGGCCATCAGACGTGCCATCAGGTGCGGCTGGCCCAGCGTGCCGAGACCGATGGACGCAACGCCCAGTGCAAAACCCGTCAACGTCATGACGCCCATGCCGCCGCTCATCGACAGCGCGATCTGATCGCTATTGGCGGCCAGGGCCGCAGAAATGCCGCCGAATCCGCCAGCCGCATGAAGTGCGGCGATCGGAACGATGATGGCGGCGGCCGCCATCACGATGCCCTGCAACATGTCGGTCACGCTGACGGCCCAAAAACCGCCGAGCAGACAATACACAACGATGATCGCGGCGCCGGCGATGACCGCGCTTTCAAAACTCACATCAAAGTTGCTGGTAAACGCCGTGGCCGCCGCGGCGAACTGCGCCGCAATATAGAAGACGAAGCAGAACAAAATCATGGCCGATGCCAGCAGCGCGATCTGGCGTCGTGACGAGGGCGTCACGTTCGCTGCGATGAAATCGGTTTGCGTGAGCCAGCCGCGGGTGCGCGACTCTTCGCGCAAACGCGGACCGAACCACAGCCACACAACGACATAGCCGCCCCATATGCCGGGCAGCATCCACAACGCGACCAGCCCTTGAGTGAATACGAAGCCGCTAAAGCCAAGAAGTACCCAGGCCGACGACGTGCTCGCGGCGTACGACAATCCGGCCACCCACGGACCCAGATTGCGGCCGCCGAGAAGATAGTCGGTGGAATCATGGACCCGACGCGAGGCCCACAGGCCAATCAGGATCAGAACGAGCTTGTACCCGATCAGAGAGATCGCGATGACGGTGGTTTGTGACATGCCGCCGCCGAATCAGAGGCCGACGAGCATCGCCGCGCCGCACAGCGCGATCGCCGCACCGGTTACGTGGCCACCCAGTCCGGAAAGACGCGCCGAAAAGCGGGGTGGCAACGCGTGCAGCGCGCCGCCCACGCATAGCAGCATGGTCAGTACAGTCGCCACGCAAAACACAAGCGTCACGGCAACGATGGCCGGTGTGTTGGCGGTGGCGGCGGGAAACATCAGCAGCGGAATCAGAGCTTCGCACGGGCCAAGCACAAAAATGACGAACAAGGACGCCAGCACGGTGGGCTCGAGCTTTGCGTTAGCGCGGTGATGACGTCGCGCGCGACGCACACTGCGAGCCAGGAGTACCAGGCCGAAACCCATCAGGAGCCAGGCCGCGATGTCACCGCGGGCGGCATCGAGCACCTGTAATTTCGTCAGACTCGTGCCAAGTACAATGCCAAGGGTTCCGATCGCGACGGAACTTGCACAGTGACCGGCGCCGCACAGCGTGGTGATACCGAGCGTGCGGCGGAACGACCAGCCGCGTTCGCGGGCCAGGGCGACAAAGGGGACATAGTGGTCCGGACCAATCAGCGTGTGCGCGACGCCAATGGACAATGCGGTGATAAGAAGCAGCTGAACATCGCCGGTGAGCCAGATCATGGAAGCGGATTATTTTTCAGGCCAGGGAAACACCCGACAGATTGTAATTAAGTTATACGTTTAATACAATTTGCAGCGCGCTCACGAGCGCCCGCGCAGTGGTAATTTTTCCATAATAATTAGTGGCATGGCTTAGCAGTCAAGGGAGATCGCCATCACGGCGTCGAAACAAACAACGGCCTATCGGGCACTGGCGCTTCAGACCCGTTGCGATGCTGTCAACGGTCTGGATGTCGACGAGGCGCGCGCGAGCATGCGCCGCTCCATCGAGCGGATCGGGCGCCAGATCGGGGCGAGCAAGGCCTTTATCGGTCCGGATCTGAAGCTTGTGGTGCTGCCCGAGTATTTCCTGACCAGTTATCCAACCGGTGAGAGTATTGAGCAGTGGCAGCAATGCGCGGCGCTGCGCACCGATGGCGCCGAATACGATCAGCTTGGTGCGCTGGCCCAGCAGCACGACGTGTATCTGTGCGGCAATGTTTATGAGATCGACGACGCATTTGCGCAGCTGTATTTCCAGACCTGCTTCATCATCTCACCTGCGGGCGACGTTGTGTTGCGCTACCGGCGATTGCTGTCGATGTTTGCGCCCACGCCGCACGACGTCTGGGATCGCTATCTCGAGGTTCACGGCTACGAGGCGGTGTTCCCGGTAGTGGACACGCCGTTGGGGCGCCTTGCCGCCGTTGCATCGGAAGAGATTCTATACCCTGAAATTGCGCGAGCGTTCGCGCTGCAGGGCGCCGAGGTGCTTCTTCATTCCACCAGCGAGGTAGGCAGTCCGACGCTCACGCCCAAGGATATTGCCAAGCGCGCGCGTGCGGTCGAAAACGCCTGCTACGTGGTGTCGGCGAACAGTGCCGGCATCGCGACGACCAACGACAGTTTCCCAACTGCATCCACAGATGGCATGTCAAAAATCGTGGACGCTCAGGGCAAGGTAATGGTCGAGGCCGGCTACGGTGAATCCATGGTCGCGAACGCTGAGCTCGATATCGACGCGCTGCGGCGTTGGCGCCGGCGCCCCGGGATGGGCAACGTGCTGAGTCGTCAACGGCTTGAGCTGTTTCGTCCCATGTATGAAAAAACGGTGCATCCGGCAAATGCGATGCTTGATGCCGACGGCGCCGTCAGCGTGCCCGAGCGCAGCCAGTTTGTCGCGGTCCAGCGCGACATTATCGAGCGGCTGGTCAAAGAAGGACGATTGTAAGGTGAAAGTCCGAAACCCCTACACCGGCGAGCTGGACTACGAATTCGAGCCGTGCACACCGCCGCAGATTCGCCGCGCTGTGGCGCGCGCCCGCGATGGTCAGCCCGCCTGGATAGCGCTCGGGGTGGATGGCCGTATTGATGCCATGCGGCAGTTTGCTATGCGTCTCAAGGATCGGCGACAGAGTTTTATCGACACGCTAAGCACGGATACCGGTCGCGTGATGGCGTCTGCGATCGAGGTTGACGCGGTTGTCGACGCGATCGAACACTGGTGCACTCGCGCGCCGCACGTTCTGGCGCCTTCGGCGGCCACGCCCACTCGTGTGCCCTTCGTGCACGCAACGTCGGGCCATACGCCCTACACGGTCGCAGGCATCATCTCGCCCTGGAATTTTCCACTTCTGTTGTCGTTTATTGATGCGATACCCGGGCTGCTGGCCGGCTGCGCGATGGTGCTCAAGCCCAGTGAGCTGACACCGCGTTTTGTCGATCCGCTGCGTTTGGCGCTTGAAGAGATCCCGGCGCTGGACAATGTGTTCCGTATTCTTCGCGGGCCGGGTGATGTTGGCGAGGTGCTGATCGATAACGTGGATCTGGTGTGCTTTACCGGCTCCGTGCCCACGGGCAGACGGGTTGCCGCGCAGGCGGCCGAGTGTTTCATACCGGCTCATCTGGAATTGGGCGGCAAGGATCCGGCGCTCGTGTTTGCAGACGCCGATGTGGAGCGCGCCGCAGCGGCCATCGCCTGGGGCAGTATGGCAAACGCCGGTCAGTCCTGTCTGTCGATCGAACGTGTGTATGTCGAGCGCGCTGTGCACGATGACTTTGTCGCGGCGCTGGTCGATAGAGTGGATGCGCTGCGTCTGAATCACCCGGATATGCATGAGGGTGAGATCGGACCATTTATCGCGGCCGATCAGGCCAATATCGTCGAGCGTCACCTGCAGGATGCAACCGAGCACGGTGCCACCATTGCCTGCGGCGGTGAATTTCTGTGCGAGGGCGGCGTCTGGTGCAAACCAACGGTGCTGACCGGCGTAAATCACGACATGCAGGTCATGCGCGAGGAGACCTTCGGTCCGGTGGTCGCCGTTATGGCGTTTAACGATGAGGACGAGGCCGTGGCGCTGGCAAACGATACCCGGTACGGGCTTTCAGCGGCTGTATTTTGCGCGGATTCTGCGCGTTTGCATCGTATCGCCTCGCAACTGGCCGCTGGTGCGGTCAGTGCCAATGATGTGGGACTCACCTCATTTATTCATGAGGGAGCCAAACAGGCATTCAATTTTTCGGGACTGGGAGGCTCGCGCATGGGTGATACGTCGCTGGCGCGCTTTTATCGCGCCCGCGTGGTGCTCGAAAACATTGATGAGGCGTGGGACCCGTGGTGGTTCGATCAGCCTTCCGGCGGTCAGGTTTGATTGGTCAGGTTTGATTGACGGGGCGTGAGAGTTGCCTGACGCCGGTGCTGTCGGCGATCAGAAGATCGTCGGCACCGCGATGGGCGAACAGCCCAACGGTTACCACGCCTGGAATCTGATTAATGGCGGTTTCCAGTTCGGCCGGGCGATCTATGTGCAGGTCATGCACGTCGAGAACGTGGCAGTGGTTGTCCGTGACCACGCCTTCGCGGAACACGGCGCGGCCGCCAAGTTTGTTCAGCGCATCGGTGACCAGCCCTCGCGCCATGGGAATAACCTCGACCGGCAGTGGAAAGATACCCAACGTCTCCACCAGTTTGCTGTCGTCAACAATGCAAACAAATCGTGAAGCCGCACTTGCCACAATTTTCTCCCGGGTGAGCGCCGCGCCGCCGCCTTTGATCAGGTTGAGTTGGGCGTCGGATTCGTCAGCGCCGTCGACGTAGACATCCATACGACCAACCGCATTGAGATCAACCACCGGAATACCAAGTGACGTCAGAAGTTCGGTGCTCGCGTTGGAGCTGGATACCGCCCCGGCAATAGTCGGTCCCTGTGCGCCGAGCGCTTCGATGAACGCATTGACTGTGGAGCCGGTTCCGACGCCGAGCACAGAGCCTTCGGTGACAAACTCAAGGGCGGCACGCCCGACCGCTGTTTTCTTCTGGTTTTGGTCCAAAACTGACCTCCGCGTTATCTAACTCACTGAATTTCATTATGTGCCACTTTTTGCGGCGCAATAAAAAACAGGCTCCGAGGAGCCTGTTTTTATCATTTACGGAGTCACCGACTGTAATGCATGCCAGCGGCGGCTACCGTAGTTGAAGAGGTATCTCTACTTCTTCTTTTTACGACGCGTCGTTTTCTTCTTACGCGTCGTCTTTTTCTTCTTAGCGACTTTCTTCTTCTTCGCTACTTTCTTTTTCTTACGCGTGGTCTTTTTCTTCTTAGCGACCTTTTTCTTCTTCGCTACTTTCTTTTTCTTACGCGTCGTTTTTTTCTTCTTAGCGACTTTCTTCTTCTTCGCTACTTTTTTCTTTTTCTTACGCGTGGTCTTTTTCTTCTTAGCGACTTTCTTCTTCTTCGCTACTTTCTTTTTCTTACGCG
>CAZXCL010000004.1:0-103045 GCA_964639265.1 uncultured Gammaproteobacteria bacterium | reverse complement strand
CGAGGCCAGCCGAAGGCCGAGTGGGGAATTCATTTTGACAATGGCTCCCTGGCGGTCCGCTTTAGTTGCCAAAACGAAATCCCGACACGCTATCCGACTGACCTCTCCCATCTGCGTGCGAAAATTGGTTCAACTTAGACCACTGGGTCATCGCAAGGGAGCAGAAAGATTCGCGGTGTCGGCAAGCCTCTGACCGGTCTGAACACAATGCCACTCCGTTGCTTATCGAGGGGACCTACTCCGAAACCCCCAACCGAGCTGTTCACTCCGATTAGATGATCCAGGTCTTGGGCATGGCCGACAAAAAACAAACAGCTCAACAATCACCAACGAAATGACAAAAAAAAGCCCCGCATTGAGCGAGGCCTTTTTTTCGATGAAAGCGCTTAGCCGATAATTAAACCGAACCGCCGCACTTGCCTTCACCACATTTGCCTTCGGCACCTTTATCGCCGCCGCAAGAGCCTTCTTCGCCCTTCTCGCCGCCGCAGGATCCTTCTTCGCCTTTCTCACCGCCGCAAGAACCTTCTTCGCCCTTGTCGCCGCCGCACGAGCCTTCTTCGCCCTTGTCACCGCCGCATTTGCCTTCGCCGCACTTGCCTTCACCGAAGTGAGCCGTGTTGGCGTCGACCATGTAGCCGGCCTGCAGAGCGGTCAGCGAAAACGGGCTGACGTCAGCCGAGGCGATCGGTGCTGCTGCGAAAGATGCGACCAGTGCGGTACCAACTGCAGCGGCCAATGGTTTGATGGTTTTGTTCGACATAATGATTACTCCTGTCAGATGTATCCCCTGCGAACAGGGAGGTTTAATGCGTGGTAGCGGGTCAGATGCTGTATTCCACGGCTTGTTCAAATTTCTGGCGCACCGGCTCAAGGTCCTGGGACTCGCCGCCGATGATGGCGATCGCTCCACGACCGTTGGGCACGATGACACCCGTAAACTCCCCGTTATCGAAGGACTGAACCCGCTTGACCGTCCGCTCGGGAATGATCATGACGGTAACCGGTCCATTCTGTGTGTGGACAACAAGGTGGGGAACCTTCTGACCTTCAAATACACACAGTCCAGCATGACGCACGCGACCAACATCGGCGCGCAGTTCCATATTGACCTGGGACAACACATAGCTGACCCGGTTAATAGAGATTTCTTCGGTGCTCGGCTCAAGCAGCAGTGGCTCATGAAGAATATGTGCCACGAGGTGTTCAGGCAGCTCGCTGGTGCTGCGACCCAAAAAGACGCCGGCGGCAAGACCAATGCCCAGCATGACCGTGGCGGCCAGAGCAAACATCGGCATGGAGCTGCGGCGCTTGCGCTGCAAAATCTTCTGCATCATAACGGTCTGGCCGAGATTGGCAGGCACGTCCACCTGCATAGCCTCGCGCACTACGTTGTCCATGGCCTCAAACGGCGAGTCGTCGGCGAAACTCTGCATAACGACCGCCTGACATGCCTCACAGCTTTCCATGTGCGAGGCCATGGCGTCGCTCATGTCGTCCGGCTGGCGGAGTAGCTGTTGGCGGAAGTCTTCGCAGTTCATATCAGTGTTTCGTCTCTAAAATAACTTTCAGTTTCTTGCGGGCTCTGAACAATCTCGTGAGCACCGCGCCCTCGCCGAGTTCCAAAAGCTCGGCAATCTCCTTCACGCTGTGGCCAAGCAATATCTGCAGCACCAGCGGTTCTCTGTAATCCGTTTCCAGGTCACCGAGCGCCTCGCGCACGGCCTCCACATCATGGTTGAAATCTGGCGTGGCCAGCGCGTCATCCATCATGCCCGGTGTATCAATGTCCACCAGCTCCAGTCGTTTACGCTCGAAGGTGCGGGCGTGTTCGCGGCGCACAATCGTGAACAACCAGTGCTTGGCCGACTTCGCATCGCGCAGCTGATCGAGCGATTTGTAGGCACGAATCATTGTTTCCTGCACTACATCCTCGGCCAGTTGCCGGTCGCGAGACAGCCAGTAGGCGTAGCGGAACAGGTCCGGGGCCAGGGCCCCCACGATCGACTCGAACTGCGTATGCCGTTGGGCTTCAGACATACAGACCGCGCCCCCCTGGGATATATTTCAGGCAAATTGATGATTGCGTGACCGATTGCGCTATCATTGCCGCATTGCTTCTTAAGCTATTGGCTTTACACAGTTTTTTTCGAGAAATAATCGTCATGTCTCATTCCAGTTTCCCCGCCACCCGCCTGCGCAGACGGCGCCGGACCGCCTCGTTGCGCGCCCTGGTGCGCGAAACGGCCCTGGTTGCCGATGATCTGATCTGGCCGGTGTTCGTCAAAGCCACACCCGGCAGAGAGGCCATCGCCAGTATGCCCGGCATCGATCGCCTGGGACCCGATGATCTTTTACACGAAGCCGAACGTTGTCACCAGTTGGGCATTCGGGCGCTGGCGCTGTTCCCGGTCGTTGATCGCAGCGCAAAATCCGCGGGGGCCGAGGAAGCGTTCAATCCCGAGGGGCTCGCTCAGCGCACGGTGCGGGCGCTGAAATCGCGGGTGCCGGAGCTTGCTGTGTTCACCGACGTGGCGCTCGATCCGTTCACGATCAGCGGGCAGGACGGACTCACCGATGAGTCTGGATACGTTCTAAATGACGAGACCATTGAGGTTCTGATCAAGCAGGCCGTCTCTCACGCCGAGGCGGGTGCGGACGCGGTTGCCCCGTCCGATATGATGGACGGTCGCATCGGCGCAATCCGCGACGAGCTGGAGGCCGAGGGCCATATCCACACCAACATTATTTCTTATGCGGCCAAATACGCCTCAGCGTTCTACGGCCCGTTTCGCGACGCGGTGGGCTCGGCCGAGCAGCTCGCTGGCGGCGACAAGAAAACGTATCAGATGGACCCGGGCAACTCCGACGAAGCGCTGCACGAGGTGGGCCTCGATATCGAAGAAGGCGCCGACATGGTCATGGTCAAGCCGGCCATGCCCTACCTCGATGTGGTGCGCCGCGTGAAAGAGACCTTCGGCGTGCCCACCCTCGCCTATCAGGTCAGTGGGGAGTACGCGATGATCCAGGGCGCCGTGGCCAACGGCTGGCTCGGCGCACCCGAGGCTATGATGGAATCGCTGATGTGCATCAAGCGCGCCGGCGCCGATGCGATTCTGACTTACTTTGCCAAGGACGTGGCGGAGCTGCTCGCACGTTGAGCAACGCCGTGCCAGATCGCTACGCCGTTATCGGGCATCCGATCAGCCATAGCCTGTCGCCATTTATTCATTCCCGGTTTGCGAAACAAACCGGGCACAACATTGAATACGGATCGGTCGATGTTGCCCCTCATGCGCTCACTGACCAGATACATCGGCTATTGGGCGAGGGCTACCGCGGATTGAACGTGACCATGCCGCACAAGTCTGCGGTACTGGCCCTGTGCGACGACCACTCGGCCGCCGTGCGTGAGGCTGGCGCGGCCAACACCCTGATCTGGGACGGTGGCTCATTGCGAGCAGAAACCACAGACGGCCCCGGGCTCATGCACGATCTTGAGCACAATCTCGGCGCTCAACTGCTCGATGCGTCGATTCTGATTGTTGGTGCGGGGGGCAGCACGTACAGCATTCTCGGTGCGCTTCTGCGCGCGCATCCCGGGACCGTTGTGATCGCAAATCGTACGGCCCGGCGCGCGCATGAACTCGTCGACAGTTTCGCCGGACACGACAATCTTCAGGCTTGCGGTCTTCCGGACATCCCGGCTGAGACTTTCAATCTTGTGATCAATGCTACCTCAGCGTCGGTCGGCGGCACGCGGCCGGATATCCCGGCGCGCTGCGTGGCCGGCGCGCTGTGTTACGACCTTATGTACAAGGAAGACGGCACGCCGTTCACACATTGGTGTCAGGCGCACAACGCCAGCGCTGTTCATACCGGCATCGGCATGCTCGTGGCGCAGGCGGCCTTTTCATTCAACCTCTGGCGCGGCGTGATGCCCGATCAACCTGCGGTGCTGGAGGCGATTAGCGAACGGTTCAGCGTGAGATATTAAAAGCACTAGCGCATTGCGCAGCGTGCTTCGAGCCCATCCACGATCGCGGGCCAGGCGTTATCAAGCAGACGCATTTGCGCACTCGCATTGGGATGAATGCCGTCGGACTGCATCAGCGTGGGATCCAGCGCGACGCCGTCGAGGAAGAACTCCACCAGAGGCAGGTCGTATTCGCGCGAGAGCTCCCCGTAAACCTCGTGGAAGGCATCGGTATAGCGCGCGCCATAGTTCGAGGGAATACGCATGCCGAGCAGTGCCACCCGGGCGCCCGCGTCGAGACTCGCCTCAATCATGCCCGAGAGGTTCTTGCGCATGGTACGTACCGGTAGTCCGCGCAGCCCATCATTGCCGCCAAGCTCGATGACGACGAGCGCCGGCCGGTGTTTGGGCAGGGCTTTTTTGAGCCGCGCCAGGCCGCCAGAGGTGGTATCACCTGAAATGCTCGCATTGACGACACGATAAGGCGCATCTTTTTGCTCAAATCGCTCTTGCAATCGGGTCGCCCAAGCCTCAGATACATCAATCCCGTAGCCTGCGCTGAGGCTGTCGCCCACGATCAGGACCACCTCCGGTGGCGCTTGCTCGGGGGCACAGGCAATCTTGTCCGCATGCGCGTGCGAACTCACCACCATCAGCAGCAAAAGACCCCATTTGAACATGTCCGACACCTCTGAGATTGCGCTTCGCGCACACCAACTGGGCAAGCAGGTTACCAGCCCCGAAGGAACTCTGACCATTCTGCGCGACGTGAGTTTCCAGATCGAGCGCGGCCGCTCCGTCGCCATTGTGGGCCCCTCAGGCGCCGGCAAGTCCACGCTTCTGGGTCTGTTGGCGGGCCTCGATCTGCCCACACAGGGAGAAGTGGCGATTAATGAGGTGATTCTCAATACCCTGAGCGAAGATGGTCGCGCGAAACTGCGCGCCAAAAACGTAGGCTTTGTGTTTCAGTCGTTTCATCTGGTGCCCTCCCTGACCGCACTGGAAAACGTGATGCTGCCGCTCGAACTTCTGGGACGTGACGATGCGCGCGAGCAGGCCAAAGCGATTCTTGCCGACGTAGGTCTGGCCGAGCGTGTTGGTCACTATCCCAATCAACTCTCGGGCGGTGAGCAGCAGCGTGTTGCGATCGCCCGCGCATTTGCACCGCGACCTGCGGTGCTGTTTGCCGATGAGCCCACCGGCAATCTCGATAGCGCCACCGGCGATACCATTGTGGATCTCTTGTTCAAACTCAACGCCGATGCCGCAACGACGCTCGTGCTGGTCACACACGACAGCGATCTGGCGGCGCGCTGCGATCGTCGCCTGACCATCAACGCCGGCACGCTGGTCAGCGATACATGAAGACACTGCGCTTTGCCCTGCGTACGTTGATTCGCGAAGCACGTGCCGGCGAGCTTGCGGTGCTCGTGGCGGCGCTGGTGATCGCCGTGGGTTCGGTCACGGCAATTGGTTTTCTGACCGATCGCATCAGTCAGGCTGTGGCACTGCAGGCAGCCGAAGTGCTGGCCGCCGACCTGCGCATCACGGCGCCTACTGAACCCGATCGGGCGCTGCTTGAACGCGCCCGCGAGCAAGGCCTTGAGACGGCCACACTAAAATCGTTCCCAAGCGTGGTGTACATCGGCGAGGACAGCGCCCTGGCCTCGGTGCGTGCCGCGACGGACGGCTATCCACTGCGCGGCACCGTACGCATCGCGGACAAGCTTCTGGCACCGCCGCGTGAGGCCAACGGCATTCCCGTCTCAGGTGAGGTGTGGATGGAGACCGGACTTCTGGCCAAACTGGGGGCAGACGTTGGCGACGAGGTGGAGCTGGGGGCGAGCAAATTCAGGGTCGGCGCCGTCATTACCTATCGGCCGGATCAGTCGCCCGGGTTTGGCGGTCTGGCACCGGCGCTGATCATGAATGAGACGGATCTGGCGGCAAGCGAACTGCTGGCGCCCGGATCGCGCGTCACTCACGCCTTTTTGTTCGCCGGCCAGCGCGAGGACATTCGCCAGTTTGCCCGCGACATCGAAGACGATCTGGCCGAGGACGCGCGTCTTCGCGACCGCGGTGATGCGGGCCGCGAGCTCAATGCGGCCATTGCCAGGGCCGCGCGTTTTCTGGCGCTTGCCTCGCTCGTCAGCCTGCTGCTGGCGGCCGTCGCCGTGGCGATGTCGGCACGCCGCTACGCGGAGCGCCGCCTTGATACGGCCGCTCTGATGAAAAGCGTTGGCGCCACGCAGCGCTTTATCGTCAACACCACGCTGATCCAGCTGGTGTGCCTGGGCCTTCTGGCCAGCGCGCTTGGCGGCGCGTTTGGCTACGGCATGGAGCGGGCCCTGTCCGGGGTACTGGCCGGCTGGCTGCGCAGTGAGCTGCCGGCGCCGTCCCTGCAACCACTGCTGCTCGGAGCCGGTACAGCACTGATTCTGCTGGTGGGCTTTGCGCTGCCATCGGTGTTGCGTCTGGCCCGCACGGCGCCCCTGCGGGTTCTGCGGCGCGATCTCGATCCCCAGCCGATCAGTGCCTGGGCATCCTACGGCCTGGCTGTCGTCGCACTGTCGCTGTTGATCTACTGGTCAGTGCGCGACCTCAAACTGCTGGTGGTCATTGTCGGCGGTACGCTGGCCACCGGCGCTGCGCTGTACCTGGTTGGCACGGTGCTCGTGAAGCTGCTGTCCAGTCGACGCGGTCGTGTGGGCGTGGCCTGGCGCTATGGACTTGCGAACGTGGCGCGACGCGGTGGCAGCAGCGCGATTCAGATCGTCGCATTTGGCCTCGGGCTCATGGTGCTGCTGCTATTGACGATTGTGCGTAACGATTTGCTGGCCGGCTGGCGCACCTCGCTCGATGCCGAAGCGCCCAACCACTTTCTGATCAATATTCAGGAAGAAGATCGGGCAGGCATTGCGCAGCTGCTAGGCGAAGCAGGAATCAAGCCGCCCGACTTCACCCCGCTGGTGCGTGCCCGTATGACCGCGATCAACGAACAACCCGTTGAGGAACTGACCTTCGAGGATGACAACGGCCGCAATCTTGCGCGCCGCGGGCAGAACCTGAGCTACACCGCCACGCTGTCGGATACCAATACGATTGTAGACGGCACATTCTGGGAAGCTGACCATAGCGGCCCGCCGCAGATATCGGTGGAGATCGATGTGGCCGAAGCCCTCGGGCTGAAGCTCGGCGAGCAGATCGACTTTGATGTGGCCGGTGATCCGATTCGTGCCACCGTAACCTCGTTCCGCGCGGTGGAATGGCAAACCTTCGAGCCAAACTTCTTTATCGTTTTCTCACCCAACGCGCTTGATGAGTATCCGAAATCATTTATCACGGCGCTGCAGGTGCCCGACGACAAGCGCAGCACGTTGCTACAACTGGTTCGCAACTATCCGAGTGTGTCGGTGATCGATCTGGAGGCCGTCATCGATCAGGTACGAGGCGTCATCGACAAAGCCGCACTAGCTGTGCAGCTCGTGTTTGGCTTTACGCTTGCGGCGGGACTGGTGGTGCTTTTTGCCGCTGTGCAGGCGACGCTTGACGAACGCCGCTATGAGAGCGCGTTGCTGCGCACGTTTGGCGCGAGCGAACGCACCGTATTTGCAGGTCTGGTGACCGAGTTTTCGGTCCTCGGTTTTGCGGCCGGTCTGTTCGCCGCCATCGGTGCGACAGCCGTCGGGGCGCTAGCAGCCCGCGAACTGTTTGAACTCGACTACGCGATCGACCCCGTGCTGTGGCTGACCGGAATCATCGTCGGTATTGGCATTGTCGGCGTATCGGGCACGCTGGCTTCACGCAGCGCACTACGCGAACCGCCCCTGAGCACGCTGCGCGGCAACTAGTTCAGCAGATCGCGTAGACTCTGCGATATGGACCCGACACTGCTCGCGCCGTCGTTGCGTGATACGAAAATCCAGCCCATCTATTCTCGCATCGCGTTGTTTGCAACGGCATTTTTCTTCGGCGGGTTTGGGGTCACGACGATGGCGGCGCTCAACGCGCATCGCCTTGGCCGACTGAAGCAAGACGGCCTGACCTTGGTTCTGTGCATGATCGCGACCGTTGTGGTGGCGATCACGACGCTTCTTTTGACCGACGAGTCCAAAGACCTTTCCCGGATCGCCACTCGCGGTACGGGTTTTTTGATCTGGCTCATTTTCAGCCATCTGCACAGCGAGGCGTATCGCGCTATGGAGACGTTCGGCACTGATCACCCCGCGCCATACAAGGCATTTGGGATCTCGTTCCTGGTCTTCGCTGTCATGATATCGATCACGGCTGCGCTGTTTATGGTCTTTGTCGGCAGAGCGGCATGACCGACGAAGAACTCGAGGTATGCATCGCTCAAATAGCCGAGCTGCTGGATCGCAATCGATTCGCACAAACGCAACGTCTGCTCGATCAGGCGCTGCCGCATTTTCCGGACGACGAAAGGTTGTTGTATTTTTCAGCCTACGTCGCGCTGCAGACCGACAACCAGGAAGCGGCCGAACACCAACTTGAGAGGGTGCTGGAACTCAATCCCGCGTCCTATGAGGGGCGCAGCCTGATGGCGGACCTGCGCGAGGAGCAGGGAAAGTTCGCCGAGAGCGAAGCGCTCTACCTCGGAATTTTGTCCGACTATCCTGAAGATGCCGGCACGATGGCCGACTACGCGCGACTGATGCTGCGAACGATGCATGTGGAGAAGGCCGGAAAGCTGGCCGCCGAGGCGCTGAGCCGTGCACCCGATCATCCGGGCGCCATGTACGTGGCGACGCTTGCCTCCATCGTCGAGGGCAAACACGATGAACGCAATCTGAGACTGCGCAAACTTCTGCACCAATACCCTGACATGCTGGTCACGGCGCAGACACTTGTGCAGGTCCTCCACCGTGAGGGGCGTTACACCGAAGCGCTCGAGGTGGCCCGCGAGATGCTGCGGGCGCAGCCGAATAATGAACAAATCGTTGAGATGGTGATCAATCTTCGTATGCTAAGCCATTGGAGCATGATCCCGATGCGCCCGTTCACGAGATATGGCTGGGCGGCGTCCATTGCGCTCTGGTTCATCGCGGTGATCACTTTCCAGTTGCTGCCTGAGTCACCCGCCACAAACGCGCTTTTGATCGCGCTGCTTTGTTTCGTGGCTTATAGCTGGATCTGGCCCTGGTGCCTTGGAAAAATACTGAGAAAGGGATGAGGATGTGAGCGAAGATCAATTCAAGCAAATGGAGCAGGCACTGCTGGCCAATCCGTTTGATAACACAACGCGCATGAGCTACGCCGACGGCTTGCTACAGCACGAACGCATCAGCGATGCGCTGCAACAGTACGAGCTCGCCATGCAAGCGGCCGCGAGCGATGCGGCGCCGGTTATTGGCGCGGCGAAATGCCAGCTGAAGCTCGACAACCCGACAGCGGCTCTCGATCTGTACACCAAGTGCAAAAACCTCGACGGTTTTGAACCGGTCGATGAACTTGAAACGCTCAAGGGTGCCGCGCAACCCAGCGGTCCGCAACTCGGCGTGGTCAGCGACGCGAGCAATGTGACCCCGCTTTTTTCTTCCGACCGCGAAAAAGTCAGCTTCAATGACGTCGCGGGCATGGACAAGCTCAAAAAGACGCTGCGACTTCAGATTATCGAGCCGTTCCGCAATCCAGGGATCTTCAAGCGCTTCCGGAAAAAGGCTGGCGGCGGCGTTTTGCTTTACGGCCCGCCGGGCTGCGGCAAGACGCTCATGGCGCGCGCCGTGGCTACCGAGTGCAAAGCCGAATTCATGCTCGTGGGGATCAGCGACGTATTGAACATGTGGCTGGGCGAAAGCGAAAAAAACCTCGCCGAGTTGTTTGCCCAGGCGCGCTCGCGCAAGCCCTGTGTGATGTTCTTCGATGAACTGGATGCGTTGGCCTACGCACGCTCCAAAGCCAACTCGAGTAGCAGCCGAACCGTCGTCAACGAGTTCTTGAATCAGCTTGATGGCTTTGATGCCGACAACGATCAGGTGCTGATTCTGGCGGCAACTAATATGCCGTGGGACGTAGACCCGGCCATCAAGCGCCCGGGGCGTTTCGCACGACAGATCTTTGTGCCGCCGCCGGATGACAACGCGCGCAAGGCGATGCTGGAGATGAAGCTCACTGGCGTACCCAGCGAGGATATCGACCTGAGCGCATTGGCATCGGCCACCAACCTCTTTTCCGGCGCTGATATGGACGGCCTGATTGAGCTTGCCAAGGAAAGCGCCATTGCCGACATGATCGATGGCAGCGCAGATCGGGTGTTGCGTCAGAGCGATTTTGCCGAGGCACTCGAGGAGATGACGCCCACCACGGTGGAGTGGCTCAAGACGGCGCGCAATCTGGTGAAGTACTCAGGCGCCGACAACGCCTACAAAGATGTCGAGAAATATCTGAAGCAGGTCAGGATGTACTGACCTGCCTCAGAGCGTCATTACATCTGCGATTGCAGATAATTTTGCAGACCGATTTTCTCAATCAGACCCATTTGCGTTTCCAGATAGTCGACGTGCTCTTCTTCTGAATCGAGAATGCTCTTGAACAGATCGCGGCTGACGAAGTCTTTGACGGTATCGCAATAAACGATTGCCTCGCGCAAATCGGGAATCGCGTCGTTTTCCATCGCCAGGTCGGCCTTGAAGATTTCCGGCACGTCTTCGCCGATGCGCAAACGGCCCAGATCCTGCAGGTTCGGCAGCCCCTCAAGAAACAGGATGCGCTCGACGCACTGATCGGCGTGCTTCATCTCGTCGATGGACTCGTGATACTCGTGTTCGCCCAGCTTGGTCAGACCCCAGTCCTTGAGCATGCGCGCGTGCAGAAAATACTGATTGATCGCCGTCAGTTCGTTTTTCAGAACTTTATTCAGATGCGCAATAACCGTGCTATCGCCTTTCATTTCGAAGGTGCTCCTTTGCGTTAATGGCGCAGTATAGGAGACGCTTCTTTGGCGCGCAACTAATTGTTTTTAAATGAATTTATGAACGCAAATTAGAATGATTCGCGTTTTCGGAGACGGCAATCAAACGGTGGCGGTCTGAGCCGATTCACTACCCTGGCGGGCGCCTTTGAGAAGCTGGCAGGCATTGTCGGCGCACTGGCCGCAGCACGTGGCGACACCAAGGTCCATTTGCAGGTCTTCAAGAGACGACGCACCCTCAAGCGCGGCGTGTTTGACCTGTTTTTCAGTGACGGCGTTGCAAATGCATACGTACATGGTGATCCTCCAGCTATGAACAGTTTATGCGAATGAGAATGATTGTCAATAGCATTACTTCACATTTCGGAGCCTGAGTATGATCTTTCAACGCCTGATCCCCTTGATGCTGCTGGCAGCGCTTGGCGGCTGCGCCAGCGCACCGCCCGCCTGCCCGCTGACCGGCGAGGTCGCCCTGCAGATACTGGGCTCGGGTGGCCCGATCGCCGACGACGACCGCGCCGGCTCCTCCTATCTGGTCTGGGACGGCGACAAATCCCGCTTCCTTGTAGATCTTGGTAGCGGCGCGAGCGTGCGTTTCGGCGTCGCAGGTGGCCGCTTCAACGATCTCGACTTCATCGCCCTGAGTCATCTGCATACGGATCACTCCTCAGACCTCCCTGCACTGCTCAAATCCGGCAACTTTGCTCGCCGCAAACGTCCACTCGGCATCAGCGGCCCGAACGGCAACGGACCGTTTCCACCATTTGATCGATTTTTGCAGTCGCTGATCGGTCCGGACGGCGCCTACGGCTATTTGTCAGGCTACCTGACCGGTTCGGACAACCTGCCGCGGCTGGACGCCAAAACCGTGGACGCCGGCCTGGAGACGCCCACGCTTGTCTACGCCAATCCAGAGCGCCAGACGCGCATCCGGGCGTTTGGCGTGCCCCACGCCATCGTTCCAACACTGGCCTATCGCATCACCCTGGGCGATCGGGAGATCGTGTTTGCCAGTGATCAGAACGGCAATGACGAGGCGTTCATCGACTTTGCGCGTGATGCCGACGTTCTGGTCATGCACATGGTGGTCCCCGAGAACATCACCGGTGCGGGCCGCAAACTGCATGCGCCGCCCTCGCGCATTGGTCAGATTGCGGCGCGCGCCAACGCCGGAACATTAGTTCTGAGCCACTTCATGGCGCGCAGCCTGCGTGACATTGATGGCAACGTGGCGCGGGTTGAGGCGAGCTATGACGGCAACATTGTCCTGGCCAATGACCTTGGCTGTGTGCCTGTGACCAACCTGCGCTAAGCTAGGCTAAAAAAACAGAGCCTATGAACCAATCGAACTCAAAACCGGCCCGCGTGACCATCAAGGACATCGCCCGAGAAGCGGGCGTCGATCCTTCTACCGTGACCCGAGCGCTGCAGGGGTCGTCGCGTGTGAAGGCCACCACGCGACTGAAGATTCAGAACATCGCCGCACAGCTCGGATACGTGCCCAGCGCCATGGCACGCTCCTTGGTGGCGCGGCGCAGCCACCTGATTGGCTTGCTGATACCCGATATGACCAATCCGTTTTTCACTCCGCTGACGCGCGGTGTCGAAGACGAGGCTGCGCGGCACAACCTGCGCGTGTTGATTCGCAATACCGAGGGCCGACCCGAGGCCGAGCGCGATGCCATTCGCGTGTTCACGGAGTTTTCCGTGGACGGGCTGATCGTGCCAATGGCGCGCTGCCCGCAGTCGTTCTACGACGAACTGCCGAGCATGGCCACGATCGTCCACCTGAACCGACCGGAAGCGCCGTATCACGTCAACTGCGACAGCGTGCAGGGCTCGCGCCAGATCGTTGAGCATTTGTTGCAGCTTGGCCACACGCGTATCGGTTTTATTACCGGCCCCGGTGCACCGGCGCGCGAACCCAAAATGACGGCGTTTCGCGAGTGCATGAACGCGGCGGGTCTTGCGATTCACGAGGACGAGATTTTTCACTACGACGGCACGCTCAAAAGCGTTGAGATCATCGCCAACACCATCTGCACGGCGCACCCCACGCTCACCGCAGTGTTCGCCTGGAACGATGTTTGCGCGATCGCGCTGATGCATGCGCTGCACAAGCGCGGCGTCGACGTGCCGAGGGATATGTCGATTGCCGGTCATGACGACATTGAAATGGCCGGCATCGTGCAGCCACCGCTCACCACGGTGCGCTGGCCGATGTATGAAATGGGCGTCGCCGCGGTGCGTTATGCCGTAAGCCTGCATGAAGAAACGCCGGTACCGGCAATGGAAATTCCGCCACCGCGCATGATCGTGCGTGAGTCGACGTCGGTAGTCCCGGATCGGCCATAAAAAAAACCGGATCGATCGACCCGGCTTAATGACTGCATACAGGAGAGATTAGAATACTTCAGGCCCCGCGCACGGCGGCCTTGATAATCAGGTGTGGGCGGACACGGTGTCCATATCGTTCCAGTGATTGCGCGCCATCAGCGGCGGCAGCAGCTCTGACTCCGGGTCGGGCAGATCAATTGCAATCTGCATATCGGGCGCCGCGGCGTCATCGCGCTGCGCGCGATCGTTCAGTGCCAGGTAACCGCCGAAGACCATGCCAAGTGACATGGCGAAAGCGACTCGTGAATTTCCATTTCGTAACATGTGTTCGCACTCCGCAAAGGTAGAAAGAAGCGTGCCCTTTGTGAGTGTTTATTTGATCAAAGTTCGCCGGAACACGCGTTGCAGACGACCTCGTTTGTCCTCGGCAGACGCGTGATCAGGCGCACATAATTGCCCGTTAAACCAAACGCTCTCTAGCGTCTGCTGGAGTTCGGTCGCAATGGCTCGAGCAGCGCTTCCAAGCCGTTGAGCTTTATCTCCAGACACAGCGCCATCAACTGACCAAGACGACCTGGTGGAAATCCCTGTTCCTTGAACCAGATCAGATAGGGCTCGGGCAGATCGGCCACCATGCGCCCGGTGTATTTGCCAAACGGCATCGCCGTAGTGACCAGAAGCTTGAGGTATTCGGGTGGGAAAGGATGATTCAAGTAACCGGGGCCGTGCAGTGCGGGTGTTATGTAAGCTGTACGCTCCTTCCCGCGCACACATATACTCTAGCAGATGACAACAAAATACAGTCTGTTAATCCTGCTCGTGGCCGCGGCTACGGGCACCCACGCCCAGGTATTCCGAGCCCAGGCGGACGCGCGGGTAGAGGCCTGCGCCGACGTCCAGATCGACACCTCAGGCGGTAGTGGCGAGGGAACGAGTCAGTTGCGACTCACCGATCGCGCGAGCTGCAGCGATGAATCGGTGGTATCGGCCAGTGCCTACAGTGACCTTGCCTCGGGCTACGCTTATGTCGCGGCCAGCGCCCAGGGAGCGCCTGATGAAAACCGTGCAACGTCCACGGCTCAATACACGGACCTTGTCGGCATCGAGTCGACCGGAGACATCGTGCAGGTCCGCGCAACGCTGTCGCTGATCGCCGCAGCGGATGGCAACGCACCCGGCGGCAGTGAATTTCTGTTTGCACGCATTACGCTTGGGCAGGCAGGCGAAATCGAGCTGCGCGGCTGCAATCCTTCGTTTTGCCCGGATGAGCCCGTGGAGACGGCCACTCTCAGCGGTGAGTACACACTGCTGCGCAACGCCAATGGGCAGTTTCCACCGATTGGCGTGGCGGCAACGGCCATCGTCGATGCACGCAACGGCGGCGGCTTTTATTCGGCTCGCACGTCGGTCGAGGTCATCGACGACTCGGGCGCCCAGATCACGTCGGCTTCGGGCATCTACGGCTCCGCGCTGCTCGACGATGGCGATGCAGATGGCGCCCCCGACACAATTGACACCTGCCGCACGCGTGCCAATCCGGATCAACGCGACAGCGACGGCGACGGAGCGGGTAACGCCTGCGATGCGGATTTCAATAACGACCAGATCGTGAACATGGAGGATCTGGGCCTGTTACGGCAACGCTTCTTTAGCAACGACCCCGACGCAGATTTGAACGGCGATGGCGTCGTCAACGTTGTCGATCTGGGCCGCTTCAGACTGTTATTTGGTTCAGCACCCGGCGCGCCAGACTGATCAAGCCCGGCGAGATGCAACTTACTTGCTGGCGGGGCATCGAAAGCCCTATGCTTCGCGCCTTGCCCTCCCACTGAACCCTGAGGACGTTTGTCATCATGCATCGACCAAACCTGTTTTCGCGCCGCGCGGCCAGCGCGCTTGTCGCCACGTCGCTGTGCTTTGCACCCGCAGCAAGCGCCACCGTGGTGGAATTTCAGACCGTGCTCGGCAATTTCAGCGTCAATCTGTTCGATGACACGACACCACAGACGGTCGCCAATTTTCTCGATTACGTGAACAACGGCGCCTACACCAACAGCATCGTGCATCGCGTGGTACCCGATTTTGTCGTTCAGGGCGGTGGCTTTGTTTACGATGGCAGCCTGCCCGTTGAAGGGATCATGACCAACGACCCGGTGGCCAACGAGCCGGCGCTGTCCAATCTTCGCGGTACGATCGCGATGGCCAAAGTCACCGGCCAGCCTGATAGTGCAACCAGCCAGTGGTTTATCAATCTCGTCGACAATCAGGACGCGCTGGATGGTCAGAACGGCGGCTTCACCGTCTTTGGCATCGTGATGGACGACGGCATGGACATCGTAGACGCCATTGTGGACATACCGCGATTCACATTGTCCAACGTGTCCACATCGGTGCCGCTACGCGACGTGAGCGACGGCACCGAAGACCCCGACGAAGACAATTTCGTTATCGTCAATGCCATTGTGGTCACCGACTCAGCAACGACCACCAACACCGATCTGTTGCCGCCTGAGAACACCATCATCACAACGCCGCCCGCGGTTGAAGAGGGCGGCAGTGGCGGCGGCGCCCCGGGACTGCCAGGTTTGGCGGCACTGGCCCTTGTGGCACTGCGCTCGAGGCTTAAAGCGCCCGCGTCATGAAGCGGCTGAACGGGTCTTCCTTGTAGTCCGCAAACGGACCGCAGTACGCGAAGCCAAACTTCAGATACAGCGAATGGGCAGGCTCAAACGCCTGCCCCGAGCCGGTTTCCAGACTCACGTGCTGATACCCGCGCTCGCGCGCGGTATCAATGATGTGGTGCAACATGAGGCTGGCAACACCCTTCCCGAGCCACTTGCGCGCCGTTCGCATCGATTTTATTTCCCCGTGATCGGGCGCAAGCTCCGTGAGTGCACCGCAGCCCACCACTTCATCGCCACAGCGCACAGACCAGAACGTCACCTGAGGCGAGCGCAGAGCGTCGAGATCCAGCGCGTGCACGCTGCCGGGCGGCGACGTCGCGTGCATGTGTGCGAGATGCTCTTCCAGCAATTCGATGATGCCGCTATCGGTCAACGGGTCTTGCGCAATACGCAACCGGTGCTCAGACATTGTATGATCCCAAGGCAACATAATGACCGTGCCTGCATCATCCAGCGTTCGGTTTGCGCCTGCAAGGAGACCAACATGATCAATTTCAGCGTCAATGGACGCAGCGTATCCACCAACAGTGATGACGACACCCCTTTGCTGTGGGTGATTCGAGACGAACTCAAACTCAAGGGCACGAAATTCGGCTGCGGCATTGCGCAGTGCGGCGCCTGCACGGTCCATCTTGACGGCAGCGCGATCCGTTCATGTGTCACACCGGTCAGCGCGGTTAAAGGACTCGCCGTTACGACGATCGAAGGTCTGGACTCGCCCGCAGGCGAAGCGCTCAAATCGGCCTGGGTTGAGGAGCAGGTGCCCCAATGCGGCTACTGCCAATCCGGTCAGATCATGCAGGCGGAAAATCTGCTGGCAGGCAATGACAACCCCAGCGACGAAGACATATCGACCGCCATGAACGGCAACCTGTGTCGCTGCATGGCCTACACGCGCATTCGCAAGGCAATCAAGAGCGCGGCCGGCAACGGAGGCGCGTGAACATGAGCAAATTCAAAAGCAACACGCTAAGCCGGCGCACGTTTCTGGCGCGCAGCGTCTCGGCCGGGCTCGCGATGGGTGTCGGCACGCTGCTGCCCGGATGCAGTTCTGAAGAAGCGGTCACCCAGATCGCCAGCGACCCGAAACCCGAAGCCATAAACCGTATTTTTTCGCCGGCGGTGTGGTTTGAGATCAACAACAACGGCGACACGCTGATCAACATAGCGAAAGCCGAGATGGGCCAGCATGTGGGCACCGCGCTGGCGCGTATCGTTGCGGATGAACTCGGCGCGGACTGGTCGAAGGTTCGCATCAAGCACGTCGACACCGATCCCAAGTGGGGCTACATGGTCACCGGCGGCTCCTGGTCGGTGTTCACCAGCTTCAAACCGCTGGCGCAGGCCGGAGCGGCGGGTCGCACCATCCTGGTCGAGGCCGCAGCCACCCTGATGGGCGTCAACGCCGCCGACTGCACCGCACGCGACGGTGTGGTCACAGCGGGTGACAAGCGTATGAGTTTTGGCGAGATCGTGTCGCAGGGCGACATCTCCCGCACCTTTAGCGAGGACCAGCTCGCCGAGCTGCCCATCAAGGCGCCATCCGAGCGTTCGCTGATTGGCACCAACGTGCGCGCTCTCGACATCCCCGAAAAATCCCGCGGTGAAGCCGTCTACGGTCTGGACACCGAACTTCCGGGCATGGTCTACGCCCATCCGATGATGCCGCCCACGCGCTATGGCAGCACCATTACCGCCATCGACGATTCCGCTGCCAAGGATGTTCCAGGCTATTTGCAGACCGTAAGGATCAGCGATCCCAGCGATACGATTCAGGGCTGGGCCGTGGTCGTGGCAGAGAGTTTCCCAGCAGCCATGAAGGCGGCCAAAGCGGTGCGCATCGAATGGCAGGCGGGTGAGACCGCGCAGGTGAGCGAAGCGGACATTCTGGCCGAAGGCGCGCGCCTGTGCGCCGACCCGGTGAGCGGCGCACTGGTTGTGAACGACGGCGATGTAGACGGCGCGCGGGCCAATGCGGCAAGCACGTTGAGCGCCGAGTACACGACCGGCACGGCACTGCATTTTACGCTGGAGCCGCAAAATGCGTTGGTCGAGTTTGTCGACGGCAAGTGCCACATCCACGGTGGCAACCAGTGGCAGTCGCTGATTCTGCCGTTTCTGGCGAAGGCGCTGGAAATGGAAGAGACCGACATCATTATCCACCAGTACTACCTTGGCGGCGGCTTTGGCCGACGTCTGTTCGGTGACCAGATGATTCCCGCTGCGCTGGCTGCGCGCGAACTTGGCAAGCCGGTCAAGCTTGTTTTCCAGCGACCGGCCGACAGCGAATTCGATTGTGTTCGCTCGCCATCGGTCGCGCGCTTCGATGCCGCGTTTGACGCCGACGGCGAGCTCACAGCCATCGATCACGCGGCTGCGGCGGGTTGGCCCACACTGTCGATGGCCCCGGGCTTTCTGGCCGACGGCGTGGCCGACCTTGGCGAGAATGGCAAAGGCAAGTACGACACCTTTTCGATCAGCGGCGCCGACCACTGGTACACCTTGCCAGCCCATCGCGTACGCGCAATCAACAACGAGCTGGCACAAAAGACGTTTTTGCCGGGCTGGCTGCGGGCCGTGGGTCCCGGCTGGACGGCCTGGGGTGTTGAGTGCTTCATGGACGAGCTGGCGCTGAAAGCTGGCGTCGATCCCATCGACTATCGGCTGGCGCGTCTGGACGCGTCGGGCAAGAACGCCGGCTCAGACCCCAATTCGGTGGGCGGCGCGAGTCGCCTGGCCGCGGTTTTGCGCGACGTGCGCGAACGTGCCGGCTGGGGACGTGATCTGCCGCCAGGCGAAGGCCTGGGCGTGGCGATTGGCAGCGGCCAGGAACGCAATATGCCAACCTGGGCCGCCTGCATCGCACACGTTGCGGTCGACCCGTCAACCAAGGCGGTAAGCGTGAAAAAGCTCTGGCAGACCATCGACTGCGGCACGGTCGTGCATCCCGACGGCGCGATGGCACAGGCCGAGGGCGCGACGCTTTGGGGCGTGAGTCTGGCCCTGCACGAAGGCGCGCAAATTGAAAACGGCCGCGTCAAGCAGACCAATCTGGATACCTACTCGCCGCTGCGCATGGCCGACGTACCCGAACTGAGCCTGAAGTTCATCGACAACGGCGAGTTTCCAATGGGGCTTGGCGAACCGCCTTTGATTCCCGTGGCTCCCGCTATCGGCAACGCCGTGTATCAGGCCAGCGGCATGCGCGTGCGTTCGCTGCCGATCAAGCTCGGCTAGTTTTCATCGTCGAATCCGTCCGATCAGGCCAGCACCGATTTGGTGTTGACCTCGATCGGCGCTCGATCAAACGCGACAAACGATTGCGACACGTCCGTGTCGTAGTCGGCACGCACGCCGCACAGACGCTGCGCAATCAACGACCCGATGGCCGGCGCCAGTTTGAAACCGTGCCCGCTAAAGCCGTTGGCGACCCAGAATCCCTCAACCGGAGTGGGACCAACCACCGGATGCACATCGTCGCGGTTTACTGTGTATAGCCCGCAAAAACCGCGCACTCGCCCGCGATAGGGCAGACCCGGCAAACGATGGTGCAGCAGATGCAGTTTGTACTGCTCGAACTCGGTGTCCGTCTCGGTTTGAAAGCGATCGGGGCAGTCCACAACCTCGCGTTCGTCCTCCTCCAATATGGACCCCACGACCAGTTGCTGACCAAGATTTTGGGTTCGAAAGTAGATCCCTGCCGCCATATCGACGGTGACCGGAATATGCCCCGCCACTTCTTCCGGGCGCTCACGATAGAGCACCTGAATGCGCACCGGCACCATGTCCCAGCGCATCGGCAGATCCAGAGATTCAAACAAACCTTGCGCCCATGGTCCCAACGCATTGATCACCAGCGGCGTATTGATTTTGCGGCCGTCCGCAAGCACAACACCGCTCACCCGACCACCATCGGCACGTACATGCTCGACCGCCGTGCCGAAGCGCACGTCGACGCCCTCACGGCGGCAGGCGTCCACAAGATCAGATGCCGCACCGACCGGATCGACGTGACCACCGTCCAGCTCAAGCAAATGACGCGACCCGCCCACGCAGTCGTGATCCTCACCGGTCTCAAGGTCCGGGCTCAGACTGCAGGGACTGATGCCGGGGAAACGCCGCACAAGCTCATCGTCATCGAGGACGGCAGTACGAATGCCGAGCGGCTGCAGGCGCTGATGTTCTCGTTCGGCCCAGGTCTTGTCGCGGCCGGTTAGCCATAAAACCCCATCGGGCACCAACGCGGCGCGGGGCGTCTCAATCCCGGTGAATTGCGCCCAATGCCGATAGGCCTCGATACCATCGCGGGCCAGACAAACCATATCGTCCGACGAATAACGCGTGCGACAAATGGAAGACGAAGCGCCAGTCGAGCCCTCGCCCACCGCCGCGCCCTTATCCAGCACCAGCACACGTAGCGCACTGCGGCGGGCAATTTGATACGCGCTTGCCAGACCAATGATGCCCGCCCCGGCCACGACCACGTCAAAACTGTCCTGCTCACGCGCCATCGTGTCAGGCGGCCGCCGCGCGGTAGCATTCGAAACCGGTGACCGCACCTTGCGCAACGCCGTCGAGGTCGTGTTCACCGTGTTGCTCGAGTAGAGCCACGGTGGCCGGCCAGCGCGTAGCGATGCCTTCGCGGCTCAAGGTCATGAACGCATCGGCCGCCCAGCCCACAAACTCCTGGTTCTTTTTTAGTGCGCGCAGCATCTGCCCGGTGCCGTGACAGGCACCTTCCACCACATAGAGCAAGCCGCATGCGAACGACACGCTGATAACGGCGGGCAGCGGCGGTGACGATTGATGGCGTCTGGCCTGCGCGTCGAGGCGGGCCAGATCCGCTTGCAGCGCGTCAAGACGCGGGCAGTCGGGCCAGTCCAGAAGTCTCTGAGGCTTATCCTGACTGAGCAGCCGCCCGGTACAGTCGGCGACATATTGATGCAGTGACAAATGCGCATTCAACATCCGGAGATAGCTTGCGCGCGTCACACGGCCGGCGAGAATGGCCTGACCCTCTACACTCGCATCAAGTGCATCGTGCAATCCGCCGGTGACCGCGCGCACATGACGCAGCACCGGTCCCGACGGGCGCTCACTGCGCAATATTTGCTCCCAGATAGTTGACGGCGATGTCGCGCATTTTATCCGCTGTCAGCGGCTTGGAAAGAAACTCGGCGACGAGCGGACTGTCGAGGGCGCGAGCTCGATCCAGCGGATCCATGCTGGCGGAAAGCATGACGACGATCGTCTTTTCCTGCATTTCAACGGGAAGGTTTTCGTACTCCATAAGAAATTCCCAGCCGGTCATGCGCGGCATATTGATATCGAGGAAAATGACGCTGGGCAGGTCGGCGCGGCCCTGCGTTTCGGCACAATTTTGCAAAAAGCGCATGGCTTCGATGCCATCGCGGCAAACCGTGGTGCGTGAAGGCAGGCCAGAGCGAACAATCGCCCGCTCGTGAAAGAAATTGTCATCCTCGCTGTCATCGACCAGCAAGACATGGGTCAGGGGCGTTCGGCTCATGACGCCAGCTGCGCTTTGTGGAAACGGCACCAGAACAGACTGCCTTTGCCCGGAACGGATTCCAGGCCCAGCGTGCCCGTCTGGTTTTCCGCCGCACGCTTGGCGATGGCAAGACCAATACCCGTGCCCGAATAGTCCTCGCGGTGATGCAGGCGGGTGAACATTGAAAACACACGCTCATGATCTTCCCTGCGAATGCCGATGCCCTGATCGCGCACACACAGATCGAAACTCCGCTCTTCCTGACGCACGAAAACCTCAACAGCCGGAGCGTCATCGGGCGCCACGTATTTGATGCCGTTGGTGATCAGGTTTAGCAGCAACTGACGCATGTGCAGACGGTCACCGATCACGGCCGGCAGTTCGGTCCAATGCAAACTGCCGCCTGAACGCTTTAGCGAATCAGAGACATCGGCATGGATTTCATCCATCAAGTCATTGAGATCGATGTTTTCCCAGCTCATCTCGCGCCCTAACTGCGCGTAGGACAGAAGGTCGTTGACCAGTGTTTGCATGCGCTGGACCGCATTTTTTGAGCCGCGCAGGAAACGCTCGATGACTTGTTTCTCGCGATCGTCAAATTCCTCTTCCAGTAGCTCGATGTAATTGAGCTGCGTGCGCAGCGGCTCCTGCAGATCATGGGCCGCGGCGAACGTCAGCTGCATAAACTCCCGATTGGCCCGCGACACGAGTTCGGCAGTATGTCGCAACTCAAGCTTGAGTGTGCCTTCGCGCAGGCGCTGCGCCATCGCCAGCGTCCAGGCCTCCCAAGGCCGACTGCGCGTATCAATCTGGTCTATCCACTTTGCAAATGAACGGCGCGGACTCAATCGGGTTGCACCATCGCTCATTTCACGTTGCTCAAGCCCGGCGCGACGAGGATCACCGGCCCAGGTGATTGTCTGGCTCTGCTGAATACGAAACCAGAAGATGAAGTTTTCGGATATCTCCGACACCCGCACGGCAAGTACGCCGCCCAGGTTACCGGCGCCCTCACGGCCATCTTCAAACAGGTCCTGCATGATGTCCGTACCGAACACCGTGTTCTTGTCGTTGTCCACCAGCCAGCGACGCAGTTTGAGGAGATACTCCCCGGAGGGCAGTTGACCTTTCTGCATTATGATTCTGCCTGAGCCGTCCACAACCACAGCACCGTCGCAGGGGCACAGCGCCAGAAGAGGCACCGTGTCGTCCATGACGCGCAGCTGATATTGATCTTCTACCCGCAGCGCCTCGATAAACTGCGCCTCTATCTTGCGCGAATGGTCTTCAAGCATTGTGGCCTGCAGGGCTTCGATCTCGTGCATGCGCTGGGCAAACACCACCGAGAACACCTCGGCACGCAGTCTGGTTTGCAACGACGGATCGCGCGGGCTGTTGTGATGGCAGGCGAACAGCCCCCACAGCTCGCCACGCAGCACAATGGCAACGGTAAAGGTTGCCACGACGCCCATGTTCTTGAGGTACTGCACATGCACCGGCGACGTCGCGCGAAGTTGGCAGCGACTCAAGTCAAGGTGGTCGTTGGCGCCAAAATGGTCGTCGCGAAAATGAATCGGACGATTGGGTATACGCACACCCGGAATCGAGCGCGTTCTGTTCAGCTTGAACAAGTCCCGTGCATTCTGAGGAATATCGGTCGCCGGATAGTGCAGGCCGAGAAACGGCTCGAGCGATTCGGCCCTGGCCTCTCCGGCGACAAAGCCATGGCCGTCTGCATCAAACTGATAGACCATGACCCGATCGTAACCGAGCACCTCGCGCATACTGGCAGCCGCCAGCTGACATAGTTCATCCACCTGGTGAAGTTGACGAGCCGCTTCGGCGAAGCGCGTAATGGTCCGTGTGGGGAAATGAATCGCATCGGCGTTTTCCAGCTCGACGAAAAATACGTCGTTGTGCCAGTGGCAAATGACGGTGTAGGTCTCGTCACCGGCGCTGAACTGCCCGGCTTGCGCCACCTCTGGACTTGGCGCCTGTTGATAAACGTCGACGGCATCGCGAAGTGTCTGTGGCAGCGCTCCATATCCCTCGAGCCACAAATCGTCGGCATCAAGCGCTAAAAGCGCAGCGGTATCCGCGGAGATAGCCAGCAATTTGGCGTCTTTTCCCGCATCAAAGGCAAGCAGATGCCCGGAACCCTGCACCGCTTCGGGCCGATGAATCGGCTCGCGATGACAGTTTTCTTCCGTCAGATCGAAATCGGAGTAAAGCTCACTCATGCCACACCCGCGCTTCCTGCACCTGTCTACAGTGTCGCACGAGGCACTGCACAAAAGCACTTTTTCCGCGCCGCCCTGTCCCTAGCGGACCGTCGTAGAGAAATCAGGCACAAACGGGGTAGCGGTCCGGGCCTCAGGTCTTGAGCGGCGACACCTTCTGGGAAATCGTACCGAACAGCGACTGCCCGTCGGCGTCCTGCATGTCGATCTCAACCCGATCACCAAATTTCATGAACGGCGTGCTTGGCGAACCATGATCGATGGTTTCGATCATGCGAATCTCGGCAATACATGAATAGCCCAGCCCACCCTCGGCAATCGGCTTGCCCGGTGCGCCGTCGGCCGCTTTGTTGGACACGGTACCCGAGCCTATGATCGTACCGGCGCCGAGACGTCGGGTGCGCGCTGCGTGCGCGATCAGCTGGCCGAAGTGAAAGGTCATGTCGACACCGGCGTTGGCTTTGCCAAACGGCTGGCCGTTGTAGTGCACCAGCAGCGGCAGATGCACCTTGCCATCGCGCCACTTGTCGCCCAGCTCGTCCAGCGTGATCGCGCATGGACTGAACGCGCTGGAGGGTTTGGACTGGAAAAAGCCAAAGCCCTTGGCCAGCTCGCCCGGAATCAGCCCGCGCAAACTCACGTCGTTGACGATCATGATCAGGGCGATGAACTGGAGCGCATCCTCGGGCGACACACCCATGGGCACGTCGGTGGTCACGATCGCCACTTCACCTTCCATATCGATACCGAACGTCTCGTCCTGCGGCATCACGATGTCTTCGCGGGGCCCGAGAAAAGTATCGGATCCACCCTGGTACATCAGCGGATCGGTCCAGAACGAATCGGGCATCTGGGCGCCGCGTGCGCGACGCACCAGCTCAACGTGATTGACGTAGGCAGAACCATCGGCCCACTGACCGGCCCGTGGCAGCGGCGACGTACAGGCGTTCTGATCAAAAGGTTGGCCCAGCGCCGTGTCGGCAGCCAGCTGCTTTGCCAGTGCTTCGAGCTTCGGCGCAGTGGTCTCCCATTCATCCAGCGCCGCCTGCAGCGTCGGCGCAATGTCGCTGGCGCTGATGCAGCGAGACAGGTCGGCCGTGACCACGTGCAGGGCACCGTCCCGGGTCCCATTGTTAATGGTTGCAAGTTTCATGGTGTCAGGATGCCTCTGCGTTCAGCACACCGCGATCAAGCTGATCGCGCTCGATAGATTCAAACAGCGCCTTGAAGTTGCCCTCGCCGAAGCCCTCATCGCCTTTGCGCTGGATAAACTCGAAGAACACCGGACCAAGCAGCGTCTCGGAAAAAATCTGCAGCAGCAGACGCGGCTGCTCGCCATCGGTATCGCCGTCGAGCAATATGCCGCGCGTGCTCAGCGCATCAACGTTTTCACCGTGACCCGGCAAACGCTCATCAAGCAACTCGTAATAGGCGTTTGGCGGCGCCGTCATGAACGGCGTACCCAAACTTCTGAGCCGGTCAAGACAGGCCGGCAGATCGGAGCAGGAAAAGGCAATGTGCTGGATGCCCTCGCCGCGAAACTCGCGCAGGTATTCCTCGATCTGACCCTTGCCCTGATCGCCCTCCTCGTTAAGCGGAATGCGGATCAGACCGTCCGGGGCCGTTAGTGCCCGCGACGTCAGACCGGTGTATTCACCCTTGATATCGAAATAGCGAATCTCGCGGAAGTTGAACAACTTCTCGTAATACTCGGCCCAATAGGACATACGGCCCGGATAGACGTTATGGGTGAGGTGGTCGATCATCTCAAAACCTGCACCCGCCGGCTGCTGCTCGACGCCGTCGAGGTATTCGAAATCAATATCGTAAATATCGGGCTTGTGATCGGCGTAGCGATCGATCAGATAGACGATCGCGTTGCCGATACCGCGGATGGCGGGCAGGCGCAGCTCCATCGGGCCGGTGGGGACATCCACCGGCTCGGCGCCGTTGGCCAACAGATGTTCGTAGGCAACGCCGGCATTGCGGACGCGAAAACCCATGCCACAGGCTGACGGTCCGTGCTCGCGGGCGAAATACCAGGCCGCGGATTTTGGCTCGTAGTTGGTGATCAGATTGATGCCACCCTGGCGCCACAGCTCAACGTCCTTTGAACGATGCCGTGCCACACGAGTAAAACCCATCGCAGTGAACACGGGCTCAAGCACACCTTTTTCGGGTGCGGAAAACTCGATGAACTCGAATCCTTCGAGGCCTGCCGGATTCTCAAATAAATCTGCCATAGTCAGCTCCATGTGTAATCGCCTGCAACAGCAGGGCCGACGCGTCGTTGCCCGGTAAGGACGCAGATGTCGTCACCTGAAAAGGTCGGGTAGTGTGAGCGACGTCGCTCCGCTCTGGCGCGGCATATGGCTGTCGTGATGCATCATCAAAGATGGTGTCAGCTTCCGCGCTTCGCGATTATAAACAAAGAGATATAATTGTTTCAATAGAAACTATTTATTTGATTGCACGGTCGGGCGGCGAGACGTCGCTGGCAAGCAAAACTCGTTATGAATGAGAATGATATGAAACCCGCGGCCCTCCTCGATCAGCTCCGCGCCTCCATACTGCACCGCAATATCGCCGCCCGCGCCGCAAAGTTCGGGTGGCGAGACTGGCCGACGCAAGAGCAGCTCAATGAGCAATTGACCGCGACCTGCGTCAATTCCGCGGGGCAGCGCATGCGATTTTCCTACAGCGCAGGCGCCGGCGACGAGGGGGCGGCCGCTTACGAAACCGAGATTAATCGCAGCGGTGTGATTCCACTTCGCCCGCGCAGCTGGCACGACCTGTTCAATGCGCTGATGTGGATCGCCTTCCCGTTAACAAAATCCAGCCTCAATGCCATTCATCGCCGAGAGCTCTTATGCCAGCAAGGCGGCGCCCGCTCGGCGCGGCGCGACGCCGTCACGCTGCTGGATGAGTGCGGCATCGTGCTTGTTGTTGACGACTACGACTGGACGCGGATGCACGAGGAGCACGACTGGCACGAACTGTTCGTGGCGAATCGCGAGGACTGGGGCCGGCGCATCAAGCCAATGAATCTCGGCCACGGCCTGCTGGAGCAGTGCCTGACGCCCTACATCGGACTCACTGGCAAAGCGCTGCATCTGAAAATGCCCGCGGACTGGTTCGAACTACCTGAAGATGAGCAACGCCACGCCGTCGATGACAGCCTGAGTAAGGCCATCATCAACGATCAATGCGTCTTGAGCACGCACGAGCTGTTGCCGCTGCCAATACTTGGCATTCCGGGCTGGTGGCCGGACAACGAGTTGCCGTCGTTCTACTCCAATCGCGACTATTTTCGCCCAGCGCGCTCGTAGACGCGCACGTAGTCCACCGTCATTTGCTGCGGAAACACACTCTCGTCAATGCCGCCGCCGGCTCGACCCCAGTAGCCGCCCACGGCAACATTGAGAATCAGATGAAAGGGGTGATCAAAGGGCCACGCGCGCCAGCCGTCTCCCTCGTTCGCGTAGGTGAAGTAGAGCGTGTCGTCCACAAATATCTCGATCATGTCCGGACGCCACTCCAGCGCATAGACGTGGAATTTTTCGGCCACATCGTCAAGCAGCACCCGGCCTTTGCGCTGCTCCCAGTTGATCCAGTAGTAGGCCTTGTTATGCACCGTGCCGTGCACGTGATTCATCTGGTAGCCAACGTGCTCCATGATGTCGATCTCGCCCGAGTTGGGCCACGCGTCGCAGTCGGGGTTGCCCTGCCAGTCCACGCCTTCGCCGCACATTGTCGCGTAACGGAAAGGATCGCTTGGGAGCATCCAGATCGCCGGCCACGTACCCTTGCCCTCGGGCAGCTTCGCTCGCACTTCCACACGACCGTAGAGCACATCGCCCTTGCCCTGCGACTGGATACGCGCGGATGTGAAGCGCGCATCGTCGTAGTCCTCGCGCCGCGCCTCAATGATCAGATGACCATCCTCAACACGCACATTGTCCGGGCGATCTGTGTAAGCCTGATCCTCGTCGTTCACCTTGCGCGCATCCCAACGTTCAACATTCCAGCGCGCCGGGTCGGGCGCGCCGCGGTAATCAAACTCATCGCTCCAGGCCAGTTTCCACGGTTGCTTGCGTTCGCTGGCCGAGCGCACCACCAGAGCGCTCAGCACGGGCTCGCCTGCGCTGGCCTCAAACCGCACAGACAACTCGCGGTCGTCGATGCGCACGCCCGGCACCGTTACGGTCAGCGCCGAATGGACTTTGGCGTCTCGAAAGAGCATGACGTCCAGATCACGAATCACAGGCTGGTCTTCAACGAAGGCCGAGAAAACCCGCGCGCCGGGCTCCACTTCATCGGGCTCGGCAAAGTGGAACGTCACATCGTAGCGACCGTTCTCCAGCGCCTTGGACACAACGAACTCGCCGCGTTGAAAATCCCGATAAAGCGCCGAGTCCTGAGAGCCTTTGACGGTGGCCAGCTGGCCGGCTGTTCCGCCCTGGATCGCCTCACTGGCGACATAGCTGGTGCCATCGCGCGCAACGTAGGCCGGGCCGGCCACGTTCACGGCCCACACCAACGCATCAGCCGAATCATCGCGCGGCGCGGCGCCGCATCCGCCAGACACGGCGATGATCCAGACCAGAAACATCGAAAAGGCCGTGCTTCGAGTGTTCATTCGCATTGACCTGATTGTTCCGGGTTACCGGAGCGCAACGCGCACGGTCTGCAGGGCATTGGCATCAATTCGAACGGGCGCCGACTGTGCCCCGATCACAAGCTCTAGCTCGAGCGCTGCGCTCGTTGTGTTGAGCATCTGGATACTGAGCATGCCATCGCTGTTGATGCTTGCACTGGCATGCAACGCATCCGGATCCAGCGCTGGCGCTAGGGTCTGCGTCCGCACCGCTGTGTCACCTGGACGAATGGTGCGCGAGAGCTGCGACAGCACGTAAAACACCGGCGTGTAGTACACCGTCTGATCGCGCGTATCGATCATGATCGGCGCACCGCAAAAATTGCCAACGTGGTTTGGTCCGCCGCGATGATCGAGCACGATATTCCAGTCAATCCAGCCCTCCAGCCAGTGATTGAAGCCCACGATTATGTCGCGCGCGTAGCGATGCACGGGCGTGTACGCAGGATGATCCTCGGCATTGGGCGCCCACTCGGCCGTGTACGCCCAGTCGGTAGCGTTGGGCTGCCACCAGAAACGGTCGTTCAAAAACCAGTTGGACTCGGTAAATTTCTCCGGGTCACCGATACCACCGGGCGCGGGCTTGCCGAGATCGTCGATGGTGCCTTCGGTGTGAATAAGGCCAAACGAGGGATACGCGTCCTTGACCTGCTCGAACACCTGCTCATACACATCCGTTGTGCTCGAATACCAGTGCACGGCTGCACCGTAAACATACCTCGACGCATCATCGTCGGCATAAAACGTGTCGACCCAGTCCTGCAATCCGTCGCGATTTTGATCGTAGATCAGAAGCTTGATCGTCTCATACCCTGATTCGCTCATACGCGGTCCCAGATGTTCGCGCACAAAGTCGGCCTGGCTTGCGGCCGAAAAATGCATGCTCTCCCACTGCCCGGAATTGCCGTGCGGTTCGTTCACCGGCGTCAGGCCCCAGATGGAAATGCCGCGCTCGGCATAGGCATCGAGATAGCGCACAAGATAGTCGGCGTACGTGGCCTGGTATTGCGGTTTCAGATCGCCGCCCGTGCCCTGCCAGTTGTTGTCCGCGGTGGGGCGGATGTACCAGGTGTCGATGGTCTTCATCCACGGCGGTGCCGTCCACGCCGAGGCCACGATGCGCAAATCGCTCTGTGTTTGTTCGGCCTTGATCGCCAGGGCCTCTTCAATCATCGGCAGCACGTCGTACGACTCGTCAATCACGCCCGGATAGATGCTGCGCGCAAACCCGGCAAGATCGGGCGCGATACTGAACGACTCAAGCTTCACGTCATCGGGCACCGGAGCATAGGAGTATTTGCCCTCGACCGAAAAGTCCGTGGATGCAATGGGCGCTCGCGCAATAGAGAAGTTCGCACCGCTTGCGCCGTAGATGCTCGTCATGACCTCGCGACGACGATCAACCGGCAGATGTGCCAGGACAAACGCCGAGGACTCGGTGAAAGAGGTGCCGACGCCAAGTAAGGTCTGGCGCCGATCGTCGGGAAACACGTCTATGACGATTTGAGCATTCCGGGCGCGAGCAAATTCGACATTAGGTTGGCTTTCAAGCCTGGCGCCAGCTTCGTTGGTGACAATGATCTCGTGGGTACTGGTCAGCCCGTAGTCCGGCCTGTTGCTGGTCTGAACGGCGGTGCAGCCACAAAGCACGACGACGACAAAACCGGCGAATAAACCCGGCGCAGCCCGGCGAGGTAAAAGAAGACCTGACATGATGGTGATATCTCGGGAAATTCGCCGCATTGCATCTCGCGGCCACAATCGCTAGCGTGAGTGTACTCCACTTGCCAGAAAAAGAGACACCCATGCATCGCCTACTCGCTACCGCTGTTTTTGTTTCCATGATCGCCGCCTGCGCACCGGCACCAATCAGCAACGAGAAGATTGAACAAACCGCCGCGACGCTGGACTACGGTGACTACACCTCCTCAACGCTCGCCACCAAAGGCTGGGAGGCGCTGGACGCCAATGATCACGCGGCGGTGATTGCCTACACCAATAAATGCGTGGAGCTCTACGGCGAGCGCGGCAAGAAGATGAACGCCTCGCTGACGTTGTTCCCACCGGTTGAGAAGGTCAACGACTACTGGGCGCTCAACGACGTGGGCACCTGCCTGTTCATCCAGGGCACCTCGTATGAAAAGCGCCGCATGTATCCGCAGGCTGCGGCCGCGTTTCGCGCGCTGGAGGAGGATTTCAGCTTTTCGCAGTGCTGGGATCCGAAAGGCTGGTACTGGCAACCTGCGTCGGCAGCAGCCGGCAAAGCCGCCAAGTACGCCAGCAAATAGCACTGCGCGTCGTGGGCGACGTTCTTCCTTTTAAAAAGCCGTCACCGAAAAAGAAGGCGCACAGGAAAACCATGTGCAAGCACGGCTTTCACAAGTGGGCGCCGGACGCCAAAAAACAGTTTGATGTGAAGCAGGGCAAACTCGTGACGCTGCACCGCTGCACGCGGTGCGGCACCACGAAAACGACGCTGACCTAGCGCCGCCGCTCAGCGCCTCTCAGGCGCCCAGCACTTGTGGCAGTGCCTCGCAGAATCGTGCAACGTCATCGAGGTGTCCCATTGAGACTCGCGTCCAGTCGGCATAGTCCATGTACTGACCGCGGATCAGGATGTTCCGTGCGGCCATGGCTTGCTGCAATTCGTTGGCGGGCATGCCGGATTTGAAATATACAAAGTTGGTCTGCGAGGGCAGCGCCTGCAGGCCCAGCCGGCTAACCGTGTCGTTGACCATCTCTCGCCCTTGCAGAATTTTCGCCCGCGACTGATCGGTAAAGCTTGTATCGTTGTAACAGGCAATCGCGCCGGCAAGCCCCAACCCGGACATCCACGTCATGTTGGCCGACCGCACGCGTTGCGCGGTATCAGGGGATGAGATCACATAGCCGACCCGCGCACCGGCCATGCCGTAAAGCTTGGAGAAGGTGCGCGAAACGATGACATCATGTCCCTGCGCCACCAGATCCACGCACGACATACCCACAGGATCGGGTGTCAATTCCATGTATGCCTCATCGACCACGACCGGCGCCTTCGCGGCCATACGCTTGACCGCAGCCTTGAGCGTCGCCGTATCGCTGAGCATGCCGGTCGGGTTGTTCGGATTGCACAGCTGCACGAGACCCGTGTCGGCTGTGACCATCGACTCCAGCGCCGCCAGATCCACGCTCATGTCCGCCGCTATGGGCGCACGCTCGATGGTCGCAAGCCCCAAACGCTCTGCGTAAAGCGGTGTCGCGTCAAAGAAAAGTCGCGGGGCGACGATCGGACCGTCCTGTCCGTAGATCATCGCAATCGCGCTGAGCGCCTCGGCAGAGCCGGTCGACACGGTCACATGATCGGCCGTCAGACCGTGTCGCTCGGCGATCATGGCTGCCAGTTTTTTGGTGACGCCGTCCGCGTAGAACGCGCCCTTGCGCGCGGCGTATTCGATACCCTGACGCGCCGATCGCGACGGTCCGTACGGGTTTTCATTGGCAAACAATCTGGCCACGCCGGGTTGCGGACCAATCAGCTCGCCACCGCCGGGCATCTTTGGAAACGCGCCGACCTTCTCAACCTGGGCTCGGGACAACCCGTTGGTACAGGCCCCTGCCATGACAGACAGCCCTGCCGCACCGATCAGAAAGGAACGTCGCGTCGTGGTGGTCATCTGTCTCTCCCGTTGCGGATGGTTTAGTGCTGCTTCTGCAACTCCGACAGCGTTTCGGCCACGGCGTTGCGCGAACGCGTACCGCGCGCAAACACCTTGTAAAACGCCGGCACAATATAAAGGGTCATCAGTGCACTCAACAGTACACCGAAAAACATGACCACACCCAGATTCTGGCGACTGACCGATCCGGCGCCGGTGGCCAGCATCAACGGCACGGCGCCGGCCGAGGTGGAAATGGTGGTCATGAGCACCGGGCGCAGTCGGATGCGCGCGGCCTGGACAATGGCCGGCTCAAACTCCACGCCGCTCTCGCGTACCTGATTGATGAACTCGACGATCAGAATGCCGTTCTTGGTCGCGATTCCGATCAGAATAATCATTCCGATCTGGCTGAAGATATTGAACGGCGTGTCGGTGGCGTAGAGTCCCAGCAGCCCGCCAGCAACGGCAAGCGGCACGGCCACCATGATCACGATCGGATGAATAAAGCTCTCAAACTGCGCCGCCAGCACCAGAAACACGACCAGAAGCGCAATCCCGAACGTAAAAACAATGCCGCCGCTGGCTTCCTTGTATTCGAGCGATTCGCCGCTGTAATCAATCAGAGCCGAAACCGGCAATTCATCGCGCACCACCTGCTCAAAAAAATCCAGCGCCTCAGGCAGCGTGTAGTCGCCGACGAGATTGGCACTGATCGTGACCGCACGAAGACGGTTGAATCGATTGAGCTGACTTGCACCGGAACGCTCACGAATCTGCACGAGATTTGACAGTGGAATCAGCTCACCGGAATCCTCGGAACGCACAAAGATGTTTTGCAGATCACCCAGACTGCGTCGTTGCTGCGCGTCCGCCTGCATAATGATGTCGTACTCTTCGCCATCGCTCACATAGGTGGCCACGCGCTTTTCCGCCATCATGGCCTCCAGCGTGCTGCCCACGGTTTGCACCGACACGCCGAGCGCCGCCGCACGCGAACGGTCCACGTCCACAGCGATTTGAGGCTGCGTATCGTCGAGATTCGACTGCACACGCGCCAGCCCCGGATTCTCGGCGGCGCGATCCAGAACAATGTCGCGCCATCGGGCCAGCTCCTCATAGCTCGTGCCGCCCAGTACCACCTGCACCGGTTGTCCGCCACCGCCACGCGACAAGCCTGAACGAATGACGCTGAACGCTCGCAGCCCCGGAATCTGGTTCCACTGTTGGGTCAGCTCGCGACGAATCGACTCGGTGCTGTTTTCCGGCGCACGATCGGGGTCGAGCGTCACCACAACAACGGCGGTATTGAGTCCGCGCCCGCCAAAGCCGGGGATGCGCAGGAGCCCGCGCTGGATCAGGCCCGACTCAAAGTAGGGTTCCATGGGCGCCTCAATCGGATCGACAAACCCGGCCATACGCTCGAAGCTGCTGCCCTCGGCCGCACGGAAGCTCGCGAAGAAACCACCCTGATCCTCGACCGGCGCATATTCCTGATTCAGATTGACGAACAGGAACCAGGCGGCCGCAACGATGAGCCCCGTCGCGGCGACGGCCACCAGCGGCGCCCTCAGCGAGGCACTTAACGTCCGCGCGTAAAAGTCGTTGACGCGCTCAAAGCCAGCATCGATGGACTTGCTCACGCGCCCGGCTTTTTCCGCCGGCTTGAACAGCTTGGAGCACAGCATGGGCGTGAGCGTAAGCGCCACGACGGTCGAGAAAATCATCGCCGCCGACACGGTGACGGCCAGCTCACCAAACAGCTGACCCAGATTGTCTTGCAGAAAAATGATGGGCGTAAACACCGCGATCAGCACCAGCGTGGTTGCAATCACCGCGAAACCCACCTGGCGTGTGCCCTTGTAGGCAGCAAGAAGCGGCGGCTCGCCGCGCTCCATGCGCCGATGCACGTTTTCAACCACCACAATTGCATCATCGACCACAAGCCCGATGCACAGTACCAGCGCGAGCAGTGTGATCAGGTTGATGGAGTAGCCAAATGCCGACAAACCCATGAACGAGGCCACCAGACAAATCGGAATCGTCAGCGCCGGAATCACGGTGGCGCGTATCGAGCCCAGGAAAAACAGCAGCACGACGCTCACCAGCGCCGTGGTCACCAGAATCGTCAGGAAAACAGCGCGAATGGCCGCGCGGATGTACAACGAATCGTCACTACTTGGAATCAGCGACATGTCGTCCGGCAGATCGGCATTCACCGCGTCGATGGTTTCCTTCACCGCCTCGAGCACATCCACCGTGTTAGCCGTGGACTGTTTGACCACGCCCAGCGCAATGGTATTGGTGCCGTTGGCGCGAAAGACGTTGCGCAGGTCGCGCGGTGCCCGCTCGATGCGCGCAACCTCACCCAGGCGCACGAGGTAGTCATCGCCACGGGCAACAACCAGCTCACGGAAATCCTCTTCCGTCTCATAACCGCGGGCCAGACGAACCTGACGCTGGCGGGAGTCGGATTCCAGCGTGCCCGCCGGCAACTCCACGTTCTGCCGCCGCAGCGCCTCCTCAACGTCTTGCACGGTGAGATTGCGTGCCGCCAAGGCAACGCGGTCAAGCCATACGCGCATGGAAGGCCGACCCGCGCCAAACACATCGATGCGCGAAACGCCGGGGATTACGTTGAAGCGATCAACGATAAAGCGTTCGGCATAGTCGTTGAGTGCCATCGGACTGAGCACGCCATCGCTGGTCAGGCTCATATACATGATGGGCCTGGCGTCTGAATCCTGCTTGGAAATCGACGGCAGATCCACGCCGTCGGGCAGCGCCCGCGCGACGCGACTAACCCGATCGCGTACGTCATTGGCGGCCTGATCCAGATCGACATCCAGCTTGAACTCGATGCTGATTGCGGAGCGTCCGTCCTGACTGCGCGAGGTCATCGTGCGGATGCCCTCGATTCCCGCGATCTGCTTTTCGAGCAGCTGGGTAATGCGCGTTTCTACAATGTTGGCCGAGGCGCCAGCGTAGGTCGTATTGACCGATATGATTGGCGGCACGATGTCCGGATATTCGCGCGTGGTCAGCGACTGCGAGGCAAGCACACCAAAGGCGATCAACAGAAGACTGATGACGGTGGCGAAAACCGGGCGCTTGACCGACGTGTCCGACAACCACATCTCAGCCGACCTCCCCGTCCGCGATCGTGACCGGCACACCGGGGCGCAAACTCACCAGCCCGAGAACGGCAACCCGTTCGCCCGCTTCGAGTCCCGTAAGGATTTCCACACGCCCCGAGGCGCGCTGACCGATGGTTACCGTGCGCCGCTGCGCCACCAGTTCATCTCCGATAACGTAGACATAGGGCTCACGATTAGTGGGCACAACGGCGCTCTCGGGCACCGACAGCGCCGTGCGCTGCGCGGTGGCCAGACTCACCGTCATGAGCATCCCGGGACGCAGGGCACCGGTCGGGTTAGGCAACTGTGCACGAATGGTCACCGAGCGCGTTACTTCATCAACGCGTGAATCGATACCCGCCACGGTGCCGGTAAACTGTTCGTCACGATAGGCCGGACTTGCGGCCACCACCTCGTCGCCGATACTAATCGCACCCAGAAACAACTCCGGCACATTGAAGTCGAGCTTGAGCGTGGACACATCGTCAAGCGTCGTAATCGCCGTGCCCGGTGTTACCAGTGTGCCGGGGCTGATCTGCCTGAATCCGAGCACGCCGTCGAAGGGCGCCCGAATGACCCGATCTTCAAGACGGGCGACAATGGCTTCCAGTCGCGCACTGGCAATGGAATAACGCGCGCGGCTTTCATCGAGCTGGGAAGCCGCGACGGTATTTTGTTCGGCCAGGTCTTCGAGTCGTTGCAGCTGGGCCCGCGCCTCTGTGCGGTCGGCCTTGGCCTCCGCCAGCTGAGCGGCCTGCTCGTCGTTGGTCAGCTCTACCAGCAACGCGCCCTTCTCCACGCGTTCACCGTCCGTGAAATTGATACGCGAAATCTTGTCGGTAACCTTGGCCGTGATCGTGACCGACTCGTTGGCGCGGGTGGTGCCGATCGCCTCCACCTCATCGGCGAAGGGCTGCTCGGAAACCGTTTCCACGGTAATCGGCACAGCACGTTGGGCTGGACGCCCGCCTCGCGCCCCGGCCTGGGCCGCTTCCGGCCCGCTTTGAGCGCTCTGACCTGTCAGCCAGAAAACGCCTGCCGCGCCCAGCGCGAGCAGAACCGCAATCCCTAGTGCTTTCATTAATGTCGACTGTTGTCCGCCATATGAGTGCGGATTATGCGCCTTAATCGCGTCAATAGTCTCTCATTACGTAACAGCGCGGGAAATGGACGGGACGCACCAAGGCGCCCCGTCCGTCGAACGTCTAGAAGCGTGAACGCAAACCGAAGGTCATGCGGCGACCCAACACGTCATACACCGATGCGTCAGTGTTGAACTGCCCGCCGGCATCCGCGAGCACCGGTGGATCGTTGTCCAGAACATTGTCGATGTTTACGAACAGATCCATTTTGTCTGTGTAGGTGTAGGTCAAGCCAAGATCCAGATAGTGCTCGGCATCAACGCCGGTCACAGCCAGCGTGTTGGCGGCCGTGCCCAGGGCAATCAGCTCGTTGTCCACCTCTCCCACGTAGCGATAGCGCAGTGAACCGCGCAGTTTGCCCTGGGTGTAAGTGGCACGACCGACCAGACGCAAATGCGGATCGGCGTTGCCGCAGGTGCCACGCACGCCTACCGAACCGGCGCAATCCACCACATTGGTGACCGGGCTGCTCTGCTGCTCATTCGCAAACACGTAGGTGGCCGCCAGCGACAGATCCAGATCGCCACCGCGATCAAACTCCATGCCGTAGCGCACCGACATATCCAGCCCGTCAGTGGCCAGATTCGCGATGTTCTGATTGGGCAACGGTACAAACTCGAGCTCCCCTGCATCGTTGCGCGCGGTCAGCGGTTGGCAGAACACGTTGGACAGACTCAAGTTCTGATTGCAGGCATCAATCGTGCTCTGCATGCCGCCACCAAAGGTGGAAATTGCATCCTCGATCTCGATGGAGTAGTAGTCCATCGTGATCGACAGACCGGCGATACGCTCGGGCTGATAGACAAAACCCACCGACCAGGTATCCGAGCTCTCAACATCCAGCTCAGGATTGCCGCTAAGCAAGACCTCGATCTGATCATCCGGCTGCTGGAAGGTGGCAAGCAATGCCTGCGGCACACCCAGCTCAACGCAGAAAGCCTCTTCTTCGGCCGTACGATCGGCACCTGCATTGCAGAAGTCCTCACCGCCCGGGAAGCTGTTCGAGCTACCCTGGAACAGCTCGAGAATATTGGGGGCGCGCACAGCGCGCTGGAACAGGCCCCGCAGCTTCAGCGACGGTATGGGATTCCACTCACCGCCAAACTTGTAGGTATTTACACCGCCCACGTTTGAGTAGTCGGAGTAGCGATAGCCCAGCTCAAGACCAAGGTATTCAGCAAACCGCTTTCCGGCGAGCAGCGGCACGATCGCCTCGCCGTAGACTTCCGTCACATCGTACTCGCCCTGTGTGGGCAGACCAGCGTTGAAGCCGTCGACGTCGCCGGAGGCAAGAAAGGTATCGGGCAGGAACTCCGCAGCCTCTTCGCGGTGTTCAATACCAAAGGCCAGCCCGAGAGCGCCGGCCGGCAGATCGATCGGTGCACCGGCGATGTTGGCGGCCACCGTACGCTGCTCAACGTTGGTGATGTTGCTGGCCGCCGCGCGCACCCAGTTGACCATCTCGGGTGTAAACGAACCTTCACCGAAGGGATTGATGACCACGCATGCGGGGTTGCCGCTGGCGCACTGGGTGGGGTCATCCGCATCGACCAGCAGGCCTTCCTGGAACTTCGACAGCACGATGTTGCCGTCCTGACGCTGCGCGTTCTCGCTGCGACCGAAGTTGTGATAAACCTCCCAGTCCCAATCCGCGAACTCGCCTTTGAGTCCGGCAACAAACCGCCAAAGGTTGCGGCTGTCGTCGCTGATACGGCTGCCAGCTTCAAGCATGCGGCGACTGATGCCGCCGTTCACGATGCCGTCGCCGTCAGTGTCGGCCTGTTGCAGAAGCGCCAGCGTTGCGGCCGGAATAAGCGGATTGTTCAGATCGATATCCACGCCCGATTCGTTGTACGGCGTGGGCGCCAACGTGCGATTGATGCGGTTGTTGGCAAAGGTGAACTCACCGAAAGCCTGAACGTCAGGGGAAAGCTCGTAGCTGCCAAGCGCGGTTGTGGTCCAGCGCTCGAGCGGCAGCTGCAGATTGTTGAACGGCGCAAAGTTGAACGTGTCGTCCGGTGAGGTGTAGTCGTCGGGTGCGCCGTTGGCGTCAACGAAAAAGCCACTTCCCCCGATCTCGTCGCCATTGACATCGATCAGTCCCGTGAACGCGGCACCGGAAAAGCGCCCCTGCGGAATACGCGACGAGCCGCCCGCAGAGAGCACAGGATTGCCGTTTGCATCGGTGTCTTCATCAAGTTCGATGCGCGCGAAGTCGCGCTCGCCGGCAAGCGTTTGCTCGCGTCGAAAATAGTTCGCGTAGATCACGGCGTTGCCGCGACCGTCGGCAGAGTTGGCCCCCCAGGTAAAGTCGATGTTGGCACGCTCGGAATCGGACTCCTGCGTGGCGCCGTACTGCGCGCTGAGCTGCACGCCTTCAAAATCATCCTTGAGTATGAAGTTCACAACACCCGCCATGGCGTCGGACCCGTACACCGCCGAAGCGCCGCCGGTGGCCACATCCACGCGTTCGATCAGAGCAGGCGGGATATTGTTGATATCGACGATACCGCTGGTGCCGGAGCCGACAATGCGCCGCCCGTTCATCATGACGAGCGTGCGAACGGGTCCCAGATTGCGCAGATCGACTGTGGCCGTTCCGGAGCCAGGATTATTGGTCGTGGCGCCGAACGAGGGCACGATTTGCGGCAGTGTGTTGAGTATCGACTCGGTCTCCACGGTGGCCGCGAGTTCGAACTCTCTGGAGTCGACCACCGTCACCGGACTGTTGGCAACGAAATCGGGTCGCGGTATCCGCGATCCCGTGACGACGACCTCTTCCAGGGACTCGCCCTGGTCTTGCGCCGCTGTCTGTGGCGCGGCAAGGATGGTGAAAAGGAAAAATGTGAGCCCGGAACGGAGTACCCGCCGGGCAAGCAGTGCTTGAATCATGATTCAGCCTCCGAAGGTAAGAAAAACACGTCGGTTGGAATCACTGGGGCAGCTAGCGAACCTCGATTTATTGTTAACCCCGAAAAGAACAGGGTGCAAATATTTTTGCAACAAAAGTCTCAACAAATATATAAATAATTGTTTTCAAACATTTTGTAATGATGCTAAAACACAACACATAACACGAAGATCTTCGTATAATTGCGCAAAAAACCGGCACTGGTGCGCAGAATTCAATCCGCAAAGAACATAAGCTTTGGACTGCCAAGCGGTGTCTGACCGCTGCTCGTGTACGGATACAAGAGTCGATACTTCCTTGAAAGCACCATTGTTCATCGTGCTGGCGCTACTGGCGCTCACTGCACCCTGCCAGGCCACCGCCGATCTGGCCTCCACGGCACGATCGCCGTTTCGGATTTATTCGGTGGCAGACGGGCTCAATCAGAAATCGGTGCTGGCGGTTACGCAGGATCGTGACGGCTTTCTTTGGATTGCGACGTTCGGCGGCTTGAATCGATTTGATGGTCGCCGCTTCGAGAGTTACACCACCAGCCAGGGGCTGCGTCAGAACCTTATTCAGGGCCTTTACGTAGACAAGCAAAATCGGCTGTGGGCCGGCGATGCCGCCGGCGGACTAACGGTCATCGAGGGCGGTCGGGTCACCCGTACTTTCGACCCTGATGACGACGCGCGCGGCGTCGCCAGAGCCATCCTCGAACTGGACAATATTCTTTACGTCGGGACCCAACCTGGCGGCATGCGTTTTCTGAATCTCGACGATCTGGATGCCGGCTTTACCCGCATCGAAGAAGCGCCCAACGAAATCTACATCCTGCGTCATCGCAACGCAGACGAAATGCTGATGATGGGCGCACAAGGGCTCTATCGCTTTCGACCGAACAGCGAACCGATGTTTGAGCTGATCCTCGAAAACGCTACAGCAATGACAGCTGACGGCTATGGACGTTTTGCGATCGGCAACGAGCAAGGTCAGGTTGGCTGGCTTAACCCGGACAACTCTGTCGATTGGACCAGCGTGCAGTACGACGGACCGATTTCCGATCTGGTTGTCGAAGACGGTCAAATCACCTGGGCCATCGCCGAGGGCCGCGGCATGATGCCGTTTGGCGACCCGACTGCCGACACGGTTCTTCGCACCGGCGGCACCGCGCCCGCACTCATCGATGATGAAGGCGTATTGTGGATCCCCGCCCGCTCGGGTCTCGCCCGCTACCTCGGTGGACGCTTTCGCCAGCACGCGCTGGAATTCGAGGGCGTGCGGCCGGAGGTATTTTCTATATTGCCGGGCCTTGACGGTGACTTCTGGTTCGGCACCAGCCTCGGCCTGTTACATGTCGCTCGTGACGGCACGCTGACCAACGTTTCCGACCAACTTGGTTACGCGCGCCGCGAGGCCCGCGAACTGCGGCTGTCACCCGACAAACGCACGTTGTGGGTGGCCCACGTTCAGGCGCCCACCTACGCCATCGATCTTGCCACCATGACCACGCGGCGCACGATTGGCGATGAGCGATCCCTGGTCGTGAGCATGGAAGTCGATCCGCAGGGCAAGGTCTGGCTGGGATCCTACCTCGGCACGCTCACGATATTTGACGACAACACCGGCGAGTCGCGCGTTATTGAAATTGGCAACGGCGCGTCAATCTATGCCAGTGATCTGGCCGCTGACGGCAAGCTCTGGTTCAGCGCCAACTACGAGGGCATCTTTCGCATTGACACGAGCGATGCACAGGCCAAGCCCGAACGCATCGTGTCGGATGCGGACCTGAAGCAGGAGGTTTACACACAGGTCGTGGCGCAGACCAACAACGGTCGCCCGACGATCTGGTTTGCCAGCATCCAGGGGGCGGTCTATCGCTGGCAGGACGGCAAACTTGAGCGCATCGTCGATGAAGCACTCATGAGCCAGCAAACAATCTACTCTATTGCGCCGCTACCGGATAACACGCTGGTCATGGCGACCAGCCGCGGTGCGTACCGCTACGATCCGGTGACAAGCGCTCTGGACCATTACGGCGCACTCGACGGCTATGTGGCCATCGAGAGCAAGATTCACGCGAATTTCTTTGACGGCGAGAAGTCGCTGATGATCGGCACGACAGCCGGCCTTGCCGTTATGGACGTCAGCCTGGCGATGGAGAAAGTCGGGCAGCCAAAGCCGCTGATCAAGCGCCTCGTCGTTGATGATGTTGATATCGAATCCAGCGGTGCGCTGCCACCAGGCATTTCCGCCAACAAGGTTGTCGTGAACTACACGGCGGTTTCTACGCGCAAGCCTTTTGGCGTGGAATACAGCTACCGTCTTGACGGGCAGGACAACGACTGGAGCGCCCCGACAGACGCCACCTCCAGCGGATACTCCAATCTCAGACCAGGCGACTACCGCTTTGACCTGCGCGCACGCTTGCCGGGCGGCCAGTGGAGCGCGCCAGCCAGCTGGGCATTTACCGTCCCCACGCCATTCTGGCGCACGCCCTGGTTTATTGCCTGCGCAATCTTCGCGGCGCTGGCGCTGGTCTGGTTTGCCATTCGACTGCGTCTTCGCGCCGTTGCAAACATCAATCGTCGGCTGCGTATCGAAGTGGCGGAGCGAACTGAATCAATCGAGGCCGGTCGCAAGGAACTCGAACAGATAAACCGGCAGCTCAGCAGCGAGATTGTCGAACGGCAAAAAGCCGACGCCATGCGCGCAGAAGTTGAAGCAAAGTTTCATCAGGCCTATCAAAACTCGCCCATCGGCATGGCGCTGGTCGACGCCGAGGGCCTGGTCTACGAGTGCAATCCGCGCATGAAGGCGCTCTTCTGGCCGCATTCAGAACCCGAGGACCGCGAACCCCTGATGGCCGTGATTGCAGAAGACGATCGCCAGGCGCTGTCGGCATTTCTGGGCGCCTATGCCGCGGACAAGGCCGAAGCCGCAAGCATGGAAGTCGAATGCACGGACCACCACGGAGCGTCGCGCCGCATTGATTTTCACCCCTCCGCCGTACGCGATCAGCACGGCGATCTGCAGTACATCGTGTTGCTTGCGCATGACGTCACCGAAAGCCGCGCAATGACCGATCAACTTGCCTATCAGGCGCGCTTCGACGAGCTCACCGGTCTGGTCAATCGACGTGCTTTTTCCGAGCGCCTCGAAATGATGAGCGCGAGCGATGAGCCCATAGAACGGGCCTTCCTGATGTTTCTCGACCTTGACCAGTTCAAAGTGGTCAATGACACCTGCGGTCACGCTGCCGGCGACGAACTGCTGCGCAAGGTGGCAAAGCTCATTACCCGTTGCGTCCGCGAGCAGGACACCGTTGCCCGCCTCGGTGGCGACGAGTTCGCCCTGATTGTGATCGGCTGCAGCGAAGAAATCGCGCTGCAGCGAGCAGAAGATATTCGCCAGCGTATTGCCGATCTGGAATTTCTGTGGGGCCAGGATGTATTCCGCATCGGAGTCAGTATTGGTGTGGTGCCTGTCGCCTCCACAACCAAAGACTGGAATGAATTGCAGCAGCTGGCTGATGCGGCGTGCTATGCGGCCAAGGAAGCTGGCCGCAACCGCGTGCATCTGGTGGCTGGCCAATCCGATGCGGTCCATGAGCATCGCGTAGAAATGCGCTGGGTCCAGCGCCTGAACCACGCTATTGATCATGACAGTTTCGAGCTGTTTGGCCAGCGCATCGAGCGCCTGACGCCGTCCGACCGCAACCCCGACAGAATCGAGATCCTGCTGCGCATGCGTGATCGCACTTCCAATCGGCTCATCCCGCCCGGCGCGTTTTTGCCCGCTGCCGAGCGCTACGGTCTGCAGGGCCGTCTCGATCACTGGGTGATCAAAAACGTTATTGCGGCTCTTGCCGCGCAGGACCGGGACACCATCGCCAATCAGCAGTTCTGGATCAATCTGTCCGGTGCCAGCGTCGGCGACACCAAGATTTCTCAGTCCATCGTGCAACTTGTCCGCAAAGCAAACCTTCCAAAAGGCTGCCTGAACTTCGAAATTACCGAAACCGCTGTGATTCGAAAAATTGACGATGCCGCATCGCTCATCGAATCACTCCAGGCGATCGGCTGTCGATTCGCACTGGATGACTTTGGCAGCGGCCTGTCGTCATTTGGCTATCTCAAGCGACTCAACGTGGACTGTCTCAAAATCGACGGACAGTTTGTGCGCGACATCGCGACCGATCCCACTGATCGCATTTTCGTGAAGTCCATTATCGATATCGCCCATACCCTGGGCATGCGGGTGACCGCTGAGTTCGTCGAGGATCAGGACATCCTGGATGTCGTGACCGAACTTGGCAGCGACTACGCCCAGGGTTTCGGAATCCATCGACCCGCCCCGTTGAGCGAACTTGTCGCGCTGCCAGACCATGCACCCAACGCAAGCGCCGAAGGCGGTCGCGCCTGAGCTCAGGCAGAGGTCAACGACACCGGTGTCAACCCCAAACTATGGCAGTGTGTCGTAGTCTCTAGTACGCTCTACGACCGTTAAATAAGAACGAGAGCGTAATGCTGCGAGGGTGCATTCTACGCTTGCTGTGGCTCTGGCTCGGGCTGACGCCGCTAGTGAGCATTGCGACAAGCGAGGACCCCTGGGGCACCGTTCGCGGACTGCCCGATAGCGCGTTGCTTGAACGCGTTGGCGCTGACTCCAGCGCAACAGACTTTCAAAAAGCCCGCGCGCTGCTGACGCTGGCCGACCGAGCCCTGCATCAGTCCACCGAGGCCGTTGGCCAGTATTTGCGTCAGGCCGAGGCGCTTCCCACGCTGGATCAGGAAGCAACCGTCGTCGCTGCCGCCCTTCGCTGCCAGCTCGAACATCGACAGTCATTGCCCGAAGCAACCCGAAGCTGCGGCGACCTTCTTGAAATTGACGTCGATGCACACAGTGAGTTTGTACAGGCGTTCTACGTCACAACGCTGATGTACTACTTCTATCGCGAAGGCGACCACACCCGATCGCAAACCGAAGCCGAACGCGCGCTGATACTGGCTGCAGCCGTGGACGACGCCGCGTTGATGGCCGCCACTCACAATATGCTGGGCTTGCACTTTGTGACGCGCCTGCGCCCGCGCATGTCGCTACCGCATTTTGAAAGCGCCCTGGAGGCCGCACGCGAACTTCCGTTCAGCGGACCGATGGTCATCACCCAGTTGAATCTTGCTTCGAGCTACACCTATCTCGGGCGCGGACGCGAAGCGCTCGCCATGCTGCAGGAAGCAAGAGACTCGCCCGTTGTTGATCTGTATCCCACACGGCAACTGGTGGTCCAGTCCATGATCGGACAGGCGCGTGCAGCGCTTGGCGAGACCGACGGCGCGCAACGGGAGCTGAAGCAAGCCATTGAACGGGCCAAGGAGCAGGTACTGCCTGACGGGATGACGTACGCCTACACCGGGCTTGGCATTATCCAGCTCACCGACAAACAGCCGAATGATGCTCTGGCCAATTTCCAGAAAGTGCTCGACATCACGGGCCAGAATTTTACAACGGGATTGCAGCACTCCCGCATTCAGCTGGTTGCCGTGCCGTTTGCGCAGGCACTGCGTGAGTCGGGTGACCCGCTGGCAGCGCTCCAGCTACTGAAAAGACTGATCGCGAGTATCCCGCCGGACAAACCGGATCAACTGCTTCTTGATGCCTATCGCCAACTGGCGCTTACCTACAAGGCTACCGGCGATCCCCAAGGCGCCAAACAAGCACAGGAAGAGGCCGCAAGCATCGAATCGCGCCTTTGGGACGCGAGCTTTCAATATCAGCTGGCGCGGCTGAACGCATCACTGGAAATCGATCGGCGGACTTTCGAGCTTGAGCGCTCGCGCGAGCGCGAGGCGGCGCTGCGCGAAAAAGCCGAGCGTGAAACCACCCTTCGCCGCCAGACCTGGCTTATCGGCGGCATGCTCTTCGCCCTCATCGCGCTGTTGTTTTCAAGACGCCTGCAAAAGCGCACCGCCGATGCCGAACGAGTGGCCAACGCGCGCCTGGAAGACGACGTAAAAGCCCGGACGCGCGAGCTCGAAGACGAGATGGCCAAGCGCATGGCCGCAGAAGTGGAAAAGCGCCAGCTCAGCGAGACCATGCTCGAGGGAGAGAAACTCCGCTCGATGGGCCAGCTGACCGCCGGCATCGCCCACGACTTCAACAATCTCATGACCGTGGTCACGCTCGGCGCTGATCAGCTCAGCAACCGGTTTCGTGGCGACGTTGAGGCCAGCGAAACGCTTGCACACATCAAGAACGCGGCAGACACAGGCGCCAAAATCACGCGCGGCCTGCTGGCCTATGTCCGCAAGCAGCCGCTTGATCCCGAACTTATCCGGCTTGACCACTTTCTCAACGAAGCGCTGCCCATCTGGCGCAACACGCTGGGCGAACGCATAACGCTCACGACGCACTTCGAACCGTGCGTTACCCGCGTTGACAAGGGGCAGCTCACAACGGCTGTGCTCAACCTTCTTTTGAATGCGAGGGAGGCCATGCTCGGGGGCGGCACCGTATCGATCACGCTGCGCAGCGTGACCGACGCCAGGCAGCAGTCGCGAGCCGAAATCGTGGTACAGGATAACGGCGTCGGGATGACTCAGGCTGTCCGGGAGCAGGCCGTAGAGCCCTTTTTCACTACCAAGGAAGGAGGCGAAGGCTCGGGGCTTGGGCTGTCGATGGTGTTTGGTTTTGCCAGACAATCCGATGGCGATCTGACCATCAAGAGCGAGCGCAACAAGGGCACGACGATTACGCTGTCGCTGCCCGTCGCGACGACACAGGCCCGCAGCGAGACGCCATCCAGCACAGCTTCCAGGCTTATACCGGCCGGCACCCGTGTGCTGGCGGTAGAGGACAGGGCGGAACTCCTGCACGTTCTCGAACCCGCGCTGACTCAGCTGGGCGTGGAGGTCACCACGGCGAACAACGCCATGGACGCTCTGCACAAGATTGAAACCGGCAGCCTGCCCGATCTGGTGATCACGGATATCGTGATGCCGGGCAAGCTCGACGGGCTCGAGCTGGTGAAAAAATTACGCCAACTCAGCCCGGAGTTACCGGTTGTGCTGATGTCTGGCTACTCAAAGTCCGTGGGCCACGATTGCACGTTCCTGCGCAAGCCGTTTTCTGTCAGCGAGCTCGAGGGCGCCATTGAGAAAACGCTGAATAAACGCCGAACCGCAAGTGTAGCCACTTAATCCGGACATCGACGGAGCCTTCAGCAGGTTGCGCCACCGCGCTCCACTGAATAGGCCACACCACCTATATTGACCTTGCCGTTGTTTTGCAGAGAAATGGGAAACGCCCCCTTCTCCCCCGCGTCAGTTTCGTAGGTCAGCAGCGTGCTGACGCCATACTGGGTGATATCCCAGACACCGGTGATCACACGTTGCGATGCGCCACCGGCCTGTCCCGGCACCGACCAGCTGCCCTCTTTGTAGTAGCGATAGCGACCGCCGCGGCAAAACTCGATGATGGTGAGGGTACTGTTCGAGGTGATGTTGGAGCCCGCGTAGGCGGCCAGCCGCGCACCGTCAAGACCGTCGCGCCACCTCTGTTCGATCGACTGCGCCGATGCCGGCACACCCAGACCCCATACCAAAACCGTCAATATCGTCAGTCGGCAGATCATGCTCATCGTCCTGCTCCTGTTTTTCACGTGCCTGTCTTTACTGCGCCATGGGCGCGACAATTCCCTCACGCCACCGACACAGACAGGTCTTAAGTTTGACAAGGTTGCCATCGACGGGAGCAAACGGGTTAAGGTAGCGCCAGATTTGAGCTGTAACGCGAGCCCTTCGACCCGCACCATGTCCACACTTCGAGCCGTTAATTACGCCTTCCAACGCTTCGTCCTGCGCCGGTCTCAACTGACCGCCCGCCACGACGGAAGAGTCTTCCGCGTCAACACCGAGGACGTGGTGGGTCGACATATCTTCAAATACGGTCAGCACGACCCGGCCATGAGCGACTACTTGCGGCGCACGCTGCACGCCCGCGACGGCGATCTGATGATCGACATCGGCGCCAACATCGGCTGGTTCAGCGTACTGTTTGGCGACGCCTGTCGCGAGGTTGACGCCAACGTGCTGTGCTTTGAGCCCGATCCCGGCAACTACGCGCTGCTCAAGCACAACATCGCGGCGAACGGACTTGCCGACAAGGTTATCGCTGAGCCGCTGGCGCTTTCAGACAATCAGGACGGCGCCACGCTGCATCTTTTTTCCGGCAACAACCGCGGCCGCCATTCGCTTTTGCCCATCCACGACGGCGAGACGGTCGAGATTGCGACCGCGCGGCTGGACGATGTGATTGGTCATGACGACGCGCTCCGGGCCCGACGCCCCGCCCTCTTGAAAATAGACATAGAGGGCTTTGAGCTGATTGCGCTTAGAGGCGCTTCACAAACGCTTACGCGCTGTCCTCGGGTAGTGCTGGAATACTCACCGGCGTTTATGCGGCGCGGCGATCTTGAGCCGAGCGAGCTTCTCAGGCTTATGCACGACGCCGGCTTCAGTGCGCACCGGCTGAGCGGCAACGGACTCGAAGCGATTAGCGGCGATCAGCTTGCCAACGACGATCAACAGGTCGATCTGATCTGGACGCGTCCTTGAGCACTAATTGGGCAGCCAACCACCCGTAGCCTGCACAGGTCGGCCCTGTGCATCGACAACCCATGCCGCCAGCGCTGGTCTGGACACCCCGTCGGTGGCCGGCAGCGGCACGCGAGCGAGCCACACGTCGTTGTCACGTTTGAGCGTTTCGCTTTGCAAATCCACCACGACAAAATCGTGACGTAGTGAGCGGCCGCGATTTTCTCCCGCCTTGACGTTCGAAGAAATACCGCTCGAGAGCACGGCCACCTCGAGCGCCAGATCCTGATCGGGCGCAGCGCCGGCCTCTGTCGTATCGAAGCGCGCCACAATGTCGCTATCGCTCACGCTCACGGTGAGCTGACCGACCGCAGCGGAAGACGTGACCTTGGGCGCAGCACGCAGCCGTCGCCACTGACGAAACTCGGCACCGTCGCGGAACACACCGGGCGTGTACACGCTACTGCGTGCACCAGCCGCGCGTTGGCGCTGACGCTGATCGAATGCAGCATCGGACAGCGCGTCGCGCCAGCCCAGATAGTTCCAGTAGGTCACATGAAACGCGACGGGCACATACTCGCTCCACAACCCGTCTTCCTGACCAAGCTCGGTAAACCAGCGTTCGGCTGGCGGACAGCTGCTGCAGCCCTCTGAGGTATAAAGCTCGATGAGCTGGGTCTGTTGTGATCCGCTTTGAAACGTCGTGAGCGGCTCTGCCGTGGCCGCCAACGCCGTTGACAGACCGAGCGCGACAAACAGCGTGCGAATTTCCCGTCCCATAACGATCTCCAAAATAAAGTGTGGGCACCAAGACAGTATCTTGGTGCCCACGAAACCTCGAGTCATCACGGAAGTGTCCTGAAACGTACACCCGCGTGTCAAAACGACTAGTAGACGATACGCCCCACCGTCGGATTCAATGCCCGAACTTTGTCCGGTCCCACAATCACAAACTGCGGATGACTCGACGTAAGATCGGCATAGGTAATCGCGCCGCCGGCCTCGCTGGTGCAAAACACCTGCTCAACGTCTGTGAGTCGAATGGTTACCGCCAGATTGCCTGTCGCGCGCACGAAAAAACGCACCAGAAAATCAAAGCCGAGGTTCTGATCACCCACGTATTCGAGTCGGCAAAAGCCGGGCGATCCGGTCAGGTTGGCCGTTGGCAGTCCCGTCTCGCTGAACGTGCCGCTGACGGCCGCAAGATCTGGCACATCGTCAAAACCGGTGTCGATCAAGCCAAATACCTGCGCATCGCGCCCGCCGGGCCCGCCGATAAACGCATCGCTGCCATCACCCGGCGCCCACAGATTGGTGTCGTTGCCGGCACCACCAAAGATCACGTCCCGGTTGCCGAAGCCCTCTGGATCGAAACGCTCGACGCCGCCAATGGTAATGTCGGGGCCGTCGCCACCGTCGAGCACGTCATTGCCCTTGAGACCGATCAGTACATCGCAGCCGCCAAAACCCTGCAGGATATCGGCGTTGTTCAGGCTTTGATTCGGCGGCGGCGCGATCGGCTGAATAATCGGGTTATCCACGTTGTCATCGTCGGCGCCGATCAGCACATCGGCCGTTCCGGCACAGCGATCGCCCGATCCGGTCTGGGCCCCCGCCAGGCTAAACGTCGCAGGCAGCATAGCGACCAGAAGCGCCGCGGTTTTCGATTTGAATTTCATCATCATCCTCTCCTTAGGTAACGGTTGTGCAAAGTTGCGAAACACACATTAGTGATGCGGTGTGTGAAGCCGCGTTGAATTGCGCGTTGTTTTTGCGCGCGAGGTTTTTGCGCGCGAGTTCAGTGAGCGAATTTCTTGAGCACGGCGGGACGCTGGGCATCCGGATTGACCTTGGGCGGTTCACTGATGTCGCGCCCAAGCAGGGCCTCAACCACACGCTCGGACGCGCCGTCGTAAAACCCCACCTCTAGTTCTGAGCGATGCGGGTTGCAGAAGCTGCCGAAGACCTGATCCCACAGCATGAGCTCGCCGTAGTTGGAGCCGTGGCGGCCGCGCTGATGATGCACGGCGTGGACTTCGGGCCGCGCGATAAAAAATCCCAGCCAGCGCGGCGTGCGCAGATTGGCGTGGGAAAACAGCGCCAGGAGGCCAGCGAGTGCACCGCACAGCGCCGCGGCGGCAGGGGACAAACCAAGAATGACCGTAAGGGCAAAGCTGTTGGCAAACGTGAATCCGATGACGTCCAACGGGTGGAAATACAGGGCACCGTAGATATCGAGCCGCTCTGCGCTGTGATGCATCTGATGGAAAAGACGCCACAGTACGTCGAAACGGTGCAGCGCGCGGTGCCACAGATAGTGCACCAGCTGCATCAATGCATAGCCCACCGGGACGGCGACCAGTAGCGACCATTCGGTTGCATCAAAGAGCAAATGCGCGGACAGCGCCTCGGACCACAGATAGGGCGAGTAGGTTGCCAGCGCAAAATAGACCAGCGCCGACACGATGCCGCGCAATCGCCACCAGCGCGACTGGGCGTAGCGACGTTCCGGTGCCAGATAGTCGAGCAGGACAAAGAGCGCAAAAACGCCGATCAGAAGCAGGGTATGAGGCAGGTTAAGGACTTCAAACATGGTTCCCTCCAGGTTGAGCACATGCGATCACCGCGACGGTTTGCACAATGACAGGGCAACGTTGCAAAGAGCGTTGGTGCCAGCGTGGAAATTGCGCACAATAGGGCGGCCTGCTTCAGGGGAAGACGCTATGACCAAGCTTCAAATTCAGGTGTTGGGGGAACTGCGCGTGTCCGTAGACGGGGAAACCGCCGCGCTGCCCGCCTCACGCAAAACTCGTGCTTTGCTGGCCTACCTGGCCATCACGGCCCGCCCGCATCGGCGCGATCGCCTGTGCGAGCTGCTCTGGGAGGTGCCCGACGATCCGCGCGCAGCGCTGCGCTGGTCTTTGAGCAAACTGCGGCCGATTGTTAACAGGGCCGATCGGCCACGCATTGTCGCCGATCGTGAACGCGTGGAGCTCGATACCTCGGACGTCTCTCTCGACACGCTTGAAATCGGCGCCCGACTGGAGGAACAGGACCTTCCGCTCGAAGCCCTGCGCGCCATCGCCGAGCAGCTTGACGACACCCTGCTCGCCGGTATCGATCTTCCGCGTCAGGAGCCTTTCGCGCGCTGGCTGCAGGGCGAGCGCACCCAGATCGACAAGCTTGCCGCCAGAGTGGCCAGCCTTATCCGGCAACACGCAGAACTCCCCGCCGACGAAGCGCTGCTGTGGTCCGAGCGTTGGCTTGAGCGCGATCCCTACAACGCCGACGCAGCGCGCCAACTCACTGCGGACCATCGACGCTTTGGTCAGCTGGCCGACGCGGCACGGCTTGAGACGGAACTGGCCACTCGGTTTCGCAATGCCGGCGTGCCGCTTGTCTGGGAGCGCAAACCCGCCCAACGCACAACGCCGATCGACGAGGAAACACAAGACCGCGAACTCCTGGCACGCCAGCGCATCCAGTTTTGCGAGGCATCTGACGGTGCACGCATTGCCTACGCGACGGTCGGTGAGGGCCCGGCGGTGATCAAGGCCGCCAACTGGCTGAGCCACCTCGCACTGGACTGGGACGCGCCGATCTGGAGTCCATTGTTTCGACAGATTGCGCAAAGCCATCAACTCGTGCGCTATGACGAACGCGGCAATGGCCTGTCAGACTGGGAGGTCAAGGACATCAGCTTCGACGCGTTCATAAACGACCTCGAATCGGTCGTCGACGCCTGCGACGTCGAGCGATTTGCCCTGCTCGGCATATCACAGGGCGCATCGGTGTCCATTGAGTATGCTGTGCGCCATCCCGAGCGCGTTAGCCATCTGGTGCTGTTCGGCGCCTACGCCGCGGGCTGGCGCATCGATGCCGACGAGGCATTGATACGCGAACGCGAGGCCATCATGACGCTGACCGAAACCGGCTGGGGCCGGAACAACCCGGCCTATCGACAGATTTTCTCCTCCACCTTCATGCCCGATGCGACGCCCGAGGAGATGTCATGGTTCAACGAATTTCAACGTCATACGACATCGCCGGAAAATGCCGCGCGGTTTTTGTCCGCTTTCGGGGATATCGACGTGCGCGATCAGCTGGCCAAAGTACAGGTACCCACACTGGTTCTGCACTCACGCGGTGATCGACGTATTCCCTTTGAGGTGGGCCTGGATATCGCCGCGCAAATTCCGAACGCGCAGTTCGTGGGGCTTGAGAGCGATGGACACCTGCTGCTGGGGCGCGAGGCAGCCTCTGGTGAGTTCGTGGCGGCTGTCACCGATTTTCTGCGCAGCTAGTTTGCTGCCGCGTTCTCATCGGCCTCTTCGATTCGATGACGCAAGCTCCTGACCCAGCGATTGGTTTGCAGCTTGGCGCCACCCAGCCGGCTGAAGCCTGCTCTGAGGAATCGACTATCGTTGCCCCACTGCACTGAGGCGCTTAGCTGCTCATTGCTGACCGAATCAACGATCTCGGATTCCATTGCTGCGCCGCCAAGACCCGCGCCTGTGACCTTCGTATACAGAGTCAGGTTTAACAGACCCTGCGACGCGTCTATAGCCGTCAGCGCAACGCGCACACGCGCGACGCCGGGACCTGGCGCGGACGCTATCGCAAAACGCTCGTCCTTGGTCAGAACCTTCTCCAGGCGTTCACGTATGTAGTCGCTCAATGCCTCGAGCTCGTCTTCGGAGAACATATCGCCACCGTCGGCGGATGCCCCGTCAAGCAAGTACACCGGCTCATCGATGATTATTTCTCGATAGTCTGCAATGGCGGGATTGGTAAATCGGTGTGCGTTTTTCTCTACCGGCGCCAGCAACTTGTAGCTGCTCAAAAAACCCGATCGCTGCTGCTCAACAATGGGCGCGGCACATGCCGCAAGACCCAGTGCCACAGCGCCGATCAGAAAAAAGCGTTGGATGGCCATCATACAAAACTCCGTGGCGTCGACGCGCGCCGATCAGAACTTAACCAGAAACAGGTTGTTGTCGGCGCGGCGCAGTAATTCCCTTTCATCTATCTGCGAGCGGTTCCATTCAAACAGCGCATCCTTGTCCTCGTCAACGTGAAACAGCAGCAGGCTGCCGTCAACGATTTTAAACTTCGTAGGATTTAGCGGCCGCACCATGCCAAGCGCGAGGCTGTAGGTGCAAACGCCGTGGCGCGGCTGGTATTTCTGCGGGTCGGCCTCAAACAGCGCAACCTGCTCCTCGGACGTCAGGAAATACCGCTTGCCCTTGTAGTTGACCGCAAACGCGGGATCACCAAGCTGAGCCGCCCCTTCAGTGAAATACGATACCGGGCTATAGCCTCCAAGCGAAGGCGTCTTGAAGCTCTCATCGGGCCCCGCGTAACTGATCGCGGCAATCATTAGCAACGCCGACGTCAATGCAGTGTGAATGAAGCGAATGGTCATGATGTTGCGTCCTGATCAGGTCGTAAAATTTGGAAATATCACGCATCCGTCAGAGCGCGCTTACCCAGAAGACCCGCCGCATGCGCAAAACATTTCACGCCGCCAGCAACCGATGCCATCAGACTCGCCGACCTCTCCGTGCAGTGGTAATCTTGCGCCTCGAAATTCACATGCTGCACAACAGAGGTCTCACATTGGAACTGTCAGGAAAGATCACCCACGTACTGGAAGAAAAATCCGGCAACTCGGCCCGAGGGCCGTGGCGCAAGCAGGAATATGTGGTCGAGATACCGGGCGACTACCCGAAATCCGTGTGCTTCATGGTGTGGGGCGACAAGATTGATCAGTTTCGGATCAAGCAAGGTGAGCAGCTCAACGTTCATTTTGATCTTGAAAGCCGCGAGTACAACGGACGCTGGTATACCGATGTCAAAGCCTGGCGCATCGAACGCCCGGACCAGCAAATGAATCAGGATGCGGGGGGTGAAGCGCCGCCGGCATGGGAAGAACAGCCGCCGATCTCCGACGACGATATTCCGTTCTAGGCGCGGCCTACTGCATCACTTTTTTCGGCGTTCGATCCTCGAAAAACAGGCCCCAGTGTTTCTCAGCACCTGCCGGGTTGTTCGGATTTCCTTTCCACGGCTCATCAAACGCCTCGAAGAAAAACACGCTCACCTCATGCGCGTTGGCCCACGCGCCGAGCTCTGAAAAATACCGTTTTTGCTGCGTCTGACCGGCGCGCTCGCCAAATTCACTGGCCGTGGTTGCCCAGCCGGCCTCGAGCACGGCGATGGCACGGTCCGGATGCGCGATCTGGACATCGCGCAAATTGCTGATCGTGTACGCCAGACCCTCATCAATCGTTTTTTGCTCCCACACCGGATAGGTGTGTACGCCCAGAAAATCGACGTGCGCGGCCAGTGGCGCACCGTGACGAATCCACCAGACGTAATTCTCGGCCACCGTAACCGGCTGCTCGATACCCGACTTCATGGTGCGCACATAGTCGATCACAGTTTCCAGCGGCACCATGTGATCATTCCACTCGACCAGCGCTTCATTGCCAACGTTCACCGCCACAACAATCTCCTGAAACTCGCGCGCCAGCTCAATGCCGGTCTGAACGGCACGGCGGTTGACGAGCATGTTGGCCTCAAGCGTCGCGTCGGGAATTGGTTCGGTAAGCCACGGGCAGCCTTCGTGGTTGCTGACCTCCGCGCTAAGCCAGACGCCCAGCAGCACCTTGATGGGTAGCTGATGATCGCGGATCAGGCTCAAGGTCGTTCGTGTGTTTGCACCGGTGTCGTAGAGGCGAATCAATTTGAAATCGTGCTCAACGAGAATGCGCAGATCTTCGAGTATCTCCTCCCGGCTCGGATTTTTCGCACCGTTGCCGCGATCAGGATGCTGGCCTTTGCGAAAACCTGAGTAGGCCACCGCCATGGTCTGATCTGAAAGCCGGGCGCGACGTTCCTGGGGCTCAAACGCGCGTTCCGGATTCATCCCGGGCGGTGTCGCGCACGCAACAAGAAACAGGCTCAAAACAAGACAGACGGCACGACAGACAGTGATCGACATCGGACGGGGCCTTCTACACATCGAAAAGATGTCAACAGAGTACCGTCAAACGCAGAGGAAGAGTGATTTGGATGTTGCGGACGAGTGCCGCGAAGACGATTGGGGCAGGCACGTCCTGTGCCCGCCGCGGCTTAAAAAAAGCCGTTTACTTGGCCATCATTTTTTTGACCATCCCGACGATAGCCATCAGTACACCGCCGCCAACACCGCCGGAGGCAACGCTGCCGATAATGCCGCCGATGTCCATGCCACCGCCGGTGTCCACGCCGACCATGCCAAGCAACTGGCTGCCGATGCCGCCGCCAAGAATGCCAACAACCGAGTTCCACAGGGTGCCAAGGTTGAAATTCTTCATCACGGCGCCGGCGAGATTACCGCCGGCAGCGCCGCTGGCAAGACTAATAATAAGAGGCAGTAAACCTTCCATTTCGATACTCCAGAAGTCAATAACGCGTTGACTATAAACAAGTATCTCTCACACAATGGTGAATAAGTGTGGCGCGGCGGCCGCACCGCCCAACGGCGGGCCTCGCGGGCCGGGTCTGGAATCAGTCGAACTACTGTCGGGCGAGCTCGTGGTAGGTGAACGCGCCGGCGGTCTCGAGAGTTTCGCCGCTTTCAACGTCCACGATCTTGTCGCGGAACCAGAAGCTGTCGCGACCAAGTAGCACCTGGTAGTTGAAGCTTCGCGTACCAAACACGCACGCACCGTCGGTCATCGGCATGTGATACTTGCGACCCACGCGCGTCACGAGCAAATCACAATTATCTGGCAGCGGCGACATTTGCTCGGGCGTCAGCTTGTCGAGCATCGACAAATTTTTCCATGCCCCGATATAGCCTTCCTTATCCTTGAAGTACCACAGCTTGACGCGCACCGGCCCGTCGGAATCCGGCTGCGACAACGTGTAGATGCGCTGTCGGAACAGGTTGTCCGGATCGTTGTGCTTGGTTTCCTCAACATAGATCACGTTGTCGCCGAACGCCGGCAGATTGATGCGTCGGTAGTGCGAAGTCACAGCGATGTGTCCCCCCTCCCCCGAACCGTCAGCACGCCACACGGGTTTATCGGCTGCCATGAGCCCCTTGATCTGCGCGTCGTTGTCATAGTCACCATTCCACCACTGCATGATCGTGGCGATGTCGTTGGTCGATGCCGTACCGGTGGCGCACCCCCCAACAAGCAATAGCAGCGCGCTGCAAACACCGAGTGTGATGGTTCGAATCGAAGCGTCCATGGTCAGTTCCTCTTTGCGCTATAAATAACGTGGCAACGCTTTCATCGCAGGGTCGACGGCAACCCGGGCAATACGACTAAGCGCCTGTACGCGTTCGCGAGGCGAATTGATGGCCTCGGCCAATGCAATGGCCTCGACCATGTTGCCATGCCGCGCCATTCCCCAAGCGACATCGCGCTGGGTGGCAGCGGCGAGTGACTTGCCACCGAACATCAGGTCAGACGGAATGTCCGCGAGCGTCGCCTTGGCCTTGTCCGAAAAACCTGCGAATGCCGCGGACCCGGCAATTTCATACAGGCACCAGTAGCGAAATGTGTCGCGCGATTCGGTAGCGGCCAGCGCCAGCGCCTCATCGAGCAACGGTGCGGTCTCAGCCAGACGCCCGTAGTCGGCCAGAGATGTCGCAACTCGGCTTACGGCGCGGGCCTTGTGCTGAGGCGAGGCGCCTTGCCGAGCCGCGTTCACAGCGGCGGTAAAAATGTCACTTGCCGCGCTATCTTGCCCGAGTGCAAGACGAGCGACAGCAACGTGACGCAGGGCGCCTGCGATGAAGTAGCCGTCGGTTTGATCGCGAGCAATCGCCTCCGCCTCCGTAAGCAACCTCTGCGCCAACATTGACGCATCCTGTTGATGCGCATAAATCGCGACGTCGGTGCGTGCGGCCGCAGCGTAGTAGGTCAAGCCCATGGTGATGCTCTGAAGCGCTTCCTCGGCACGAACCAACTCACCGGCTGCCGCTACGAACGGGGCAATATCGTGCAACGTTCTGGCTTTGTAGGAGGCCAGCGTATCGGTGGTCACAGGCACGGCATTCGCACACGCCAGCGCGGCCTCAAACGCACCGCCCGCGGCCAGCGCCACGCACAGTTTGCCCTCGACGTCCCAGCGCACGTTTTCATCATCGATTTGCGTGGCCAGCCGCCGGGCCTGGTCGATGACCACGGCGCTTTGCTGCGTCTGGCCAACCGACGCCAACAGCGGCGCGATGCCTGTCAGGGCGGAGGTTCTTGATGTCAGATCTTCAAGCGCGTCTGCTTTTTGCTTTGCCCGCTCCAGTAAACTCGCAGCAAGATCAAACCGACCCTGCGCGACGAATGCCTCGGCAAGCTCGGTCGCCGCGACCACCCACACGGCTGGATCGTCGATCTGAGCCAGTGCAATGGCAGCCAACGCGGCCGCGTCCTGGGTCCCCTTGTGCACAGGAACCGCAGCGCCGGAGGTCGGCTCGACACGCGCAGGCGTACACGCGAGGCTCAGCAAGACTGCGGCAACAGTTATCCAGCATCGTAGTGGCGTGTTACGGAGCATACGAACCCGTTTCGTTTTGGCCTATGTCTACGTGGAATATACATTTGTGTATCGATCAAGTATATATGTGATCACGCAGCTATGTGATCGAGCAACAAGGAGACGCTCTTTGAGCAAGCCTTCTCACTTCTCCCGCCGCGATGCGCTCAAAGGCCTGTCGGCCGCGGCGCTGATCGCGTCCGCGCCCGGTCGCTTCGCCCAGGCACAAGGTGGCCCGCCCGACGTACTGGTGCTTGGCGCCGGCCTCGCGGGACTGAACGCCGCGCTCAACCTCGAAGACGTGGGCTTTCGCGTGCAGGTGCTGGAGGGCAACGACCGGGTAGGCGGAAGACTCTTCACGGCAGCCGAGAACGAGGTTCCGGGTCATCCGGAGATGGGCGGCAGCGGCATCGGCTCACACTATGCTCGCATCCTGTACGTCGCCGAACGCTTTGGTGTCGAAATGCAGGATTCACGGCCGCGTACCGAGCCACGCAAAGGCGAATTGATGTACCACCTGCGTGGCCAGCCAATCGCAGTGGACGAATGGGCCACCCACCAACTCAACCCGTTCAGCACCAAGTCCAATCGCGGAAAAAAACTCAGCTCATTTCAGTTTCTGGTCTATCCCGAAGACGAAAACCCGCTGCCCAGACACAACTTTGAAGCCTGGCAAAGCGGCAAGTATGGCGACGTCGACATTTCGGTGTTTGACTACCTGTCGCGCAAGGGCCTGTCTGGCGAAGCCATCAAACTCGGCTGTGGCACCAATATGAGCTACGGCACAAGCCCGCATGATTTGTCCATGCTGATGGGTTTTCAAAGTAGCAACCTGATCAACAGCCTGTATCGCGGCGACAACGCACTGCCAGCCCGATCAATGGCGAGCGCGGGCGGCAATCAGCGTATTCCTGAAGCGATGGCCGGGGGCCTGGGTGGCGACGTGTTGCTCAACCAGCACGTACGCAGCATTGAATCCGACGGCAAAGGCGTGCGCGTTACCACGATTGAAGGGCGAGTGTTTCGCGCGAAATTTTGCGTGTGCACGCTGCCATTTAGCGCGCTGCGCCACGTGCATATTGCTCCGGCGTTTGAGGGCCTGCAGGCCGAGGCCGTGCATCAGCTTGAGTACACGCCGGTGTTTCAAGCGCACTTTGTCCCGCTCAAACCCTACTGGGAAATCGACGGTTTGCCGCCCAGCATGTGGACCGATCGCATTTGCGGACGATTCATGGCACTGAAAAACGACCCGTCCGAGCCAGAGCGCATTACCAGCTGCCTGTCGTTCGTCAACGGCCAGATGGCGCGATATCTGGATCGCTTTGCACCGGAAAAAGCCGGGCGCATGATTGAGTCTCTACTCGCCGAGATCAGGCCATCAACCAAAGGTGCGCTGCGCCTGGCCAAGGTCTACTCCTGGAATCGCACGCCGTTTGCCGGTGGCGCATACGCCTATTGGCAACCGGGACAAGCCACGCGTTTTGCAAAGACCATGCGTCAGCCTCTCGCCCGCATTCACTTTGCCGGCGAACACACGGCCGTCATCAATCGCGGCATGGAAGGCGCCATGGAATCGGGCGAACGCGCCGCGCTCGAGGTGATAGATCGCCTTAGCTGATCGAGACCTGCACGACAATGCGACGCAGCGTCTGATCAAAAGGAAATGGTCCTTCATAGGCCGCGCTGATCGGCGCCTCATGATTGGCGCCGCAGCGCAGACCGGCGTTGGGGGTATACACCGGCCACATTTTGGGCAACGCGCCGCGCGCGACGGTTTGATCATCAATCAGCAATTCAATATCTGCTGAGGCGTCTCCCGTCTTGCGGATACGCACACCCAGCCGCTGCGTGCCCACTGGCACGCGACGTTTTGAGCGTATCGTGTAGCGCTGCTCGCGCGTAAACACATAGCTGAATACGACCTGACCATCGAGCACAAACCACTCGTAGCCGGCGCCGCCGTCACCACTGGCGAGCAGCACGCCTTCAGCGCGCTTGGCGTCGATGACGACATCCGCTGTCATGAGAGAATCAAAAGCGTAAATATCCGGTGCGCTGAGACGATCCAGCCTCGTCATATCCGGATAAAAAACGTGCCGCGCCCGCGGCGCTGGCACCGCACGCTTGTACAACTCGAGCGTGTTATTGGCCAGCGGCAGAATGTTGTACGTGCGCGCCTGCTCATCCCACAGACTCACCATATGCATGAGGCGTGAGGTTTGTGCCTCGGCAAGGTTTGTGGTTTCGGAGAAATCCGTATCTGTGTGATAGAGTTCCCAGACGTCATCGTCAAAACTGCTGCGCCCCTGATGACGCACCACGGCCTTCCAGCCGTCGTACCAGATCGCACGATCACCGAGCGTTTCAAAGTACTGCACCGATTTATTTGTTGGCGCATCCTGATGATCGAGCGCATAGGCGAAGCTCGTTCCCTGGATGGGCAGGACCGGCGACCCGTCGTGTTCGGCCGGCGCATCGTTGCCCGACATCTCAAGCAGACTCGGCACCAGATCCGTCACGTGATGGTACTGATCGAGCACAGCGCCACCGCGGATACCACCGGCAGGCCAGTGCACGACCAGCGGTGAGCGCGTGCCGCCGCCGTGGGTATCGCCTTTGAACCATTTGAGCGGCGTATTGCCCGCATGACTCCAGCCGGGACTGTAAATGCACTGCGAGTGCTCGGTACCGATGTTGTCGATGTTTGCGACCAGGTGCTCGAGCGACTCAGGCTCAAGATACGACACCCGACGCACGTCCAGCATGCCAGATGGCGGTCCGCCGCTGGCCGCGCCATTGTCGGACAGCACCATCAGTATCGTGTTGTCGAGCTGCCCCTCGGCTTGAAGCATGGCAACCAGGCGCGCGATCTGATCATCGGTGTGTTCAAGAAACGCCGCGTAAGCTTCCTGCATGCGCGCCGACACACGTTGCTCATCGCGCCCAAGCGACGACCACGCCTGGACATTCGGGCTGCGCGGCGACAAACGCGTACCGGCTGGCAGGACTCCGAGCGCCTGCTGGCGCTCAAAGCGCTGCGCACGAAGCACATCCCAACCGGCGTCGTAGCGCCCGCGTGCACGTTCAAGATAAGACCGCGGCGGATGAAACGGAAAGTGACACGCCCCGAAAGCCAGGTACATGAAAAAAGGACTGTCGTTGGTCGCCGCAAGGTGATCCTTGACGTAGTGCGAAGCGCGATCGACCAGATCTTCGGAAAAGTGATAGCCCTCACGCTTGTCAGGACGCACCTGCCGTGTGTTCTCGAAAACCTCGGGGTGAAAATGATCGATCGCATTGCCGTGCGCGCCATACCAGCGATCAAACCCGCGACCAATCGGCCAGTGATCGTAGGGGCCGGTGGCATTCTGATCGGACAGCGACGACAAATGCCACTTGCCCAGAGCCATGGTCGAGTAACCTTGCGGCCGGAGCATCTCGGCAATGGTCGGCGCATCGGGGCGGATCCAGCCGCGATAGCCCGGATGATCACGCCCCCACTCGGCGATATTGCCCACACCGACCGCATGCGCATTGCTGCCGGTCAAAAGACAGGCCCGGGTCGGCGCGCACAGCGCCGTGACGTGAAAGTTGTTGAAGCGAACGCCGTCGGCGGCCAGCTTGTCGATCGTGGGCGTCAGATTCTCCGATCCGTAGCACCCCAGATCCGCAAAACCCACATCATCGAGAACCACAACGGCAATATTGGGTTTGCGCGGCACGTCGCGTGGCGTCCAGCTTGCGCCTTTGGCGCGTAAGGACTCTGACGCTGCCGCCGCCGCTGGCAGCGAAAACGGCACCGTGGAGGCCGCACCGACTGCGGTGGACAAAGTCAGAAATCGTCGCCGCGTCAGATCCATCGTCCTTTCTCCTTACATGATCAGGTCTTGTAGCGCGCGACGCGCAGATCGGCCTGCGCCTGATGACCGGCAAACCCTTCGAGTTCGCACAGCCTGGAGCAGTATTCACCCACCTCGACCGTCGCCTCGGGCGTTACCTTCTGATAGGTGCAGGTCTTGATAAACTTGCCGACCCACAATCCGCCGGTGTAGCGCGCGGCGAGCTTCGTCGGCAACGTGTGGTTGGTACCAATGACCTTGTCGCCGTAGGCCACGTTGGTTTCCGGCCCAAGGAACAGTGCGCCGTAGTTGGTCATGTTATCGAGAAAGTAATCCGGATCACGGGTGAGCACCTGAACGTGCTCACTGGCGATGCGATCGGCCTCAGCCAACAGCTCCTCATCGGTGTCACATAGAATGATCTGGCCGTAATCGCGCCAGGCCTGCCCAGCCACCTCTGCCGTGGCCAGCGTCTTGAGCTGGCGCTCGATTTCTACCTGCGTATCTTCGACGAGCTTGGCCGACGTCGTCAGCAAAATCGCAGGTGAGTTAACGCCATGCTCGGCCTGGCCCAGCAAATCGGTGGCGGCCATCTCGCCGTCGCAGGTCTCGTCGGCGATGATCAGCGTCTCGGTCGGTCCGGCGAAAAGATCGATACCGACGCGTCCGTAAAGCTGGCGCTTGGCTTCTGCGACAAACGCATTTCCCGGTCCGACAATCATATCGACACTGTCGATGGTCTGGGTGCCCAGCGCCATTGCGCCCACAGCCTGCACACCGCCAAGGCAGTAAATCTCATCGGCCCCAGCCATGTGCATCGCCGCGACGATGGCGTCGCTCGGCTTACCCTGATAAGGCGGCGCGCACGCAATCACACGTTTGACGCCCGCCACTTTCGCCGTCAGCACACTCATGTGCGCCGACGCGACCATCGGATACTTGCCACCGGGCACGTAGCAACCAACGCTGTTTACCGGCAGATTCTTGTGGCCAAGAACAACGCCTGGAATGGTCTCGACCTCCACGTCCTGCAAAGCCGCTTTCTGAATCTCGGCAAAACGACGAATCTGGGTTTGTGCGTAACGAATATCGTCAATGGAGCGCTGCGGCAGCCGCTCAACACAGGCCTTTATTTCGTCGTCGCTGAGTCGAAACGCCTCGGGAGACCAGCTGTCAAATTTCTGCGACAACGCCCGCACGGCCGCATCACCGCGTGCCCCGATGTCCTCGAGAATACTCTCCACGGTAGCGCGCACCTTGCCGTCCATCTCTGCGGCAACGGTGGTATCAATGCCTTCTTTGATTACCTTGATCACGATCCAGATCCTCGATTGTCGTGTTTTACGATTCCAGATGCAGTGGTTGCGGGCAATCACCACGCCGAACCACGAACGCATCAGCGGCAGCCTGACCGGTGCCACAAAATTTTCTCATCATGCCGGGCGGCACGGTCAGTACATCCCCCTGGCGCAACTCAAGCGCGCCATCCGCGGTGTGCACGCTCAGCTGCCCTCGATGCACGATAATGACCTCTTCCTCATCGCGACGATGCCACTGTGTCGTTCCATCCGATGCAACGCGCATACGCACCGCGCAGAAGCCGTGCGACCAGTCGAGCGGAGCAGCCGGTTCGCGGATGTCACGGTTACCCATACCAATGATGGCGGCTTCCTCTACACCCTGGACGGCCGCCCGAGCAGCGCGCCACGTCATGCCATCCTGCGACACCACGCACGCGGCCAGATCATCCGCCGTCATGCTGCGCAATGCGGCGACCTGCTCGGCGCTCGTTGGTGCCTGCGGAGTCTTGCCCTCCGGGACAGCCTCACCTCGCGTGGTGTCCACCAACGAGCCGTCATCGAGCAAGATCAGGCCGTAGGTGGCTGCTCGCTCGAACACATCTGGCGCCCACATCACGTGCCCGGGATCATCACCACCAAGCACCGCAAAAATAAGCCCCGTGTCGTCACCGACATTTTCAAAGCCGCGGAAGACCTGGGTCGGGATAGAAATCGTGTCACCGGGATGCAAGACCACCGTACCGTCGGTCGCCTTTTCACCCAGCGTGAAGGCCCATGTGCCCGAATGCACAAAAAAGACTTCGGCGGTTTCGTGGCTGTGCTGCGAATTGATGCAGCCAGGTGGCTGCCGCGCCGCGCCAATGTTGAAGCCGTGAGGCACGTTGATGTGCACGTGCTGGTCCGGGCTCTCCGATACGCCTGGACCGATGATCGTGAAGTTCTCTTTCTTCTCACTCCCGGGCGTGCGCGTATCGATAAACGCAGTGGTGCACGGTCGCAACTCGTCGTAGCGAACGAAACAGTCTGTCAACGCAGACGGCACGTCGGTGGAGGGATGTTCGGGTTCAGACATTGCGCCAATGCGCCGTGATTGATAGAGCTTTGAATGTACTTCGAATGCAATACTGATTCAAGGCATCACCCAGGCAACGCGGCTCGTCTGGCCCCAACACCCGTAATATACAGCTTGTGTTGCTTTGCATCCGAAGTACAATGGCACTCGAATCAGCTCGGAAAACTACGATGCCCGATCAAGCCAAGCGCGCCAAATACGGTCCCGGCGACCCCCTCGTCGACTTCATCCTGGGCATTACCTACGAAATCTGGGAGCAACGCGGCCTCGATCGCATCCACGACTACTACGGATCGCAGGCCCCGATTTACGCGTTATCTGGCGTCACCGTTGGCGCAGCGGCCGTCGTCGACGGCACCAAGGCCATGCTGGCAAGTTTCCCCGATCGAATCCTCGTCGGCGACGAGGTGATCTGGAACGGCTCGCGCCAGTCGGGCTACTACTCATCGCACCGGATCATCAGCACCATGACCAATCTGGGCGCGTCTGTTTTTGGCCCCGCAACCGGTCACCAGGCTCGCGTCATGACCATCGCGGACTGCGAGGTACGCGACGGCATAATTGTACGCGAATGGCTCATGCGTGACGGCGCATCCCTTGCGCGTCAGCTGGACATCGACCTGATCGCGGCAGCCACCACGCTGCGCGACAGTCGCAGCGACGAGACCACCCGGTGGATCGACCAGGAACTCTCGCGACTCGAAACAACGCGCGTGCGCGAGTCAGAGCACGCGCTGGCCCAGCGCATTCTCGAAGCGCAGTGGATCAGCGGCGACGACGCAGTTATCGAAGAACACTTCGCTCCCTATGCGGCACTGCATGCTGCGGCGGACGACCTGCATTCGGGGCGCGACGCCCTGTGCGCTCAGTATCAACAACTACGCGACGCGTTTGCGGTGGATGCCCTGCAGGTTGACCACGTCGCCATCCCCCCGGATCAGCCGACAGACGCTTCAATCGCGGTGCGCTGGACAGCCTGCGCCCGACACACCGGCACCTATCTGGGCGCAGCGGCCAGCGACAAACGCGTGTTCATTCTCGGTGCCACGCACTGGCGAACCATGGATGGACAGATCACCGCGCAGTGGACCGTGTTTGACCAGCTTGGCGTGCTTGCCCAGATCTTGTGAAGGATTGCCATGAGTGATTCAACCTCCACCAAGCGACGCATTGTCGATGCCCATCACCATTTGTGGGACCTCAATGCCGTGGAGTATCCGTGGCTTATGGCCAAGGGAGTGCGGCGTTTCTTCGGCGACCCAGCCCCTATCGCTAAAAACTATCTGCCGGCGGATTTGCGCACAGATGCCGAGCATTTTGACTTGCTGGGCTCGGTGCATATACAGGTGGGCGCTGCACCCGGACGCGAAGTCGACGAGACGCGCTGGCTTCAGAGCATCGCCGAGCGCACGGGCTTGCCCAGCGCCATCGTCGCCTATTGCGATCTGGAAAAACCCGCCGCCGAATCCACACTGGATGCTCACGCTGAAGCGCCGCAGCTGCGTGGTGTGCGCCAGATTGTTGGGCGCTCGGCCGAAGAAGATGCGCAAACCGGCAGCGGTGCGTTGCCCGCCAACCCACAGTGGCGACGCGGTCTTGCACTACTCGCCGAGCGCAATCTGTCGTTCGATCTGCAGCTCATCCCAACACAAATGGCCGCGGTCAGTGACGCACTGGAGGCCGTTCCGGATCTGGATGTGGCCCTGTGTCACGCCGGCTCACCGTGGGATCAGTCACCCGCGGGGCTCGCCCACTGGCGCGCCGGCCTGCAGCGCCTGGCCGAACGCCCGCGCACCGTGTGCAAAATGTCGGGGTTCGGCATGTTCGATCACAACTGGTCTGTGCAGTCCTTAAGCCCCCTGATCGAGACCTGCCTCGAGGTGTTCGGGCCACAGCGTTGCATGTTTGGCTCGAACTTTCCGGTTGACAAACTGCACGCGAGCTACGCGCAACTCTACGATGCTTTCGAAGCTCTGACGACAGATCTGGATGCCGCGCAGCGCAACGATGTATTCGTCAACAACGCCCTGCGCTTTTATCGACTGACCGAACTCGAACCGCTCTAGGTCGCCGCGCGCACCTTGCGCGCGAGTGAGTTCGCTGCGTCGAGGAACAGCGCGTGATCGGAGCCGAGCAAAAACAAGCTGGCACCGGCTTCGCGCCAGCGCGGCAACTCATCCAGCGACGGCGTAAACATGCCGACACAGGTATCACCGGCATCCGCACAGATCTTCGCAACAATCTCGAGCAGTTCTGGCGAAGACGCATCGAGGCCCAGTGACACGGCCAAATCGATGCGCCCGACAAAAAGAGCATCGACGTTGTCGACGGCGGCGATCTGCGCCACGTTGCCAAGCGCTTCGGGGTCTTCGATCTGCACAATCACCGTGGTTTGTTCGGCGCTGTCTTTCAGGTGATCACCCATGCGCTTGGTGCCAAGCCCGGCGGCACGGGTCGAGCCGGCGTATCCACGACCTCCTCGACCGAAATGGGCCGCGCGCGCGATGTGTTGTGCCTGCTCGGCGCTGTGCACGTGCGGCACCAGAATACCCGTCGCGCCACAATCGAGCGCATTGCGCACGGATGTCTCCGAGTGATCGGGCACGCGCACCAGCGACGGTCGCCGTGCGGCCCGCAGTGCGGCCACGCACTGGTCAATTTGAAGATGACCAAACGGCGCATGTTCGGCGTCAAGACACAGAACATCGAGCTCACTGTGCGCGAACACCTCGCACATGATCGACGACGGCGTTTTGAGAAATGTGCCGACGACCAGTTCGCGCCCGACAATCGCCGCGCGAAACGCGGATGCGCTCAAACTCATGGACCACCCCAGAGCTGCCGGCTCGCCAATGCCGCACCCTCGACCAGACTGCCGAGCTTGGCGTAAACAATATCTTCATCCACCGAGCCAAAGCCCGCAAACGTGGAAAAGCCGCAGTCGGTGCCGGCGATCACCCGCTCGCGCCCCACGATGTTTGCAAACTGAATCAGTCGCTGCGCAACCAGTTCGGGGTGCTCGACAAAGTTGGTAGTCGAATCGATCACACCCGGCACGAGCACCAGATCGTCGGGTAACGAAGCATCAGCAAACGTAGCCCACTCGTGCGCATGACGCGGGTTAGCCGATTCAAACAGCAGCGCGCCAACGTCGGCCTTGAGCGCCACGGGCAAAACGAGCGACATGGGTGCGTCGTGGTGATGCGGCCCTTCGTAATTGCCCCAGCACACGTGCAACCGCACGCGGTCTTTGGGCACATCGCGCAACGCGTGATTGAGGGCCTCGACGTGGGCGGACGCAAGTCGCACGTAGTCCTCGTCGGGCTTGCCCTTGAACAGCATGTGTCGTCCGAGCCCAAGATCAGGAGAGTCGATTTGCAACACCAGACCGGCGTCGACGATCGCTTTGTACTCATACGCCATGGCGTCGGCGAGTGCCGCCAGATAGGCCTCATGCGACGGGTAGTGATGATTAGGCTGGAACAGAGCAATAACACCCGGGGAGGCCGCGTTCATGAATCCCTCGTGCGGCGAGTGCGCTGCAATCGCGCGACGCATGTTGGCCAGATCCGCCTCAACGGGCCCGGTGTCCTTGACCTGGATATCTCCCACGCAGCATGGCCGACGATAGCTGGGCGTACCGCCCGACTGCGCCTGGCGCTCAAGAAAGCCCGGAAACTCCTGCAGATCGCTGGGTGGATCGCGCTCACTGTCTCCGTCAAAACCACTAATGCGATCCTTGATATAGGTCGCATAGCTGATCTTGCTCATCTCACCGTCACTGACCACGTCAACGCCAACGTCCACCTGACGCTTGACCACGGCATCCACCGCAGCGCTGAAGATCGCGTCGGCGTTCGCTACCGTGTCGCCCTTTTCAAGCGCAAACACCGTGTCGGTCACATCGGCTGATCGGGGCAGGCTGCCCACGTGAGTGGTCAGGATTCGGTCACGACTGATCTGCATTGCACTACGCCCGTTGTGTTACTTTGCTTGGAATCTACGTGCTCAGCCGCGCCGAGCGCCCCGCACGACGCTCACCGGAAAACACGCGTTTCTCCGGCGCCAGATCGGGGTTTTCAATTCGATCAAGCAACATCGAAACGGTGGCGTCGGTCATACGCGCCACCGGCTGGCGAATGGTCGTGAGGGCGTAGGCATCGAACGCGGATGGGCCGATGCCGTCGAACCCCACCACTGACAGGTCCTCAGGAACGCGCAGCCCGAACTTCGCACGCGCCTCATCGATACACCCGATCGCCATCGCATCATTCGCGGCAATCACCGCATCGGGTGCGCCTTCTGCGGAGGCCATAAGCTGCGCGAGGCACGTACGCCCACTCGCGTAACTGTAGTCGCCGTTCACGACGCGAAAATCTCTGACACCCAGCTCATGCAGCATGCGCGTCGCGCCGCGGGTGCGTTCCGTGCTCACGGGCGAATCATCCGGGCCGGTAACAATGGCAAAGCGGCGATGACCCGCTTCGTGCAATTGGCGCACCAGCCAGCGCTCACCTTCCTCCTGATCACAGCGCACCGAGTTGACCGGCGCATCGGCCAGCGTGCGGTTGAAAAACACCACAGGGATATCGACCGATTCGATTGTCGCCAGCTGCTCGGGCGACAACATGGCAGCCGTCACGACACCGTCCACGCGATAGCGCAACACCTGTTCAAGCGTGGATTCAATGTCACCCTCATGCTCAAGGGCAAACAGCAAAACACGTACACCGCGTTCGGAGAAACGCTTGGTTAGCTGCACCAGCACTTCGGGGTAGTAGAGATTGGTCTGCACCGAGATGAGCACGGCGACCATGTCCGAGCGTTGGGTAATCAAGCCACGCGCGATGGCATTGGGCCGATAACCCAGCTTCTTGGCCGCCTTGAGAACGCGACTGCGCATTTCCTTGGAGGCACTGGCGCCTGGCTGAAAAACGCGCGACACTGCAGACTGCGAAACGCCAGCAAGACGCGCGACGTCGTAAGAGTTGGCGCGCTTGCGAGTTTGCCGCGGCGCTTTGTCGTCGCTGGATTCTTCGCCCAAGTATGTCGCCCTGTTGTTGAAGTGCCGTCGGTATTCAGCAATGATGTTAGGCAATATTGCATCCGCATGCAATCTGGAGCCTGACATGTCTACGCCTCTTGAAGGCCAGCTCGCTGTCGTCACTGGAGCAAGTCGTGGCATCGGCCGCGGCTGCGTCCACGCCCTTGCCGACGCCGGTGCGCGCGTCATCGCCATTGCCCGCTCGCCGGATGATCTCGATCAACTTGCAAGCCACGATCCACAGCGTATTGAAGGATGGTCTGCCGACGTCTGCTCCGACGAATTGCCAACACGAATCGAAGCACTCGACGGACTGAGCATTCTGGTCAACAACGCAGGCGGCAATCGCCCCCAGGCCTTCGTCGAGGTGGATGACGACTCTCTGGATTTTGTCATCGATCTCAACGTGCGCTCGGCATTTCGCATTGCCCGGGCCGCCGCACGTGCCATGCTGCGGGACAAGATACCGGGGCGCATCATCAATATGTCATCGCAGATGGGTCATATCGGCGCCGCCAATCGCACCGTGTACTGCATGACCAAACACGCCATCGAGGGTTTGACCAAGGCCATGGCGGTGGAATTGGCGCCCAGCGGCATCCGGGTTAATGCCATCGCGCCCACCTTTATCGAGACGCCGCTTACCAAACCCATGCTTGATGATCCTGAGTTCTTTAACTCGGTCATGGACATGATTCCACTGCGCGAAATTGGGCGTGTCGACGACGTTGTCAGCGCGCTGATGTATCTGGTCTCTCCAGGTGCGCGCATGGTCACCGGCCACAGCCTGCGCGTCGACGGCGGCTGGACCGCGCGCTAGGCATCCTTCGCACTAACACTCAGGTAGCAGCATGGCAGAATTTGGCACACTGAACTGGACGATTCTTATCGTCTACATTCTGGGCAATCTGGTGTTGGGCTTCGTGCTCGGGCGTCGAGTGGAAACAGCGCAAGACTATGCGCTGGGTCGACGCGACACACCGTGGTGGGCCATTGGTGTTTCCGTTGTCGCGACCTACGTCAGTGCACTGTCGTTTCTTGGTGGACCCGCGTGGTCATACACCGAAGGCATGTCGGTCATCCTGATCCACATGAACTATCCGCTGGTTATCGTTCTGGTAATCACGCTGTTCCTGCCGTTCTTCTACAACAGCGGTGTGGCGTCAATCTATGACTATCAAGAGCGGCGATTTGGCTCCAAGTCGCGCTCAGTCATCGCGACCATTTTCCTGATCTCGCAGGGCTTCAGCGCCGCGGCGATCTTGTACGCAACGTCGCTTGTCTTGCAGTTCATCACCGGCATCGATGTGCTGTATGCCATTTTCATCGTAACGATCATTGCACTGATCTACACCATGATGGGCGGTATCGCGGCCGTGATCTGGACCGACGTGGTACAGGCAATCATTCTGTTTGTGGGCGCCGGCATCATCTTGTACGCACTCATCGATCGACTACCGATGCCGCTACACGACACCCTGATTGCGCTCAAGGCTCAGGGCAAAACTGATCCGTTCAATTTCAATTTTGATTTCACCGAAGTTTCCACCGTCTGGTCCGGCATTTTTGCGATGACGATCTTCCACGTGACGGTGTATGGCGTGAACCAGATGATGGCGCAGCGAACGCTGGCAGCGAAAAACATCGGCGACGCGAAAAAATCCTATCTGATGATGGGTTTCGTCTCGCCGTTTATCTACTTCATTTTCATCGTTCTCGGCGTACTGCTTTTCGCCTATTACGACGGCCGCGAATTTGACAACGGCAACACCATCATTCTCGAGTTTGCCGCCGAGTACGGCCTGCCCGGTTTGATGGGACTGATTGCGGCGGCGGTGATGGCGGCGTCGATGTCGACGCTGGATTCCTCGCTCAACTCAATGGCCACCGTGGCGACCGTGGATTTTTATCAGCGCTACGTCAAAGCCGATGCCTCGGATCAGCAATTGCTGAAGGTATCGCGCGGATTCACGTTGCTGTGGGCCGTATTGATCATCATTCCGGCGATTTTGTTTTCGCGCACGGAGGGCTCGATTCTTGAGATCCTCAGCAAGCTTGGCTCCTACTTTGTCGGCGCCAAACTCGCCATGTACGGCATGGGGTTTTTCTCTCGCCATACGACCGAACGTGGACTTCTTATCGGTGTCGCGGCCGGCTTCATTCTGGTGTGGTATGTGGCCACGCGCACATCGATCGCCTGGCCGTGGTTCACGCTGATCGGCGCCAGCGCCAACATCGTCGTCGCCTGGGCTGCCAGCCTGATTCTCGATGGCAAACAGGAACAATGGTCACCGCATAGCGTGCCCGGGCAGCTCAAACTGCATCGCGAAAAGGGCCTACCGGAAAAAGTGGGCGGCTGGTACAACGTGGCCGGCAGGCTCGATTCGATCAGCCTGCTGATGATTGGCTACTTTGCGTTTTGCATGGGCCTGCTGTGGCTGTTTAACGCTCTGATCTAGTCCGAAAGAGCACGACGTCGCGACTGACCGCGTCGGCAAAACCTTCACGGTGCTGCTTTTGGGAAAACCATGCTCGCTCACTCAAGCGCAGCCGATGCGTGTTGCCAGGATATTCATAAGCACGGCAGGCACCACCCGCCTGCTTGATCGCCGCGCACAGCTGCCGATTCCAGCGCACAAGAGAATAGATATCGCGATCAGAAAAATGCACATTTACCGGTACAGCGAGGTCACCGGGCCTATGTGCGGCGTGCGTGGCCGCCAGTCCCGACGCCACCCGAGGATCATGCTGGACCACCGGCGACCCATCGGCGTGGCGCGAAACGACGTAGCGCGCGTCGGCAAGCGCTGGCAGGTTGTCGTTGACGGCGCCGTACAACTTGCCCATTGCCTCTTCGAGCGCCTCATGCGCGCTCTTGCCCCAGGTGTCGTGCTGCCACGTCCACTCTGACGGATGGGGCGTTTCAATCCACTCTGGCGGCCAGCCAAACACAAACTCCCGATTGACCTGTCCATTTGCGCCCTGCGCCGCACCGGTCCATGTGCCATCCCCTGCGAGAAACGCAGTCGCACTGTTTTGCAAAAGCGCATACACCTGCGCCTGCTCCAGACGCGGTGCGACCAGTCCATTCCATATCGAGACGGCGTTGATCCGCTGTCTGAGACCTGATCCTCCGCTGGCCACCGCGGCAACCACAAGCGCGGCGTCACCACCCTGCGAATGGCCCACGAGATTCACCCGTGAAAGATCGAGTTTGCCGGGATGTACAGACGCCAGCCCGTCGAGCAGATTCATAACGTCCACGGCGTAGAGCACCGGAATCAGGTAGCTGCCCTGATCCCACCGTGCCATGTCATCAAGCCCGTCGGCGGGCCGGCCGTTGACCGTACCGTGGCCGCGATAGCCGGGTGTGATGACGGCAAAGCCCGCCTCGCGATAGGCGTTGACCATGTCGTGGTAATACGATTCAGGGTCGTAGTAAAAGCCCAGGGAGGGCGCCGCGTCGATGCCGCGCCAGCCGTGCAAAAACACGACAACCGGATAGCCCTCAGGCAGTCCGTCGGTAGCGGGCAAATCCAAGCGGGCGTAGACGCGCAAACCGTCAGACTGGTAGGACACCAGTGACGATGGATACACCTCGGAACGGACAACCTGCTCGACACCCAGCGGCGAACCGTAAGTGCGTTCACGCAGCGCCGTGATTGAAAAGTCTGAAAGCGACGTGTAGTCACTCGCAGCACGCGGCAAGGTGCTTGCGCAGGCACACAGTGCCAGCGCAAGCCACAACGAAGCAATGAACCTCACCCGCCGCCCTGACGCAGCCGTTGCAATCGATCGAGCACGTCAAGCCCCTGTTGCGCCAGATAGTGCGGCAGATCGATAAACACCCAGTTCTCTGCCAACCGATCGCCATCGCGACGAAACACATCGACCACACGCATCTCGCACGCCGTGGCGCTGGCCGGCAATCCCAGAAAACCGCCAGTGGAACGATTGGTCAGATTGGGCCAGCCAAAGAACGCGCCGTAATTGCCCTCCGCGATGCGCGCGACGTGCCCGAGAAAGCGTTTGTCACTGAGCTGTTCGCGAAACGGATACTGGTGTTGTTGCTGGTAACGCTCAATCGTCATGGTTGAACCAATACCTGCCGGGCCGTACCAGGCCATGTCACGATGCCAGCAACGCGCCAGATACTCAGGCGAGCAGTGATCCTCGCCGCTGTCGTTCAAGGCGCTCAAGTCGTCGATCATGCGATTGATCAGCGCAAGCGTGTCGTGCCCATGCTGCGGATCGGTTGCCGCCAGATGAATTCCGTCGTGAGTGCGCGGCCCGGGATACATATGTGCTGCGCCGGTTTGCTCTGGTAACGGATAGCAGCCGGCCTGCTGCATCACCCCGATGACGTCGCAAAAAAGCGCGCTACTCTCGATGGCGCCGTCGGCAACACAATCGAACTGCGCGTAGCGCAGCGCAGCCATGCGGCCGGTAGCCGGAATACCCAGCCATGGCGCGTCGAACAACCCAACAAAATGCCCCATGCTGGCCGTCCAGATTTCGGCACCATCATGCGATGCGTCGTTGTGCCCGGCGATGAACACATCCTCGCGTCGAGTAAGCGCCGTAAATGCCTGACGTAACGGCCGCCAGAACGCAGCGACCACGGCCTCGGAGCCGGCTTGCTCGTAGAAAGGACGCATGCCGCGCCAGCGGTAGTGGGCGCTAACGTGTCGAGCGAGCGTCGCCTCGAGCTGATCGTCAGCGCAGCCGTCCACGTCGCGATGGCAGGCGCGCACGACGTCTTTGGCCTTCTGGATTTTGTCGGTGTCCACCGTCATCAGATACCACCATTGCGCCCGGGAAAGCCACATGTTACTCATGTTGACTGCGAATGCAAAAACAACCGATCACCGCTGGAGGATGCCAGAATGACGACTTTTCCCGACCCACCCACGTCGCCCCGCCGTGCCTGGCCAGGCAGCGGCAATCGGAGCGCAGCATGAAGGGCTCACGCCCCGAGCAGGGCGAGCTGACACGGGACAACGACCTGACGAAAACGGCTGAAACGCTCGGCGTCATCGACGCCATGGTCGATGGTCTCAATGATCACGACATCGAACACATGGATCGTTTTTTCGCGCCGACGTTTCGCTGGATGGGCAATGCCGGCTGCGGCGTAAAAAACGGCCTGCGAGAATTTCAGGACAACTGGCAGCGGCCGTTTCAGGCGGCGTTCTCGGACAAGGTGTGCATCGACGAGGCGCGTCTTACCCAAGGTCAGTGGTGCGCAGCGTTTGGTCGTCAGGAAGCCACCCACAGCGGCACTTTCATGGGCATCGCCCCGACCGGCAAACGCGTTGAGATTCGCTACATGGACTTCTGGAAAGTGGTGGACGGCAAGATCGTCGACAACTGGGTCATGGTCGATTTCCCACACGTGATGCAACAGCTTGGGATCGACCCGTTCAACGGACACGGCTGGGAGCAATACGATCAACGCCCTGCAGCAAAGGAAGACACGCCATGAGCGATCACAGCGATCTGAATCAGCGCAACAAGCAACAGGTGTGGGACCTGTGGAATGCCATGGACCGCGCAGACGATGGCGACCTGCTCGCCCTGCTCGAGCCGCACCTGGATCCGCAAGCGCCCTGGCACGGTCCCCAACCTATTGGCACGGTCATCGGCGCCAAGGCCTATGTGGATAGTGTTTGGCGCCCCATGCGCCGTGCGTTCAAAAATCTCCAGCGGGAGTCGTTTATCTTCATGGGCGGTCTTTCAAGTGGACGTGTAGACGGTCGCAACGAAGGCCACTATTGGGTTGGCGCGACGGGCACCTTCCATGGCCGCTTCGAACAACCGTATCTGGGCATTCCGCCCAACGGCGAAGACATCGCCATGCGCTTTGGCGAATTTGCGCGCCTGGAAAACGGGCGCATAGTCGAGAGCTACGCACTGTTCGACTTTGTCGATCTCATGGAGCAGGCCGGTATAAACGTGTTGCCACCCTCGCGCGGCAGGCCAGGTCTCTACCCCGCACCGAAGGCAAATGACGGCGTGTTGCTGGCCCAACAAGACGACGCAGTCAGCGACTATACGCTCGATCATATTCGCCGCTTCGTGTTCGGCACACTCAACGACTACGACGAATCGGACCTCAAGAGCATGGGCATGGCTGACTTTTTTGAGCCAGACATCGCCTGGTACGGTCCCGGCGGCATTGGCGCCTGCCTGAGCCTCGCCGACTTCCAGCAGCTTCATCAGGGGCCTTGGTTAAACGCTTTTCCGGATCGACGCGTGCTGGACCTGACCGCACTGATTGGTGAAGGCGAATACAGCGGCTCGCCGGGCTGGTCAGGCGTCAAAGCGACCCATCGCGGTGAATACCTGGGTGTGGCCGCCACCGGCAACGCGCTTGCCATCAACGGCCTCGACTTCTGGAAAAGGTCGGGGGAGCGCTATCTCGAAAACTGGGTGTTTGTCGACATGGTGCACCTGTTCGCACAAATGGGGGTGGACCTGTTTGCCCGCATGCGGGAACAGTCTGGCGGCGCAGCCTAGACCCGCGTTTGTACTTCGGAGTCAGCGACATAACCTGCCGTGGCGCCACCATGTGGTGCCGGTAAGCGCCCAATTTCCGGGCATCCTGGCGGTAACTCGCGAGAATCAGAGGAAAATCTCCGACGCACCGGCACGGCATTGGCTTGCATTCGGAGTACAATCGACGCAGACTGATCCTGCACTTTTGAATTGGCTGAGCCGTTTGCACGCGAACAGACGGCGACTTCCCCGGGGGTTACTGATGACACGACTGTATTCACCAATTGCGGGGCGCAAAGCGTTGTCCTGCGCCATTGCGGCCACATTGCTGGCCGGTTCGCTCGGTGCTCGAGCTCAACTTGAAGAGGTCGTCGTGACGGCCGAACGACGCGAAGAGAGCCTGCAGGACGTCAGTGTCTCTGTGACAGCACTCGGCGAAGAGGCGCTGCAGTTTGGCGGCATTTCGGACGTATCGCGACTCGAACTTCTGGTCCCCGGCCTGAACTATGCGTTCGTGGGTAATGACGCCAAGTTCAATGTTCGCGGCGCCAACTCCAGTAACACCTTCGGTGACAACAGCTCGATTGTCGGCGCGTTTGTCGACGGCATCTACAAAGCGCGAGCGTCGCAGCAGACACGCGGCTTTTTCGACGTTTCCAACGTTGAATTTCTGCGCGGACCGCAGGGCACGCTGTATGGCCGCAACACATTTGCCGGCGCATTGAATGTCTACACCAACACGCCTGACCTCGAGGAATTTTCTGGTGGTATCGACATCAGCCCGCAGCGCTTTGACCGCGTCCGCAGCGAAGGCTATTTCAACGCACCAATCACCGACAATTTTGGCGTGCGCATCGCTGGCTATCTGGACAAGAGCGACGGCTACATCCAGAACCTGGCCGGACCGGACATCGGTGCGCAGGACGACAAAGGCATTCGCTTTACTGCTCTTTGGAATCCGAGCGACCGGGCCGAACTGATCTTCCGCGCCACGAGCATCGAAGAGGACGGCAATGAGGCCGGTCTGTTTGGTTACACCTTCTTGTGCCGCAACGAAACGCCAGACGGCCTGACCGACCCGTTTGGCTCGGTTCGCAACTGCGCCAACCCGGTCCGCGGCTCCGGCGGCCTCGGTCCGGCATCCAACGGCCCCGGCGGCGACCCCTGGCGCATCTCTCAGGACTATGTGCGCCCGGTTGATCTCGAGGACGACGAATTCTCACTGACCTTCACCTACGACTTCGACAACTTCAGCCTCAAGTCGATTACGGCCTACAACGACTTCAACAACGACATCAATTTCGACTTTGATTTCAGTCCGTCGCAAAACTCCAACGGTGGCTACCAGGAAGCTTCGGAGGGCCTTGCTCAGGAGATCCAGCTCACCAGCACGCACGATGGTCCCCTGCAGTGGACCGCAGGGCTGTACGTCTCGTCAGTGGAAGACTTCAACTCGTTCTATATCTACCAGCAGACCGTGCGCGATGATTCTGTACGGCCCACTGTCACCATTCCTGACTTGGGTGAATTCACGATTCTTTCGGGAACGCCGCTGGTGTCTGACGCCACCGTGCTCGGCGGCTTCTTCGCGAACGCGGTCCAGATCGACACGGATTACCTGGGCATTTACAGCCAGGTGGAGTACTCGGTCAATGACCAGCTGCGCCTCATCGGTGGCCTGCGCTACAACGACGAGGAAAAATCAGCGAGCTGCGGCGGCTCCAACTTCACCGGCGATGAAAACAATGACGGCACGGTCGATCGTGTCGTGAACGTTATCGACGGCATTGCCGGCACGTCGCCTGCGGTGCTGCCCGAGAATGCCCGCGACCTGTTTACCTACAACTGCGGCGCAAGCGACGCGATCACCAGCGCCAACACGATTCAGGACACGGACAACATCCCCGAGTTCGACAACTTCACTTGGCGCGCCGGTGTCGAATACGACATGAACGACGACACCATGATCTATGGCACAGCCTCTACAGGCTATCTGTCAGGCTCGGCCAGCACGACCACCTCGACGGACGAACAGGAGTCGCAGGTCATCGAGTTTGGCTTCCGCAGCGTACTGCGTGACAACACTCTGCAGATTAACGGTGCGCTGCACTTTACCGAGTACACCAACCTGCTCACGCAGCGGCAGCGGCTGGATCCCAACACCGGCATCGTGCTCACCTTTTCGGATAACGGTGGTGACATCGAAGCCTGGGGCCTTGAGTTCGACGCCACCTGGGTCCCGACCGATCGCTGGACCCTTACCGGCACCCTCGCCTATCTGGATTCGGAGTTCGGCACGTTTGGCCAGAGCAACCCGTATCAGCTGTTCAACGGCGAAGTCCGCGGCTTCATTGACCAGGCCGGGGTCACAACCCCGTGGTCACCGGAAATCACGCTGGGCGCCAGTGCCGCCTATCTGATCGACATGGGCGACAAGGGCACGATCACACCGTATCTGCAAACCTACTACTCGGACGGCTACAACACCTCCAACCTGCTGGCCAACGATCCGTCGCATCAGCAGGACTCGTTCACCAAAACCGATCTGCGAGTCATGTGGGACTCAGCGGATGGCATGTACACCGTGGAAGCCTTCATTGAGAACATCGAGGACGCCGATGTTCTCGCGCGTGGCAACAACAATGGCGACGACGTGGTCCAGACTTCGTATCTGTACCCGCGCAACTATGGCATGCGTCTTCGCGCTCGATTCTAGCCGGCGCTCACGGTAAATAACGAGAGAGACCATGATCTCTTTCGACGTCTGCAAACCCCGCCCACGTGGCGGGGTTTTTTGTGCTGACGCTTTATTTCATGCGAGCGAGCGTTTAATACTGCCAACAGGCCTTCTCACACTGGAGCACCCAACATGAAATTTGCCATTCTTGGAACAGGCCGCGTCGGCGGCGCACTTGGCCCTCGTCTGGCGCAGTTGGGCCATGATGTGGTCTATGGCTCACGCGACCCACAGCGCGAGGGCCTGGCCGAACTGGTGCAACAGACCGGCAGCGCAGCGCAGCTTGTCACCGTCGCAGACGCAGCCCGTGACGCGGATATTGTGGTCTTTGCCATGCCCTATCGCGGCATGACCGAAGCACTGCAAACAGTCGGAGACCTGGCGGGGAAGATCGTGATCGATGTCACCAACGCGTTGGTTCCCGACGGCGACGGCATGATGAAAATGGCGGTAGCCGAATCGGCCGCCGAGGAACTGCAGTCCGCCAAGCCGGCGGCCAACGTCGTCAAGGCGTTCAACACGGTGGGGTTTCACGTGATGGCCAACCCGGCGGCCGCCGGCGGTGCCGTCACCGTGCCGCTGGCCGGCGACAACGCCGATGCCAAGCGGACGGTCGCGGAACTGGTGGAGAAAATGGGCTTTGAGACCATCGATGTGGGTCCACTGAAGCACTGCCACGCACTCGAATCCATGGCCATTCTCTATCTTGTGCCCTATCTCACCGGGCAGCGAGACCAGGCATTTGAGTTCTATTTTCGCAAAGGAGCCAGCCCCAAACACAGCACGGGCGTACGCGCGGCAGGCTAATTTTTCAACGTTATCAGTATTTTACACGCCTAAAGAATATCGCGGATACAACATAATATTTCTCTGGCGCGATATGCACCAATGTTATATGTTTATAGCAACTGGCACATATGTGTTCAGACAACGCGGCGAGCTGCGACGCCCACATTTCAAACCGCACGCCTTTTGCGCGCGATCCCGGGCAAAACACCCGCCGGCATTCGATGACCTGTCTCGAGGCACCGGCCACTATGAAACGAACTGCGCTATTGGCGACGCTGGCGTGCGCAACGCCCGGTCTGATCGCCGTTACTCCCGCAACGCTTGCCCAGGAAAACGGCAATAAAAACGAAAACGGACCGATTGAAGAGGTTTACGTCACGGCGCGTAAACGCTCGGAATCCATTCAGGATGTGCCGATTTCCATCACCGCGTTCGGTACCGACGACCTGGCCGCGGCCGATATGCGCGCTCTGGACGACATCTCGGAGCAGACGGCCGGGTTTCAGTTTCAGAATCAGGGCAACCAGCAGCCCGGGCGCTACAACACCCAGCTGCAGTTTCGCGGCCTGACCACCGCGCAGTTTTCGCCCAGCTTCGCGACCGGCGCCTTGTTCATCGACGGGGTCTACGTGCTCAACGGCGGCACCTCGCTCTCACTCATGGACGTTGAACGCGTGGAGATCATCAAGGGTCCGCAGTCGGCCTACTTTGGACGCAACACCTTTGGCGGTGCCGTCAATCTGATCACACGCGATCCGAGCAAACAGGACTACTTTGCTGAAGCCACATTCTCGACCACCGATCACAGCAACAACGATTTGTCTGCCTACGTCGAAGGACCGATTATTCAGGACCAGTTGTCCTTTAGCGCCAGTGCCCGCCTCTACGATAAGAAGGGGCACTTTGTGGCCAACGACGGGGGGCGGCTCGGCGACGAAGAAACCACCACCTTCAATGGCGTGCTCAGCTGGGAGCCCACCGACGCCCTGTCATTGAAGTTTCGCTACTCAACATCGGAAGACGATGATGGCGCGCCGGCGCAGGCCTTTATCTCCGGCATTCAGAATGACACCTGCACGGGGCGCACCATCAACACGCCCGAGGGCCCGGCCAATCCGACGCGCTACATTTGCGGACAGGTGCCCGACCTGCAGACCGCAATCGCCACTCAAGGCAGCAACGTCATCTCATCCAACACGATCATCCCGCAAAACGTTATTGACCGTGGCATCAACGACCCGACCACAAACGTGCCGGGCGTGCCTCAGGTCAGCGGCATCGGACTCAAGCGCGAAACCGAGCGCATCAGCCTGACGGCAAACTACGACTTCAATGACTACAGCATCGAGTTCATCGCCGCGCGCAACGAGCAGGATGCGAACTGGATTCGCGACTTTGATCTGTCGGATCGCCTGGGCTGGTTCTCTCGCGATCCGCAGCAAATGGAAGACCAGAGCTTTGAGCTGCGCCTGACGGGCCCGCAGGACGGCCGACTGCGCTGGCTCGTTGGTGTGAACTCCTATACCCAGGAATTCACCTCATCCGGCGGCGGCGGCGACGCCAGCACGTCCTGTTTCTCAACGGCGGCTGAATTTACTGATGATTCCTCAACCTGCATCCCGGGACTGGTATTGCTGTTCCCCAACACGCTGGCCGGCACCGACGAAGCCGACGTGTTCGGCCTGTTTGGCGCGATTGACTACGACATCAATGATCAGATGACCATTGTCGCCGAGGGCCGCTTCCAGCAAGACGAGCTGACCAAAGGTGGTGGCCTGATCAATCCCGGCGGCGAAATCCTGCGTGATTCTTTCGACGAGTTTCTGCCGCGCCTGATCTTCCGCTATCAGCCAAACGACAATGGCACGCTGTTTGCGAGCTACTCCCTGGGGCAAATTGCCGGTGACTTCAACACGTTCGTTGTGAACGCCGATCAGCGCGAGCTGGATCAGTATCTGGCCGCCGATCCCACGATCCAGCCCTCCACCCCGGCCGAAGAGCTCACCGCACTGGAAGTTGGCTGGAAGCAGTCATTCAATGAAGGCCGGCTGCTTGTGAACGTGGCGCTCTATCGAAACGAGTGGGAAGCCATTAAGGGCCGCTCGTCGGTACAGATTAACGAAACCTGCCGCGCGCAGGACATTGGTGCGACCGGCTGCGATCCTGCGCTCGGTATCGGCGTTGGCGATCCGAAACAGATCGATGATGGCAGCGGCAACATTGTTCCATTTTTCAACTCGCGCAATGTGCTGATCCCGGGCGACGCCACGATCACGGGGCTTGAGGTAGAAACCCTGTTTCGCCCCAGCGACAACCTGACGATGACGTTCAATCTCTCAAAGATTAACGCCGAGTACGACGACTACAACTTCAATTTCGTCGCACCCATCGCCGGCTTCTCGCAGATGCGCGGCCGCGCGACCCCGCGCCAGCCCGAGTGGGCCATGAACGGCTCGATCACCTACAACTTCAACGTACTCGGGTTTGAATCCTACGTGCGGGGCGACATGCGCTATCAGGGCCGCGCGTTTATCGATGAATCGAATTTGGCCTATCTGGATGATTTCACGATCTTCAACCTGCGTGCCGGCATCGAGTCGGACAACTACCGGATTGAGATGTTCGTCAACAACCTCACCGATGAAACGGCCTGGGCCACCGGCGCGCGCTGGACCGATTTTTCCAGCCCGACGCAATTTGCCTTCCTGACAGCCAAACAGGGCGTCGCGGTCTCCCCACAGGATGATCGCGAGATTGGCCTGCGTGTGAACTACAAATGGGGCCAGCGCTAGCGCGCTAATCAACGGCTCCGCGCACGCAGGCAAGTGGTCCGGGGGAAAGAACCTCCCCGCCTCCGGACCACTTTTTTTTGCGCCGACAATCCGCTCACTCAGTCCAGCTGGGCCAGCAGTTCCTCGATCAACATTCCAACGTAATAGTCATCCGACAGCTCTTGCGCTTGTTCAAGATATTGGCGCAACGTGTGCTCGGAAATCGTGACATTGCACTTATCGAAATCGCCGCGCAGGTAATGCCGCGGCAGCGACACAAGCGCGGCGAGGCGCCGGAAACGCGCGCCGCGCTGCCATAGTTCCAGCGCGCGACAGGTGTCCTGTTCAATCGTGCGCCCGAGCAGGTGCAGATAGCCGATTACGAACAGCGACTGCGGATAGTCCGCCTCAACAGCTTTGAGTCGAAACGGCATCGCCTCTTCACCGCGTCCCGAATACCCGTACGCCCTGGCAAGCTGGTAGTTCAGTCGCGGGTTGTCCGGATCATTTCTGACCGCCTCACGGCAGGCCTTGATAGCCGCAGGCTTATCCATAGTCTTGCTGGTCACCGGTGTTCCTACGTGCCCCGGATCGCGGCCGTGCGCCGCCAGCTCGTCGCAACGCGTGATGGTTTGCGACCAGCGGCCGAAGTCATAGTCTTCGAATACCACGTCGTCGGCCGCAGCCTGTAGACACCAACCCAGCGCGAAGAGTGCGCCACTCCATCCAAGCCAGCGATTGCGCACAGTACTCTCCCGATCAGCGTTCAAAAAACTGTATGTTGGCCCCGTCGGGCGTTTTGATCGTGAACATCGACACCTCGCCATAAGGCGCCAACTTGACGCGCTCTATGCCGCGCACCAGTGTGCCACCACGCATCTCAATGGTTGTCGCGGCCGCCTGTGCATCGTCCACAGGAAAGCGAACAGACAGGATGCCGAGATTGGGTGCCTGACAACGTACGGAATGATCACGGCCATCCAGCCCGATAATCTCGATCATCTCCATACGCCCAAATTCACCCTTGTATGGATAGACGATAGCAGCGTGATAGGCGACGCTGGTCGTCAAATTGACGGGTATTCCAAGCGGCATATGCGCCGGCGACTTCGCAAGATAAGGCTCGCCCGCGTAAAACGTCCCAAAGCCCAGCAGTCGCGTAAAAAACCCGTAAGCCGCATCGCGATCTCGTACCATCTGCATCACGTTGAAAGGACCCGTCAGACGTTCAAACTCGGGGATCTCGTCTGACAAGGGTGGCTCGAGGCGCTCATAGCCCTGGACCTGCAGCCCATCCGGCCCGCGAAAGACCATCACCTTGAGTCTGGAGGTACCAAACTTCAGCGGCGTGATTGGCGTTTCTGTCCACCAGCCCATTGCAATCGCATCATCATAGATAGACACCATGTCTTTCATGCGCACCATAAGGCTGTAATAGCAGCCGGTGTCCCACGCGCGCGCGCCCGGTCGCGTCGGTGCTTTGCGACCTGCGTTGTCAAACCGCACAAGTCGGATCAGCCCACTGTCGTAGCCTTTGGGGCCAATCAGCATCGCCTCGCCGCTTGCGGCAGGCAGCAAGCCCCACGTCGAGATCAGACTCTGATCAAGAGCGCCGCGCCAGCGAACCTCATAGTCGCCGATCTCTTGAAAAAACGCGGCACTGCGATCCAGGTCGGTGACGCTAACGACAGCCTCCTGCCACGGCCCGGACGGCACCGGTGCAATTTGTGCCGACGCGAACGGAACCACACACAGCAAAAAACAGGTAATGCAGCGCGCCCGCCACCTTGCCTTGAACACGGATGCTCCTCGCTTGCTGATTAATCGCGCCATGAAACTAACTCCCGATTGAGGCCATCGAGCAGCATGTTTTCATACCACCCCGACATTTGCGCTTCGGCGTCCTCCAAAAACGCACGCATTGCCGCTTTATCCACCGTTATCTCGCACGCCGCAAAGCTGCCGGCCAGCACTTCGTTGACATAGCCCACCCGCGCGGCTTTGAGTCCCTGCTCGGCAGCCTGTCGGTACAACGGCTCGGCATCGCAGTCGTCGTCGTGGCGCTGGTGCATCAACCCAAGCACAAACAGCGCCTGCGTGTAGCGCATGCCGGCGGCTATCTTCAGATGCTCCATGCCCTCGTCATAGTTCGCGCCGTTGGCATCGGCCCAGTAAACGATCGCGCGTCCAAGCTGATAGTGAAACCGCCCGTTATCCGGCTGTGCCTTGACCGCCGCCCGGCAAGCCGGGATGGCGAGCTGCGTGACCACCTGAGACGACGATTTACCTGGTCCAACGTGGTTGGGATCGGACGGATGACCTGCCTCGAGATCACACGGGTTGATGTCCTGCGCCGATGCAGAACAAACCGCGAGCGCGGTCGTGGCAAGCGCGGCCAGAGAAATGCGTACGGTCATACGGGCACCATCGTTCAAAGATCAAAAGCAGACCCATCCAAGACTGTGCCCCAAGAGTTATGACGGGTTCAACATAAGCAACGTGGCGCGCAGCCAAAACATCGATAAATCCGATATAACTATCCAATAAAATCGGCTTTTCCGATTTCCTGCGCATCGGCATACTAGGTCCGAATCAAGAGCAAAACGATTTAAGGACATGAACAGACATACCGCTTTCCGCGCACGCCAAACGCCAGCTCCGACATCCGCCCGCCACTGGGTCAGGCGTCTCTACGTGCTTTTTTTCGCTGCATTTACTCTGCTGTGCATCACCCCAACGTCGCACGCCGACATCAACAAATCCGGCCCCTATCTGACGCTATTGGGCGGCATTAATACGCTGAGTGATCAGGACATTAGTGCCACCATCGGCGGCGTGAGCGGCAGCGGCACCACCTCGTACTCGCCGTCCTATATCGCCGGCTTTGCTGTGGGCTATCGGTTCGCCAATAACTGGTCTGTAGAAGAGGAATTCGTGTTCAGGCGTACAGCGCTCGATTCAGCCACATTGTCATCTCTCGGCACGTTCAGCGATGGGGACTTTGAAAACACGCAGCTCGCCGCCAGAGTGCTTTACCACCTGCCGATCGGCGCCGATGACGACCTCGAGCTCTACATGGGTGCAGGTGTCGCGTGGCTTGCCGAGCTCGATTTTGATTTTGAGACCGCGCTGGGCGAGCAACCGTTTGAGCAGGATCGCTTCGGACTTGAGCTGCACAGTGGCGTGCGCTACCACGGCTGGAAACACGGCTTCGCCGGCGCCGGATTGCGCTACCTGTCCGTACGCGATACCACGCTGCCTTCGCCGTCCAATCCCGCGGACACGGTCCGCCTGGGCTATGAGCCACTAAGCCTCGTGGTCGAATTTGGCTGGCGTTTCTAGGTGCGCGACGCCGCGGGCTCGAAACCAACCGATCGCTGAGGTAAATCCCCAGATCACTTCAAGAAAAAACACCGGCCAGTTGGCATCCAGATACAAAATGGGCACGAGTGCGAACGCGGCGACCACGTTGTAGCCAAGAAATCGACGACGCGGGATGACCCCGCTGGCAAAAATCAGATAAGCGACGCCGAACAGAGCGGTTCCGGCCCATCCAACCAGCGATGCGCCGGGATAGAGCTGACCAATCGCCACGATACATCCGGCCGCCAGCGCAACGAGAATAGGCCAAACCAGAACCCGTTCTCGCAACCATCCGCTACTCGCACCGGGTTTGCGCGGCCAGCGCAGCAAGGCCACAGCGCTCACCACCACCCAGAACGCGTTCGTCCATACCGGCTGCCAGGATGACAGCTGCGCTGAACTCACCACCACGGCCGACGCGGCAAGAAAATTCAGAAAATAGTACCGGCGCGACTCCAGCCCGTGATTCAAGGACAGCCACGCATGATTCAGAAGATATAGACCGGCGCCAAACCAGCCAAGCCACGCAGTGATCATTCAATAATCGACAGATGCATGTTCTTTACGCGAAGCTCTTTGCCCACGTGCGGACCGCTGACAATCACCACCACACTTTCCTCGACCATCGTCTTGTACAGACGGTCGCTGTTTGATGGTTGCAGGATCTTGTCACTCCATTCGATCACAATGGCGCGACTGCCCTGCGGAATAGCGTAGTGCTTCGAGGGATCCTGACTGTCCACGCCAACTACGATCGGGAATCCCTCGGATGCAACAACCTCGACCACATCGTTCTTGCTGGTGAACGCAGTAATGGCGCTTGGGTCGGCGTCCGAGATCACCCCTGCTGCAATCAGTCGGGCATGGCTCTGATTGAAGCCATCAATAAAGGCACGGCCGTCGGCGTTTTTCGCTGCAATCATGTGCAGCGTTGAGTTACTCGTAAAGCCGCCCACGGCCCGAATCAACTCTTTTTCGTTTGGAAACGACGTCAGCAACAGCGCGCTGGCCACTGACTCGGTCATCGGCAGCAGATCGATGGCTCCGCGCAGCAGCGCTTTCATGGCCAAACTCTCCGAGGCAAAAATCTCTGGCTCATTGAGCAACGCGTCCACTTCGGCGCCATAGCTGTAGCCGGCGACACGACCAAAGCGCAGAGCTGTGTAATCGGCACCACCGTCCGAGAAATCGTGGTGCTGGCGGTTGTAGAAGATACGATTGGTCACCGTAAACAGCGGCTTCGAGAACACCACCTCACGATCGCGTTCGGGAGTGCGAAAAAAAGGAAACGCGGCGCCAGGACTGCCGGAACGAATGCGATAGTAGCTGTAGGCGTAGTCTGTGAATTGCAGCGGCGCGGCGAGCGCCATGTCATCGAGCACGAGCTGCACAATATTCAGCGCGCTGCCGCCCTCCTCCGCGCCTGAGCCTACATAGGGCGCCCACGTCCCCGTGTAGACGACAAACGATTCTTCGGCGCGCGCCTGCACAAGACACAGCGGCGCGCACAGCATCAGCACCGCCAGCAGGCTATTTCTTGATTTTCCAATACGCATAGATGAGCACAAGTGTGATGATCGAAAAGGCGCCACTGAGCAGTACCGTGTCGGTATCAATGGCCGCCACTGCAGAAAGAATCCACGACAGATTGCTGTCGTTGTACTCAAGCGCTGGTCGCGACATGACCTCACGACTGTACTCGGTCATGTACAGTGACAGCTCGACAACCGTAAGAAGCGCGATCAACGTGAGTATGAGATCGGTCACAAAGGAGCTGCGCTCGGCGCGACGCGTATTAATTTCTGTAATACGCGAGGTGCTTACCTCAATCATACGCGCGCCATTGTCCACCAGCGTATCGAAATCCCAGACACTCATGATGTCTTCGATCACTTTGCGCTTGGCCCGGTTCAGATAACTTGTCTGGATGTCGTATTTGATGCGCAACATCTGGGTGCGCGCTCGCGCATCCACCAACGACTCCTGCGCCTGACGTACGTTCTTTTCAAAATAGGTGCGCGAGATCGTGGCCTGGGTCTGTTCGTTGAGCGCTTCCTGAGAGGCATAAAAATACTGAGCGATACGCATTGACGAAAAGAGCATACGAGAGCGTTTCTCGTTGTCACCCACGATGACGTAATTGAGCCAGGTCATCGAAAAGTCGATATCGCGCCGGATAATTTTGGCCGCATCATCAGGACGCGCCGTATGTTCAAGCCACTGAGTCAGAAACGACTGCCGCGCCGGATCCTGAAGATCCTCTTCTGGCAACACAACAGCGCGCGCAATCCAGTGAATACTCTGCATCGGATCCACGGTCGCATCACGCGTGGTGTCGCGATACACCGCCGGCATACGGGACTCGGTTTTCTCGAGCAGACGATTGAGTTCGGGCAGGTGCGCCGCAATCAGCTCGCGTGTGCGGGCCTGCGAATAGGCCTCCAATGCCGCCGCATCCATCTGCTCATGCAGGGATATTCGCGCCTGGGCAATCGTTATGGCGTTTGGATAAACGTGAAATCGAATCTCATCCGACGAGGTTTCATCACGCATCGTCCAGACAAACAGTCGCAAGTCGTAACTGTCCTCCTCGATGCTCTCATAGGTTGACTGCTGCTGATTGGGCAACCACACGTTCGGCTCTTTGGCCGGCACGGCCTGAACAATGTCGCGATAAAAATCCGAACGCGGATCGAGACCGGCTTTGAGCGACAGATTGGTGGCAATGGGCGAAAAGGTGACCAGATGCACGGCGTGCCGGCTCCAGAGTTGGACGTGGATACCCAAGTATAGGCCGATCGCACGCCTGAATGGCACCGAAGATGCGCGGTTGTGCGTGAATTCCGATCATCAGGGGCAGGCAGCGAGTCCCGACGGTCCGGGGGCACCGAAAAAAGCCAGTCGCAGCAAACCCAGATCAAGGAAGTTGACGACCCCGTCGTTGTTCATGTCGGCGGCAGCGTCCGTGTCAAAAAACACACTACGCATCAATCCGAGGTCCAGAAAGTTGACGACACAGTCGCCGTTAAAATCTGCGTCGCACAGATTGCCAAAACCATCCCCATCGCCATCGAACTGACTTGAATTGGCAAGCGCCAGACAGTTGTCCTGCGAGGCCACCACACCATCACCATCGCAGTCCGAGCTGGCGCTTTGACAATCGCCGACACCCAGACCACTCATCAGCAACTGAATCTGCTCCGATGTCAGCGACGCATCAAACAGCGCGACCTCATCGAGTTGGCCAACAAGACCGCGATTGACCAGGCCGAGAGGCTGATTGCCAAGCGCAACGTTCGTTGACGGAGAAATCGCGAGGGTACCGTTCTTGGCGATGGCTGCCACCTCAACGGCATCTGCGAACAGCCGCATTTGACTACCGTCATAGGTGGCGGCAACGTGAATCCACTGCTGCAGGGGCACCACGCCCTCCGGACTGATCAGCGTTGTGGTGCCGCCATTGCTGGTACGCAAGCGGAAGCGCAGGGCCGTACCGTCGAGGTAGCTGCCAAGCATAAACACATGGTCCTGATCGGCTGTGCCTGACGCCTTCGAGATATAGCGGGCTTCGGCGGCGATACCACTAACGCCATCGACATACACCCATGCGGCCAGCGTCAGGGCACTGCCGGCAATATCCAGCGCGCCAATATCAACGGCGTCATCACCTCCGCCAAGCGCCAGCGCGCCTCCCACGCGACCCCCTTCTGGCTGCCACTGCGCGGTACCACGCAGCGTGCCCGGGTTCACTCCGGCCGCATCGAACGCGGTCAATCCCTGACTCTCGTCCAGACCGTAGAATGAGACCAGCGAGGACGCGAGGTCCGGTGCTGAACTGGTTTGTACGAGGGTCTGTGCGCCGGGCACTGAGACATTTCCCGCGGCATCGAATGCGCTGATTGAAAAGCCGTATTGAGTGTCCGGCAACAAGCCCGTTGCAACATACTCGGTCGCTGCAGTAGTGCCGACGGGCACGCCATCGCGATAGATCGAGTAGCCAGTGACACCGACATTGTCGGTACCGGGCGGCCACGACAGCGACACGCTGCTAAATCCCACGTTCAGAACCTGTGGCGCAACAGGTATCTCAGGCGCCTGCGTGTCGGGCGGCGGCGGATCAAACGTGGTCACCTCGGCCACCTCGCTGAACGGAGAGTCGCCAATCGCATTGCTGGCGTACACGCGATACTCGTAACTGGCTGACGCAGCCAGAGCACCGTCGAGGAACGAGGTCACATTGGCACCGAGTTCGGCAGCGGGTGCAAAAGCGCCCTGGCTGGCGAGACGTCGTTCCACGACATAGCGTGTTTCATTGCTGGCGTTGTCTGACCACTCAACCCTCACGCTAACGTCGGACAGCGCCGTCGCGGCGAGCTGATCCGGTGCCACCGGAACATCGGTGGGACCACCATCAGTAAAAAGAAGATTAATGTAGGTGTAGACGCTACCCTGCCAGGTCGCCGGTCCCACGACATCCAGATCGCCGTCACCGTCAAGATCGGCCAGTGAGGCGACATACTGCTTGCCGCCCGGGTCAATGACCTGCTGCTCCCAAACCGCGCCATTGTCGCCACCATAAAAAACAAACACGCCGGACTCGCCAAATGAATTGCCGGCGTAGATATCGTTGTGGCCGTCCTGGTCGATGTCCGCGACCTCCAGTGCGTGCATCGCCGACACATTGTCCAGAAGCATTGTTCGGGTCCAGGCACCGGCACCGTCGGCCGGATTGCCGTCAAGTCGGTACCAGGCAAGAAAAATATCCTGCGAACCTTCGGCTTTGGACATCACAACGTCGTCCGCCTGCCCGTCGTGGTCGAGATCAGCGACGACGGCCTTGACGGCCTTGCCCACGAATTGTGGTTCGATGGAATACTCCTCGGGCTCGCCCTCGCGCCAGCCTCCGGGGTTGTCCCAGTAGACGCCCGAAAGCACGATCTCAATCTCGCCGTCGTTGTCGACATCGCCCAGGCCAATGCCCTCCGGCGCGTTGGCGGTCTCGCCTGTAGGCCAAAATCGCGTCGTCCAGTTATCAAGATCGTCATTTTGCAGCGCTACGAGCACGCGACGAGCGTCTGATCGAGTGCGCACCACCACATCCAGTCGCCCGTCGCCGTCAAGGTCCGCGACATCCAGATCGTTTTGATGCCAGACATCCTGTGACCATATTTCGATTCGTTGCCACGGATCACTGGCCGCCGCGGCAGAGCCGGGATGCAGAAACAGCCACAGCCTGCCGGGACCACTATTGCGTGCGCCATCGGCCGCGACCAGATCCGGCCAGCCATCGCCGTTCATGTCGGCCATTGTCGCGCCGTAAGAGCTGCCGCTGCCGTCGCCGATGCGCGTTTCGCTGGCCGCAGAAAAATCCGGCCCCGCGTACCAGACAAATCCGTTGTTAATCGCGATGGCCACATCGTTAATCCCATCAGCGTTGATATCGCCGGTGCCGACAACGCCCGTACCGCGTGTCCCCACTTGGGAGCGCGCCGACCAATCAACTTGCGCATTCGCGCTCGAAACCATCAGCGCCAGTGCGCACGCCGCGAACAGACCAGAATTCGACATGATGAAACATCCCAACAGACGATTCCGGTGTCTTACGCAATATCGCGCGCCGCGACAACTGTGATCCAACGGCTTCGTGGCCCGAACGGCACATCGATTCGCGCGGGAAACTAGCCAACTTGGCCAACACGCTCAATTTCTTGCGATAATGCTAAGCCCCGCGCCACGACACCAATGCCCATGTTTGCCAGCCTCTTTCGACGCCGCGTACCGCACATCCTCGGACTGTATCTGGGCGGCTGCTGGGTCGTGGTCGAGTTTGTTAATTTCCTGACCGAACGTTATCTGCTGTCGGACGCGCTGACCGACCTGACGCTGGTTGCGCTGTTCGCGATGATCCCGGCGGTGGCCATGCTGGCCTGGTTCCACGGTACGCCGGGCAAGGATACGGCGCCAAAAATCGAAAAGGTTTTCGTGCCTTTGAATGTGCTTGCAACGCTTGCCCTGGTCGGCACGATGTTCTACGGCAAGGATCTTGGCGCGACAGCGACCGAAGTGACGACTATCGATGAGACCGGCCAGAGCGTAACCAGGATGGCGCCGAAGCTGTCCTTTCGGCGCAAATTGGCGGTGTTTTTTTTCGACAATGCAGACGATGATGCGAACACCGACTGGCTGCAATATGGATTTCCGGCTTTGCTACAGCGTGACCTTGAGCAAGACGCGTTTGTCAGCACCTGGTCGCCGCTATACGGCTATGAACAAAGCGGGCTGCTCAGCCTCCAACGCGCCGGCTTCGACGACGGGCTCGGAGCGCCCTTGCCATTGATGCGACGCATAGCGGAGTCGCGCAATCTGCCGGCGTTTTTAACCGCGCGCTATGAATCATCCGATGGCGGCCTGTCGATCGAAGCGATCGTGCACTGGACCGACAACAGCAAGCCCAGTGTGAACATCGACGTGCAGGGTCGCGACGCCATGGAAGCCGTTGACGCCTTGACGATTGAAATCAAGCGCGCCATTGACGTGCCTTCGGCCGCCGCCAACATGGTGCAGGATCTCACGGTTGGCGAGCACTTCTCGGCGTCACCGGAAGCGGTGCGCCTGTACATGGAGGCACTGGTTGCCGCTAGCATCAACAACGACAGCGATGCGGCGCAAGACAAATGGCGCGCGGCGACCGCCGAGGACCCTTCATTTGCAGCCGCGCACCTCAAGAGCGCCATGTCTGCCTTTGAGGCCGGGCAAACGCAGTCGGCAATGCCAGCGATCCGCGCTGCACGGCAGCATGACTACAAGCTGTTGCCCGGGGAGGGCTTCATCCTCAAGGCGCTTGAATATTCACTGGATGGCAAGTCGGACCTGGTGACCTCGGTCTACCAGACATGGTCGGAACTCTACCCCAATGATTTTGACGCCTATCGCGCGCTGGCTTTCAGCCATCTTTACAACAGCAACGATCTCGACGGCGCGCTGCGCGCCTTCGAGCGCATGCGAGAACTGGCGCCAACTGAGTACTGGCCACTTATGCAAATGGCCGGCATACACTCCATCAAAGGCGACACCGAAACCTCGCTAAATCTACTGCGCCAGTACAGTGACGCCAGACCCCAGGACTATGCACCCTGGCTCATGGGCGGCCGACTGCGTCTGGCCGATGGCGACCTCGACGGTGCGCGTGAACATCTTGAGCGCTCGGTTGTGATGGCCTCCGGGCGAGTCAGCCCGTCGCTGGCGCTCGCCGATCTGGAGTTACGCGAAGGCAAATATGCCGCCGCCCAGGCCCTGATTGACGATGCCCGCAGCATTGCGTCCGTGCCGCGCCAACACTCTTCGGTGCTCGGTGCGCAGATCGACTATTTCCGTCAGCGCGGCATGTTTCAAAAAGCGGCAGAAACCACGGATGAGCTGTACGCCGTGGACGCTTCCTTTCGCAATCCCGTCAATTTGATGATGGGCACATTTATCGATCGCATCGAAGACTACGTCAACGCCGGACGCGACGCGCAGATACTCAGTCAACTTGCCGATTACGCCACGCAATTCCAGCCACCGATCGATGAACTGGTGCAGGTCGGCTACCTGCGCTACTACCTGTTCAAGGGCGACCTTGAAAGCGCGCGGGAACCGGCCCAGCGCGTACGCGGCGTGATCGAGAATTTCAATCGCGAAGATATGGAGTATCTCAATGATCTGGCGCAGTCGAGGATGCTGGAGCTAGCCGGCGATCTACCGGCCGCGATTGCTGCGATTGAAACCAGCATCGAAAAATACAGCCAGTCTGTGCAAAGCGTTCAGGCCAGCAGCGACAGTAATATTATGCAGAATAAACTCGCCGAATTTCTGTACCGCACCGGCAACGCCGACGGCGCGCGAGACATTCTCGAGGAGCACCTGATTCCCCGACCGGCCGATCCACGAGCCAATCTCACGCTGGCCAAAGTACTTGCCCAGCAAGGCGACACCGATGGCGCAAAGCCATTCCTGCAGATAGCGCTGGATGCGTGGACGGAGGCTGATGAGGGCTATGCGCCCGCCCAGGAGGCGCGCGACCTGGCAGCGCAGTGGTGAACTCAGAGCGGAACGTCAGGCCTCGGATTCACACACGGCGGCGGTAAACACCACGTCTGTCGAACTGTTCAACGCCGTTTCTGCCGAGTCCTGCAGCACACTGATCACAAACCCCACGGCCACCACCTGCATCGCAATATCATTGCCAATGCCAAACAGGCCGCAAGCTAACGGGATCAAAAGCAGCGAGCCGCCGGCCACGCCTGAAGCGCCGCAAGCCGATAGCGCCGCAACCACTGACAGCAACAGCGCGGTGGGAAAATCCACTGAGATGCCGACGGTATGAGCGGCGGCGAGCGTCAGCACGGTAATGGTGATCGCCGCGCCGGCCATGTTGATTGTCGCGCCAAGCGGGATCGACACGGCGTAGGTGTTCTCATCCAATCCCAGCTTTTTGCACAGCGATAGATTGACCGGAATATTAGCCGCCGAACTGCGCGTAAAGAAGGCGGTGATACCACTCTCACGCAGCGCCGCAAACACGATCGGATAAGGGTTGCGCCGTATCTTGACCCAGACGATCAGCGGATTGACCACCAGCGCAATGATCAACATGCAACTCAAAAGCACAATCAGAATACGTGCATAGCCTGCCAGTGCAGAGAAACCAAACTCGGCCAACGTGCCGGCAACCAGCCCGAAAATACCGAGCGGGGCCAGACGAATCACCACGCGCACAATGTTGGTAATGGCGGTCGAAAGATCCGCAAGCATGTCGCGCGAGCCTGCGCTGGCATGGCGAAGGCCGATGCCAAGCGCAACACCCCAGACCAGAATTCCGATGAAGTTGCCGTTCATGAGCGCGCTCACCGGGTTGTCCACCATCTTGAACAACAAATCGTTGAGCACGCTGAGAATGCCCTGCGGAGGATCAATCTGAATCTCCGCCAGATTGAGCGCCAGCGTGGTCGGGAACAGCGTACTCATGATCACCGCCACAAGCGCGGCGCTCAGCGTTCCAATCAGATACAGCACGATGATAGGACGCAAATGACCACCATGACCGGGCGTTTGATTGGCCAATGCAGAGGCAACCAGCACCAGCACCAGAATCGGGGCGACGGCCTTCAGCGCACTGACGAACAGCGAGCCGAGCAGTGCGGCGGCCTTTGCACCGTCAGGCCACACCAGCGCCAGGATGACACCGGCGGCAATACCAATGGCGATACGCAAGACAAGATTGCCGCCAAAGAAGCGTTCGCGAAACGTTGCACTGAACATAGATCAGGGTTTCCTGCCACTCACCGGTGGCAAACGGTACGCAGGCCAATGCGCGAAAGCAAGACGCGCCCACGCGGCGGCTTAGCTCCCGCGCAGCACCTCGAGCACGCTGGCATGAACGTCCTGGGCGACCTGCTCACTGTTGCCGCCAGTCATATTGATAAACTGGACAATCACCGTGTCGATATCGGCGTAGTAACGCGCCACGCTCTGAAACCCCGGCAGCCAGCCCGAGTGCGCATAGCCGGAAAACACCGACTCATAAAGATCGCGCTCACGATCGCTGAGCAGACTCCCCCGCGCCAGCGAGCGCATAAACACACCAACATCGCTGGCCGTGGACACCATGGAGCCGCCCGGGATGGTGTAATCCTGCTCCGTCCGATCGACACCCTCCCAATAGCCACGCGCAAGCAACGCCACATCAACATCCGCCAACACAGAAACGGTGGCATTCATGCCAAGCGGGGAGAGGATCGCATTTTGCACAAAATAATGGTGATGATAGCCAAGCGCCGCGTTCAGTATCCGCCCCAGAAGCAGGTAGTTGGTATTCGAATACGCGTACTGCGCATCGGGCTGAAAATCGGCCGCCACGTCGTAGATCGTATCGAGCAGCAGATCCTCATCCGTGTGATCCCGACGCCAGCTAAAGCCGGGCTGGCTATCAAAATCGGGCACGCCGCTGCGATGCTGCAACAGATGGCGCACCGTAATCTGATCCGCGTTGTCGATACGGGCAGCTTCGGTGGGCAGCCAGAAAGCCAACGTATCATCCAGCGTCAGCATGCTTGCGTCAGCCAGTTTGATGGTGGCGACAGCGATGAATAGCTTGCTGATGCTGGCAATCTTGAACAGGTCGTTGGGGCGGGCCGGTGCAAGCGTGGCGCGGCTGCTCTGACCCAGAACTTTGGTTGACCCGGATATACCGTCATCGACGTACAGCCAGATCGCGTCCACACCCTGACGAACACCGGCGATCAGTACCTCGTCAACAGTTGCTGCCTCAATACCGCCTGTTGCTGGCGTGTCAGGCGCCGAGCTGCCGCCGCCGCAAGCGACCAGCAAAATCAGGCATAGCCAGCTCAACATCGTGGTTCTCATGCGTCCATAGTGCCGAACGTCGCGAGGCATGAAAAGAACCCGCACCGTGGCAGCCCCGTCACAAGTGCGGTATTTTTTGACTAACGAGAATAACAAGCGGGAAAACGGGGGAGTTTTGAACGACATGAAACGCGCTGGCGCATGGACAATCATGGCCTACGGCAGCGCCGTTGCTGTGGGTGCTTTTGTTTTGGCCTGGCTCGAGTACCGCCACGCCACGCGATACTTCAGCACTGATTTCTACATAATCGCCATCGCGATCGTGTTCACACTGACCGGCGCGTACGCAGGCCATCGCCTGACCCGGACCAAACGCCCTGCCGATGTCTTCGCGCGCAATGAGGCGGCGCTGGCCGAGCTGGGACTGAGCACCCGGGAAGTGCAGGTCCTTGAGCTCCTGGCAGAGGGTCACACCAATCAGAAAATGGCCGCCCGCCTGCACGTGTCACAAAACACCATCAAGACGCATCTGAAGAACGTCTACGCCAAACTCAGTGTTTCCAGACGCACTCAGGCTGTCAAAAAAGCTCGCGATCTGGGGCTGCTGCCCTGATTCACCTTTTCGGGTAACTCACTGATTGCATTAATTTCACCCGTACGGGTGATGGCAAACGGGCCGGTGCGCGCTAGCGTTCAACGTCGTTACACAACGCAATTCCATGGGAGACAAACATGGCACGTATTATCTGGACCTACGGCATTATCTCAGGCGCAGTCGTCATCGGCATCGCTATTCTAACGACCAACATGACCGGCGACTCCATGCACGTCGCAGGCCTCGAGTGGCTCGGCTACCTGGTCATGCTGCTTGCGCTGAGCCTGATCTTCATTGGCATCAAGCGATACCGTGATCAACACGGCGGCGGCGTGATCAGTTTCTGGAAGGCGCTCGGTGTCGGCCTTGGTATATCTGCGGTCGCCGGCGTCATTTATGTGGCCGCCTGGGAGGTCAACCTTGCCGCAACAGACTACCGGTTTATCGACGACTACAACCGCTCAGTACTTGAGCAAAAACGTGAGGGCGGAGCGACCGAGGAACAGATGGCCGAGGCCGTGGCAGCAGCGGAGAAGATGAAGAACGACTATCAGAATCCGTTTCTACGCGTGCCAATGACGTTCGCAGAAATCTTTCCGGTTGGCCTTCTGATCTCGTTAATCAGCGCCGGTTTCTTGCGACGTGCAGAGGTCATGCCGGCCTAGATGGCTTCATTTGCGCGACGGCGAGAGCTGCGACAGACCCAGCGATACGCCCACCAGCCAGATGATATAGATCAGTCCAACGCCACGCTGGTAGGCGCCAATCCAGTCATCTCCAACGAAGAAGAACACTGGCACCATCCACATCCAAAGACCAAGGCAAAGGGCACTGAAAATACTCAGTGCCCGCGCCCGCCGAGATAGCCCGGGCTGCATAGCCCCCATGGCAACTCCCGTGAGGCTGGCCACGATCCACAGAGGCGCACTCGCGCCCGGCGCGCTCAACGTGGCAGGTGACGCGCTCAAAAAGAAATAGCCGACGAAGACAAGACCGGCGCCGGCCAGCGCCAGAAACACGCGCGCCAATGCCCACAGACGTCCGGAATCCAGACCGCGGATCCCCGCTGCTAGCGTGAGATGCGCCATGCCGAATGACGCCAGGCTTAGCGTATGCAATGCCGCCCAGTCCCCCCGGCTCAGATCGCTGATTGGCGAGGAAACCGGGTTCAGTCCACTGGCCATCAAAATGTAAAGATGGATAGGAAACGTCACCACTGAACTGACCAGAGCAAAACGCAGCCACATGGCGTGCTCCTGAAAAAACGCTCACCACAACATGGCGAAGAAAGCCCACAGCGTCAACTTCGTCTTTGCCGGTTCGGTATACTTGAAAACCGGAAACCGAAAAGGTGTTCAAGATGGCCGGCGGATTCAGCAAAGACGGCGCGGTACAGGAACAAATTGACGCAAGCATCGACGATGCGGTTTCAAACGTCCGGCGACGACTGCCCAAAGGTGAAAGTCTGCTGCACTGTGACGAGTGTGGCGCACAGATTCCAAAGGCACGACGCGACGCCGTACCCGGCGTGCGTCACTGTATCGCCTGCCAGGAAACTCTCGATGCCAATGACAAGACGGCGGCGCTCTACAACCGCCGCGGCAGCAAAGACAGCCAGCTGCGCTAGAGCTTAGCGGCGGATAGGAAAGAACTGATCCCCGACTTTGCGGTGCGGGCGTCCGTCCAGCATAACGACTTCGCCCTCCTGATCGCTCATATCGCTCATTTCGCTCGTGCTCACCTGCGTGTCTCGCTGCACCTCGGCCTGGCTGTCCGAGGCAGAGTAGCTGTCTGACACCGAATAGCTCTGCTGCACAACCACCCGGCGCTCACCCGATGAGCGAATAAACGCGCCGCTGTAACCAGCGCCCTGGAGTTGATCACGGGCTCGCTCGGCTTCCGCGCGCGTTCCAAACGGCCCAACCACAAAACGGGTCAATCCATCAGGTCCACTGGTGCTGCGCAATTCACCGATCTCATCCGGAAAGCTGATTCTCGCCACATCGGGATTTCGAAACGCTCCAATCTGGACATCAAAACTGTCGGCGTAGGCAAAACTCGACACGAACACGGCGGCGATAACTAAGGCGCGAACAAGCACGGGCTTCTCCAAAAGCTTCTTATGACGACACAAGTATAACTGACTCAAGCACTTTGTTGCGCAATTTGCGCCAACGTTGCTGTGCTACGGTTAGTCTCCCAACAAAAAAAGGAATTTTTCCCGATGAAAACTCAACATCATTTTCTTGCATTGGTGTCAGCGATCGCGCTGACTTTAGGCGGCACGCAGGCCCTGGCAACGGATACCGATAACGATGGCATCGTCGATATTCAGGACAATTGCATCGACCAGCCCAATCCCAATCAATCCGATACCGATGGCGACCTGTTCGGCAATGCCTGCGACGCAGATCTGAGCAACGATGGCATTGTGAACTTTGTTGATCTCGGCATCTTGCGAGCGCGCTTTTTCAGCAACGACGCCGATGCCGATTTCAACGGTGACGGTGCCGTCAACTTCATTGACCTTGGCATTATGCGCGGCGCGTTCTTCGCACCACCGGGTCCAAGCGGTAGCGCGATTGCCTCCACGCCGCTGCAGCTCACGCGCGTGTACGACAACCTTTCGATCATTCTTCCGCTGTCCATGCGTCAGGCACCGAACGATGACTCGCGCTGGTATGTGCTCGAGCGCGACGGCCGGCTGGTGAGCTTTGCCAAGGACGACAATGTCGCCACGCTCAAGGTTGTCACCACCATTACGGGCATCGATGCCGGCGGCGAAGGCGGAGCGCTGGGTTTCGACTTTCATCCTGACTTTGAGAACAACGGCTACCTGTTTGTGAGCTACACCGCATTTGGCCCGACGCCGGATATTGAAGCCGTCTCAACGATTTCGCGGCTGACTTTGACGCCCGATCCGGCTGACGGACTGCTGGTTGCAGACTTCGCCGACGAACAGATCGTCCTGGCCATCAATCAGCCGTTTGGCAATCACAACGGCGGCAACATTTTGTTTGGACCCGACGGCTATTTGTATCTCGGCCTGGGCGACGGCGGCTCGTCAGGCGACCCGCAAAACAACGCGCAGCGTACGGAGACGCCGCTCGGCGCCATGCTGCGCATTGACGTTGACGTCAGCGAGGAGGATTTTGACAACGGCACGCGCTATTACATTCCGCCTGACAATCCGTTCGCGGCCTCTCCGGGTTGCGGACCGCAATCCGACTGCCCGGAGATTTTTGCCTTCGGCCTGCGCAACCCGTGGCGCTACAGCTTCGATCGCCAGACCGGTGACCTGTGGGCCGGCGATGTCGGAGAGATGGAACGCGAGGAAATCAACCTGATCACCAACGGCGCCAACTATGGCTGGCGCTGTCGCGAAGGCTCGATACCGTTCTCCTCCTCCGCGGGTTGCCCACCGGTGTCTGAATTTACCGAACCGCTGCACGAATATGATCACACGATCGGCTTTTCGGTCACCGGTGGCTATGTCTACCGCGGCATGCAGATTCCCGAGATCAACGGCATGTATCTGTTCGCCGACTACGTGACGGGCACGTTCTACGGTATATACAACTTCGACTTCGCCGGGGAGCTGTTTGACACCAACCAGCTTGTCTCCTCGTTTGCTGAGGCACTGGATGGCGAGGTCTACGTCACAGCGCAGTCGCGTGTTTTTCGAATCGAGAGAGTCTCAGACTAACCAGAAGTGAGAGAAGCGCGCGTCATCCTGACGCGCGATTCGTAGCACAGTGAGACTATTTAAGCTGCGTTGCGACGACGGCCGGCGAGGCCAAGCCCTGCCAGCGCCGTGAACATCAGCGGCAGCGCCGCCGGTACGGGCACAACCGCAACGTCGACAGACGCGATACCGATTTCAAGACCAGCAGGCAGTGCCGTCCCGTAGACGCCGTTGAGCGCATCCGCGGCGCCTGCGGTCAATGACAGCACCAGCCCGTCGCCGATCGAAAACAGATCGAGATTGGTGACAAACTGATCGTCTACCGACACGTCGCCGCTGAGCAGGCCGGTCTGCGTATTGATCAGAAAATTCTCCAGACTCACGGCGGTGGTACCGTCCGACAAACCGAGCCCGCTGCCATCGTGTTCGATGACAGCAAAGCCGGTGTTCGGATTCAGCGAGCCGCCCGTGATGCCAAAGGTGGCAATCGGAAATTCGCCGCTGTCGACCGAGATCGTCGCAGACCCGAGCCCCGAAACGCTCAGGCCAAGGCCCGTCAGCGCTTCGAAAGACGTCAACTCAACGCTGGTACTGTTGCCGATAATGTCGATGCTGTGTGCGGACGCAGCGTGCGACATTCCAAGGCACATCACCACAGCGCAAACCGACTGTGACAAACGTTTCATCTTCATACGTTCTCTCCCTCTAACAGATTTAAATACCAGCGGTCGGCGCACCGCCGACCACCGGCCTACTATCTGCCGAGAGGAGAAAAGGTTTGCTTCAGAACGTTTCGAGGTTGCAATAAATCATCCGCGAGGACCGTTACCATTTTGTAACACTCCGCCCGCATACCGGCGGTTTAGCGCGGACAATCCCGAGCATCGCCTATTCGCGCGATGAGCGCCTGACACAGGGACCTGGCTTCATCGCTCTGGCCGCTGGCCGCGAGCAGGCGCGCGAGACGAACCGTCGCTTCAGGCTCATATGGCACCAAGGCCAGCACGCGTCGGTACCACAGCTCCGCATCAGCCGGATGACTGAGCTCTTCATGCATTTGCCCGATCATCACGCCGAAAGGCACCTGCCACGCGCCCACCCGCTGCGGCTCATAGTCATAGGCGCGCTCCATCGCCTCAAAGGCACGCTCGAATAAACCAACGGCCGCCGATTTGTCTCCGCGCATGGAATAAATTTCGCCCAGATTGACCATGGCAGCCCAGGCATCGGCGTCGAGAGCAATCACGTCGTTATACATGACGGCCGCACGGTCGAGGTCGCCCTGGGCGGCATAGGTGAACGCCAGCGCCTTGAGCGCATCCGGGTCCCGCGGCGCAAGCTGCACGGCGCGCTCGGCCATAGCACTTGCCCGCGCCAGGACGGCCTTCGCCTCAGGTCGGCTGGTCAAACCGCGATCCAGCGCCTCGGTGAGAGTGGTGACGCCCTCGGCATCGGTGCTGCGAGGCCAGCGCACCACGCGCTGCACTAATGAATTGGCAAGTCCCGCCTGAGCACTCGCGTTCTCGGGCTGCTCTGCAAGAACACGCTCGTATAGTCCGATCGCCGCTTCATTGTCAGCCCGCGTGAAGCGCATATACAGATCGTCGGCGCGAGCGACCTGGGCTGCGAGCGCATCCAGCGAAGGATCAGACTCCAACGAGTCCGGTGGCTGCAGTGCGAGCCACGCGCCTGCTACGACGACCGCCGCCAGCAGGGCGGTTGCCAATAGCCGCCATGGCCCTTTTCCAGCCGGCATCACTGTAACGGCTGACTGCCGCTGCGTTGTGGCGAGACGCTCGACGCTGGCTATCAGGCGATAGCCGCGTTTGGACAGGGTTTCGATGAATCGCGGCGAGCGAGCCGAGTCGCCAAGGCTGCGCCGCAGCCGCGATACAGCTCGGGCGACGGTGTCCTCACCGACAACGGCATTGGGCCATAGCGCCTGCTCAATTTGCTCACGCGACAACACGCTACCGGAGCGGCTCACCAGAAGTGACAGCAGAGCCATGAGCTTGGGTTCGAGCGTTGTTGTGGTCTCGCCATCGGACAGCTCACCGGTTTCAGGCTTGACCTCCCACGGTCCAAGCCGGAAGCGCGCCGGCGTCGGCGTGACTGCGTCAGCTGTACTATCGGTGTCTCCGGACATGACCCTAGTGTCGCATAACCACCTGATTTGTTTAACGTCAGGATTTGGTCAGGAAAGCAGGAGTGTCTTGACATGGCGACTTGTCCGCCCAAGCGCTTCACTGACCCTTCCTGAACACAAGAGACCCCGAACATGACCCGAGTCGCTTACGCATTCGCCGCCTGTCTTTTTGTCATATGCGGCGCCACAGGCGCGGCGGACACGCCCTCATCCAAAACGCTGATCCCGGCTGCAGTGATACAAAAAGACTTCCAGGCACTGTACGCCGGCCTCAAGAGCGCCCATGCAAACCTTTACGCTCAGCGTAGTCGCGAAGACTACGATCGCAAATACGCGGCCATGCTCGAACGCTTCACCGAGCCGATGAGTCCTTTTGATGTCCAACTTGAATTTCAGCGCTTTACTGCGTTCGGCAAGGTCGCTCACGCCCGTATCGAATTTCCGGAAGCGTCATTCACGCGCTTCAAAGACAAAGGTGGTCGTACGTTTCCGATTTATCCGCGAATCGTCGATGGTGTTGCCTACATCGGCGAAAACTTCTCGGGCAGTACGGGCGTTGCTGCCGGCGACGAGATTGTGTCGATTAATGGAATCGCGATGGCGCAGTGGCTCGAGCTTACCGCGCAGATGATTTCCGCCGACACACCGTACATTGCTCACTCACTGCTTGAGTTCAAGTTTCCTCTGTATTTGTGGGCGATTATCGGCGAGGTCGCTGAGTTCGAACTTGTATTGCGCCGGTCGGGCGAGACCATCACGCGGATGATTCCGGCAACGACACGCGAAGCGCAGCGCGCCGCGGCGGACGCCCTGCCCGAGACGTTCGCCCTGGATGCGTATTCGCGCTCATTTCGCATGATTGACTCCGCCGTCGCCTATTTGCGCCCGGGTCCGTTCTACAATGTCGAGAATCCGGAGCAACTCTGGGATACGGAGGGCTTTATCGCGTTTATTGACCGCGCGTTCCATCACTTTATCGAGGCCAACGCGACGTCACTGATCATTGACCTGCGCCAAAACCCCGGCGGCGACAATTCCTTCAGCGACCCAATGCTGGCGTGGATCGCCGACAAGCCATTTCGCTTTTACTCCGAGTTTTTGATTCGCTCCAGCAACGAGGCTGCCGCCGCCAACCGCGCGCGCCTCGAAGCACGTGACGCCGATGTCGACAGTGTTTCGGCTCGCTTCGCTCAAAAATACGATTCAGTACCACGCGGGCAGATATTTCCCTTCGAACTGCCATTCGCCCAGCCGCGCTCGGGTCAAAGGTTCGTGGGCGAGGTCTACGTCGTCGTGAACCGTCACAGTTACTCAAACGCCGTAAATGTCGCCGCCATTGTCCAGGACTATGAGTTTGGTATTGTCGTGGGCGAGAAGACCGCTGACATGGCGACGACGTACGGCTCGATGGAAACGTTCAAACTGCCAAACACCGGCATCGAGGTGGGCTTTCCCAAATCGCACATCATTCGCCCATCGGGTAATCGCGTGCCCGACGGTGTGACGCCGCAGTGGGCAATCCGCTCGCCGATTGTGGCGAATCAGGAAGATGCTGTATTAGTCGAGCTGCTGCAGCGAATCCGCGCCCGCTATTCGCA
>CAZXCL010000003.1:66968-110443 GCA_964639265.1 uncultured Gammaproteobacteria bacterium | reverse complement strand
TCAAGCTCACGCGCAACTACAAGGACCGGCTCGAGCAGCTTGTCGGTTCATGACAATGGTGTTTGCCACGCTGCGCTAGAGCGCTTCGCACGGAATCAAAAAATCGACGTGATAGTGCTCGTCGTGCCGCACCCAACTTTGCTTCTTGCTGAATTCAAGATCCGAGATCGCCTCCCACGATCGTGTTGCGTGCAGGTCCGGCTGCATTTGCGGATCAAAAATTACCCGCCAGATTCCAATACCATTGGCTGCCGCCGCTTGTTTCAACGCAGCGATGTGATCGGCCATGGCCTCATAGTCGATACTCAGATCATCGAATTTTCCTTGCTTTGAAAACTCGATGTCATAGCCAAACTTATTGAAGACGCTCGTTGGTAGCGGCACTGAAACTCCGCTCTCATCGACAACCGGCACCATGAAATCCACCGACAGGCCGTTCTGGTGAGTTTTGTGCGGCTTGAACGGGCCACCGTTTTTCTTGCCGGTCTCGGCATACACGTAGACGCTATCCGGCCGCGTTTGCTCAAGTATGGCGTAGGCGTCCAGCATGACCTTTTGCACCGTGCAGTGGACATAGGTACGGCCGACCGTGCGCAGCATCGATGAGTAGGTGACAAAGTTCTCGCCCGACGCCGGAAGTTTGCAGGCGGCTTCGATTCGCCCCTTCGACGTGATGCCGAAGCAGGTGCTGTCGGCATACACGAATGGGACAAACGCAAGCAGAGTGGCCGCTGCGTATATACGAGCGAGCATCAGGACTCAGGCCTCGGAGCTTGACGAGACAGAACGTATCCCACCACAAAAAATAGCAGCCCCAATACCCCGGCCCCGTAGATCAAAACGGAAGACTGAACCTCTCCAAACTCATACTCTGCATGACCGGAGAAAGCCAGATGCAATCCGCAGTGAATCATCAGAAATGCCGCGACAACGTTCTGGGCGGTTGCTCGTATACGCCGCTCAATGGAGGCGATACAGCCAATCATTACGGCGAAAAGCGGGACATGCATCCAGACAAACACGTCCTCACCCATGCTGTCATCAAAATGAGCAGTCAGGGGAAGGACCCGCCACTCGTGGTTGCGCATAGCGTCCAGCTCATGAGTCAGAAGCATCGCCACGCCTGTGTAGAACAGCACAGCGCGTATGAGGTTGGTTACGTTATTTGCTCCGGTGCTCACAGCCCACCCTTGTATCGTACGCCAGTATAACCCGACGGCGGCTGCACAAGACGACGCAGGAATAGCTGCGGCCTGCACATCAACAACGTTGTCGATGCGTCGGACATCCTGCCTGCGAATGGAGCCAACGGGAGCCTGGGTACCATTGTGCAAATCGACACCGTCGCGTCCAAAATGAGTCGGGTTTCTAGGCGAGAGCCTGAACGGAAAGCGTCATACGGCCGCTAACTACGACAAAACTGCCCGATGCCTCTGGCTGCAATTAGACCAGAGAACAAGAAAACGAAGCCGCCAGGCAATGGAACCGGAGTGACGCTTACAAGGCTTCCGCCCAGTACAACAGCCACTGGACTTCCCTCCGAATACGTGCTGAGCGGACCTAGCGTGTGCGCGCTTTCGAATATCGGGAAAGACCCGGTATGAGACGGGTCGAAAAAGTCTATGACCGCCGGATCAAACATCGCGAAGCTGGAGAAGCGACGAGTTACACCAAGATAATCTGCGTCGACGCTCACGCCGAAAAAGTCCAGAGCATCCCCCAAGCCCAGGTCGCGATTGTCCCAGAGCGCGACTGGAAAAACGGTGACTACGGTTGCCGCCGTCCCATCGATCACCAACTGCATCGACTCGGCTTCAAATGCCCAAAGGTTCTCGATTCCCGTCTCCAGCTGCACCGCGGTACTTGAAACGACAACCGAAACCGTAAACGGCGTGCCTTCGTCAAACGGCTCTGAGAGCTCACCATCACCATCAAGCTCCCACGGATTCTCAATAGCGCCTGGCTCCAAAAAACCCGACCAGGATATCTGAACGGAGAACGCGTAGGTCGTTAGATGAAGCGCCCAGAATGACGCGACAATAAAAACTCGAAGCACTCTGTTTCGTTGCATGGTCACAATGTCTCTCCCCTGTTCATCCGCTCGACACCGCTACCGTATCATTCAGCTAACCCACCCGAATCAGACCACACGACACGCTCCAGCCTGATACAACTGAACGCAGCGGACCTCCAATTCAACATAACCAATCCAATCATGGTATAAATTACTGATATTCCGTCTTTTTTCTTCGATGCGTAACATTAAGCCCCCATTCAGCTTGCCCCATTTAGTATTACACTCAAGTTAAGTACCGGTGGCCCAACGGCGCCGATTTGGAGGCAAGTCATGCGACATACCCACACCAACCCGACACGCAGGCTCACAGCCGCGGCCACCGCCGTGACGCTGGCTCTGGCCGGCGCACTGAGCATCAGCGCAACGGCGCAGCAGCCGCTGTACGACGATGCGCCCGTGGTGATCGAGACCTTGTCTGTCGAGCAGCTACAGGACGTGGTCGGTCCTATCGCGCTGTATCCCGACGATCTTCTGGCAGTGGTGCTGCCTGCGTCAGCGTATCCGCTGCAGATTGTTCAGGCCGCGCGCTTTCTTGATGACCTGGAACGCGATGATTCGCTGCAACCGGATCCCGAATGGGATGAATCGGTCGTGGCGCTTCTGAACTATCCCGAAGTGCTTCGCACCATGAGCAACGATCTGGACTGGACTTACGATCTGGGCACAGCCGTTGTAAATCAGCAGGCCGACGTGATCGATGCCATCGACAACTTCCGCGATCTGGCCTATAGCTCAGGCAATCTCAAGACTGACGACCGTCAGGTGGTCGCCGTCGAGGACGATCACATCACAATCACTCCGGTGGAGCGTGAGGTGATCTATGTGCCGCAGTATGAACCCGAACGTGTCATTGTTGTTCAGCGCGAGCCGGTGTTTGGTTACTACCCGCACCCGTTTCCGCTGTACTACTACCCGTACACGACGTTCAATCGCTTTCACAATCCGTACTTCTTCGGTGTGAGCACGGCGTTTGGCATTGGCTGGGGCGCGCGCAATGTAAACGTGCTGTTCCACAACTATGCGGCGCATCCGTTTTTCGGTCGCCCCTACCTGAACCGCTTCTATTACCACCACCGCTATCAGCCAGCGCGCCTGCGTTTTCGGCCGCTGTCGAACAGCCGTGGCGGCTACGCCAACGTGCGCAATCGCAACTACCGCGGCGATCAGTGGCGACCTGTCCAGCGCCGCAATGTGCGCAGCCTGGGTCGAGTGGGCCAGCGCGCTCGAGTGGCCAACGTCTCGCGAGGCAATGTGACGCGCACGCTCAAGCCGCGTGATCCGCGCCAGCGCAACGCCGCGATTGCATCGAGCCGACGTGGCAATTTTGCGAGTAACAACCGCACGACCCGCACGCGTTCGAACGTCAACACGACCAACCGTCGTCAGGCGACCAGCACGAACACGTCGCGCCGCCAGATTACGACTCAGCGCAACGGGCAACGTACCGTCCAGCGTTCAACGCAACGTACGACCCAGCGCACGACGGTCAACCGTAATCGACAAGCCATCACGCGTAATCAGTCTGCGTCGCGCACCACCAATCGCACGGCCAGACCCGCGACTACGCGCACCCGCACGGCGACCCGCACGACGACGACCACGCGCAGCACGACGCGCGCCCCTCGTCAGAGCGCCCCTCGTCAAAGCGCCACGCGTTCGAGTGCACCACGGCAAAGCGCACCTGCGCGTTCTTCGCAACGCAGTGCCCCGTCGCAGCGCTCGGCCGCACCGCGCAGCCAGAGCCGCAGTAGCGCGAATCGTGGGAGCAGAAGCAACGCGCGGTCATCTTCGAGCTCATCGAGCCGTCGCTCGAGTCGCCGCTAGACGGGCGTCTCACCATAAAAAAAGGCCGGCATAATCGCCGGCCTTTTTTTGTGTGCGCGATGAACGCTATCCGCGCGCGAAGTACACCGCCGCAAACAACGCCAGCAGTACGATCCCCGCCGTAATCCCGAAGCCAAACGCACGCAAAGGCTCAGAGGATCGCACTCGCCGGGCCGACGGTACGACGAAGCCCTGCGCAGCCGGTCCAGAGTCTGTCGTTCGACCCTGTAGATAGGCACTCAGCGCCTGCGCCAGGGAGGTCGCCGAGTCGAACCTCGCGCGGGGATCCACATGTGTCGCGCGATCAATCAACGCATCCAGCGATCCGCTCAACGCTCGCTGCAGCTGCGTGCTGCTGGTCGAGCGCCGATGCGCAATCGCCTCACGCAAATCGTCATCCGGGTTGTCGCGTACTTGTTCGCTGGCACTTCGCACACCGCTGACCTCGGCCGACTTGTCCAGCGGATACGACGGCCGGCGCTGACCCGACAACAACTCGAACAACATCGCCCCGAGCGAATACACATCGGCGCGCGTGGACGGTGCGATATCATCAAACGTCTCGGGCGCCGCAAATTCCGACATCCACATCGACAGCAGCGCGCTATCGTTTGAACGTACAGGCCCATGCTGACGATGCATCAGCGTGGACAAGGCGAAGTCCAGAATCTTGGGGTGGCCGTCAGCGGTCACGAGAATATTGGACGGTCGCAGACTGCGCCAGGCAGACAGGTAGGTATGACCAACGTGTGCGGCCTCACACACCGTTGCCATAAGCTCCACGCGCTGGCGCACGTCGAGCTGGGCCCGATCGCAATATTGGTCAATCGGCTCGCCGTGCACAAACTCGTACACCAGGTATGGCGACCCGTTAACCGTCACGCCGCCATCGAGCAGCGCAGCGATGCCGGGGTGTCGCACCCGTGAATAGATGTCCAGCTCATCGGTAAAGCGCTCAATCAGTTCACGCGCCCACAGATGTCCACGCACCACACGCACGGCAAAGGTTGAACCGTGCTCATCAGAGGCCTTGTATACAGCGCCGAGTGGACTGATGCCCAGCAGCTCGTCCAGCGCATAGTCGCCGGCGTTTTCGCCCACGTAGTCGGCAAAGTTATCGGCCCGAATGTCGGCCACATCCATAAACTGCCGGGCGTCCTTGAGCGCCACTAACACCGACTCAACGGCTGCGCGCAGGCGAAAATCGCCCTCACAGGCTTCGGCTAGATAGGCGACGCGTTCGGCGCCCGGCTGGTCCAGCACTTCGCCGCACAGCTCGAGGACGCGCTGGAGGCGCTTTGAGTTTGACATAGTGATGCGGCGCTGCAGAAATAAGGTGTCAGGCAACCGGAAAGATACCGCTCCGGCCCGTATGGAAGCAATAGGTGTGGCCGCACTTGCCAATTGTGCGTTAAACAAAAGCCCGACGCGGCGCATCTGATACAAGCCCATCACTGCGATCTACATGGAGAAAACCGATGCATCGACTCTGGCCCACCCTCAGCGCGAGCGCGCTGGTCCTCGTGTCCACCGCCGCCGCCGCCGACTGGAACATCAGCTGGAACAACTGCGACGAGTCCCGCGATCTGGCGCTGGAATTCGATCTGGACGGCGTCACCGATATCACGGTTGAAGCCGTTGCTGGCGACCTCGACATCAAAGGGGTGGGCTCACTGTCACGTGTTGTCGCTGAGGGCATGGCCTGCGCGCGCGACCGCTACGGCGATCAGATTGACGATATTCAGATTGTGTCGGAGCGCGACGGCAGCACGCTGCGCATTATTGCGGCCGTGCCACGTGCGCGCGGCAAAGACTCACTGATCGGCTATCTGGACATGTCGCTGCAGGTGCCGGACAACCTGCCGCTGGCCGTGTTTGATTCCAGCGGCGACGTCGAGATCGACAACACCGGTCCACTGCGCGTGCACGATTCCTCGGGCGACCTTGAATTCGAACGCATCAATGGCGACATCAACGTCGATCGGGACAGCTCCGGCGATCTGTCGATCGAAGGCGCCGGCAACGTCGTCATTGAAGTGGACAGCTCGGGCGATATTGAAATCCGCGACGCGCTGTCGGTTCAGATCGGCAAAGACTCCTCGGGCAGCATCGAGGCCTATGACATCGCTGGCGACGTGTTCGTCGGTGCCGATTCCTCAGGCGACATCGATGTTGCCAACGTCGGCGGCTCGTTTACGGTGACCCGCGATGGCTCCGGCGATATCGACTATGACTCGGTCGCAGGTAACATTCAGATTCCCAAAAACAAGCGCGACGACTAACCCGGATCGCAGGCGTTGCCCGGCACTCCAGGGCCGGGCGGCGCAAAAAACGCGCCACGCAGAATCCCCAGATCGATAAAATTCACGACCCCGTCAACGTTCAGATCAACGACGCTGTCGGGCATAAAGAACACGCTACGCATCGCGCCCAGATCCACAAAATTGACGACGCAATCGTTGTTGAAATCCGCGTCGCAGCGATTGCCAATTTGATCGGCGTCGGCATCGACCTGCGCCGGGTTAGCGATGGCCAGACAGTTATCGATGCTGTCCGGTACGCCGTCCTCATCGGTATCCTGTGCAGGCGCATCGATGCTGAGCAACGCGTACGCGGCAGGATCGTTCATAGTCGCCACCCATTGTGCTCCGCTTATTCGCGCCAGTGACACGAGCGAGCCAAAACCGGCAACGTCCGCTGACGCCAGCAGCGTAACGTCGAGATCCGTCAGATCAAACAACGCGGCCTCCTGCTCAATTGAACCGAAGGCCAGCCCGGCACCGTCGCTGTCCACCCCCTGCAGTTCGGCTGTCGTAACGACCGCAATCGGCGCAAGCGTGGGCGTACCGCGCGGATCGATGATCGCGGTCAGCTGCGACAAGCCGCCGGTAACGCGCAAGCCCACTATGATTTCGTCGTCCGAGGCGGTTCGTCCAACCACGCCGTTCCCACCGGTCACCGTGTCCTGATAGACCAGTCCAGTCTCGTCCCACAACGCGAGCGTCAGCACGCCGCCGAGCCGCGCATTGCCCACCGCAAGCGCGCCGTCCTGCGTGGCGTCAGTGACCGTCGTTGGCAACTCCGCGCTCAAGCCTGTCGCGAGATTCACGGCCGATCCGTCCGCGTCAATGCGCGTGGCCAATACATCGTTGGTGACGCCGAATGCCGCGCCGGTGGCCGCGACGCTCAACAACGAGACATCGGTGTTGCCATCAAAACTCACCGGGATCTCGACCTGCTGCAACGTCGCGCTGTGCCAACGTCCGGGCACACTACTGCCATCCACCATCCGCGTTCCCACCATCCAGGCGCCGCCTTGCCCGTCCTGCGCGATGTCGTTCATGGTGTAGTCCATCGAGCCGGCCAGCACCGTCTGCTCGAGCACACTGCCATTGATCGGATCAATGCGAACATAGGATGCTTCGTTGCTACCATCGACAATCAGAAAAGCCACCTCGCCACTTGTGAGCACCACACCACCCACTGCATCGCAGGGCGCGACGCACAGGCTCACGGGCGTATCAAAATCCAGCTCGGGTGCGGCATTCGCGCCAGCACTCAAAAGCCAAAAACCGCTGACAGAAAACAAAAATCGAATCATGACTTCCCCCCAGAAGCACAGCGCTTACCTCTCACCGTAGCTGGACAACGACCGGAATGCGTCCCGATAGGACATAAGATTGCAAACAAGCGCACAAAAAAAGCGCGGGCTGCAAGCAACCCGCGCTTTTGCTACCGGTCTCAAGTGAGACGATGTCTAATCGCGCTTACTCAAGCGCCGTACCGCTCGGACCGGGCGGTCCGAAGAAATACTGGCGCATGACGCCCAGATCGATCACATTGACCGCGTTGTCACCGTTGAAGTCTGCGTCCTGACCGGGTCCGTTAGTAAAAAACGCCGTGCGCAACAACCCAAGATCCTGGAAGTTGACCGTTCCGTTGTTATCGAGATCCGGATCGCAGATGTTGCCGTAGCCATCGCCATGCGTGTCGCGCTGATCCGGATTGGCGACCAGAGTGCAGTTGTCCTGCTCATCGGGCACGCCATCGCCGTCAGTGTCGAGCAGTTCCGGCAGCGGTGTGGTGCAAAGCTCAAGACCCCAGCCTTGCAGCTCGCCGCCGTCCTGATTGAAGTTGTCGTCCACATACAGCGTCCAGTCACCCGTTCCCGGGTTGCCGGCAAATGCCGCCAACTCGTTGCTCGGCTGATAGGTACCGCCGTCGTTATACGGGCATGGCAATGCGCCCGCCGGCGCCGAGTCGTCGAGATTCAGATCAAAATTGTCAACGCTGCCACACTGGCGGTCGACGATACGCACCAGCGCACGCTCCGCATGACGCGAATTGACCCGTCCGCCGTGCTCGGCAATGAGCGGACCTTCGAGACGAAACTCGAGATCACCCAGATAGCTGTGCGTGCCGTTCAGATCAATCACATTCACGTCGGTGATCTGACCGTCAGCGGTTGTCGAGAGCGCTGAAGTGATCACGTTAGGCGTCGCCGCCTCGATCGTTTTGGGCACATCCGAGCTGCTAAAGATTGAGCACGTTGCCGGTGCCGTCGTGAAGCTGAAGGCGGCCGAGGTCTGCGACCCGCAGGCGTTGTGCGAGGTCACACGCCAGTACAAGTTCGTGTTCTCAGGCAGCGACTGCGCCGGGAAGCTGTTCATCGTCAAACCCTCAGCCGAGGCGACGATGTCGTTGAAACCAATGTCCGTGGCAACTTCAATATCGTAGCGGAACGCATTATCCACTGGGCTCCAGTACAGAGTCTGGTTGGATGAAACGCCTGTCGCTGCTTCGGCTGGGAGTTGCGCGGTGCCCGTGGCCGGCAGATTCACCGACACCTCGAGCGTCACATTGACAGAGTTGGACTGCTTGCCCGAATTGGCCTCCACGCTCAGCAGGTACTGACCTGACGCAGGCGTCTGGATGTCGATCGCAAGCGTGGTGGCGCCAGGGGGCACCAGCGTCGTGGGACTGAACATCGCCGTCGCACCTGCTGGTACGCCGCTAACTGTGAAACCCACCTGTTCAGCGAAACCGCCGAACGCTCGAACGTCCAGTGACGTCGCGGCAGAACCCACACCGCAGACCTCGAGACGCGACGAGCCGGGCGTTGCGTCAAACGACGGCGTCAGTGACGTGGGATTGAGCACAAACAGCCCTTGCTCGATACCGCTGACAATCACGTTGCCACTTTCAAAGTAGGGATAAACACTCCAGGCACCGTTGAACTGCGCCGAGTCGCTGTCCGGATAGATATCGAAATAGGCTTCTTCGGTCAGGACCGCCTGCGCCGGATCAACAATCTCCAGAATTCGCAGACCGGCGCGATAGTTGGCCTGATACACATAGTCGCCGTCGACGTAGAGATTGTGGTCGATGGCCGCGGCGGTGCTGTCGAACTCACCCACAAGCGACGGCGCGGATGGGTCGCTGACGTCAAACACACGCGTGCGCGTTGGATGGCCGAAGTTGCGCTCATCCAGTTCGTCGTCAATCAGAAAATAGCGATGATCTTCGGTCAGCCAGCCCTGGTGTGTGTAACCCGTGCCGGCGTAAGGCAGACGCGCGAGCTGGACCGGCGCCGCTTTGTTCGTCACGTCGACAATGGTGAGCGTGTCTTCATTGGAGTTGAAGCACAGCTCACTGCCGTGGTGAAAGCGATGGCTCGGACCGCGGAACACAACGCACTGCGCATCGTGCGTGTAACCGTCATCCGAATAGCATCCGGCAAACGTCGGATCGGTCGGCGACGAGATATCGATCATGTGCAGGCCCTGACCGCAGGTCGAGGTGCCGACAGCGTAGGCGAACGCCGTCTCTTCATTGATCACAATGTTATGCGCGTTACCAAACTCGCCATAGTGCGCGGTATTGCTGAACGTCTGCGGCGGGTTGGCCACGTTTCGCAGTTGCGTGAGATCGAACACCTGCATACCGTGACCGCCCGCTTCGCTGACGATGTAGGCATGACTGTTATGCACTTTCACGTCGCGCCAGGTAGAGCTGCTCGTATGCGTTGGCAGGTTGCCCAGATAGACCGGGTTTTCACCATCGGTAATGTCGACAAACGACGTACCGTTGGTGCGCCCCATGATCGCATACTCGCGTCCGTCGGTCGGATCGGTCCAGCCCCAGATGTCGTTGGCCTCACCGCCTCCGATGTCGGCCAGGGGCATAAAGGACTGAAGATCGATGTTGTTGCACGGATAGATTCCGGCCATACCACCGCTGCACTGTGTCGCCGCCGCCGCGCGCTGCGCTCGAGTTGATACATCCGATGCGCGTACGGAACCGATCGGCGAAAAGTTTTCCGGCGTGAGCGACGAGATGTCCATCTCGCCATCGAGCGATGCCACCGGGCAGGACGCCGCCGGCAACGCAAACATCAGACACACGCCGGGCAAAAGAAAACCGCCGCTCAATCGGCGGCGTAAAGAAGCACCCATTAACAATCTCCCCTGCAAGCCTGCCACGACAGGCTTACTCTGATTTATAGTCATTCTTGAAGCCCAGCGAGTATAGCGGAGGCGCACCTGTCGCCAACAATGGCGCGGCGCGTCACGCCTCGGCAGTCGCTAACTGCCGTGGACGGCGTTGCTTTATGTCACACTGGCGTGGCCATTAAACTACGTTTCACGCGGCGCGGACGCCAAGCGTCTCGTTCTGCAGGAGAACTCGATCCAGACCCGAGTTGATGGACATTATTAGCCTGAATCACAAAAACCAGATCGATGCGAGGCGGCTTCAAAGGTCGCAACACACTCTTGGCCGGTAAGGCGGCCCTCACGGAGAATCATCATGAGAACTCTTGCCCGTTTCATTTTTCTTTGCGCGACGCTTGGCGCCAGCGCCGCCAACGCCGTTGAGTTGATTGCCGATGAACGTCGGGTTCAGGTCTTCAGTACAGACGGTAACTCGGAATCACGCCCTGATCCGGCGTTTTCTGCCTTCTCAGTATCTGGTCAAAACTCCACGGTGAGCCCGGCGACGTTTGATGCCAGCGGCAGCGGCTTCGGTGAATCCGACTTTGACTTTTTTGTCCAACAGTCCTACTTCGACGTGGTGTTTAGTGCGGCCGACGGCGAGACAATGTCTCTGATCGGCGGCGGCAGCGCCAGTGCAGGCGATTTTGGTTTCACGGAAGTACGGGTGCGCTTGTTCAGCGGCTCCGAGATCGACAACGATGTGTTGCTCTACAGCGAGTCGGTAATCTCCGATGGATTCAAAACGGTGTTTGGCGATTTCGAACTGCAACAAACACTCCAGGCCGGCACCTATCGGTTGGTCGCGCAAACCGATGTCACGCCCGGCGGCTTTGGCACGTTCGGCGACTTCAACATCAATGTGAGCTTCGGTATCGATCCGGAGTTCGACCAGGACGGCGACGGCGTGCCCAACATTGACGACAACTGCATCCAGACCGCTAACTCAGGCCAGTTCGATACCGACGCCGATGGTTTTGGCAACGCCTGCGACGCGGATTTCAACAACGACTGCGTGGCAAACTTTGTGGACCTCGGCATACTGCGTACGACCTTTTTCACGAACGACGCGCTAACCGATCTGACCGGCGATGGCGTAGTGAATTTTGTGGATTTGGGCGTACTGCGACTGCTGTTTTTTGCGCCTCCCGGCCCCAGCGGATTGGTAGAAACCTGTGTCCCTCAATAACTTACACAGTCATAGTCTTTTGCAATCAATTCGGTAATAACAATCGATTGGACCAATGAATAGTGCTTGGCTATCTTGTGAGCATGACCTCCAAATCTCACAAGGTAGCCAACATGAAAGACATCGCTCAGTGCCCCGTGATGGGCGCCGGACCCCAACAGCGCGCCATCGGCAGCTCGGCCAACCAAAACTGGTGGCCAAACCAGCTCAATCTCAAAATCCTGCAGCAAAACGCGCCGCAGGCAAGCCCCCTGGGCCAGGACTTCAACTACGCTCAAGCCTTCAAGAGCATCGATCTGGACGAGCTGTATCGCGATCTCGAAACGCTCATGACCACCTCGCAGGATTGGTGGCCGGCTGACTACGGCCACTATGGACCGTTCTTTATTCGTATGGCCTGGCACAGCGCCGGCACCTATCGCACCTTCGATGGGCGTGGCGGCGCGTCCAGCGGCACGCAGCGATTTGCCCCGCTCAACAGCTGGCCCGACAACGGCAATCTCGACAAGGCGCGGCGTCTGCTGTGGCCCATCAAGCAAAAGTACGGCCAGAAACTCTCGTGGGCCGACCTGATGATTTTCGCCGGCAACGCCGCACTGGAATCAATGGGACTAAAGACATTTGGCTTCGCCGGCGGACGTGAAGACGTGTTTGAGCCCGAAGAAGATATCTACTGGGGCCCGGAAACCGAATGGCTCGGCGATGAGCGCTATCGCGGTGACCGCGAACTCGACACGCCGCTGGCCGCCGTCCAGATGGGGTTGATCTACGTCAACCCGGAAGGCCCCAACGGCACCCCGGATCCGCTCGCCTCGGCCCGAGACATACGCGAAACGTTTGCGCGCATGGCCATGAACGACGAGGAAACCGTCGCACTGGTTGCCGGCGGCCACACCTTCGGCAAGGCCCACGGCGCGGCCGATCCTGAAAAGTATGTGGGCCGCGAACCTGAAGGCGCCGGTATCGAAGAGCAAGGCCTCGGCTGGAAGAACACTTTCGGCACAGGCAAAGGCGGCGACACAATCACCAGTGGCATTGAAGGTGCCTGGACGAGCAACCCGGTGCAGTGGGACAACGGCTATTTCGATGCACTGTTTGGTTACGATTGGGAACTGACCACGAGTCCGGCCGGTGCTAAACAGTGGACGCCCACGAAAGCGTCAAACGCCGACGGTGCACCCGCCGCGCACGACCCCTCCAAAACCGAGGCACTCATGATGACCACGGCAGATATGGCGCTGCGCATGGACCCGGCGTACGAAGCCATCTCACGGCGCTTCCACGCCAATCCCGACGAGTTTGCCGCTGCGTTCGCACGCGCCTGGTTCAAACTCACCCACCGCGATATGGGCCCCTACGCTCGCGGTGTCGGCGCACTTGTCCCGGCAGCGCCCGAGCTGTGGCAGGACCCCGTGCCCGAGGTGGATCATGAACTTGTTGACAGCGATGACGTTGCAGCGCTCAAGGTCAGGCTGCTCGCCAGTGGCCTGTCGATTGGTCAGCTCGTGAACACAGCGTGGGCGTCCGCCAGCACGTTTCGCGGCTCGGACAAACGCGGCGGTGCGAACGGCGCGCGCCTGCGACTGGCGCCGCAGAAAGACTGGGACGTCAACAAGCCCGAGCAGTTGGCGGAGGTGCTCGAGGTTCTGGAAAAGGTACAGACGGAGTTCAACGCCACGCTAGCGGGAAACAAGCGTGTGTCGCTGGCTGATGTTATTGTCCTGGGCGGTGCCGCGGCCATTGAAGCGGCCGCGCGCAAGGCCGGCATGTCCATCAACGTGCCGTTCACACCGGGTCGCACGGATGCGACGCAGGAACAGACCGACGTGGAGTCGATGGCCGTTCTTGAACCGAAAGGCGACGGCTTCCGCAACTATCTGGCCAAGGGACAGACGCGCTCGGCCGAGGAACTGCTGCTCGACCGTGCACAGCTTTTGACGCTCACCGCGCCAGAGATGACCGTATTAATTGGCGGCATGCGCGCGCTCAACGCCAACGTTGGCAGCAAATCCCACGGCGTGCTGACCGACCAGCCCGAAACGCTGACCAACGACTTCTTCACCAACCTGCTCGACCAGACCACGGACTGGCAGGCGGTCGATGATAGCGGCGTGATTTTTGCAGGACGCGACCGCGACAGCGGCGACCTGCGCTGGACCGCTTCACGCGTGGATCTGGTGTTCGGTTCAAACTCAGTGCTGCGTGGCATCGCTGAGATCTACGCCGCAGACGACGCACGCGAGAAGTTCGTGCACGACTTTGTGGCCGCGTGGACCAAAGTTATGGATGCAGATCGGTTTGATGTGAGCTGATATGCCGTTCGCCCTGGGCCCGTTCTGCTCATCGCTGCGAGAACCTGTCAGTTCGCGCGATGACGCAGGCCGGGCCCGAGGTTTTTGTCGTTGATGACTAAAGCTGCTTTAGCACCGCGTCCATGGTTTCCTTAGCATCGCCGAACAGCATGCGCGTGTTGTCCTTGAAGAACAGCGGATTCTGAACGCCCGCGTAGCCAGTGGCCATAGAGCGTTTGAGCACAATCGTGGTTTTGCCCTTCCAAACCTCGAGCACCGGCATACCGGCAATCGGGCTGTCCGGCACATCCTGCGCCGACGGATTCACGATGTCGTTGGCGCCGATCACGACCGACACGTCCACGTCCGGGAAGTCATCGTTGATTTCATCCATTTCGAACACAATGTCGTAAGGCACTTTGGCCTCGGCGAGCAGCACATTCATGTGTCCCGGCATGCGACCGGCGACCGGATGGATACCGAAGCGCACGTTGACGCCTTTGGCCTTCAGGGTGCGCGTAATCTCATACACTGTGTGCTGCGCCTGCGCGACCGCCATGCCGTAGCCGGGGATAATCATGACTTCCTTCGCATCGAGCAGCATCTGCGCCACCTCGTCGGGCTGCACGGCCACCGCTTCGCCCTGATCGACCGCTTCGCCTGACGCGCTGGAACCTCCGGACGTGCCGAAGCCACCGGCGATGACCGACAGGAACTTGCGATTCATGGCCCGGCACATGATGTAACTCAGGATCGCGCCACTACTGCCGACGAGCGCACCGGTCACGATAAGAAGATCGTTGTTGAGCATGAAGCCCGTGGCAGCCGCGGCCCAACCCGAATAGCTATTGAGCATGGACACCACCACCGGCATGTCCGCACCACCAATCGCCATCACCATGTGCACGCCAAACGCCAGCGCAACAATGGTCATGAGAATGAGCGGCATCAGACCGCCGTTATCGGCCGACTGGGTGACAAACATCTTGCCGATGACAATGGCCGCGATCAGGAGCCCCAGATTCAGAAAATGGCGCGCCGGCAACAGAACCGGTTTGCCGCCGATTCGACCGCTGAGTTTTCCAAACGCAACAATCGATCCTGAAAAGGTCACGGCACCAATCAGAATGCCAAGATAGGTTTCGACATCGTGAATGGTCTTGGCCGCGCCCACCAGCTCCCAGTTGTGATCGAGGAAATTGGCGTAGCCGACCAGCACGGCCGCCGCGCCCACCAGCGAATGCAAGATGGCGACCAGCTCGGGCATTTGTGTCATCTGTACGCGCTGCGCGAGGAGCAAACCCACCACGCTGCCGACGATCAGCGACCCGAATAGCGTCACGTAGCTGCCGTTGACCAGACCAAGAACGGTGGCGACCAATGCAATGGCCATACCGGCCATGCCGTAGAAGTTGCCGCGACGCGCGGTCTCCTGATTCGACAAACCGCCGAGCGCAAGAATAAAGAGAATGGTTGCCGCGATGTAGGCGGCCGTTACGATACCGGGGGTCACGTGTCTGGCTCCTACTTACGAAACATCTGCAGCATGCGCTGCGTGACGGCAAAGCCGCCAACAATATTGATCGCGGTGATCAGGACCGCGAGTCCGGACAGCAGCACAATAAGCTTGCTACTCGAGTCAATCTGTACAAGCGCGCCGATAATAATGATGCTGCTGATCGCGTTGGTCACGCTCATGAGCGGCGTGTGCAGCGCCGGCGACACATTCCAGATCACCATGTAGCCCACAAAGCAGGCCAGCACGAAGACCGTGAAGTGCGCCATGAAATCCGGCGGCGACACCTGACCCAGACCCAACAGTAAGGCGAGACCGCCTACGCCGGCGACAATCGGGCCCCAGATGCTCGGCGCTTTGGCTTCCTCGATGACCGGCGCGGGCGGCTCGGCCTTCGGCGCAGGCGGCGCGGCGGAGAGTTTGGGCGGCGGTGGCGGCCAGGTGATCTCGGCGTCCTTGACGACCGTCGCGCCGCGGACCACTTCGTCGTCAAAATCCACCTGCAGCGCGCCGTCCTTGTCCGGTGTCATGTCGGTCAGAAGATGACGCAGGTTGGTCGCATACAGCTGCGAGCTTTGTGTTGCCAAACGGCTGGGCAAGTCAGTGTATCCAATCAACGTGACGCCTTCGCGTACCACCACGTTATTAGGTTCGGTCAGTTCGCAGTTGCCGCCCTGCTCGGCCGCTAGATCCACAATCACGCTGCCTTCGCGCATTGACTCGACCATGGCCGCGGTAATCAATTCGGGTGCCGGTTTGCCCGGGATGAGTGCCGTCGTGATAATAATGTCGACTTCACGGGCCTGTTCAGCGAACAGCGCCATTTCGGCCTCGATGAACGCCTTGCTCATGACCTTGGCGTAGCCGCCCTCGCCGGCGCCGTCTTCGTCTTCCTCAAAATCGAGTTCGAGAAACTCGGCGTCCATGCTCTCGACCTGTTCTTTGACTTCCGGCCGAGTATCAAACGCGCGCACGATGGCGCCCATGCTCTTGGCCGCACCGATAGCGGCCAGGCCCGCCACACCCGCACCAATCACCATCACCTTGGCAGGGGGCACCTTGCCCGCTGCGGTAATCTGACCGGTAAAGAAGCGTTCGAAATGCTGCGACGCCTCCACCACCGCACGGTAACCGGCAATGTTGGCCATCGAGCTGAGCGCATCCATCTTCTGCGCGCGCGAGATCCGCGGCACGCTGTCCATGGACAACGCCGTCACCCCACGCTCTTTGAGCGTGTCCAGCAGTTCAGGATTTTGCGCCGGCCACAGGAAACCAATCAGCACCTGGCCGCTACGCAGCATGTAGACCTCGCCCTCATCGGGACCGCGAACCTTCAGGATGATGTCGCACTGCTCATAAACGCTGGCAGCATCCGGCAGCACCTGTACACCGGCCGCCTCATACGCAGCGTCCGTGAATTTGGCCGCGACACCGGCGCCAGACTCCACGCAGACCTCGTAGCCGAGCTTTTGCAGCTGAGCTGCCACGTCAGGGGTCGTCGCGACACGCTTCTCACCCTCGTAACGCTCTAAAGGAACACCAATCTTCATCCCGCAATCACCGCGTTGGCCAACAACAGGCCGTCATTAAAGCCCAAAGCCGCATCAGTTGAAAGGTCTGACGGCCTAAACAAAGTTTCGTTACAATGGGGCAACAGTCGAACTTTGGGGACCACTATGCGTCATTACCTGCTGCCGTTTATCGTTGTCGGAATCGTCGGATGCAGTGCCATCACCGAGCGTATAACCCGCAAACCCATGGAGCCGGACAGCGCACGCCTCGAAGCCGTGCTTGCGGCGCAGAGCGATGAGACGAAGGCGCGCTATGACGCCAGACACCCCGCCGAGACGCTCGAGTTTTTCGGCATTGCTCCAGGCATGACCGTTGTCGAGGGACTGCCCGGCGGCGGCTGGTATTCCAAAATACTGATCGACTATATCGGCAGCGACGGCGCCCTGATCGGTGCGGACTACGCGCTCGCAATGTGGCCGAAATTCGGTTTCTTTGATGAGGCAACGATCAAAGCCAAGGAAACCTGGGCCACCGACTGGCCAGCTGAAGCACAGCAGTGGCGGACAGAACAAAGCGCCCCGATTTCAGGTTTTGCTTTCGACGCGCTGCCCGAACGCATGCACAAAAAGGCCGATGCGGTCATTCTCGTCCGCGCCCTGCACAACCTCGCGCGATTTGAAAATGACGGCGGCTTTCTGACCCAGGCGCTCGCCGATACCTACAACGTGCTCAAACCCGGCGGCGTCGTGGGCGTCGTGCAGCATCAGGCTCGCGACACGATGAGCGACGCGTTTGCCACAGGCGGCCGCGGCTACCTTAAAAAAGCGTTTGTCATCGAAAAGATGCGCGACGCCGGCTTTGAGTATGTGGGCAGCCGCGATTTCAATGCCAACCCGAATGATCGTCCCACGGAAGATGACATCGTGTGGCGTCTGCCGCCCAGCCTGAGCACCAGCCGTGACAATCCCGAGCTGCGCGAAAAAATGCAGGCCATCGGTGAGTCGCATCGCATGACGCTCAAATTCCGCAAACCCCGCGATCGCTAAGCGCGTCGCGGCGTGCCGCGTCTGACCGTCACGCTGTCGATCGACGGCGACAGCTATCTGCGCCACTACCGCGATGGCGTGAAGGACGTCGTCGCTCGCACTGACGACGGTCGCAACGTACGTTTTCCGGCCAACATCCTGCGCCGCGTTGTGACCCGCGACGGTATTCACGGTCGCTTTTGCATCGAATTTGATGCGCAGGGCAAGTTTGTGAGCATCACGCGTGTCTGAGCCCAACACGAAGGGCATCGACGCCAGACTGCTGATCGTATTCGCCGCGCTGTTGTTTTCTACAGGCGGCGCGGCGGTCAAAAGCACCACACTCGGTGGATTCGAGGTGGCGTTCCTGCGCTCCGGCATTGCGTTTGTCGCCCTGATGCTACTGGTGCCGGCCTGTCGTCGCGGCTGGCACTGGCGCACCGGACTCGTCGCGATCAGCTATGCGGCCACATTGATTCTGTTTGTTCTGTCCACCAAGCTGACCACATCCGCCAACGCCATTTTTTTGCAGGCTACCGCCCCGCTGTATTTGTTGTTTCTGGCACCGTGGCTGCTACGCGAGCCCATCGTTGCTCGTGACATTGGCTTCATGTTGTTCATGGCCCTGGGATTGATCATGCTGTTCGCCGGGCAAAACACCGCGACGTTGATTGCGCCGGACCCGGCACGCGGCAATCTGCTTGGTGCGGCCTCGGGTGCCAGCTGGGCAGTCACGCTGCTCGGGCTGCGAGCGCTGGCCCGCCGCGACGGTGGTGATTCAGCGGCCACGGCCGCCGCCATGGGCAATCTTGTGGCCTGCGTTGGCTGCGCGGCGTTCGCACTTCCGCTGGGCCATATTGGCACCGTCGACTGGGTCGCTGTGGTCTATCTGGGCATTGTGCAGATCGCACTGGCTTACTGGATCATGACCTACGCGCTGGCACGTGTGAACGCACTGGAAGCCTCACTGCTGATTCTGGTTGAGCCGGTGCTCAATCCCGTGTGGTCGTGGTGGCTGCACGGGGAGTCGCCCGGACCCATGGCGCTGGGCGCGGGCGCCTTGATCATCGCCGCCACCGCGGCGCGCACGTTCACTACACGCACACCCGCCTGATCCGTGCAATTGCGTCGCCCGTGCCGCGCGTGCCAGACTCTTGGCGATGACCGAACGCGCACATAAATTTGACCGTGACGGCTACGTCGTGGTCCCCAATCTGATCTCCCACGACGATGTCGACGATGCCCGCCGCGCCGCGGCTGCGATCATCGAGTCGTTCGAGCCTGCCGATCATCCCACTGTGTTTTGCACGGGCGACCATGACGCGGGGCGCGATCAGTACTTTATGGACTCAGCCGAAGCGATCCACTGTTTCGTTGAGGCCGACGCTGTCGACGACGCTGGCAGGCTGACCTGCGACAAGCAAAGCGCGATCAACAAGATCGGTCACGCGCTGCACGATCTGGATCCAACGTTCAAACGACTGTGCCGATTGCCGCAGATCGCTTCGCTGTTGCGTGAACTGGGCTATCGCAAGCCCAACGTCTGGCAGACCATGTATTTGTGCAAGCCGCCGCGTATTGGTGGAGAGGTGCGCTGGCATCAGGACGCCAGCTATCTGGCTACGCGACCGGCCACGGTGACCGGCATCTGGATCGCACTGCAGGATGCCAACCGGGACAACGGCTGTCTGTGGGTCCAACCCGGCGGGCACAGCTCGCCGCTGCGCGAGATCTATGAGGTCACCGATCGTGCAAAACCGGGCGTCCTGCGCACGCTGGACGACACGCCGTGGCCGGCCAGTACCGACGGCATCCCGGTGGAGGTGTCAGCCGGTGACGCCGTGATCTTCAGCGATCACATGCCGCATTACAGCTCGCACAACCATTCCGATCGTTCGCGGCACGCCTTTGCGCTGCATGTGGCGGAAAACAACGCCATGTGGTCCACGCGCAACTGGTTGCAGCGCAACACACTCGGACGCTTCCCGGTCTAGACACTATTTAGCTTCCCAGGCGCTGCCCTGCCAGATTGCGCAGTTCAGTGGGGGAAACCGCTCGATTTTCCGGCTTCTCCAGATATAGCCCTCAATTCGTGGGACTTTCGGAGAATCAGCCATGCGATCCACGTCCGTTCTTCTTTTTGTTGTCAGCGTTTTACTGATGGGATCGGTATTGCCTGAGGCCGAAGCCAGAAATCGCCGTATCTGCGAGGGCAATTTCTACGACGGACAGAACTATCCTTGCGGCGGTCACCTGCAGCCCACCTGTGAATCAGGCGCCGCCTGCGACGCCGGCCACACCGTATACAACGGCGACGGTTTTCCCCTGACTATCAACTGCCCGCGGATCGAGACCTGCACCATTTTTGGCTGCATTCTCATCGAAGACATTCCCGATGAGGTGATTCCGTCCGGTTGCTTCAATCAGATACCCACTTGCAACAATTGCGGCGGTCATCTGCAACCGCCCTGCCCGGCCTCGGCCGAGCCGATATGCGGCGGCTGCGACGAGGGACACCAGCTCAACCCGAATCTCGGGCTGTGCCAGCTACCCGGCGCGCCGGGACTCAGCTGTGATGTCATCAGCGGGTGCGGCAACGGACTTTTGTGTGACGGCGAGCTGGGGCAATGCCTGCCACCACCCGGAGAGGCCGGATCCGCGTGCAATCCGCTCATGCCGTGCGCCGATGGCTATACCTGCACGACATCCTTTGAGTGCGCGCATGAACCATTCGCCCTGGAAGGTGACACGTGCGACGGCATTCTTACCACCTGCGCTGACGGTCTGTTCTGCGACACGACCACGTTTCCGCGCCGCTGCGTCGAGCCCCTGCGCAAGCCGGGTGAGTCGTGCAACAACGGGATTGAATGCGGTGCCGATGCGACCTGCAGTTTTGCGGTAACCCAGGGCGGACAAATTGAACAGCAGTGCCACCCCAAGTTTGATCCGATCTTTAACGGCTTCAGCATCAGCCCTGAACAGTGCGAGGCGTTCTACAGCGCCGAGGTGGCCGCCAGTGTGACCGATGGTGCCATTACGCGCGCCGGCGGCGGTGGCGTGGTGGCCATTGTCGGCACCGCGTTTTCTGTTGGCGTTGCCTACGGCGGCAACGGCGAATACGGGTGTTTCAGTGCCGCCTGCGTCGGCGTTGACACCGACGTTGCGATCGAGGCGTTCGCCTCCAGCGGTTCCTACATCAGCTATGGCGACATTGCCGGCACCTCCGCGACACTGGTCGCCGAAGCGCAGATTCCCTTTTCACCTGTCAACGTATTCACTGTTGATATCACCAACGACGTCGAGGACATTGGCCAGGAATATGGCACGGCGCTTGGTGGCGGTCTCAGTCCGATTCCAGTCGCAGCCGGCGTGTACAGCTGCGAAACGGATCTGATGACCCTCTACTCCCCGACGCAGGGCGGAGCGTCCGCACCAGAGCCGGACCCGGTTGGGCCGCCCGAACTGCCAAAACTCGGATTCGGCGCACTGCAGTTTGACGGCGGCGATGATCGGCTCGACGTCAACGACGCCGCGGCGCTTGCGGTAAGCAGCGGCCTGACCGCTGAGGCATGGGTTCGCGTAACCCAGGCACAGCAAGATGTCACCATCATGGAAAAAGCGGGTCAGTGGCGTCTGGCATTGAGCGACGGCAAGCTCGCGGTTCAGCTGACAACGGTCTCGCCGGGATGGTCCGCTTTACAGGTAGCCGAAGATGCGGTGCTCGACGATTTGCGCTGGCACCACGTCGCACTGGTCGTCACGGCCGACGATCGTGCCGCCATTTACGTTGACGGGGCACTGGCGTTCGACTGGGCGATCGTCGGCGCAATCACCGATCAGACGCCCACCGAGCAGCGTTTTGTGCTCGGCGGCGACATCAACACGTCAGGTTTCGCTGGCTTTGTGGATCAGGTGCGCCTGTGGTCAGTTGCGCGCTCACGCGCTGAACTGATCGCTCTGATGAACGCGCCGGCCAGCGCTGCGGCGACCGGACTGCTCGCCTCGTGGCCGTTCGATGAGCAGAACGACGAGATCTTCATTGACGAGTCTGACAACGCCGTGACACTGCAGGCCGCAAGTGCAGACGCACAACCGGCGCGCGTATCCGAAGATCGCGGCGTGCTTGGCGGCGCGCTGAACTTTGACGGCCTCAACGACCACGTAAACTTCGAATCCGACGCGCTCGGCAACGTGCTTGAAATGTCTGACGCGGTAACGCTGGAGGCATGGGTGCGTCCTGACGGTCCGGGCGGCAGCAACGCTGGTGGAATCATCGCCGGCAAAGAGGGCGAATACTACATCGCTCGCAGCACAAATGGTTCGGTGTTTTATGCGCTTGCCAACCTCTCACCGGGCTGGGTCGGTGTCTCGACCGATGTATTCCTGGAAGAGTCTCAATGGCATCACATTGCGCTAGCCTACAGCGCTTCAGCCGGCACCGTAACCGTATTCAAGGACGGTGAGTTGGCTCAGACACTAAGCGCCAGTGGCGCACTCGGCGATTTTCATCCGCTGCAAAATGATTTTCGTATCGGTGGTCGCCAACGCGACGATGATGTTGCAACCGGCAAGCTGGTATTCGACGGCCTGATCGACGAGGTGCGCGTATGGCGATCGGCGCGTACGCCACAGCAGATCAGCGACTATTTTGACGTAGCACTGGCACCGGACGATCATCCCGATCTGGCCGCCTACTGGCGTCTCGATGAAGTCGTGGGTGGAATTGCTTTCGATACTCAGAGCAATGCGCGCCACGGCAGACTGGGCAACGGTCTGGCCTGGTTCTCGCCATCACGTAGCAACGCGGCCATCTACGCCGACTATCCACGAACGCTTCTGGCACCGAGCTGCAACGACGCCCGCTGCCAGGCAGATTTTGATCGCGATGGCGCCACGGACTATGTCGACAACTGCCTGACCGTTGCCAACAGTGCTCAGGTTGACGCCGACGGCGACGGGTTCGGCAATCTCTGCGACAGCGACTTCAACAACGACTGTGTCGTCAATTTTGTTGATCTGGGCGAACTGCGCGTGGCCTTCTTTGGCGACGACGACAACTACGATCTCAACGCCGACGGCACGGTCAATTTCATTGATCTGGGATTGTTTCGCAGTGCGTTCTTCGGCCAGCCGGGCCCCAGTGCGCAAGCGCTGGAGTGCACACCGTGATCGCCGCAACACGCAGCGATCGCGGGGTGGCAACTGGGTCTAGCCGCGAACCACGTCCTCGAGCACCTGTCCGAAGCGCCACACGTCCATAAACGAGTTGTACATTGGCACGGGCGCAAGACGCACCACGTCGGGCTCGCGAAAATCGCTGACGACCCCACGCGCGGTCAGCGCATCGAACAACGCCTTGTCGCCGCCGACCATGCGCACTGAAAGCTGACAGCCGCGGCGGCTGGCATCAGACGGTGTAATCAGCTCGAGGGATACGCTGCCGGCGCGCGACATCACTTCACGGAATACAAATTCAAGAAAACCGGTGAGTTTGAGGCTCTTCTCGCGCAAGGCCTCCATGCCCACCTCATCAAACAGCGCGAGTGACGCCGCCAGCACGGCCATACCCATGACCGGTGCGTTACTGAGCTGCCAGCCTTCGGCACCGGGTATCGGCGTAAAGCCCGGTTGCATCAAAAAGCGGCGCTCCTTGTCGTGGCCCCACCATCCGCCAAAGCGTGGCAGATCGGCGGTCGCGTGGCGCTCATGCACAAACGCACCGCCGACGTTGCCGGGGCTGCCGTTGAGATACTTGTAGGTGCACCAGGCCGCGAAATCCACGTTCCAGTCGTGCAGCGACAGAGGCACGTTGCCTACAGCATGAGCGAGATCCACTCCGATGGGCACGTCGGCGGCGTGGGCGGCCTTTGCAATCGCGGCGATGTCAAAAAATTGCCCGGTGAAGTACTGCACGCCGCCAAAGAACACCAGCGCAAGCTCGTCGCGATGCGCTTCGATCGCCGCAATGATATCGGCTTCCTCAATAATGCTTGACCCGTCACGCGGACCTACCTCGACGATTGCTTCGTCCGGATCAAAGCCGTGATAGCGCACCTGCGTCTCCAGCAGATAACGATCCGAGGGAAACATTTTTGCTTCGCTGATGATCTTGAACCGCTGCACCGTAGGTCGATAGAACGATACAAATAGCAAGTGCAAATTGGTGGTCAGCGAATTCATGCACACCACTTCGCCGTCATGCGCGCCCACCAGACGTGCCGACGATGGCGTCAGGCGCTCGTGGTAGCTGTACCAGGGGTTGGTGCCCTCGAAATGACCTTCAACACCTAGCCGGCCCCAATCCGCGAGCTCGACCTCCAGCGCTTCCTTTACACCGTTGGGCATCAAGCCCAGCGAATTGCCGGTGAAGTACAGCGTGGGATCACCGTCGGGCGCCAGTCTCGGATGGGAGAATCGATCGCGCATCGTGCGCAGCGGATCGGCGTGATCACAGGCGCGAGCAAAGGCTTCAGTGTTTTCGAACTTCATGATCGAGGCGGCTTGTTGCCGGGGTGCAGCGCGCCGCAGGCGCCGCAGACGCGCGCCTTCTCATTGGCCTGAAATGAGGCAAACAAGGGCGGCAGGTCTTCAACGATGTTGGTTAGCAGCACCTCCTCACGATGCACCAGCGCATTGCACTCCAGGCAATACCATTCGAAGCCATCCACAGCACCCTCCGGACGCTGGCGCTCAATCACAAGTCCAATGCTGTCGGCCGGACGCTGCGGCGAATGACGCACGTGCGGTGGCAAAAGAAACACATCGCCCTCACGTATGGACAAATCCTGCGGCCCGTTTTCATCCATCAGACGCAGGATCATGTCGCCCTCAATCTGATAGAAAAACTCTTCGGTAGGATCGTCGTGATAGTCCAGCCGCTCATTCGGACCGCCCACCACGGTCACCATGAAATCGGTGTCCGCCCAGATTTGCTGATTGCCCACCGGCGGTTTGAGCAAATGGCGATGCTCGTCAATCCACTGGCGAAAATTCAAAGGGCTGGTGTAGCTCATGACGGGGTCCTGTTCAGATCAAGGCGCTATTTTAGTTGTTCAATCACGCGCGCCACGCGGTGTACGCCCTCGCGTAACACGTCGTCGGCCGCCGCGCCGGAAAAACGGATCGAGCGATCGTCACCAAACGCGGCGCCGGGCACCAGCGCCACGTGCGCCTCGCGAAGAAGCAGCTCGCACAGCGCCACGCTGCCATCGATCAGTGTAGCGCCGTAATGTTTGCCGTATAGCGCGGTGGCATTGGGAAACACATAGAACGCACCGCCGGGCACGTTGCACTGCAACCCGTCGATTTGCCCAAGCAGTTCGCACAAAAGGTCGCGTCGTCGTTGATACGATGCGCACATATCCTGCACCGCCGTGCGCCCAGAGATCAGCGCCGTGACGCCGCCAGCCTGGGCAAACGCATTGGCCCCTGAAGTGAACTGGCCCTGTACTTTGGCCACGGCCGTGGCAATCGACTGTGGCGCCCCGAGGTAACCAAGGCGCCATCCGGTCATCGCAAAGCCCTTGGAAAAACCGTTCACCGTGATCGTGCGCTCCGACATATTGGAGAGACTGCCGATCGATACATGCGGCTCGCCAAAGGCGATGTACTCGTAAATCTCGTCGCTGACCACATACAGATCGTCATGCTTCTCAATCACATCCACCAACGCGGAGAGTTCGACGTGCGAGTACATTGCACCCGTCGGATTCGACGGTGAGTTGAGAATAATAAGGCGCGTGCGCGGTGTAATGGCCGCGGCGAGTTGCTCCGCGCTGATCTTGTAATCCTGCTCGATACCGGCACTGACCACCACGGGCGTGGCGCCGGCAAACCGGACCATCTCGACGTAGGACACCCAGTAAGGCGCCAGCAGAATCGCCTCGTCGCCCGGGTCCAGCAGCGCCAGGCAGGTGTTCATGAGCGACTGCTTGGCGCCGGTGGACACGACAATCTGCTCGGGTGTGTAGTCGAGCGCGTTTTCGCGCGCAAACTTCTCGACAATGGCTTCGCGCAGCTCAACAGTGCCCGGCACCGGCGTGTATTTGGTCTGGCCGGACGCCAGTGCAGCCACCGCGCCTTGCTTGATGTGCTCCGGCGTATCGAAATCCGGCTCACCGACCGCCAGCGATATGACGTCTTTGCCCGCGGCGCGCAACTCGCGCGCCATACGCGCCATTCTAAGCGTTGCGGCTTCCTGCATGCTGGAAACTCGTTGGCTGAGCCGGGTCATGAGGCTGACTCGCCCGCGCCGATCAAACCCATCATCGCCATGGCTGTGTGTCCCAGGTAGGTATTGGCATCTGACAAATCAAGAATCACATCAAAATGCTGGCGCTGTGCAATTTCACGCACCACCGTGCGCTGCCCGTGATGCCGTAGCACCTCGGCATAACAGCGGCTCTCGCGCTTGAACTCGTCGGGTTCATTGGCGCTGTAGACAAGGCGCACCGGGCAGGTATGCCTTGGCACCTGGCGTCGCGGACTCAGAATCTGATTGTCTTCGCGGGACAGTCCCAGTGGTTGATTGACGTACGATCGTGCCACCGCCGACAGGTCGTACACACCGCTCACCAGAACCGCACCGGCAATGATCTGCTCGGGCAAGTCGAACGCAACCCAGTCGGTAAGCAGCAACATGGCCGCCAGATGGGCACCCGCCGAGCTGCCGCTGACGACAATGCGCGTGCGATCAATGCCGTAGTCCGGGCCGTTACGGTACAGCCACGCCAACGCCGTGCGCATTTCATCAACGATCTCGCCCAGCGTAGCCTTCGGCGCTAGTGTGTAACCCAGAGCCGCGAAGGCGCCACCGTGCTCCGTCGTACCCGGCGCAGCAAAACTTGAATCCTCGCGACCAAGCTGCTGCCAGAAACCGCCGTGCATGTAGACCAGCAGCGGCGCCTCACTGACATCAGGTGGCAGAAACAAATCAAGCCTGGCCGCCTTTTGCTCGTCGTAGGCAACCGCTTCATGCAATAGACCCTGCGCACGTGCCGTGTCCCGCGCCGCCTGACTGCGCTGCGCATAAACCTCAAGCTCATCGTCGAGGCTGTCGACGAATCGGCTTGGTGACAGCGCCGCATCCAGATCCTCCTGCGAGAACTCGCGCAACTCGCCGGTTTGCCGGTCTTGCCAGCTCACGCTCACGGACCGGTCACCTCAAAGGTATCGGCGTCGCGATAAAACGGCAGGCGCTCACGCTTTTTGTTGAGTTCGTCGAGCGAAATGCTGGCCTGCGCCAGTTTGGCGCTCTCACCGGCGCTGGTGATGACATCGCCAAACAGATTAATGAGCGCGCTGTCACCAAAATAGTCCTTGTCGTTTTGATCGGTGCCGACGCGATTCACGCCCGCCACGTAGCACTGGTTTTCAATCGCACGCGCACGCAGCAATGTGTTCCACGCCGTGCGCCTGGGATTCGGCCAGTTGGCAACAAACAACATCAGATCGCAGGTTCCGGCGTGACGGCACCAGACCGGGAATCGCAGGTCGTAGCAAACAAATGGCGCAATGCGCCAGCCGCGATAGGAGATCAGCAACCGCTCGTCACCATTGGCGTACACCTTGTGCTCGCCGGCGAGCGTGAAACCGTGACGTTTATCGTAGGTATCGAGCACGCCGTCGGGATGCACGAACACAAAACGATTTACGAACTTGCCGCCATCGTTGACGGCCAGCGATCCGCACACCGCGGCATCAAAGCGCTCTGCCATGTCGCGCATCCAGGTAATGCTCGGACCGTCCATGCGCTGCGCACAGACCTCTGGCTGCATCGAAAAGCCGCTGGCGAACATCTCCGGCAGCACCAGCAGATCAAACTCTGCGGCATTCGCGAGCATCGCCTCAAACTCCGCGTGATTGGCATCGACGTCGTGCCACACCAGTTCGGCTTGCGCCAGAGCAACGCGCAGGGATGCGTTCATGGCTTAGACGGTTGCCTCGGCACGATAGATCTCTTCATTGAGCTCGCCTTCCCATTTTGCCACCGCGACCGACACGGCCGCATCGCCGGTCACGTTCACCACCGTGCGCATCATGTCCAGGATGCGATCAAACGGCAGAATAAAACCAATGATCAGCGCTGTCTGTGCATCGTCAATGCCGATCACTGAAAGCACTGTGGCGAGCAAAAACAAACCGGCTGACGGAATGCCGGCCGCGCCAATCGACACCAGCGTCACGGTCAGCGCAATCAGCAGATATTCTGTCATGCCCACGCTGACGCCAAAAACCTGCGCCGCAAACATCGCCACAATGCCAAGGTAGAGTGCCGTACCGTCCATATTGATGGTCGCGCCCAACGGCAGCACCGACGATGCCACGGTGCGGCTTATGCCGAGATTTTCCTGCGCACAGGTCATGGTTACCGGCAGCGTTGCCGAGCTCGACGCCGTGGAATAGGCAATCGCCTGGGCATCGAAAATACCGCGGAAAAAACGAATCGCGGGCAGGCGCAGCAGCAGCTTGATGAGTCCGCCGTGCACCAGCACGATGTGTACGAGGCACCCGCCGTAGACAACCGCGGCCAGCACGGCAAGGTTGGCCAGCGCCGCCGGTCCCAACGTACCGGCCGCCCATGCCACCAGCGCAAACACGCCGTAGGGCGCCACCTCCATCACCATGTGCGCAATCTTGAGCATCACTTCGGCGGCCGAATCGATCGCCTCACCGACGGCGCGACCCTTTTCTCCCGCCAGGATCGTGCCAACGCCAAACAGGATTGAAAACAGAATGATCGCCAGCACGTCGCCTTCGGCCAGCGCCGCCACCGGGTTGGTCGGCACGATGCCAATCAGGCGTTCGGCCAGCGGCGCTGCGCCCTTGATCGGTCCAGGATCTGCCGTTGAGACATCAACACCTGCGCCGGGCGTGAACACGGTGCCCAGAAACAGGCCGATGCTGATCGCCGCCGCCGTGGTCAGCATGTAGATGGCGATGGTCTTGGCACCCAGTGAGCCCAGTCGCTTTGGATCGCCCATGGCCACCACACCGGACACCAGCGTTGTGAAAATCAGCGGCACCACCAGCATCTTGATCAGGCGGATGAATACATCCCCGATCCACTTGGTCAGGCCAACGGCGTCGGCGAGGAAAAACCCCACCAGGGCACCGAGCGCGAGCGCAATGAACACGCGCCCCCACAACGGCACTTGACGCACCGCACCAAGCCAGTAAAGGCCGCCAAACACGGCCAGGGTGATCGCGATATATAAGTAATGTGCAGCGGTCAACGCATCTCTCCGGAAAATCTGGTCGTCATCCTACCAGTACACGACGCGCAGACCAGCCCCGGCCGGCAGCAACGCTGCGGCGAATGCCCGAATTTCGATGAGCTGCGCGATGACCCAAGCGCGATGTGAGGCTATAGTAGTCGGCCGATTTTCCAAGGAAGCCGCCATCATGCGTCGATTCATTGCACTGATTGCCGTTGGTCTTTTCACCTCGGGCGCCCTCGCGCAAAACGATGCGCCCGCCAAACCCGGGCTCAATGAAGCTACTTTAAAAGGTTTGGCGATGCGCTCCATTGGACCTGCGATGAGCTCGGGGCGCATCTCCGATATCGTGATTCATCCGGACAATCCGCGCCACTGGTATGTGGCCGTTGGCAGCGGCGGGGTCTTCGAGACGATCAACGGCGGCGTGACCTGGTCACCTGTTTTTGAAGATCAGGATTCCTATTCAATCGGCTGCATCACGCTGGACCCGTCCAACCCCAATACGATCTGGGTAGGCACAGGTGAAAACGTCAGTGGGCGTCACGTGGGTTTTGGCGACGGCGTGTACCGCAGTGACGATGGCGGCGCGAGCTGGACCAACATGGGACTCAAGGCGTCCGAGCGCATCGGCATGATCCGTGTGGACCCGCGCGACAGCAATGTGGTCTACGTCGCGGCGCAGGGGCCACTGTGGTCCGGCGGCGGCGATCGCGGCCTGTACAAGACCACCGATGGCGGCAAGAGCTGGAACAAGATTCTTGGCGGCAACAATTACACCGGCGTGGGCGAAGTGCACCTCGATCCGCGCAATCCCGACGTGCTCTACGCCAACACCTGGCAGCGACTGCGCAGCGTCGCGGCCTTGATGAACGGCGGCCCCGACTCGGCCATCCACAAGTCCACCGACGGCGGCGAAACCTGGACCAGGCTGACAAAAGGTCTGCCCGATGAGGTCATGGGCAAGATCGGCCTGGCAATCTCGCCGCAACAACCCGATGTGGTCTACGCGCAGATTGAGCTGTCGCAGCGCAAAGGCGGCTTCTGGCGCTCCGCCGACGGCGGCGCAAGCTGGGAAAAGCGCAGCGAGTACATGCCCGGCGGTACCGGCCCACACTACTACACCGAGATTTTTGCCAGCCCGCACGCGTTTGACACTATCTATCAGATGGACGTATGGATGCACGTGAGCACCGACGGCGGCGAGACTTTCGTCAAGACCGATCCGAATCAGAAGCACTCCGATCATCACGCACTGGCGTTTGACAAGAGCAACCCGCGCTATCTTCTGGCCGGCACCGACGGCGGCGTCTACGAGACCTTCGATAGCGGCGACACCTGGCGTTACGCTGCCAATCTGCCCATCACGCAGTTTTATAAAGTGGCCGTGGATTACGATGAACCGTTTTACAACGTCTACGGTGGCACGCAGGACAATCAGAGTCAGGGCGGCCCGTCGCGCACCGACAACGTGATTGGCATCCGCAACTCGGACTGGTTTGTCACGCTCGGCGGTGACGGTCACCAGTCGGCCGTCGACCCTACCAACCCGAACATCGTTTACGCCGAATGGCAGCAGGGCAACCTGACTCGCTATGACCGCGCGACCGGCGAGTCCGTGTACATCCAGCCGCAACCCGCAGAAGGCGAGCCTCACGAGCGCTTCAACTGGGACGCGCCAATTGTGATCAGTTCACACGATCCAGCACGGCTGTATTTCGCCAGCCAACGCGTCTGGCGCAGCGACGATCGCGGCGATTCATGGCGCGCCATCAGCGACGATCTTTCGCGCGGTATTGATCGCTTCACCATGCCCATGATGGGCCGAGTGTGGAGCTACGATTCCCCGTGGGATCTGTACGCCATGTCGAAATTCGGCAGCATCACGTCGCTGGCCGAGTCACCGCTGAATGAAAATCTGATCTACGCCGGCACCGACGATGGCGTCGTGCAGGTGTCTGAAGATGGCGGTCGCAACTGGCGTCGCACCACAACGCTGCCGGGCGTGCCCGAGTTCTTCTTTGTCAACGACATCAAGGCCGATCTGTTTGATGAAAACACGGTCTACCTGGCCGCGGATGATCACAAGACCGGCGACTTTCGTCCCTTCCTGCTGCGCAGCCGCGACCGCGGCCGCACGTGGCAGAGCATGCGCGGCGACTTGCCCGACCGCCATCTCGTGTGGCGTCTGGTTCAGGATCACGTCAACAAGGACATGTTTTTTGCCGGCACCGAGTTTGGCGTATTCGTGACGCTCAACGCCGGTCGCAACTGGGTCAAGCTCAGCGGCGGCGTGCCCAACATTCCGTTCCGTGATCTGGTGATTCAAAAACGCGAGAACGACCTGGTCGGCGCGACCTTCGGCCGCGGCTTCTACATTCTTGACGACTACTCGCCGCTGCGCGAAGTCAGCGCGCAGACATTGCAGTCCGAGAGCATCCTGTTCAAGCCGCGCGACGCGCATTGGTATGTACCCAAACGTCCGTTTGGCTGCGCGGCTGCCGGCTGCAAATCCAGCATGGGCAGCCAGCTGTACATCGCAGACAACCCACCCTTTGGCGCTGTGATTACCTACTACCTGCCCGAAGACATCCGCTCGCGCAAGGAAACACGGCGTGAGCGTGAAAAGGCGCTCGAGAAAGCCGGCTCCAACACGCCCTATCCCGGCTGGGACGGCTTGAAAGAGGAAGCCACCGAAGATGCGCCAGCCGTGATCCTGACCGTGCGCGATGCCGATGGCAACGTCGTGCAGCGTATCGATGGCCCGGTCAAGGCGGGCTTTCATCGCGTTGCCTGGGATTTACGCTATCCGGATTCGGGTCCCTGGGCCGAAGCGTCCGCCCGTCCACCGTGGCAGCCGCCAGCGGCCGGCGTCATGGCGCCGCCGGGCACCTACTCGGTAACGATGGCCGTTCGCCGCGACGGGGAACTTGGTGAAGAGTCCGACGCACAGGAATTCAACGTAGTATCTATTCGCAAACCCACGCTGATGGGTCCGTCGCAAACCGAACGTCTGGCGTTCTCGCGCGAAGTCGAGACGCTGTCGGGCAAAGTGCGCGGCGATCACAAGACGCTCGGCGAGATCAATGACGCCATGACCAAACTCAAGTCGGTCATCGGTCGTTCCCAGGGCGACGCCTCGCTCTACAGCGAAGCGCACGCCATGCACAAACGCGTTATGGCGCTGCGGGAACGCCTCGGCGGCAACGAGCAACGTGACATCGCCAATGACTCTGGCCCGGTGTCTATTCTGGATCGACTCGGCGTTGCCGGCTTTGGCGAACGCAGCTCACTGTACGGTCCGACAACGACACAGAAAAACAGTCTGGACATTGCCAAACGTCAGTATGAGACGTTTGCCAGCGAATTGGATCAGTTGCTGAGCAAGGACCTGCCCGCGCTCAAGAGCAAACTCGACGCAGCGGGCACGCCGTGGTCGCCGGGTCTGGGTCTACTGCGATCGCCCTGACTGGGTAACTCGCAGCCGCGCGGCGGTGAGCGGATAGCGCGCCAGATGACGGCCATGGCGCTCTGTCAGCTCATCGCGCAGCGCGGCGGCGGACTCAATCTTTCCGTCGGCGGCCAAAAAACCATATTGGGTAGCGCTCAAATGGCGGTGTGCAGCATGGCCCTGCGGCAGTAATCGCTGCACCACGTCCCGTCCCAACGTCATTACCTCGTGGCGCTCGTCGAGCAGACCCATTTTGTCCAGCAGCATGGCCACCTCAGGCGCAAGTAAGGCCACCAACCGAGGCTCATTGTCCGCCGCCTTCACGAGCTGCTTGGCTGCGCGCCGAGCCAGAATCCTGGCTTGATCCTGTTGGTCGTCATGCGCAGCCAGCATGCCGCGGGACAGAGAAACCAGTGCAGCATAGGCGCAGGCGCGAGGACACTTTGGGGCGCCGAGGAATATCTGCTGCGCCCGCGCACGCACCACGTCATTGTCATCCAGCGCGCGAATGACCAGCCATGGGCGCAATGCGGGGTGCGGCGGTGACTTTGCGACGTCGATCGGATGACCGGCGAGTCTTGCCAGCCACCCACTGCGGATCGCAACAAATTCGCGCCACCGCCCGACGTTTCGGGCCACACTCATCTCCAGAAGTTGATTGCGCACGCGCGCCAACTGTTTTGGCGCATCGATCCAGCTGTCGGAAATCGCGGCAAGCTCAAACCCGACGTACTCACACACCGAGGCAACCACCGAAGGTCGCACATCCGACTCGCCTTGCAACATCGCGGCACAGGTTGCCGTGCTGTTCACCGCCGTGCTCTGCTGGCCGGCATTTGGTTGAGCGATCGCCTCGTGCAGCCGCTGGCGCTCCGTAACCGGCAACTCACTAAGCGGTTCGGCGCGTAGCCAGGGCCTTGAATCCTCCGCCGCTGCCGAGCCGGCCAGCACGTAAGCTGCCAGCCCCAGTGCCAACTTCAGCCAGTTTCTGATCGGTCGCCACCTACCTGCAAAGTTCACTGCACCCCCCACAATCGCCCGTCAGGCGCCTCCTGAAGTTAGCCGGAAAGCTGATGAATTGTCACTATTTTTTCGACTTTCAACCGGCCATGGCTTCGGTTTATCGCGCGCATCGCGTATGGTCGGTCCATGAGCAAAACAAAGCACACTGCACCCGACCCGTGGCTTGGCTTTCAGCGCGTCATCATCGGCGTCGCTGATCTGGATACCGCATTGGATCTGTGGGTCGAAGAAATGGGGTTCGATGTTCTGGCGCGCATCGACGGCATCGATCACGGACTCGATGAGATGTGGGGCCTGGACGAGAATCGCGTCGCGGCTCAGGCGCTCGTGCGCACGCCCGGTCAGTCGCGCGGTGCTCTGCACCTGATCCAGTTTCAACAGCCCACGGCGACGGTACGCGAAGAGGCCAGCGCGTTTGACCTGTGCCCGAAGAATCTCGATGTACACGCCAAAAACATCGCCGACCGCATGGATCGCCTGCGTCGCTCGGGCTACGAGTTTCGTGGCGACACACCGACGACCTCAACGGCACCAGACGGCACGCGTTTCACCGAAATACACATGACCGCACACGATGACGTGAACGTCGTGTTACTCGAAATTGATGGTCATGACATGCCGTTCTCCACGCACGGTTTTGCCGGCATCAGCCCGCTGATCAGCGTCGTGGCCGACGCGGAGGCCGAAAAAGCGTTTTACAAGGATGTGCTTGGTCTGACCTGTCAGTCAGATCACTACCTCGACGGTCCGGACATCGAGAAGATGATCGGTCTGCCTAAGGGCACTGGACTCGATGTGAGCATCTGGGGCCACAAGGACGCGCTCATGGGCGCGCTGGAGATCGTCAGCTACAAGGGGGTCGAGGGCGCAGATTTGTATCCGCGCGCGATGCCGCCGGCGCGCGGCGTGCTGCGTGTTGCCCTGCGCACGCCGAACATTGAGGCTTGGCGCAAACATCTGAAAGCCCGCGGCGTCGCGTTCGAGAATCATGCGGACCTGGAGCTGCGCATTGCGCGTACGGACGCCGTGAGCTTCCCCACGCCGGGTGGGCTGGTGGTGGAGATTCACCAGTTCAGCTAGGGCTCGCGTCGCCCTTTCAGGCGCTGATCCCGTCCCACCTTGCTGATTTTTCGACGCATTTTCGCCAACCACTCCTGCGCCCAGGCAAACTCGGTCGACAATAGCGCAAGTCCGGCGGCCAGGGTCAGAATGCCGGGACCCGGAAACATCAGCATGAAAATTCCCGCCACGACCAGCACGCCCCCAACGATGGCAACGATGAGTCGGCGGGTAGTTTTGCGCGCCTGATTCATGAAAAAAGCACCCTTGAGTCAGAATTGAGAGCACGCACGGGCGTGCACGGACACCTGATACTGTACTACCATCGCGCCGCGAAGAGCGCTTTTACTTAGATTTACCGACGAATATTCGTATCCAAGGTTCCAATACGGAGGTTCATTGTGAACGCCCAGACTGCCCGCCGCCCTTTACTTGTTCTTTCCATTGCTGCCGCCATAGTCGGCACTTCCTACAGCCACGCTCAGCAAGGCACCTTGGAGGAGGTTTTCGTCACGGCGCAAAAGCGCGAAGAAAATCTTCAGGAAGTGCCCTTGTCTGTGACGTCGCTGTCGGGCGACCAGCTCAGTGTGCTGAACGCCGCAGGCGCCGATATCCGTTCACTTTCGGCGCGCATTCCAAGCCTTCTGATCGAATCTTCGTTCGGCCGCACGTTTCCGCGTTTCTATATTCGCGGGCTTGGCAACACCGACTTTGACGCCAACGCGTCACAGCCGGTCTCGCTGGTGTACGACGACGTGGTGCTCGAAAACCCGTTTGTGAAGGGCTTTCCAATGTTTGACATGGAGCGTGTCGAAGTACTCCGCGGACCACAGGGAACGCTTTTTGGGCGCAACTCACCCGCTGGCATCATCAAGTTTGATTCGCGCAAGCCTACCCAGGAGTTCGACGGCTATGTGGACGCGAGCTTCGGTTCGTTTCAACAAATTGACGTGGAAGGCGCCGTCGGCGGCCCGATCACCGACACGCTGTCAGCGCGCGCATCGGTGCTGTTGCAAAACCGCGATGACTGGGTAAAGAACGACGGCCCGGCGGGACAGGCCGAGGGCTATGACGAGTTTGCCTCGCGCGTACAGGTTCTGTGGGAACCCAACGCCCAGCTCAGCGCGCTTTTTAATGTGCACAACCGTGAGCTTGACGGCAGCGCGCGCGTGTTTCGCGCCAACATTATCGAGCAGGGCAGCAATGACTTTGTTGCCGGGTTTGATCGCGAGCGCATTCGCACCAACGGCCGCAATGATCAGGAACTCGAGTCACTCGGCGGCTCGGCCCGCATCTCTTACGATTTTGGCAACGGCGTAACGCTGACCTCGATCACCGGTTATGAAGATGTCTACATCCCGATCTCTATCGGCGACATCGACGGCGGCACGCCGGAAGGACCGGGTTTTATTCCATTTCAATCAACCAGCGGTACCGAAGCGGACGTCGAACAGTTCACGCAGGAATTTCGTCTTGCCAGCGACGCCAGTGACTCCGTCTTCTGGCAAACAGGGCTGTTTTTCTTTGACGAAGAACTCTTCGTCCGCCAGAGCGCCTATGATGCCCAGGGCCTTGGTATCGGCGGTCAGGCGCTGCAGCGGCAGTTCACGACCGACGTCGGTGTGTTCGGACACGTGACCTACAACGCCGGCGACCTGTGGCAGTTTGCCGGTGGCGTACGCTATTCGCACACCGACAAGAGCTTTTCTGCCTCGCGTCCGTTCAGCTTCATCGGACCACTGGACACGATTACGGCAGATCCGGACGACTCAGCGGTCAGCTGGGACGTGAGCGCCACCTATCAGGCGACCGACAACACCCGCATCTACGCCCGGGTGGCTGAGGGCTTTCGTGCTCCGAGCGTGCAGGGCCGCACGCTGTTTGGCAATGACGTCACGATCGCCGACAGCGAAACCAACACTTCGGTCGAGGTGGGTTTCAAATCCGAGCTGATCGAAAACCGTCTGCGACTGAACGGCGCCATCTTCAACTACGAGCTCAAGAATCAGCAGCTCACCGCCGTCGGTGGCAATACCAACACCGCGCGTCTGATTAATGCCAGACAAACCAGTGGCGCCGGATTTGAAATTGACGCCGAACTTGCGGCCACCGAGCATCTCTACCTGACGGCGGGTATGAGCTGGAACCGCACCGAAATCGAGGACCCGGACATTTCTGTCAATGTCTGCGGTTCTCCGTGCGGACCCACCGATCCGCTGAACAATGCCGGCCGAGCCATTATTGACGGCAACCCCCTGCCCCAGGCGCCCGAGTGGATTGCCAATTTCACGGCACGCTACACGCGCCCGCTGGGGAACCACGGCGAATTTTTCGCGATTACCGACTGGGCCTATCGCACCGACGTGAACTTCTTCCTGTATGAATCGGTGTCGTTCCGCGACGACGACCTGCTGGAGGGCGGCCTGCGTATCGGCTACGCGAGCATCGAGGGCGACTGGGACGTCTCCTTGTTTGGCCGCAACATCCTGGATGATGAATCGCTGACCGGCGGCATCGACTTCAACAACCTGACCGGATTTGTCAACGAGCCACGTGTCTTTGGCATCAGCTTCTCGACGCGATTCGACTAGCCCGAGTCAGCGCCCAACCCGTCGTACAGCCCGGGGGCCTTTTGCCCCCGGGCTGTACTACAATGGGGCATGGCAAAAGCAACACTTCTGGTTCTCGACTCATTCGGCATTGGCGCCGCCGCGGACGCTGAGCGCTTCGGTGATCAGGGCGCCGATACACTCGGGCACATCGCGCAGCGCTGCGCAGCCGGACAGGCCGGCGACGGCCCTCTGTCACTACCCAATCTGTCGAAACTCGGGCTCATGCACGCTGCGCGGGAGAGCCGCGGCAGCTTTCCCGATGGCTGCGCCGTTGATCAGGAACCGACTGGCGCGTACGGGTTTGCACAGGAGATGAGCAGCGGCAAGGACACCTCCAGCGGCCACTGGGAAATCGCGGGCGTGCCCGTGCTGTTTGACTGGCATTACTTTACCGATCGCGAACACAGCTTCAGCGACCAATTGCTCACACCCTGGATCGAGCGCAATGAGCTGCCTGGTGTGCTTGGGAACTGCCATGCCTCTGGCACGACCATCATCGCAGAGCTCGGCGACGAGCATCGACGCACCGGCAAACCGATCGTCTACACCTCGGCCGACAGCGTTTTTCAAGTGGCCTGTCATGAGGAGAGTTTCGGTCTGGATCGCCTGCTTGAGATCTGCCGCGACGCGCGCACCCTGTTGGACGACATGAACGTGGGTCGCGTCATCGCCCGCCCGTTCGTCGGCGATAGTCCTGACAATTATCAGCGTACCGGCAATCGTCGCGACTTTTCGGTACCGCCGCCGGCGCCGACTCTGCTTGATCGGCTTGTCGATACGGGCGGCAGCGTCATCAGCGTTGGCAAGATCGCCGATATCTATGCGCAGCGCGGCATCACGCGCAAAATCAAAGCGACCGGGCTGCCGGCACTGGTCGATACGACGCTCGATGCCATGCGCGCGGCAGACGATCAGACGTTGGTTTTCACGAATTTTGTCGATTTTGACTCAGCTTACGGCCACCGCCGGGACGTGGACGGCTATGCGCGCGCGCTGCAGTATTTCGATCAACGTCTGCCCGAGATGATCGACGCGCTTGAGGGTGATGATCTTCTTATCCTGACCGCGGATCACGGTTGCGATCCCACCTGGCCTGGCAGCGATCACACGCGCGAGTACATTCCCGTGCTGTGCTTCGGCAAGTCGGTCGCGCCCGGCTCGATTGGCCGACGCGAGACGTTTGCCGACATTGGTCAATCGCTCGCGCAGCATTTTGACCTGTCTCCTCTGGATTACGGAACGAGTTTTATCTGATGCAAGCCAAACACTTCAATGCACCCGATGGCGCCTTTGCCGATTTTGTCCTGATGCCCGGCGATCCGCTGCGTGCACGCTACATAGCGGAAGAGTTTCTGACCGACGCGCGCGAGGTTACCAACGTGCGCAACATGCTGGGCTTCACCGGCACGCACGAGGGCCGACCCGTCTCCGTGGTCGGCAGCGGCATGGGAATTCCGTCCGCCTCAATCTATGCCACCGAACTGATTCAGTGTTACGGCGTGAAGGAAATTTTGCGTATCGGCAGCTGCGGCGCGCTGGCGCCCGACGCGAATCTGCGTGACGTGATTATTGGTATGGGCGCGTGCACCGATTCCAACGTCAATCGCATGCGCTTCAAGGGCTATGACTTTGCCGCCATTGCCGATTATTCCATGCTGGCGCGCGCTGTCGCGGCCGCCGGCGCACTGGGGCTGGCAACCAAGGTAGGCAATCTGTTTTCGGCCGATCTTTTTTATACTCCTGAGCCCGAGATGTTCGATGTTATGGAGAAGTACGGTGTGCTGGGTGTTGAGATGGAGGCGGCCGGACTCTACGGCGTTGCAGCCGAGTTTGGTGCACGCGCCCTCGCGGTCGTCACCGTGAGTGATCATATTCGGACCGGCGCAGCGCTCTCTACCGACGAACGCCAAAGCTCGCTCGACGACATGATTCGACTGGCACTGCAGATGCGGTTGATTGACGATGCCTGAGTTCAACACGATGACCAGAACACTGCGATGCGCGATGCTTGCAACCATGCTCTTGAGCATCGTTGAGGTACACGCCACGTTTTCAATCGTGGCCTTTGACCCGCAAACGCGCGAAGTGGGCAGCGCCGTCGCCACCTGCGTCGCCGACAACGACCTTGGCTTTTTTGTCTCCCGATTTGCGCCCGGCCAGGGCGCGATCAATGCGCAGTCGTTCGCATCGGTGCCTAATCTCCTGAACGGGCGCGGGCGTCTGCTCATGGGCGAGAGCGCCGAGGATACGCTGCAATGGCTGATCGACAACGATGTTAACGGGCGCCCTCAGGATCGCCAGTACGCTATTGTGGATCTTGGCGACTCCGACGCGGATCATACGGTCACATTTTCAGGCAGTGCCAACTTTCCGTTTGCGGGCGGCGTGAGTGGTGACACCTATGCCATCGCCGGCAATATCCTGTCGGGCGAGAGCATCATCGTGCAGATGCAGGCGGCCTTTGAAGCCAGCGACGGCTGGCTGGGCGAACGCCTGATGGCAACGTTGCAGGCCGCGAAAGAGCCCATGGCCGATCAACGCTGCGCCAACACCTCTTCCCTCTCGGCCTACATCAGCGTGACGCGCGCCGATGATGCGCTGGATCAGGAGTTCATGCGCATCAACACGCGCGCTCCGAACTCCTTCACCGATCCAATCGATCTTCTGCAAACCGAGTTTGACGCGTTTTTCGCTGCCAACGTTGCGCTCGACACGGACGGCGACGGCGTCGTGGACATCATTGACAACTGCACCGAACGCCAGAACCCGACGCAGTTTGACGCGGACGGTGACGGCTTTGGCAATGCCTGCGACGTCGATTTCAATGACGACTGCGTCCACTCGTTCATCGATCTGGGCATTATGCGCTCGGTGTTTTTTTCTGATGACGAGGAAGTGGATGTCAATGAAGACGGGGCGGTCAATTTCCTGGACCTCGGAATATTGCGCGAGCTTTTCTTCGCCGCCCCGGGACCATCCGGCTATGCGAGCTGTCCGTAGCGCCGCCGACTGATTAAGTTAAGCCAATATTCGTCAATTCAGAGACTCGAAACGCGACAACGCGTCTTTAGTTGATCCTGATTCGGTCGCTATCTTCGTGGATGAGCGTTGATACCGAGACCCGACCGTGAACACTGTGCCATTTTTGGCGGCGACAACGCTTGCGTGGGCGAGCTTCGCGACCGTGCACGCACGGGCAGAGACCACCCTCGAGCCTGACCCTCCTTTTCGCTTTTACTCAGTTGAAGACGGTCTGAATCAAACGCTGTCGCTCACGGTCGCCCAGGATGGCGACGGCTTTCTGTGGATCGGATCATTCGGCGGTCTCAATCGTTTCGATGGCAAGACCTTTGAAAGCCTGACGACACGACACGGCTTGCGCGAAAACTTTGTGCAGGAACTCTACGTTGACTCCATGGATCGCCTATGGGCTGGCGACTCCTCCGGCGGCATGACGCTGCTCGAACAAGGCAAGGTGGTCATGACGCTTGATCCACCCGAAGACCTGCGCGGCACCGTCCGGGAAATCCATGAGCACGATGGCTGGCTCTATATGGGAATTGAGCCAACGGGTTTGACCCGACTTTCACTTAGCCAGCCGGCGCTCGGTATTGAAACGGTCTCGAAACTTGGCGGCGAGATCGACCATATTGTGACCCTCAACGACGATGAGATGCTGCTGTTGGGCGTGGGCGGTCTGTTTCGATTCGCGCCCGGTCAGGACGAGGAACTGCGCAAGCTTGAGCATGAGGTTACGGCGCTCGCGGGCAATCCTGAACAGGGAATCTTCGTTGGTAACGAGGCAGGACGCGTTGGCGCCTGGATCAACGACGATATTGTCTGGGGCGAGGGCGATTACGGCGCACCAATCTGGCGCCTGTTTATGTCGGAGACTGGCCTGGCCTGGGTGACGGCGCAGAAGTTTGTCACGCCATTTGGCAAACCTGACGAGTCGATTCCCTACGACCGGGCAGTAGACATGCTTGTCGACCGTGACGGCATCACGTGGCTGACCTCAGGACAAGGTCTCGGTCGTTACCTCGGCGAACGCTTCGACCATTTCTCTCTTGCTCAGAACAACCGTACCCCGGACGTCTCGTCCATCGTGGCCGATGGCCAGGGCGGCTACTGGTTCGGTTCCGATCTTGGTCTGCAGTACGTGGACAGTTCGGGACAGCTTCTTGATATGAACAGGCTTGTGCCTGGCGATGTGCGCGAGTTGCGCGGCGTGAAACTCGACCGCAAACGCCAGCTTCTGTGGATTGCCCAGATTGACGGCTTCGTCTGGCGAATTGACCTGGCAAGCATGACCAGCACGCGCGTGTTTCCGGCCGAGAACGCGGCCGTCATGGGTCTTGAGCTCGACGCTTATGGACACGTCTGGGCCGGCACCTACGCCGGCATGCTCTACTCACACAATGTGGACACAGGTGTGACACGCGAGTTTGACCTGACGCATGGGGGCGCCATCTATTCGCCTGCGGCCGGGCCGGACCAATGGCTGTGGTTTCCCGTCAACCACATGGGCATTTTCCGCATTGACGCCAGCCGCGAGGATTCGGCACCGGAGCTGGTGATTCCCGTCGAAGACATCGGACGCACTCTCTTTGCGCATACGCTGGTAACGAGCAATGCCGATGGCGAGCAAACCGTATGGTTCACGACGACCGAAGGCGGCGTGTTTCGCTATCGTAAGGATCGCCTGAATCAACTACTCATTGGCTCGGCACTGTCGGATCAGACCATTTACTCAATCTATCCGATCGACGACGACAAAATCGTACTCAGCACCAACCGCGGTGCCTACCATTACGACGAACAGCTGGATTTGTTGCAGAGATTTGGTCCGCTTGACGGCTTTGTCGGTATTGAAGGCAACGCCCATTCAGTTCTCAGAGACGGCGACCGACATTTGTGGCTTGGCACAGCAAAAGGTGCGGCCCGAATGGACGTGTCGCTCCCTGTGGTCCCGCCGAACCCGCCACGCGCCACGATCACCCGTGTGCTCGTGGACGGCGAATCCGCCAACGTCGACGGCTCTGCGGGTACCCAGATCAGCGGCGACAAACTTCTGGTCGAATTTGCAGCGGTCTCAACACGACGCCCCGATGACGTTGAGTACAGCTATCGGCTGGGCCGCGACGCGGGCGGCTGGAGCACTCCCACAAGCAACCACTCTATCGACTTTTCAAGCATCTCCTCGGGCAACTACGAGCTGCAGATTCGGGCCCGACACGCAGGACAAGACTGGGGACCCACGGATTCGTGGGCGTTCTCGGTACCGGCGCCGTTCTGGAAAATGCCCTGGTTTATCGCGCTTATGACTGCGCTGGGTTTGATTATTACCCGCGGCGTCATCCACTTGCGTCTGCGCGCGGTGGACCGCGCCAACCGCAGACTGCGCTGGGAAGTGGATGAACGAACCCGCTCTATCGAGCAGGCCCGGCGCGAGCTGGAACAAACCAACAACCAGCTCAGCACGGAAATTGCCGAACGCGAGCGGTCAGACGCGCTGCGTGCCGACGTCGAGGCGCGCTTTCATCAGGCCTATCAGAACTCGCCGATTGGCATGGCGCTGGTCGATCTGGACGGGCTGGTCTATGACGCCAATCCCACCATGAAATCGCTTTTCTGGCCGCAATCCAAACCGGAGGATCGAGAGCCGCTGCTCGACGTCATTCTCGACGAGGATCGCCAGCGCTTTACCGACTTTCTGTTTCGTTTCGCCGCCGGAGATACCGTGGAGCCGCGCATTGAGGTGAGCTGCATGGCCAGCGACGGCAGCAGTCGGCGCATCGATTTTTTCCCATCGGCCGTGCGTAACGCGGACAATGAACTTCAGTACATCGTGCTGCTGGCCAACGACGTGACCGAAAGTCGCGCCATGACTCAACAGCTGGAGTATCACGCCAGTTTCGATGAACTCACGGGACTGCTCAACCGGCGCGCCTACCATCAGCGACTGCAGATCGTGACGCAGACACCGCGCGCCAAGGGCAAAGCCTACTTGATGTTCCTTGATCTCGATCAGTTCAAGGTCGTCAACGACACCTGCGGGCACGGCGCCGGAGACGAGCTACTGCGCAAAGTCGCGGACATCATCAGCAGTTGCGTGCGTGAGGATGACACGGTCGCCCGACTTGGCGGCGACGAATTCGCGCTGATTTTGAGCGGCTGCAGCGAGGAAGT
>CAZXCL010000003.1:0-66868 GCA_964639265.1 uncultured Gammaproteobacteria bacterium | reverse complement strand
GACAGCTTTGTGCTTTTTGGCCAGAGGCTTCGGGCCATGGACCCGGCCACAGACCCCCACGAGCGTATTGAAGTGCTGCTGCGGCTCAACGACCGTGTCGCCGGTCGCCTCATCCCACCGGGCGCATTTTTGCCCGCAGCCGAGCGTTACGGCCTGCAGGACAAGCTGGATTTGTGGGTCGTGAATCGAGTCATTGATGTGCTGACGTCGCAGGATAAAGCTGCGCTGGCGAATCGCCGCTTCTGGGTCAACCTGTCCGGCGCCAGTATGAGTGATCCCAACTTTTCTCGGGCTCTGATCGACCGGGTTGCCAACAGCGACGTACCGCGAGGCTCGCTGAACTTCGAAATTACCGAGACCGCGGTGATTCGCAAGATGGACGATGCCGCCACGCTGGTCGAAGCGCTGCGCGAAATGGGCTGCAAGATTGCGCTCGATGACTTTGGCAGCGGCCTGTCTTCATTCGGGGTACTGAAACGACTCAAGCTCGACTTCGTGAAAATCGATGGTGAATTCATTCGCGACATCATCACCGATCCCACCGACCGCATCTTTGTGAAATCCATTATCGATATCGCACATACGCTCAATATGCGGGTCGTTGCCGAATTCGTTGAAGACGACGACATTCTCGCGATGGTCAGAGACCTTGGCGCTGACTACGCGCAGGGCTTCGGCGTACATCGACCCGAGCCGCTCGATCAACTGGCACCGGCGCAGGACGTACGCCTGCAGTCCGGCGCCTGAGCAAACACTACAGGTCGGCCAGCTTTTCGCTCTCGAATCGCGCGCCCATCTGCTGCACGGCCTGAGCGCCGCACCATGATCCAAGGCGCGCGCATGATCGCAGCGGCTTGTCACTGGCATAGGCATGTAGGAAACCAGCCGCGTAGGCGTCGCCCGCGCCGGTGGAGTCAATCACCTTCTCAACAGGATCGGCTTTTTGATCGATGCGCTCGGAACCGCGCACGATTACAGAACCCTCTGCGGCGCGTGTGATCGCAAACAGATTTCCGAGCTCACTGGCCGCCTTCACGGCGTCGTCCAGGATGTCAGTGCCAAAAAGCGCGAACGCTTCGCTGTCATCGGCGATGACAATATCGACCGAATCGTTCACCAGTCGGCGATAGGTTTCCAGATGGCGCTCCACACAAAAAGAATCTGACAGCGACAACGCCACCTCGCTGCCATTTTCTTTGGCGATCCTGATTGCCTTGTCGATCAACGCCGGCCCGAATGGCGCATCAAGCAGGTAGCCCTCAAACAGCACAACCTGGGGCACACCAACGGCCTCTTCGCTGACATCCGATTCGTTGAGTTCAAGGCAGGCACCAAGATAGGTGTGCATGGTGCGCTGTCCGTCAGGCGTGACCATCACGTAGCAGCGCGCCGTGGCAGCCTCGGCAGCTGCCGGAGGCCGGCGCATGTCCACACCGAGCGAACGCATGTCGTGCGCGAATACCTCGCCAAGCTGATCGTCGGCGACTCGACCGATGTAGGCGGCGCGACCGCCAAGATTGGCGAACGCGGCAATGGTGTTGGCCACCGAGCCGCCGGAGCGCTGCGTGGTAGGCCCCATCTTGTCGTAGATCGCGTGGGCCTGATCCGCATCAATCAGGTTCATCGATCCGGGCACCGCGCCAAGCTCGGCAATAAATTCATGACTGACCTGCGCCAGGACGTCGACGATGGCGTTGCTCACGCCCAGAAGTTGCACGCTATCGCTCAAAACGATGTACCCATGTAGTTGGCTGACCGGCGCGCATCATAGCAGGGCGCCAGCCAGACTGCGCGCCCGTCCGGATTTGACCAATTCGCACGATATTGGGGCGATGCGCCGCCGGATCGCACCATCACGAGTCAATTGGTGGTTTTTTGGCCACACTTTCGGGCGCACGTCGGCGCCACACAGCGCTGCCGTGTTTGGCACGAAACCTGCTACACACCCCACATCGCAAAAACAGGACCGCCGCCATGAAAATGATCACCGCGATTGTGAAGCCCTTCAAACTCGACGACATCCGCGAGGCCGTCGCCGACATTGGAATTCAGGGCATCACCGTCACAGAAGTAAAAGGCTTCGGCCGTCAACGGGGCCATACGGAGCTCTACCGCGGCGCGGAGTACGTCGTCGACTTTCTGCCCAAAACCAAAGTTGAACTGGCCGTGGCCGATGACCGCGTCGAGACCGTTCTCGAGGCCATCGCCAAGGCCGCACACACCGGAAAAATCGGCGACGGCAAAATCTTCGTCGCCCCCATAGAACAAGCCATCCGCATTCGTACGGGTGAAACCGGCGAAGACGCCGTTTAGTAACAGGAGCATTTTACGTGGAAGAGTTAACAACAGTCAGCACTCGGGTCGCCGAGCTGGCCTACGCGCTGGACACTTTTTACTTTCTCGTCATGGGCGCGCTGGTCATGTGGATGGCCGCCGGCTTTACAATGCTCGAAGCCGGGCTGGTGCGCGCCAAGAATACGGCGGAAATTCTGACCAAGAACGTGGGCTTGTTTTCGATCGCCTGCATCATGTACATGCTGACCGGCTACGGCATCATGTATCCCGGCGCATTCGAAGGCGGCATTTTCGAAAGTCTCAAGACCATCGGCAGCGGCTTCCTGTCGTCCTCTGACAATGCGGTCGGCGACGTCGTGTCCGGTGACTCCTACTATTCAAACCTGTCCGACTTTTTCTTCCAGGTTGTGTTTGTTGCTACGGCCATGTCCATCGTCTCCGGCGCTGTGGCCGAGCGCATGAAGCTGTGGTCGTTTCTTTTGTTCAGCATTGTGCTCACCGGCTTCATCTACCCGGTGCAGGGCTTCTGGAAATGGGGTGCGGGCTTTCTGGAATCCGCCGGCTTCCTCGATTTCGCTGGCTCCGGTGTCGTGCACCTGTGCGGCGCCTCCGCCGCGTTGGCAGGCGTACTTTTGCTGGGCCCGCGCAAAGGCAAGTACGGCAAGGACGGCAGCGTCAATGCGATTCCAGGTGCCAATATGCCCCTGGCTGCGCTCGGCACGCTGATTCTGTGGTTGGGCTGGTTCGGCTTTAACGGTGGCTCGCAGCTCAAGGTGTCGAACGTGGGCGATGCCAACGCAGTGGCGCTGGTGTTCGTGAACACCAACATGGCCGCCGCCGGCGGTCTAATTGCCGCTCTGCTTCTGGCACGGGCGTGGTTTGGCAAAGCAGATCTGACCATGGCGCTCAACGGCGCGCTGGCGGGCCTCGTCGCCATCACGGCCGAGCCGCTGACTCCCGCGCCGTTGCTCGCAACGCTGATCGGCATCATTGGCGGTTTGCTCGTCGTGCCCTCCATCGTGATGCTCGACAAACTCAAGATCGACGATCCGGTTGGCGCCATTTCCGTACACGGCGTCGTGGGTATCTGGGGATTGCTCGCGGTTACTCTCAGCAATGAGGGCGCCAAGCTTGGCGCACAGCTTCTGGGAATGGTCAGCATCTTTGGCTGGACGTTTATCACCAGCGGCATCGTCTGGTTCGCGCTCAAACAGACGATTGGCATCCGCGTTTCAGAAGAAGAAGAGTACAACGGCGTGGACATCGGCGAATGCGGCCTGGAGGCCTATCCGGAATTTGCCCGGACATCAGACTAGGACGCCGTAGCGAAAGAACAAGGCGGGCTCGGTCATTGACCGGGCCCGCCTTTCGCCGACTAGCCGCTCAAGCGCGCGGCATGGCGGCTTGCCGACAAAAGCGTATTGCTCAGCAAGCAAGCAATGGTCATGGGGCCCACGCCGCCGGGCACGGGCGTAATAAAGCCGGCGTGTTCGGCCGCAGCGTCGTAATCCACATCACCGATCAGGCGCGTGCCGCCGCCTTCTTTTTCCACGCGGTTGATCCCCACATCAATCACAATTGCGCCGGGCTTTATCCAGTCTCCCTTGATCATATGCGGGCGCCCCACCGCCGCGACCAGGATATCGGCCTCGCGACACAGGGCCGGCAGATCACGCGTACGCGAGTGCGCGATGGTTACCGTACAGTTTGCCTGCAGCAGCAGCGCAGCCATCGGCTTGCCGACAATATTGGAACGGCCTACCACGACGGCGTGCAGACCCGACAGATCGTCCCTGCAGTCGCGAATCATCATGCTGCATCCGAGCGGCGTGCAGGGCACAAAACCGTCAAGCCCGACCGCAAGGCGTCCGGCATTGGTGACATGAAATCCGTCGACATCCTTATCCGGATTGATACGATCAATGACTTTTTGTTCATCAATATGCTTGGGCAGAGGCAGCTGTACGAGGATTCCGTGCACTTTGTCATCCTGATTCAAAGTCTCGACGAGGCTCAAAACCTCGTCTTCGCTCACGCTGTCTGCAAGACGATGCGTAAACGATTCGAATCCGGCCTCGACCGCCTGAATGCCCTTATTGCGAACATAAACCTGGGAAGCCGGATCGTCTCCGGCGAGCACCACGGCAAGGCCAGGCACTATCCCGCTAGCTTCTTTGAGCTGTTGTGTGCGTCGCGCCACATCCTCGCGCAACGCCTGGGCTTTTTTCTTGCCGTCGATAATCTGGGCCATGCTGATCTGCTCCCCGGGGGCGTCATGAAAGGCGCCAATGATCGCAGATCACAGCCCACAATTCGCCCCCAAAAGCGTCCGCCTGCGGCTTTTTCCAGTGCCCGTCTACTCGGGTTAACCCGCGGTTGCGAGGCGCGCCCCGCGAGGCGTATGTTCGGTCGGCCGGTTTCTTCAGAAACAAAACAATAACAATCGCTAAAGCCGGTTTCGTTTTTGTTTTACTTCTAAAGGGGAATCCACATGCAGGGAATCAAATCCAGATGCGTCGGGATGTTGGCCGGGATCACCGCGCTGGGCCTGACGGCGGTCGGCGCGTCGGCCGGCTCATCGCAGGACGCCAAGGCCTATCAGCACACCAATCAGATCATCGTTAAATTCAAGGAGCAGGCGGTCAGCAACAGCGCGCTGGGTCGCAGCATAGCCGCGGACAAGAGCGTCCGAGCCTCGGCCGTCGCCCAAAGCACGGGACTGCGTACCGAGTTTCACCGCAGCGTCTTTAACGGCGCCGATGTTTTCAAGCTCGGCAAATGGCACTCGCTGGACGACCTCAACAAGATGCTGGCGCAAATGGCCACCGATCCAAACATCGAATACGCCGAGCCGGATCAGCTGCTGCAGCCACTTCTGACGCCCAACGACTCGCGCTACAACGAGCAGTGGCACTATTTCGAAAACACCGGCGGCATGCGCCTGCCCACCGCGTGGAACACCTCCACCGGCAGCGGCGTGGTCGTGGCTGTGATCGACACCGGCTACCGGCCGCACGTCGATCTCAACGCCAATCTTCTGCCCGGCTACGACATGATATCCAGCACGTTTACTGCGCGCGATGGCAACGGTCGCGACAGCGATGCCCGCGACCCGGGCGACTGGACGCTGGCCGGCGACTGCGGTCCGGGTGAGCCCGCGCGCGGCAGCAGCTGGCACGGCACCCACGTGGCCGGAACGGTAGCGGCCCGCACCAACAACAATAGTGGCGTTGCCGGCGTGGCGTTTGGCGCCAAAGTGGTGCCCATTCGTGCTTTGGGTCGCTGCGGCGGCTTCACCTCGGATATTGCTGACGGCATTCGCTGGGCAGCCGGTGGCTCGGTCAGCGGCGTGCCGAACAACGCCAACCCGGCCAAGGTCATCAACCTGAGCCTGGGCGGCGGCGGCAGCTGCCCGTCCACCAGTCAGTCGGCGATTAACTCGGCGCGCAGCAACGGCGCTGTGGTCGTCGTGGCGGCCGGTAACTCGGCGGTTAACGCCTCGGGCGCGACGCCGGCCAACTGCAGCGGTGTGGTGACCGTCGCCTCGACCAATCGCAGTGGCGGTCGGTCGTATTTCTCCAACTTCGGTTCAGTGGTCGACGTCGCCGCACCCGGCGGCGACATTCGCGCCAGTGCTTCGAACGGTGTGCTCTCCACTCTGAACACCGGCAGCTCAACGCCCGGATCCGACAACTACGCGTTCTATCAGGGCACCAGCATGGCCGCACCGCATGTGGCCGGTGTGGCGGCTTTGATGCTGGCCGAAGACCCCTCGCTGACGCCCAACGAAATCGAAAGCACATTGAAGAGCACGGCCCGCTCGTTCCCGTCGTCGTGCAGTCAGTGCGGCAGCGGTCTCGTGGATGCCGCTGCAGCGGTCGCGGCCGTGAGCGGCGGAGGCGGCCCTCCGGGTGGCGGCAATGTACTGCAAAACGGCGTGGCCAGAACCGGGCTTTCCGGCAGCACGGGCACCGAGCTGCGCTACACGCTCAGCGTGCCGGCTGGCGCCAGCAATCTGTCGTTTGCGATCAGCGGTGGCAGCGGCGATGCCGATCTCTACGTGCGCTTTGGTTCACCGCCGACCACGGGTAGCTACAACTGCCGTCCTTATCTGAACGGCAACAACGAGACCTGCAACATCTCAAACGTGCAAGCCGGCACTTACCACGTGATGGTCCGCGCCTACTCCACGTTCTCGAATGTGCGTCTCGTGGGCAGCTTCGATACCGGCGGCGGCCCGACGGGCGGCACCTTCAGCCGTAACAACCAGTCAGCGTCGCAGGGCAACTGGAACCGTTACACCATCAGCGTGCCCTCGGGCATGTCGAGTCTGGTCGTCCGCATCAGCGGCGGCAGCGGCGATGCTGACCTCTACGTGCGTCGTGGCGCGGCGCCGACAACGGGTAGTTACAACTGCCGTCCGTACCGCAACGGCAACAGCGAAACCTGCACGTTCAACAACCCGCAGTCCGGCACCTGGCACATTGGTGTGCGGGCGTATCGAACTTATTCTGGCGTGAATGTCAGCGCGGAGTGGAATCCGTGATCTGAGTGCGGATTGATTATGAGGCCGGCAGCGTTCTGCTGCCGGCCTTTCGCTGCTCCTTTCTAACGTATACGCCACACATTCTGTCCAGCTGCGTTTGGCCAAGACCTAGACGATTTGTGGGGTTGCGTCCAGCGTAGGGGATGCCGAGTTGGGATGGGCATCGTAGCCATCCAATCGTGATTCGAGGAGTTCACGTTCCGAAGCGGGCAACGGTGCATCATTTATCGCACTTGAATGCAGGCTCTCCCACAGGCGATGTGAAAGCTTGAGCCGCTCCTCAAGAGGCAAGGCCAACAACTTTTTGAGGGTTTCTTTCGCCATTGCTACTTCACCGTAGCAGGGTTCCCATTCAAGGCAAATGCCACTAGTCGGAGAACCTCCCTCCTCTAGCTGCATGCATCACTGCGAGCGCAAGATGAAATCACGAAGCAGAAATTGTGTGTTTTCTTCTTCGGCTTCGATTTCAGCGGCAGATCGACAGCGTTTTTTTCTGAAGTTGCTGCCAAGGATAGGTTCTTTACGACAGATGATTTCATTTGACTCGTCTTTCGAGCCTGTAGCGGACGGTGCCGCAATGCCCAGCACAACACCTTCGGCGGAACGGCCGGGGTTTCTCGGAAGCGGCTTGGACGAAGAGCCAGTCTCCCCTTCAGTTGGTATGGACTCAGGAGCGCCCGTCGTGGTGCAGGCGAATACACAAAGCATCAGAGGCAAGATCGCGGCGAGTCTGGTCACGGGCTGCTCTTTCCTGAATGAACAGAGCAATTACGAACAGTATCGTAAAATATAAAACGAACCCTCACCGCAACGCATGCCGCGACGGATGACGCCCACCACCCACGTACACCCCAAACGAGTCGTCACTGCGCTCACGCGCATATCGCTCCAACGTCTGCCGCGTCACCGAATCTCGCAGCGCTTCCCAGTCCAGTGAGTCGAGCGAGTAGAATGCCATGGACGCGTCAGCGGGCGTCATGGGCGCGGCAAGCTCCGTGCGATAAATCACTCGATGTTCGACGGCATCATCCAGCACGCGAAAAACAAAAATCGCCGGCTCGTGGACACCGCCGTCGGCCAGCAGCTTGAGCAAGCTGCCGGGTTTTCCAGCGCCGCCGAGGTTGGGTGCCGTAGGCAGACTCAGTTCGCCGGTGTCGGCATCTTTGCGTAACAACACCGACCAGTCGTGTTCCACAATCACACTGACGCTCAAGGTGTTGCCCGCACCGGTCGCCTGGAACATGCGATGATCAAGGGCAAGCGGCACGTAGGCGCCGCGACAGTAACCTAGCGGCGCGACGTTGTGTGAGTCGAAGTTGGTCACACGCCCGATGAAAATCAGATGGTCGCCGCCGTCCACAACGTTATGCACGTCGCAGTCAAACCACGCCGCCACATCATCAAGCAGCGGACAACCGCTGTCGGCAGCGCGCCAGCCAACCCGATCGAACTTCTCACGATCGCCGGAGGCAAACAGCATGGACGTATCGGCCTGCTGATCGGCCAGAATGTTGATCGCAAAATGCGACGCCGCCTCGAACACCGGCAGACTGCCGGCCTCGCGCGCCAGGCAAAACAGCACCAGCGGCGGGTCGAGCGACACTGAGGTAAACGAGTTGGCGGTAAAGCCCCAGGGTTTGCCGTCGGCGTCGAGCGTCGTGACCACCGTCACGCCCGTGGCGAACGTCCCCAGCGCGTTGCGCAGAGCGCGTTGATCGTGAATATCAGGCATGCGGCATTATCGCCTATTTTTTGCATCGCGGCGTAACTGAATAATCAGCGCCAGGCACATCAACGCCACAACCGGAATCAGCGGCAGCGCCGACAGGATCGTGCCGGTTTTCACGGTATCCAGTCCGCCGACGCTGAGTACGCCACCGGCGATCAGGGCAAGTGCCGCGGCCCAGATCAGGCGCAGCGGTCGCGCCGGCTCCGCACTCGAAGGGAGCTGGCGTGTGCAGATGGCGGCAAGCACATACGCGGCCGAATCCAGACAGGTGGCGTAAAACACGACACTGAGCAAGGTAAACGCAGCAAGCGTGAACGGCGCCAGCGGCAGAGCGTCAATGATCTGCGCCACCATGGCCGACATGCCCTCATCGGCAAGCGTCGCGGCAATTGGTACCACGCCATCAAGATGCAGCCCGAGGCTGAAGCCACCGGCGATAGCCAGGTAAGTGCACGTACCGAGCATGCCGAAACCAATGATGCCGAGCACAACCTGACGCACCGTGCGGCCGCGTGAGATGCGCCCGAAAAACAAGCCCATCATGGGTGCGTAGGCAAGCCACCAGGCCCAGTAGAAAATGGTCCAGGACTGGGGCCAGCCGCTTTGCGTTACCGGATCGGTGTACAGCGCCATGCGAAAAAAGTTGTCGACAACAATGCCGATGCTGTTGGTCGTGAGCGAGACAATCAGCGCGGTGGGCCCGACCAACAGAACAAACACAATCATGACAATGGCCAGCACCATGTTGAAGTCGGCCAGCACGCGGATGCCACCTTTCAGGCCGCGGTAGCAGCTGGTGCCAAACAACAGCGTCCAGGCCACCAGCACCAGTATCTTCAATCCAAGCGCGTCGGGCACATCAAACAAGCGTGCGAGCATGGCAGAGACCAGCGGCACACCCACCCCAAGCGACGTTGCCGCACCGCCCACAATGCCCAGAACAATAAGAAGATCGATCGCGCGCGTTGCCGGTGCCCGAATTCGCTCGGGCAAGGCCAGCGCGCACACCGCGCCCACACGCAGTCCTTCGCGGCGCTTCACAAACAACAAGTACGCCACCGGCACAGCCGGAATCGCATACATCGCCCACGGCACGAGCCCCCAGTGAAACAGGGGATAGGCGTGGGCCCATTCGACCGCCAGATCGGAATTCGGCTCAATGCCAAACGGCGGCGTGGCGAGGTAAAACATGGGCTCTCCGAAGCCCCAGGCCACCAGACTGGCGCCGATACCGGCGGTGAACATCATGGCGATCCAGCTTGGCAGCGAAAACTCAGGTGGCTCACCCTCGGACCCCAGCAAAACGTCCGAATAGCGCCCAAACGCAAGCCAGGCCGCAAACGCGACGCTGCTAAGTCCGGTCAGCAAAAACAGCCAGCCAAACCGGGCCGTCACCCATTGCATTGCACCGCGGGTTACCACGCCAGCCTGCTCCGGATAGCCGATCAGCATTGCGCTGATCAGCACCGCCACGCCGAGCGCTGGCAGCAGGAGCCAGCGGTCGAGCGCGGGCGAGTCGGGCGAAGGGTTCAAACAGACACCATGGAATCAGGGGCGAGGCGCCAATATAGCCTGCGGGCTGCCGTTCGTTAAACCCGGTATGAATCTACACAGAAACAAATCGTTACGCGGGACAGCGCGGGACAAATGTTGGCACATCGTCCAAAGCACGTTTACTCTTGCGCCATGCCAGTACGCAAGCCTACCTCCCGTGATATTGCGCACGAAGCCGGCGTGTCGCAGGCGACGGTGTCGCGCGCGCTGCGCGACAGCCCGCTGGTGCGGCCCGAGACCCGCGAACGCATTCGGGATATTGCCAAGCGGCTGAACTATCGCGTCGATCGCAGCGCGGTCGGATTGCGCACACGTCAGAGCCAGACGCTTGCCCTGCTGCTGTTTGAAGATCCCACCACCGACGGCTCACTAATTAATCCGTTTTTTCTGGCCATGCTCGGCGGAATCACGCGCGCGGCCGCCAAGGCCGAATACGATGTGCTGGTCTCGTTCCAGCAACTGAGCAAACACTGGCACGCGCGCTATGAGGCCAGCAATCGCGCCGACGGCATTATTCTTCTTGGTTACGGCGACTACCTGACCTATGGCGAAAAGCTCAAAGCGCTTAAGGAAGACAACGCGCACTTTATTCTCTGGGGGCCGCCGCTGGAGGATCAACCGGGCCACTGGCTTGGCTGCGACAACCTCGATGGCGCGCGCCAGGCGACCACCCATCTGGTTGAACTCGGACGACGCAACATTGCGTTCGTGGGTACTGCGGCGGACACTTACCCGGAATTTGCGCTGCGCTATCAGGGCTATTGCGACACGTTGCAACGTCACGGTCTGAACGCCGATCCCGCGCTTTTTGTGGCGGCCGAGGGCACAGAGAACGACGGCTATCAGGCGACGCAATCTTTACTCAACGGCAACACAACCTTCGACGCGGTGTTTGCGGCCAGCGACCTTCTGGCCATTGGCGCGTTACGCGCTCTGCAGGATGCGGGCAAACGCGTGCCGCAGGATATCTCGGTCATCGGGTTTGACGACATCCCGGCGGCCAGCTACGTCAACCCGGGACTGACCACTGTGCAGCAGGATACGGCGCTGGCAGGCGAGATGCTGGTCAAGAAAATCATCAAGCTGATCAACGGCGAAGCCGTCCACTCCACACTGCTGGCACCGAAGCTGGTAGTTCGTCAGTCCTGCGGAGCCTGATTCTCAGGCTACGGCCGCTGCGCTTTGATCTGCAGTTTTGCGAGCTTGCCGGCCAGGTAGGCCGACGTATTGGCGGCATCCAGCACGAACACTCGCACGCCATGGGGCGGGATCGTTGCCGTGATGCGCGTGTCAGCATCGCTGACGGCATACGGCACATCCGATGCCCCATCGCGCCACTGCCCGGCTGACAGCCCGCGCGTCACCTCCATGTCCCTGGCCTGATCACTCTTGTTGAGCAACACCAGCACCGTTTGCGCGACACCGTCATGCTGCAACACGCGATAGAACGCCGCCGTATCGCGATCGAAATCCAGATTGACCTGCAGCCCGCGCTGCAGAGCCGGCAGGGACTGACGCAGACGCGCCACCTTCATAAGATTCTGGCGAATAGCGTGATTCTCGGCCTTGTCCAGATTTTCCTTGCCAAAGAAATCGCGATTGCCGCCGTGCTCGGGCGCCCCGGCCCGAAAGCCCATTTCAGAGCCGTAGTAAATCACCGGGATGCCGCGACTGGTGAACAACCAGTTGTGCGCATCGATAAATCCTTCGTCACTCGCGGCCATGCGCGCCATGTCGTGATTGTCATAGAAGGTCATCAGCTCGTACGGGTTTTGATAAACACCGTCGGTCAAATGAAGGTAATCGAGCAGGTGGTCGTAGCCCAGATCGGTGCGTTCAAACAGCTCGGAAATGGCCTTGCGGCCGGGAAAATCCAGCACGCTGATCGCGCCGTTTTTCGGATAGGTGTGTTCGGCAATCTTGCGCGCGTTGTAGTCGAAGCTTTCACCAAACATGAAAAAACCGGGATGACGTTCGCGTATGCGATCGCTGAACTGCTTCCAGTAGGCATGCGGCATGTGCCGGATCGTGTCGATACGAAACGCCGCCGCGCCCTGATCGATCCATTTCAGATACGCATCGACGTAGTAATCCAGCACGGCCGGATTGGTCTCGTCGTTGTTCGACAGCTCAGCCAGGTCGGGCTCGTGATGGAAAAAGGCATGCAGGGGTTCGTCGTCACGCAGCTGCGTGGGATGCAGATTCTGATGATCGGCCACCAGCCGACCGTCGCCGTCGTAGATCTCACCGTACATCGGCTGGTCGCTGGGCATACTGTAGGACGGGGAACCGTGGTTGCACACGATATCCAGTACGGTCAGCAATCCAAACTCGTCGCGCAGCGTACGCGTAAGATCGGCAAACTCGAATCCCGGCGACACCAGATGCTCGTCTTGTTCGTAGAAATTGACGCCCCAGTAACCGTGATAACCCGTCTTGCCCTGATCGGCGAAAAACGCCTCACCAAGTTTTGAACCGCCTGTAAACGCTTCGTCCGGGTTGCTAACAATGGGCGTGAGCCACAGCGCGCCAAATCCCATCTCGCGAATGTAGTCGCCGTACTGCGCGATGCCTTTGAAGTCGCCGCCCAGATAGCCGATGTTGCCCGAGCGTCCTTCCAGGTCAACGATCGGTCGGTCAAAGGTGCGGCGCTGATCATCGCCGCCCTGCTGCGGGTAATTGTTGCCAGGATCACCGTCGGCGAAGCGATCGGTGACCACAAAGTAAACCGCGTTGGCCGCAAACGGCTCGAGCGTGCCGTAGTACTGTGCACCGGTGTCTGCGGGCGCGGTATTCAACGTCGTGGCGCAGCCGCTGAGCATACACACGGCGAGCAGTCCACTTGAAACGGGGTTCAGATATTTGCGCATCATTGCGGTTCCGCCTGTGCATCCACCAACATGGTTGTAAGTCCGGCCACGATCATCAGCACGCCGCCGATCACCAGACCAAAGATCGCCCGACCGGCGAACAGCTCGCGCAGCACCAGCGCCAGAACACTGGCCGCCACAAGCTGCGGAATGACGATAAAGAAATTGAAAATACCCATGTACACGCCCATCTTGCGCGCCGGCAGCGCGCCGGCCAACAGCACGTAGGGCAGTGACAGGATCGACGCCCACGCAATGCCGACACCAATCATGGGAATCATCAGCAGCCGCGGCTCGGAGATAAAGTAGAAACTGAGCAAACCGATGCCGCCCAGCGTTAGATGGATCAAATGCGACACACGGCAGCCAAGACGTCGCACGAGAAGCGGAATCGCGATCGCCGCAATGGCCGCAAACCCGTTATAGACCGCAAACAACACGCCGACCCAGTCGGCACCTTCGTTGTAGCCTGCGGCCGTGGCCTCCAGCGCACCATAGTGATGACTGGTGACAGCGGAGGTGCCGTAAATCCACATTGCGAACAAGGCAAACCAGGAAAAGAACTGCACCCACGCAAGCTGACGCATCACACGCGGCATGTGAAACAGATCGTGGGTAATACGGTAGGCGGCATTGTCGACCTTGCCCGCACCCTGCAACAGACCGGCCGCCAGTTGCATTAGTCCAAACGCGCCAAGGCCACCGGCAAGCACAAACAGCTGCTTGTCGAGTCCCATGGACCCCACCCATGCAGCCAGCGCCGCGCCCAGCGCGACAAAGACCAGTCCACCACTTAGATAGGCATTCTTGCTGCGATGATGGCTGATCGATTCGTCAGAATCTGCAGGCTCGCCGTCATAGGCCGCGAGCTGTTCAGGCGAGTACTCGCGCGTGGTCAACACCGTGTACAACACCGCCAGCAGGAACACGGCGCCGCCAAGATAAAACGCCAGACGTACCGACTGCGGAATCTCACCGGCCGGCGCGTCGTTACTGACGCCAAACCAGTTCGCCAGCATCCACGGCAACGCCGAGGCGATGATCGCGCCGATGCCAATAAAAAAGCTCTGCATGGCAAAGCCGGTGGGACGCTGGCGACGCGGCAGCATGTCGCCAACAAACGCGCGAAACGGCTCCATGGAGACGTTGATGCTGGCATCCATGATCCACAGCATGCCGGCGGCCACCCACAGCGTGGGGGAATTGGGCATCACAAACAGCGCCGCGGACGCGAGGATCGCGCCAAACAGAAAATACGGTCGACGCCTGCCAAGTGAATTCCACGTGCGATCGCTGAAATAGCCGATGATCGGCTGCACGATCAGCCCCGTTGCAGGCGCCGCGACCCACAGTATTGGCAAATCGTCGATGGAGGCACCGAGGGTCTGAAAAATACGGCTGACATTGGCGTTCTGCAGCGCAAAGCCAAACTGGATCCCCAGAAAGCCGAAACTCATGTTCCAGATTTGCCAAAAGCTTAAGGTCGGTTTTTGTTGTGTCATGCTGCTCTTACCATCAAGGGCGCGCCACGAATCGGATGGCCGTGCCACCACCACCGGCAAGAGACAGCGCCAGCGTATCGCCCGCGCTAACGCGGCGCGTCTCGATTTCAATATCGTAGGGCGAGTTCAGGTAATGCGCCTGCGCACCATCACGGTAGATCTGAGCTTCGTACTCCCGCTCCGCAGACAAAAAATCCAGCGCGATGTCGAGGTCCCGCGGCTCGGCGTCGTTGATCGCCCCCAGGTACCAGTCATCACCATCGCGCTCGCGCCGCGCCATGACCACATACTCGCCAATCTCACCGGCCAGAGCACGACTCTCGTGCCAGTCGACCGGCACATCCTTGATGAACTGAAATGCCGCCGGGCGCTTCTCGTAGTTCTCCGGCAGATCGGCGGCCATCTGCAGCGGACTGTAGATCACCACATACAATGCCAGCTGCCGTGCCAGCGTACTCTCGACGCGCTGTTTGGATTCCGGCCCCTGGAAAGTCAGGTCAAAAATGCCGGGCGTGAAGTCCATCGGCCCCGACAGCAGTCGCGTATAGGGCAGTACGACCGTGTGCTCGGGCGGGTTGGGCGGTTGGCCCCACGCGCTGTATTCCATGCCGCGAGCGCCCTCGCGCGTCATCCAGTTCGGATAGGTTCGCCGCAGTCCCGTGTCCTTGATCGGCTCATGGGGATTGATGCTGATCCTGCGTTTGGCCGCTTCTATCACGGAGTGCAGATAATGCTCGACCATGAACTGGCCGTCATGCCACTCGAAGTGCGCCAGCCCATTGTCATCGACGCGCTTGATGCCGCCACCATCCGCGACATAGCCGGTCTTGATCTCGCGCACGCCGTGCTCGGCGTACAAATCCAGCGCAGCCGCCATCTGATTTTCGTAGTTGGTGACGTTGCCCGAGGTTTCGTGATGGCCTATCAAGCGTACGTTTTTTGAGCGCGCGTAGTCAGTAACGGCCTTGAGATCGAAATCCGGGTAGGCGCGCGTGAAATCAAACACGTCGCCGTTGTGAAACCAGTCGCCGTCCCAGCCGAGATTCCATCCCTCTACCAGCACACCGCTGAAGCCATGCTTCGCAGCGAAGTCAATATACTGTTTCGTCTCCTGCGTTGTGGCGCCATGTTTGTCGCCTGAGCCCCACGTGCGCGTGCGGATGTGCATCGCCCACCAGATGCCGACGTATTTGCCAGGCTCCACCCAGGACACATCGCCCAGCGCATTGGGCTCATTGAGATTGAGAATCAGATCGGAATTGATCAGGCCCGGCGCATCGCGCGCCACCTGCACCGTTCGCCACGAAGATTTAAACGGCGTCGCTGTGCGCACTCGCACGCCGTCCGACCACGGCGTCAGATCAGCCTTGAACAAGCCGTCACGTTTCTGGTCAAGCACCATGGCCGCGTAGTCCACCAACGCCGCCTCGTGAATCGAGACGTGCAGGCCGTTTGCGTAGCGCAGGGTAAACGGCGTATGCACCCGATCTATCGCATCCAGGCCGGTCTCTTTATATAGATACTCGTAGCGATTCCAGCCGCGCGCCGGTATCCACCAGGCCTTGGGCTGATCAGGGAATCGAAACTCGGTCAGCTCGTCCACGATGCTGACGTCGCCATAGGCCTCTTGCGCGGGCACTTCGTAGCGAAAACCCACCCCATCGTTGAACACACGAAAGCGCAGATTGAGCTGACGCTTATCGTCGCTGATCAGGGACACCAGCACTTCGTTGTGCTCATCAACGACGCGATAGCGCTCGCCCCACGGCTGAGTCCAGACCTCGCGACTCTCACGACGCTTGCTGCCAGCCATTTTCAATCCGCGATCAAACCCCGGGCGGGCAGCGAAGCGCAGACCCAGTCGCGAGGCATCTACTACCACGTCATCATCATGTCGCACCCAATAGTGCGGTCGACCGAGATCATCGAGTGCAATCTGCGCACTCACCCGACCATCAGGAGAGCTCAGCACCACAGACGTGTCCGCTTCGGCGCCTGCCACCACAGCGCAGAAAAGCCACGCTGCGTTTGTCATAAGAACGCGCATGCCCGAGCTCCGTGTCATCTTTTTCTTATCCTTAAACAATGAGTTTCATGCGCACTTTGCACGTTGATGTGTACTGCAGTCGAATGAAAACGTATGCATTGCATGTAATCGTATGCATTGGTTGTCGGACCCTTAGCAAGCGATTACTTTTTGGCAATAACGAAATCGAGACGCATACGAGAACATGACACCGCCAAGCGCACCGGGCGCCCTGCGCACCGCCGAACATCCCGTCACTGAAACGGCACAACCACCCTGGTGGCGAGGCGCCGTGCTCTACCAGATTTATCCACGCAGCTTTATGGACAGCGACGGCGACGGCGTCGGCGATCTGCGCGGCATTATTCAGAAGCTCGACTATGTTCGCCGCCTTGGCGTAGACGGCATCTGGATTTCGCCGTTTTTCAAATCGCCAATGAAGGACTTTGGCTACGACGTCAGTGACTATCGGGCCATCGATCCACTGTTCGGCAATCATGATGATTTTTCCGAACTCATACACAAGGCACATGAAAGCGGCCTGCGGATCATCGTTGATCAGGTTCTAAGCCACACTTCGGACGAGCACGAGTGGTTTGCCGAGTCGCGCAGTAGCCGGGACAACCCCAAGGCCGACTGGTACGTGTGGGCCGATCCGCAGGAAGACGGTTCGCCGCCCAACAACTGGCTGTCAATTTTTGGCGGCAGCGCCTGGCAATGGGAGTCGCGACGCGAGCAGTACTATCTGCACAATTTTCTCAGCAGCCAGCCGGACCTGAATTTTCACTGCGCGGACGTGCAGCAACGCATGCTCGAAGAGGTGGAATTCTGGCTCAAACGCGGTGTCGACGGACTGCGCCTGGATGCCGTTAATTTCTGCTTCCACGACGCGCAGCTTCGTGATAACCCGCCCAAGCCAGCGCGCGAGCGTCGCGGACGTGGTTTTCGCACCGACAATCCGTATGCCTATCAGCGTCACATCTATGACAACACGCGCCCGGAAAACCTGGAGTTCATGGAAAAGCTGCGCGCGCTGATTGATGAGTATCCGGGTGTGGTGACACTTGGTGAAATTTCTGCTGAGGACACGATGCAGGCAATGGCCGACTACACCAGCGGCGACAAGCGGCTGCATCTGGCGTACAACTTTGAACTGCTGGTTGACGACTTCAGCGTTGAGCATATTCGCGATGCGGTGGAAAGTCTGGAGGCAATCGAAGGTGACTGCTGGCCGTGCTGGTCCACCGGCAATCACGACGTGCGACGCGTCGTGTCGCGCTGGGCCGCCGACCAAAACCATGATGCCATGGCCAAACTCTTCAATGCCTTCTTGCTGTCGCTGCGTGGCACGGTGTGTACCTATGAAGGCGAAGAGCTCGGCCTAACTGAGGTCGACATTGCTCCGGAACAGGTGCAGGACCCCTACGGCATCAACTTTTGGCCCATGTTCAAGGGCCGCGACGGTTGTCGCACACCTATGCCGTGGCAAAACGATGACGCCAACGCCGGCTTTAGCACCCGCGCACCCTGGCTGCCTATCCCGAAGGAACATCGCGCACGGGCCGTTGAGGTGCAGGAAAGCGACCCTTCCTCCGTGCTCAACGCTTTCCGTCAGTTCGTGGAATGGCGTGGCAATCAACCGTGTCTGATGCATGGGACGATTCAGTTCATTGAGGCACCCGCCTCAGCGCTGTGCTTTGTACGCGAGCTCGACGGCGAGCGACTCCTGTGCACGTTCAACTTCGGAACACAGCCCGTGCAGATTGATTTGCCACAAGACTGGCAGCTTCGCGCACTCGACGGCCACGGCCTCACGGGCGCCAGCGTCAGCCAGAACCGTCTGACACTCGCGCCCGCCGGGGCGTGTTTCATGCAGGTCCGAAGCGGCTGACACGCCCGTCAGCGACATAACCTGTCGCCATTTTCCGACACTGTTTCCTCCGCAGAGGCCGTGCTAGCGTCGTGACGCATAACCACTTCGGGGGATTCAAGATGAAGCACACTCTGCTTAGCGCACTGGCATGTTTCGCACTATGCGCAGCCGCCTCGTTCGCTGCTCCGGCCATCGCGGCTGAGGCACAAGCTGGCGCACCACGCGTGCTGCTTTTTTCCAAAACGGCGGGGTTTCGTCACGGCTCGATCAACACTGCCCGCAGCGCGATCACCAACGCGCTTGAAGCCCAAAACATCGTGGTGGATACGAGTGAAGATGCATCGGTCTTCAATGCCACGACTCTGAGCCAGTACAACGCCGTCGTCTTCATGCTCACGTCGGGCGATATCCTCAACGCGACGCAACAGGCCGCTTTTGAAGACTATATCCGTGCGGGCAACGGCTACGCAGGCATTCACTCGGCCAGTGACACCGAATACGACTGGCCCTGGTACGGTGATCTGATTGGTGCCTGGTTCGATTCGCATCCGAGCATTCAGGAGGCGACCATCAACGTCGAAATCGCCGACCATCCGTCCACTGACACGCTGCCCCTGACATGGATACGCACCGACGAGTGGTACAACTTTCGCACCAATCCGCGCGCCAGCGTTAACGTACTGGCCACGCTTGATGAGACCACCTACAACGGCGGCAACATGGGTGCCGATCACCCGATCGCCTGGTTCCACGAGTTTGACGGCGGCCGCTCCTGGTACACCGGGGGCGGGCACCGCTCTGCGGCCTACAGCGAGCCCGAGTTCATGGCCCACGTGGTAGGAGGCATACTCTATGCGGCGGGCCTGACCGACGATGCCACCGACAGCGATGGCGACGGCGTCGATGACAGCAGCGACAACTGCATCGAAGCCTCCAACGCCGATCAGCGCGACAGCAATGGCGACGGCTTCGGCAATGCCTGCGACATGGATCTGAACAACGACTGCGAGGTCAATTTCGTTGATCTGGGCATACTGCGCTCGGTGTTTTTCTCAGATGACGCCGATGCCGACAGCAATGATGATGGCGTCGTCAACTTCGTCGATCTTGGCGCGATGCGACTGGGCTTTTTCAACGCTCCAGGCCCTGCCGCGCCACCGAATGGCTGCGGCAACTAAATGCGCTATTTGCGCGGCGGATCGTTAAGCGGGTCCCAGACCTCACATACGCCGCGCATTTTTTCGAAAGCGCGCAGGATCGGCGGCGGCAGCTCGAACAACTCCAGCATCGTGCCGGGTATCAGGGCCGTATCGAGATAGGCAAAACGTGTTCCGTTTTCGGCTTCGCCGTGCTGGACAGGCTGAACGGATTTCTGTGCGAAGTGCGCAAGGTCTGCGTCGAGATCTTCACTGATGACGCCAACATGATGCAGGCCTTCGCCGTGCTGCTTGAGAAAATCACGAAAAATTGAGGGCGCGCTGTTGCGCTGGAGCACCAGTTCAATCTGCACGCGGTCGCTGTAGGCCAGCGCCACGTCCATATCAATGTCGGTGGGCTCACCGCGGTATAGACAGGTGCTGTAGGGCACATGTTCGAGCACGAAAAACGGCCCCACTTCCATGATGGACGCCCAGTGATTGATCGCCGCATCAAGGTCCGTGACCACATAGCTGAACTGCACGATATTGCCGAGTGTTCTACTCACCTAGCGCGTCTCCGTTATCCAGACCAGGCCGCGCGTTACCAGATCCAGAAAAACCGGCGACGCCCACGACCCTTTTTCCACCTCAGGATACCAATTCATAAGCGGCTGCATGTCGTAATGGCCGCGACAGTGACCCAGATTCAGATACAGCACTTCACCGCCTCCGGTCCTGTGCCGATACAAGATGGGCCGGCGCACCGATTCAAAAAAATCGCGCTGCTTGAAACCACGCATCGCCTTGCCGCTGAAATTGGCATAGAGCAGGGTCTCAAATTCTGCACGCTCTTCAATCAGATAGAGCTCATCGTCCACGGTGAACGTCTCAATGCCCGCTACCAGCGGATCCTCGGGCCTGGCGTTATGCACCTCGAACTCCCCTTTGGGCGGATGCGCAAGAAAACGGCTGCCGAGCATATCCATGAACGCCGGCGCCACCGGCGGGCAGCTTGCGTAGCCTTGTTCGTCAATGTCGACCATGGCGTTCGTGCCATGCAGGGCGAACCAGCGACCACCGCGCGCCATAAACGCTGACAGCGCCGCCTGCTGCGCATCACTCGGAATAACATTGGTCGTGTACGAAACAATGGCCTGTGCGCGCCCGAGAGCATCTATGTCAGAGTAGTCCCCAGCAACGTGCACGCGCACGTGCGGCCACTGCGCCAAACGCTGCAGGAGTTCCAGGCGCACATAGTCGAAGTCATGATAAAGACCGCCGCACACCAGCAGCACGTCACAGCGCGCAGGCTCGTCCTGACTAACCAAGCAAGGACTCGGGCTGTTCAAGGTGATCTCGCAATGTCGAGAGGAAACGACCCGCCATGGCGCCATCAATAGCGCGGTGATCGCATCCCAGCGTAAGCGTCATCTGCTGCCCGAACACGATCCGGCCATCACGCTCGGTCGGCACCGGACGCGCACTCCCCACGGCCAGTATGGCGCCCTGCGGCGGATTGATGATTGCTGTGAAACGACTGACGCCGAACATGCCCAGATTGGACATTGTGAACGAGCCGCCGTTCATGTCTTCCTGCACCAGCTGGCCGTCACGGGCACGCTGGGCCAGATCGGCAACCTTCAAACTGATCTGATCAACCGAAAGTCTCTGCGCTTGCTGGAGCACCGGTGTGATCAAGCCGCCGTCGATGGCCACCGCAATTGCCACGTTGGCCTCATCAAAATAGGCGATGCTCTCATCGTGCACGTTGATGTTGATATCGGGATGCTCGATGAGCGACAACGCGACAGCGCGCACCAGCCAGTCGTTGATCGACGTCTTGCGCCCACCGGCCGCGTTAAAGGCCTTGCGCGCGGCAAGGAGTGCGTCCACGAACACGTCAATCTGCACGTTATAGTGCGGTATTTCCTGGTAGGACGCCGTCAGACGCCGCGCGATCTGCTTGCGCATGTTGGAAAACGGTACCTCGCGCCCTGCCGCCGCGGCGGCATTGTCGTGCCGCGGCAGGTCACGACTGCGAATCCGCCCACCGCGGCCGCTGCCCTCAACGGTCTCGAGATCCACACCATCGCGCCTGGCAAGGCGTCGCGCGATGTCGGTCGCCGAAACCGAACCCGGCGCGAGGTCCACAGCGTTGCTCACCGGCTGGCCCGGCGCCGCGTAGCCTGGCATGGCCGCGCGTTGCACATCCTGGCGCTGAATGCGCCCAGCGCGCCCGCTGCCGTCCACCTCGGCCAGGTCCACCCCAAGCTCCCCGGCCGCGGACAACGCAGCGCTGCTGACCCGCACACCTTCCGGTACGGCGACCGGATCGGCCTTTTGCGGTTGTGGCGCACTCGGTTGTTTTTTCTCTGGCTCCGGATCCGCGCCGTCTGGTGCCGTATCGCCGCCGGCCGGTACGAAATCGTGGATAAACGCATCGACGTCTTCTTGCGAGGTGTCCGCATCGCCAAACACAGCCAGCAGCTCGCCGACGGCCAACGTATCGCCTTCTTCGGCGAGCCGGCGCAGACACACCGCGTCGTACTCGGCTTCCACTTCGTTGACGATCTTGTCGGTCTCGATGCCGACGAGCACGTCGCCCTTGGCAAACGCGTCGCCGTCGGCAACCTGCCAGTCAGACACAATGCCCTCCACCATCTCGATGCCCCACTTGGGCATGGTGAAGGCGCGCAGGCTGCTCATTGCCACGCCACCGCACGACGTACGGCCGCGGCAATCTTGTCGGGGCCCGGCACGTAGGCACGCTCGAGCTCGCGCGCGAACGGCACCGGCGTGTGCGGCGCGGTGACCATCTCAATCGGCGCGCGCAGCGAGCTGAAAGCCTTGCTCGAAACAATCGCCGCGATATCGGCGGCGAGCGAGCAGCGCGGCGGCGACTCGTCAATTACGATCAGACGTCCGGTTTGTTCCACACTGTCGAGAATCGTGTCTTCGTCCAGCGGGCTGAGCGTGCGAGGATCGATCAGATCGCAACCGATGCCCTCTTCGGCCAGGCCGTCCAGCGCTTTTTCTGCGAAATGCACCATACGCCCGATCGCCACCACCGTGGCGTCATCTCCCTGACGCACCAGACGCGCCTGACCAAACGGCAGCAGATACTCGCCGTCAGGCACTTCGCATTTTTTGGTGTACAACGCTTTGTGTTCGAAAAACATGACCGGGTCGTCATCGCGAATGGCCGTGGTCAACAAACCCTTGGCATCCGCAGCATTGCTCGGCGTCACGACTTTGAGACCCGGGATAGCCGTCAGCAGTGAATAGATCGCCTGCGAGTGCTGTGCCGCTGAATTCATGCCGGCACCGTAAATCAGACGTACGGTAATCGGGCACTTTGCCTTGCCACCAAACATGTAGCGGAATTTGGCAATCTGGTTCGTGAGCTGATCGAAACACACCCCCACAAAATCGGCGAACATCAACTCAGCGACGGCCCGTTTGCCAACCAGACTCGCGCCAGCCGCGGTACCAATGATGGCCGACTCGCTGATGGGGGTATCGATGACACGATGCTCACCGAATTTCGGCAACAGGCCGCCGGTGGTGCCCCAGATACCGCCGATAACCTCGCGCTTGCCCGACGGCGTACCGGCACCTCCTGAAACATCCTCACCGAGCACGATGACGTTTTCATCGCGCGCCATTTCATCGTGCAGTGTTTCGTTGATGGCCTGACGAATATTCTTGATAGCCATGATTCGCCCCCTAGTACGACGCGTACACGTCAGTCAGCACGTCGGCGGCCTCGGGCGGCGCAGCGTTTTTGGCTTGCTGAACCGCATCTTCGATCAGCTCAAGCACTTCGCGATCGATCTGATCAAACTGCGCATCCATATCACCGGCCTGGCGCACGCGGTCGCGGAAACGCAGCAGGCAGTCGTTTTGTTCGCGGGCATTCTCTACCTCACCCGGGGCGCGGTAGCGCTGCGGATCGCCCTCAAAGTGGCCAAAGTAGCGCAGGGTTTTCAGGTCCAGCGCAACCGGTCCGTTGCCGCCGCGTGCATGGGCCAGCGCCTCGTCCATTTTGGCGAGCACGTCGAACACGTCGTTGCCGTCGCCCTCAAGCGCCAGCATGCCAAAGCCTTCGCTGCGCGTACGCACGTCGACCGCGCCTACGGCGTAATCCGCCCCGGTGTGCTCGCCGTAGCCGTTGTTTTCAAATACGAACAGCACGGGCAGCTTCAGCACCACGGCCATGTTCATCGCTTCGAACACTGTCCCCTGGTTGGACGAACCGTCACCGCCAAACGCCACCGACACGCGGCCGTTGCCGTCGAGACTGGCACCGAGCGCTGCACCAACGGCGATGGGCGGGCCACCACCCACAATACCGTTGGCGCCGAGCATGCCGACATCGAAATCCGCAATGTGCATCGAGCCACCCTTGCCCTTGCACAAACCCTCCGCCCGACCGTAAATCTCTTTCATCATGCCAACCGGATCGCAGCCCTTGGCAATGCAGTGACCGTGGCCTCGATGGGTCGATACGATGTAGTCGTCGTCGGTCAGCGGGTCGCACACACCCACGGCCACGGCCTCCTGGCCGCTGTACAAGTGGGTAAAACCAGCGATCTCACCGGTCTGGATTTCCAGATGCAAACGCTCTTCAAATTCTCGGATCAATCGCATCTGGCGATAGATGCGTCGCACGTCATCGGGTTGCAATCTCATGAGCTGCCTTTGCTGCGCGCTGCGCCGCGGTCAATATAATCGGTAAGCGTCTTGTGAAAATGCCGCAGTCGAACTTCAAGATCGCCCAGCCACAAGCCATCGTAGGCCGCACTGTTCATGCCCTGCTGTACGCGCGGCAAATTGCCGCCGTCCTGGTCGATGACCATGCCCAGATACTTTTCGCCGGAGGCATAGTGCTTGTGCCGCGGACGGTATTCGGGCATCTCGTCCTCGTCGACGATGTACTTGAGCGTCCAGGTATCAAAGAACATCTTGTTCGGGTCGCTCGGATGCGGGCGATGGCGAAACAGCATCAGATGATCGGCGTGGGTGTTGAAGGTCAGATTCGGAAACACCAGGTAGTTGTAATCGTCGGTGAGCTGATCGTCGTTGAGTTCGCTGTAGTCGCGCCCCTCCTCGGCCGCCGTGGCGCGAATGTGTTCCTGCACTGTCTTGCGAATGCCGTCGACCGGACCCTCATAGGAGGCCGGATCGAGACCGGCCTCGGTTAACATGAACTTCAGCGGCGGCGGGATCTCGGGAATTTTCTTGATATGCGGGCTGGTCATGCCGAAAGGCACCAGATAGCGTGAATGGCGATCGTAGCAATCGATTTGCACGTCCATCTCATTGAGATACCACAGTAGCTGCGGATGGGTAGCTGCGACATGGTAAGTCTCGTTGAATGCATCGACCGACGCCTTCCAGTTGCAGTCCCACTCAACGGTGACATCGCGAATCAGCGTCATGCGCTCAAAATGATAAGGCTCAAAGTGGTTTTTGAGCGGCGCCATGTATTCATCAAACGGCATCGCATCCTTGTCGAGGCTGAACCAGACCATCGAATTCCACACCGCGCACGGCAGCTCGACCAGTCCGGCGCACGGCGCGCCCTGAGGAAACAGCTCGCGATCGGGGATGTTTACGAAACGACCGTTCAGTCCGTACTCCCAGCCGTGGTAGCCGCATTTGAATGTCTCAACCTGATCCATACCCTCGTCGACCAGGCGATTGCCGCGATGCATGCAGACATTAAAAAACGCGCGCACGTCGCCGTTTTTCTGTCGCACGAGGATGACTGACTCACGGCCAATCTCCGTACAGATATAGTCGCCTGGCTCCGGCATGTCGCGCTCGAAACCGGCAAGCAGCCAGACCTTGGACCACATATGGCGCCACTCAAGCTCCATGTACTCGGTGGACGTGTAACGCTCTTTCGGAATCTTGTCATAGCCCAGATCGCCGGGCGGCCGATGCTCGATCGGCGTGCCGCCGGGCACGGGCTCGGTGACGCGCTCGACGTGCTTGTAGGTGCGTTCGCTCATGTGTCCTAGAACTGCACTCGCTTGGTGAAGCCACCGTCCACGACCAGGTTGCTGCCGTTGACCCAACCCGCGGCCGGGCTGGACATGAAGACCACGCATTTAGCCACCTCTTCGGGCGTGCCCAGGCGCTGGGTCGGATGGTCGCGCAGCACTTTCTGATACCACTTGGGCATCGTGTCCTTGAGCATCTCCCAGGTGCCGCCTGGAAATTCGATCGGCCCCGGTGAGACCACGTTGACACGCAGACCGTCGTGACCGTGAAACTGCGACAGCTGCTTGGCGTAGGTAATCAGCGCCGCTTTCATGGCGTTGAACGCCTGCGGCACGCCGAAGGTCTCGATCGCGGCCGTGGTGCCCATAATCGTAATCGCACCGCCACCGCCTTCTTTCATGTGCGGAGCCACGGCCTCACAGCCGCGCACGGTTCCAAGGACATCCGTCTCAAAGTTTTTCCACCAGTTTTTCTCACTGTCCATGCCGCCGCCAGCGCTGACGTTGGGAATGAAGATATCCACGCCGTCCATTTTCTCGACCATCTTGTCGATCCAGGCCGCATATTCATCCTTGTCGCTGATGTCGCACACGTCGCCGACAACCTCGGCTTTGCGGGTAGAGCACTTTTCAATCGTGTCTTCCACGTCCTCGATGGAGCGCGAACAGGTGGCCACGGTGCAGCCTTCGCTGATCAGAAGCTCCAGAATACGTCGCCCGATGCCTTTCGTGCCGCCGGTGATAATTGCTCGCTTGTCGCGCAATCCCAAATCCATCGTCGTTCTCCGTTAAAAATATGCGTGGCCGGGCTGGTGAGCCCCTATCGTGCCTTAACTTTTGTGTGCTTTCACAAGCGCGCTGAAATCTCTTTTTGCCGGCAGTCCGGTCAGCGCATTGCCGCCGTTGACCTGGATCACTTCGCCGCTGACAAACGTCGCCGGATCGCACAGCCAGGCCACCACATGCGCGACGTCTTCAGCAGTGTTCAGGCGGGCCAGCGGTATTCTCGATTCAAACAACTCGACAAGGCCCTCGAGCTTAACGAAATCCCGTGACATGGGCGTGTCGCCGGTAAAGCCTGGTGCCACGGCGTTCACTCTGATTCCGCGGCCCCCGTATTCAACCGCCGCGATGCGCATCAAATGATCGGCGCCGGCTTTGGCCGCAACATAGGCGGCATGATTGTTGATCACCCTGGATGCGGTCAGTGACGAGGTCGTGATCATCGCGCCGCCGTCATGCATGACCGCGGCCATGTGCTTGAAAAAGAAAAACGGGCCAATCAGATGCACGTCCACGGCACGGCGCAGATTGTCTTCCGTGGTCGTGCCGATATCGCCCATGACGGCCTGCCCGGCCATATTGATGGCGCAGTCCAGCCGACCATGGCGCGCCACAATTTTGTGAGCCAGTGTCTCGACCTCGCGCTCTATGGTGATGTCGCAGCCAAGCCAGTCAACGCCGAGCTCGGCCGCAAGGTGCGCGGTCTGCTGCTCGCGCCGGGCGGCAATCACAACCGTGTACCCATCGGTCCTGAGCCGCTGCGCCGCGCGCGCACCCATGCTGCCGGCTTCAGAGGCGCCCAGCACCACGGCGACTCGGGGGGTCGTCGAGCTCGTCAAAACGTTGTGTCCTTCGCAGCCGATTCGTCAGCGAAACCGGCCGAAATGGTAGCATTGGCTCAAGAAAAAAAACAGTCATGCTTGTTTTCTTTTCTAATCGCGAAAAGCGAGCGATAATGCGGCTTGCAACCTGCACCAACGCCGAGGACGTTCATGGATTTCCAGCTTACCGATCAGCAGCAACAGCTGCGCGACGCCGCACGCCGCTTTGCCGACGAACGCATGGCCGCCGTTGCCGAGGCCTGCGAGCGCACCAACGAGCCGCCGTCGCAGGCCATCCGGCATGAGCTTGCCGAGCAGGGCTTCCTTGGCATTAACGTCGCTGAACAATACGGCGGACTTGGCCTGTCCAACCTCGATGCCATCATTGTGCTGGAGCAGTTCGCACGCATCTCAACGGCTGCGGCATTTCCAGTCTTCGAGGCCTGCGTCGGCCCGATCAAGGCCATCGAGCATTTTGCCCCGGAAGATCTGCGCCAGCGGGTCCTGCCGTCGGTGTGCACAGGCGACGTTCAAGTAGCGGTTTGCATGTCCGAACCCAACGCCGGGACGGCGCTCACCGATCTGACCACAAAAGCCGAGGCGGACGGTGACGAATTGGTGCTTAACGGGCAAAAACGCTGGACCAGTGGCGGTGCGCATGCCGATGGGTTCGTGGTCTATTGCCGCATGGCCGAAGAGCCCGGCGCCAAAGGCATCGGTGCGGTCTATGTGCCACGCGACACACCGGGCGTTTCGTTCGGTAAACATGAGGGGCTCATGGGCTGGCGCGGCGTGGGGCACTGCGATGTTTACTTTGACAACGTACGCCTGCCGACGGGCCACCAGATCGTGGCCGCCGGTGGCTTCAAGAAGCTTATGGAGGCGTTCGATCTTGAGCGCTGCGGTAACGCGACCATGTCTCTGGGTCTTGCCGCCGGTGCGCTGGAACAGGCCACGGCCTACGTGCAGGAACGCAAGCAGTTTGGCAAACCCATTGTGGATTTTCAGGCCATTCAGCTGCGCCTGGCAGAGATGACCATGCAGGTCGAAGCCGCGCGTCTTCTTATTTACCGGGCCGTTCACAACGCCTCCATCGGTATGCCCTCAATTTTGGAAAGCAGCACGGCCAAGTGTTTTGCCAATGAAATTGTTCGCACGGTGTGCGTTAACGCCATGCAGGTCATGGGTGGCTATGGCTACGCAAGCGAATACGGTATGGAACAGCGCGTACGCGACAGCTTTGGCTGGGGCCTGGCCGGCGGCACTATTGACGTGCAAAAAACCAATATCGCTTCAGCCCTTGTGGGAAGACGCTTCAACCAACGCGCCACCTGAGCCTGCGGCCGCGGCGCCACACCGCTATACTGCCTGTGGATCACAGGCTATGCGGCGAGGACGCCGGCAAGGGAGGCACATGGCTAAGGACAAATGGCTGCAATCCGAGGCGCACAGGATCGCCGCCGATCTCAAAGGCCTGAAAAAAGACATCCGTTTGATTGAACGCCGCTACCAGGTGCAGATGACCGATGCCGATCAAACCGTGATCATCGGCGAGAACGAATGGAACCTGTTCAAAGAAAGCATCAGCAATGCATGCGACGACATGGCCACCGGACTGAAGGACTTTCTCGACAATGACTACGGCGAACAGCGCCACTGGTCCGGCCTGCGTTTGCTAACGGCGTCGGGCGTGCTGACGGCGGAGCTGCGCGCCTATCGTGAAAAACTCGCCTACATCAATGAGCATCCGTCGGATTCTGCGAAAGATGCCCAGACACTGTTCAATTGGTTTGTGGCCCGCGTAGAGCCGTTGAGCGGGCGACTGTCGGCCCGGCTCGTGCAGTTTTTATCCCGCGTACTTAATCCCAGCTCGTTTGAGATAACGAGCGAACTGGGCGACCTGGGCTCCACCAAACCCGCCTCGGTGTCGCTGTCGATGGCGTTTGAGCCGCCTGATGAGGAAGCCGCGCGGCAGGAACGCGAGCGTATCAAGCGCCTCAAACGACTCGACGTCTAGCGAAAATAACACCCGGATAACACGTTGGCGGCGATCGCTTGGTAGCGTGGCGCTGCAACAACTACCCGGCCAAATACCCCTGGGATGTTGCACTTTTGGGCCCGCACCCCATTCCCGCCTGTTCGCCGCGGCATCTGGATTTGCCCGGCACACGGCTCATTGCAACGAGGGTGTTTTTCCCAGCGCGTCGCAGCGGTCGAGCTGCGACGCGGCTTTTGCCTGCAATGGTGACTCCGGGCCTTCTTTTTGCGGCAACTTGGCGGCCGCCAAAACGAACTGCTCACAGAGCGATGCGGTCTCCGATCCCCCCGCCTCCAGCCGTTGATGCAGACGCAGACCCAGCAGCGCGACGGATACCGCATGGGTGATGCTCGCATCCTCACCGTAGAGTCGCGCCAGCACGCCGATTTGCGCGTCCGCGGCACGCCTCTGCTGCGCGTCCACGTCCTGATCAGAAAGCCAGCTGGCCATGACAAAGTTGGCATGCAATAGCGCCGGCACATCGTCACCGAGATGACCACCGGCGGCGGCAATCTCTAGGCCGGCGCGTGCACTCTCTCGCGCTTGCACAAACTGCTCGAGCTTCATCTGCGCCGACGCCAGATTGACAAAATAGGTTGCATTGCGCGGATGCTCCGGCCCGTGCAGGCGCGAGCGCAGCTCGATGGCCTGGGAGAAAAAGTCGACGGCCCGCGCATACTGCTTTTGAAAATGCGCCAGCGTGCCACGATTCGAAAGCAAATCGGACTGGTAGGCGGTGTCATCGAGACCGTGTTCCCGGCGCAGGTCAATCGCCAGACGGAACGCGTCATCGGCGGCCGGATAATCACCGAGGCTCATCCGCGAGCTACCCAGGTTGGCCACAATGCTTGGCGCCAGCCGGATAACGGCGGGTGTCGACGGTGCCGTGTCGAGAACATCATTGGCCTGCGCAAACAGCGCGATCGCTTCGTTGTGATCACCGCGCGTCTGCGCGAGCAAGCCCTGCTGATTCAAGGCATGGGCAATCAGCAACGGGGCGTCAGCGCGCCGCGCAAGCGACAAGGCGCGCTCGATATACGCATCGCTGTCGGCAAGCGCCTGCTGTTTTTTGCGCAGACTGGCCAGCTCGATCAGCAGTTCGGCCGCCACTGCGGGATAGCGTTGTTCGATGGAAGGCAGCAAGGTCTCGGCATTGCCGAGCAGCTCACTGGCCACGTCTGTCTGGCCCATCAGATGGTAGGTCTGACCGAGTTTGCTGAGCATCGACACCTGATCGACGGGCTCCGCCGTGCTCAACTGATCGCCCATGCGTTCGCGCGCGCGGTCGAGTACACCGAGTGCTGAGAGCTGTCGATCCTTCGAGATACCCGGGTCGGCTTCATCGAATACTGAGAGCACCAGATCACTGGTCGCCTCGGCCCGTCGCGTCGAGGCCTCGGCGACCTCGCGGCTGTTCTCGGCGCTGCGCCACATAAACAGAGCCAGCACCGTAAGCGCTGCAAGCGAAAGAGTAACCGCGCCGCGGATGACATCGCGGATGGAGGCACGAAGATGCGAGGCAGCCACGAAATCTGGCGTCGCTGGTGCGAGCCCCACGTGCGCGTCAACCAGTCGGCGTGCTTCGACCAGAGATTTGCCGTCATTCAGAAGATAGTGCTTCGCACGATCATCGTCATGCCAGCGGGTTGCGAGATCATTAATCCAGGTACGAAACCGGATCTCGGCATAGTTAGCCTGCACCCAGTCACGTCCGGTCTCCCAGTTCGCGAGCACCGCCTCGTGGGCAAACTGCGCCGCGGGCTCGCTGGCGACCTTGTCGATAAACGTCGTAATGAGCCTGGCGTCGATGAACGCATCGATCAATTCGCGCGCGCCAGCGTTACTATCAAACTCGCTGAGCGCCACCGTACGCTTCAGCACGCGGCCGGCGTTGCGCGGATCAGCACTGACCATACGCTCGAGCACCTCGGGCAGAGCGCCCTGCGCTTCGTCGGAAAGGCCATCGAAGACGCGATCGGCGTGCTCCGACAGACAGCCCGCCATGCTGCCCAGAGCCTCGTAGTCTGCTGTACGCAAAACGCGATCCGTACTCTTGAGCTCCAGCTCGCGCAGCACAAACTGCAGCAGAGGCAGACTGTTGGCCTGCGCCGTCGCATCATCAATAATGATCTGATCGAGGCGCCGGCTTTGATCATCTGTGTCAAACGTCAGCCCCGCGAGCTTCGCGGGCTTGCGTACGATGTCTGTGATTTCTGCCGCACCCGGAAAGTTCAGATCCACCTGACCGTGGTCGCCACGCATAAAGCGCAGCGTTTCAAGCGCTACAAATTGCGGATAAAACTCGCTGCGCATGGTTGCAAGGAGCCACACATTGCCGCTGCGCACCAGCGGATACAGCACGCGCAAAAAACGCTCTCTAAGCGCGACGTCGGTATCGTCGGAAAGCAGCTCCTCGAACTGATCGAACACCAGCAGCAGGCGTTTGCCGGCTTTGTCATCCTGAGTCGCAAACAACTCCACGATTGCCGAAACGGCTGCGTCCTCATCGTCATCTTTGAGCAGACGCGCCAGCACCGCTGCACTTTCTTCGCTGGCATTATGATCGTCGGCGGCCTCAGCCAGACAGGTCGCGAAGCGCATCATCGGATCGGCCGGGCTGTCGCTGAGTTTGAACGTGGCGCACACAAGGCGCTGCTCTGCATCGCGCGTCATCAGCGCCGGCAGCACGCCGGCCATGGCAAGCGAAGACTTACCGCTACCGCTTGGTCCCAAAATCAGGCAAAAGCCGTGTCCGCTTGCGGCCTGCGCATCGAGCGCATTGACCACTCTCTCAACGGCTGCCTCGCGTCCAAAGAACCGATCGGCGTGGCTGGACTCGAAAACCTGCAGACCTCGATAGGCCTCGCCCTCAAACGGCGTCTCTTCCGACTGCGATGCGGCCGGCTCTGTCTGCGCATTCGCGTCGATCGGCGCCGGGGCGACGGTCAGTCGATAGCCACGCCGTGGGAGCGTCTCCAGCACCGATTCGTCTCGCGCCGGATCGCTCAGCGCCTTGCGCAGCAGAAACACGCAGCGGCGCAACGCACCGTCGACGACAAAGGTGCCGCGCCAAACGTTCTCGAGCAAAAATTCCTTGCTGACAATCTGCCCGTGATGCTCCGCCAGGCACACCAGCAACTGCATGACCTTGGGCTGCAGTTGCTTCTGCTCACGGTCACGGGTCAACGTGCCGGTCGCCGGATCGACAACAAAACCGGCCAGTTCAAAGGGAGCAGCAAGGATAGGATTAGTCGACATACGATTTCGTGGAGAGGCTCATCTTTCTGGACTCGGTTTAATCACTGGCCACACCGACCCCGCTCAGGTGCGCGTGCGCCTGACCCTTTTTACAGGCTTCCCCTGCCGATGCTCGCAAGTGTAAGGCTTGAGGCGGACAGATTTCCACGACATTCTCGCGTTGATCAGGCTGCATTATGTATAACCACAGCGGCGGCTTTGACGGCACTCCCGCCGATATTCGCCGAATCTGCGCCGTTTTTGAGCCACGTCGGCAGAAATAACGTCAAGATAACGCGCGGGGAGCAATTTTCGGTTGTTTGGCAATAGGTGATTGTCCAAGGTAGCGTTACGGCGCTCAACGCCAAAAGCGCCAAACAAGAACCGTCAATTACAAAGGCATCGTTGCAATGAAATATCTCAATAAAATCCACCTTGGCGGAGGCCTCGCTGCGGCCGCAGCCGCTGTCGTATCCCTGCCCGTTTTTGCCGCCAGTCATGGCTTATGCGGACCCGATTCATGTGTGCTCGTCGCCGATCTGCTCGGCAGCGGTACGCAGCGCGAGCTGTTTTATCGAACCAACGAAGCTTCGGGCAAAGCGGACTGGTATGACGGCACGACGTCAATCAGCGGCCTGGGCGGCGTAGGTTGGCAGCCCAACGTTGGGGACTACAACAATGATGGCTTTGACGATCTGGCCGTCTACAAGGATGGCGTGTTCACCATCCAGTGGAACGTGAACGGCACCTTCATCTTCAACAATACCACTACCTACTCACTGCCAACCTTCACCGGCTGGGGCGGCAATACGATTCCTGTTAGCGGTGACTGGGACGGCATGGGCGGTGATGATCTGGGCATCTACACCGACGGCACGTTCCGTCTGTTTCCAGACGAAACGGATTTCAATAACATCATCACGATCAGCTTTGGATACATGCCGCAGAACGCAGGTTTCGCGTTTACCCAAATGCCGTTCTCTGGCCCCATCGATAACGACCCCAGCGGCATTGATCGCGTCGGCATTTTCTTTGGTACAGCCGCTCAGTACGCGCCACAGACAGTCGACAGCACGTTTGACTTCATGGACAGACGCAACACCTCTGCCATGGTCGCGACCATTGCGCGTCCGGACTTCTACGCCCGCCCACACATCCTGGAGCTACAGGGCAGCGAACCTCAGTTTACCTTCATGATGCCGCCAGACCTGCCCGTCATGAACGAAGACGTGTGCGAGCCTCATTCAGGCTTTGTTTGCGAATCGATTTTTCCCGCACGCCCCGATACGGAACAACCCGTGGTGATCGTGCCCGATCCGTTTCAATAGCGCGCGACGCCTGGGGGCATCGTTTGCAAAAAAACGCCCGACGCATTGCGTCGGGCGTTTCTTTTTCTGCGTCTGACCTGAGACCTACTCAGCGCTTAGAGCAATCGCCTTCTTGAGCTGTGCGCCTTGATTCGCCGTCATTCTGACTTCAACCGCCAAGCTCTGGCCCGGTTTGAACCCGTCGGAATCCCATTTGACCAAGGCGACGTGAGCAGCATCGGGATCCAGAAAGTGATCGATGATCGGCCTGACATCCAGAAAGTTGACGCTGCCGCTGTTGTCGAAATCAGCAGCAACATTATAGTTAGCGTCACCACGAACTGACAGGAACGCGTCGGTCCAGGCGCTGTAGTCCAGGAAGTTGACGGCGCCATCACCATTGACATCGCCAATGGGCCGGACCGAGACGGACAACCCGCTCGTAGCCGGGTCGGCGCCGTCGCTTGGAAGCACGTCATATTCATACCGCCCAAGGCGCAAAAACGCATCCGTTGGCCGCACGTAGAGCGCACGTGACTCACCGCTTGTTACGCTAAAGTCGCTCACCGATGGGTGCAGCGCGGTAGCAGCCGAAACATCGTAGGCCAGGGCCACCTCAAACGGACTGAACTCGATCGCTTCCAGATCAGCGCCGTCGGGACGATAGTCTGTCAGGTCATATTTTGCCTGAAGCGACCCGGTGGCGGCGTTCTTTTGCAAGCCTTTCAGTCGCAATGCATGCGACTGGGGCAGCAGCAGTGTCGCCTCTGTCGCCAGCTCCTGAAGCCACAGTCTGGGTCCTGTGCCTGAGTTCTGCACTACGCTGAGTACACCGCCATTGAGATCGAGCCACGCGGCATCACCGTCAAGCGCCCACGGGTTGGGTATCTGCTCGGTTACGGCGGACCCGACGTGATCATTGACGAACACATCGCCACCCACACGCCAGACCATCCAATCGGGATTCATGTGCAGATCCGTAGTCGATGTCGGCGCGGCTTCGAAAAGCGTCGGTATCTGACCTGCCTGTGTCTTGAAGATGCCGGTTTCGCCTGACACCGCATCCTGACCAACAAATGCAATGGAATCACCGACCGCGGCGACCTGATTGCCAAGCCAGGGCAGAACGTCACCCGTTGGTTGGACGAACACCTGATCCGTCATCCGATCAAAGACCATGATTTCCGGGAAGGACAGGCTGATGGTATTGGACCAGACAATGAGCGCATCAGAGGCGACGAGATTGACGGGTACGTCGGCGGCAACCTCGCTGAGAAGGACCGGCGCCGAGTTGCCGAGTTCCAAGCTGTAGAGCTCGTAGGACCCCGCAGTCGCTGTTGTTCCAAGCCAGAATAGCGTATTGCCTTCGATGTCTACGTTGCGCGTCGCGACACTTTGGGCGATCAGCTGACGTTCTTCACCGTCAGCGCGATACCACAATCGATTTTCACTATCGCACCAGACTGCTCCGCCTGGCGCTTGCAGACTGCATGTCAGAAACGCCTCGCGCGCAAACTCCGCGCCAAAGAACGGGTCCGGCTCCTCGTGCAGAAGCACATATCCGGAACCAGCCGTCCCCCGAACGGTGGTAACGGTCGGCCCGTCGACAATCAGGTTCGAGCGCGAGCGCGTCAGTGTGCTCGACGCATCATCTCCCGACCAAACCGAGTACACCTTGCCCGGACGCAAGGCCGCAGTTTCGAGCGCGGGCTGGTTTCCAACCGTGGCATCGCGCCACGAAAAGGCCCTCGCCAACGGCTCGCCGATCGCAAGGCCAACGATAGGATCAAACACCGACTTGGCCACTGCCTCCAGTAGCGTGCTGCCGTACAGGTAGCTTTCGATCAGAGGGCGCGAGTTGGGAAAACGCGTTGTTGTGGCAAACGGCTCCGCTACGTTGCCAAAGCTTGCGGTCGCGCCGTTCTCGAGCCAGTTCAATGCGGACATTTGGGTACTCGAATACAGCGGCGGATCGCAAGGCTCAGGGGAACAACCGAAAAACTCACCGCCGCGAAACGTAATCGCTCCGGCACCCGACGTCAGATGGTCTGCAAATGAGCCCGGCAGAAAACTGTTCGATGCGATCCCTGGTACGGTCGCAAGGCCAGTGAAGTGGAACATCACATCGGTTTCGCCGCTGATAAAGTCGCCGGTAGCCTCGAGTTGTTCAAACGTCGTAATGTTCGTGCTGTTGATGACCACGTCGTTCGGACCACTTTGAAGATCGCGATAGTCAAGCTGCACGAGTGCGTCATCAAATTGATCCACCGTATCGATGAAATCCTGATAGCGAATACTGCGCAACACATCTGAGGTTCTGAGCAAATAGCCGTTGCCATCGGGCAAAGTGCCGTCGGCCTGAACACCACGAGCGATCACGCCCGATTCGTCGCACACCACACCCGGTGCTGGCAGCGAGGCATCAATTTGTGGCGTTATAGCCATCACCGGACGGATGCCGTGGTCGGACCATGGCCGCGTCGTCGCACTGTCGTACAAAAGGTTGTCCGTCTCAGTCAGACGACCCAGATAGGTTGTGATGGAACGTTTCTGGATCGATCCAAACGACGGCACATCCACACGCCATGGCGTTCGCCAGGCAATGGCAATTGCCTGAATGTCGTCGCGCCCCACAAGCGCGGTGTCCAGCGCATCGCGAATCAGATCCGCCTGCTGCTGCGAAATTTCCGCATTGCTCGGTGCATTGACTGCCACGACGTTTGCCGTGGGAACGTTGCGTCGCGAGAGATAACAGTCCTTGATCGCGACCGACTCCGGCTGACTGGCGTTGTACACCAGCAGCAGGTCTTGCGCAGCGATAGCTCGGCGCGGCAAGGCAAACGTCACCTCGCCAGGCGCGCCGGAATCAAGTACGGCAAGCTCATAGTCACGATCTGCGATGTCCGGCTGCGCGCAGGATAAACGCGCAGCGCCCATCAGCACGCAGGCGACGAACGCACGACGACAATACTTGAATGAATGGATAGAAGACTCGTTACAGTGCTTCATTTTTCAGCTCTCTTTGAATGACACCGACTCACGTCGGACAGGAGCTTCACTGTTGTCTATCGCAGCACTACGAGGGAATGCCGTCCGCGTTATTTTGAGATTATTTTGCTTGCACGCCGACTTAAAAGAACGTTTCCAGAGAGACGCAAGACTGCACTACCGACGAGGCGCCGGGACAACGCGGAATAACAGATAAATAATAAGCGCTTCGCCGCGCTTATCTGATCTCGTCAAGCCGCTTCTTCATTTGCTCGTTGCGAGCTTCCATCTCATCGCGTACGCCGGTCGCCTCATCGATCACCTCTTTCGCACGCAGCGGTGACACAAATCCGGGGGCAACCACGGGCTCGGAGCCTTGCGAACCCGAGGACCGCCGCCGGACGGGCACAGGGTCCATGCGGCTTGCATCCGGATCCACATAGATTTCTTCAACGACCGCTCCCTCGGGCACTTCATTGCTGAAATGCCATTGACCCTGTGCATCCTGCCAGCGATACATCTTCACCTTGCCGGCGTTTTCATTGCCCGCCGCGCGACCCACATCGCCTTTGAGGCGCCGCCACTGGGTTTTCAAACTATCGCCGGTGCGAGCCGCCGTGCGCTTCACATCGCTCATCGTGAGCATGGGCTCACCGTCCGGCCCCTTGATAAAAAACGGCCCGGCCATGGCCAGCACTAACACCAGCAGCATCAGTCGTACAAACAGCTTCAATCCCATGGAAACTCCCCGCTAAGTGATGCCGACGCTACAGCAACTGCACGATCACAAGTGTGATCGCCATCACCAGAGCCAGCGAACCAAGTGCAGCAGACAAGGCCTGATGCGGATGACGGCGAACCCAACCCACCGGACCTGCGCCCATTGGCCGAACGGATGCCTGATTGCTGCGCGGCAGTTTCATCAACGAACGCCACGAGCCGTCAAGCGTACGCGTTGACGGGCCCGGCATCTCAAACGCCTGCAATGCGGCCTCCAGTTCCTTGATCCGGATCAGCGCATCGGGCTTGCCCGCAGCAAAGCTGGGACTGCCCTGATCCACGACCCGGCCCATAACCGGCACCTCGGGCACGATGGCCTGCAAAAATTCCACGGCCTGATCCACCGGCTTCAGAGGATTCGCGACGGGCGTCGTCCCGCACACCCATTGATCCGCGCTGGCTTTGCCGCGCAACTCGCCACGTAGTTTGCTCAGCGCAACCACGACGAGACCTGCAGGCGTGCGTACCACACGTTCGGCAATCACGTAGCGGCCACCCACACCGGGAATCTTCAAATCGCGAAACACGGGCCAGTCCGCCAAACGACAGGCCCGATCCACAGGCGTCTCGCCGCGCCACCGGCGCCACAGGGGCATAAGCCAAACGGCGACCGCACCCAGAAGCAACAGTGCCGTCAAAAGCCACAATGCGCGCAGTACAAGAGAAGCCTGCGCAGGCACAGGTACCGGCGGCGGCGCGACCATTTCCGGCGCCGCAGGTGTTTCAAGGATTTCCTCGGCCGCCTCTTCGGCGACCTGCTCATCTTCGCGGGTGTTGAAAAACTGCGGCGGCGGGCGATCAACCACAACCATATCGCCGTTTTCATCGCGATAACGCCACATGTTGATGCCGCCACTGCGGATCACTTCAACATCCTCAGCCGTCCTGGCCGGATGATTGTCGCCGTAGGCAAGCGGAGTGAAAGCGAGACCAAAAACAAGCGCGATCAGCGCACCAATAGACTGAACGTGAGGCATATTAGATTCGTTTTATTCTATTACCGAAGTAAATCGCTGGATTTGCAGTCTACATTGAAGTCGTCGAGTGGTGTATCGCGGTCGCGACCGAACTTAAAGCAGACCGAAGATGCCGATCGCGGCAACGTTGCGATTCGGGATACCGCCAAGGTTCTGCGTCAATCCCAGAGATGGCGAGGACAACTGCCGATCACCGGCACGACCCAGCAGCTGCGTGTAGATCTCGTACACCATGCGAAGGCCCGATGCGCCAATCGGATGACCAAAACACTTCAGGCCGCCGTCCACCTGACAGGGCAACGCGCCATCAATGTCGAATCGACCGTCCAGCACGTCGCGCCAGGCGTTGCCCCGCTCGGACAGCATCAGGTCTTCCATCAGCACCAGCTCGGTAACTGAAAAACAGTCGTGCACTTCGGTCAGGTCGAGCTCTTTGAGCGGCTCTTTGATCTGCGCCTCGTCGTAGGCGCGCGCCGCCGCAGCGCCGGTTGTCAATGTGTGAGTGCCATCCCATGAGGCATGGGACATCTCGGTGCCGTCGCTCGCCGCCAGCTGCAAAGACTTGATCGACACCAATGCATTTTCAGGGCCGAGCAGGCCTCGTTCGCGCGCGATCTCCGGCGTGGTCACAATTGCACACGCGGCACCGTCGCTGACGCCACAGCAATCGTAAATACCAAGCGGAGAGGCCACCATGGGCGCGTCAACGATCTGTTCCATCGTCGGTGTGCTGCGCAAGTGCGCACGGTCATTCTTGCTCCCGTTCTGATGACTCTTCCATGAAACGCGCCCGATTGCCTGTTTGAAGTCCTCGGCCGACACCTTGTGTTTGTGCGCGTAGGCAGCGGCAAGTTGAGCAAACGCACCCGGCGCCGTAAACGCGGGCATGACCTGATCTTCAAACGAGCCATAAGTGCGCTCGGGCAATCCGGCGTAGCCGGTGTCCTTGAGTTTTTCCACGCCGACGGCCAGCGCAATATCCGCGGCACCCGCCGCCACGGCATACGCGGCACCGCGCAGCGCTTCGGTGCCGGTCGCACAGAGGTTTTCAACACGGGTTACCGGGATGTGCGACAAGCGTAGCGTCATCGACAGCGGCAGTGCCGATTTGCCAAGCGACTGTTCATCGAAAAATACGCCCATCCAGGCGGCGTCAATATCAGCGCGCTCGATGCCGGCGTCAGCAAACGCCTCGCCGGTTGCCTCAACGATCAGATCGTCATAGCCGCAATCCCAACGTTCGCCGAATCGCGTGCAGCCCATACCGATGATCACGACCTTGTCGCGAATGCCTCGGCTCACACCGGCACGCCCTTGAAAAAATAGCGTCGAAACCCGCGACGCTTATCAATGTCCTTGAGGCGAAACGCCATCGTAAGCTCGGTACCTACCTTGAGCTGGCCCGGCGACACGTCGGTGATCGTCAAAAACGCGTTGCCACCACCTTCGAACGCCACGTTGCCGTAGCACAGAGGCGGCGCGGGCGTGTAGGCCTGCCAGTCTTCGGTAAACGTCTTGAGGTGCGCACGACGCTGCGCAAAGCCGTAGTCGCGCATCTGATCGCTGCCGCAGGACACGCATATCAGCGCACGCGGGAAATGCGGCGTCTCGCACCTTGTGCACTGACTGCCCATCATCGAATTGATCTCGGCGCGACGCCGCGCGTGCACCGACAGCGCCGTGCGCTTGTCCGCCTCGGCGCGCAGACCACGATCCAGAACGAGCTGATCGGAAAATGCGGGCAGCTTCAGATAGGCGTCAAGCTCGACGCCACTGTTGATCTGTTCGCCAAGCGCAGGCGTCGGCCGGGCACTGTCGATGGCATCGGTCACGCGCAGAAAAATCGCATCGCAGCCCTGCCCCACTCCCGCCAGGGCAACCACGTCTCCCGGCTGCGCGGTGGCCAACGCGAAATTTAGCTGCAGCAGTGCGTGCCCCACGCCGGTCTCGCCGATGTCTGCCGCGAGGTCATTCACCAGCACGGCGGGATCGAGTTTGAGTTCACGACAAACCTGTCTGGCATGTCGCAACGGTATCGGCAATATCAGATGCCGAATGTCGCTCAACGCAACCGCACAGGCCTCGGCGGCCTTGCGCATCGTTGGTGCCACGACATCGGCAATTGCCACGTCGCGCACCCATCGATCTTCGAGCACGTAGTCGGTGTCGCGCTCCGCCGTTCGATATTGATGCACCACATCCTGATGAACACTGGCGCCGCCCAGATACTCGGCCAGACCAGCGCCAGGACCGACCAACACGGCCGCCGCCCCATCACCAAAACGCAGCTCGGCCTCGCTCGCGACGCGCGCTACACGTCGATCGCCGGCCGCAATCAGTTCGGTGCCGCCCGCGGTGTCCAGTGCACGTCGCAGTGCGCCGGTTGCTGCGCGCTGACTGCCACTGGCGTCATTGCGTTCGACGTCCGCTGGCAGACCCAGCGCATCACCCATCAATCCGGCATTCGAGCGATCCAGAAACGGCGCCGTAGTGCTGGCAAACGTCAACGCATCGACCGAGGCGTCGGCCGGCAGCGCGCGACGCGCCGCCGCCGTGGCCATGGTCAGCGCATCCTCGTCCCAATTGGCCACCGTGCGATGACCGCCGGCGCGTTTGGCCATGGCCGGCTCCAGCCAGCCCGTTTGCGCCGCGATCGTTTCGCGCGCCAGACGTAGGCGTGGCAGGTAGCTGCCCAATGAATGAATACCGCGAGTCATGAACGCAGTGTAACGGGGCCAGGCGCCCTAGCGCACGTAATCGTCGAGCAGCGGCTTGATGCGCAGGGTCTGTGGGACCCGATCTGGACCGATGCGGCGGTCCACCTCTTCGTGCCAGAAATAGATTCGACGCTCCTGATACGACAGCGCCAGACCCTTGAAACCGCCCGACTCCATGGACTTTTGAATGTCGCCGGCAAACTGCAGATCCTCATCGAGAATCCGTTCCCAGTTGTCGACCCGGATCTTCCAGTTCGGATGATCTTGCGATGCGCGCGGACCAAACCAGTGGCTGTCGATGACCATGGTGTTGTCGTCTTTGGGCCAGAAGGTCAGGAACGGCACACCGCTGTCGGAGACCGGCGCGACCAGATTGGGAAAAAAATGACACGAGGGGTTGTGCACGCGCTGCACCATGGTTGCCGTCGGTATTCGCGCCATGCCTTTGGCACCGGGGTCTTCCCAGTCTTCGCGTTTTTGCGGCGTAACCATAAGCATGTTGCCGCCGTCATAGAGCTCGATATAGGTGCCCAGATGATTCAGGAAGCGGTTCACGGTTTGTTTGTGAATAGATGCGATGTGATAGGACTCCATGAACGCATCGAGCAGCACTTTCACATTGCAGGGCACCTCATGACTCGAGGTATGAATGTGCGCCATATTGTCCGGGTCGAGCGATGACCAGTGATCAGCAAACGGCGCAACCGCCTTGGCAAGCGGGCCCGCTTGCGGATCCTCATTGATGAATATCCACGGACCAAAGCGTTCGCAACGCACCCGGGTCAGGCCGTAGCGGCTCATATCGAAATCCGGGAAGTCACGCGGGTCGCGGACGGCTTTCAGACGCCCTTCAAGGTCGTAGCTCCACGCGTGATACGGGCACACCAGCAACTTCTTGCAGCCGCTCGCGTTTTGCACCAGCGGCGCGCCACGATGCGCGCACGTGTTGTAGAACGCGCGGTATTCGCCATCCCCGGCATTGACGATGAGGATCGGCGAACCGGTGCGCTCCCACAATCGATAGCTGCCCTTGTCCGGCAGCTCATCAATATGCAGCGCGTAGAGCCAGGACGAACGCCACATCGCGTCGCGCTCAAGCCGCAGAAACTCCGGATCAAGATAGCGACCTGCAGGAATACGAGGCAAACGCGGAAACCCCGGCGGCGGCGCGTCGCGATCATTCTCGTATTTCATGCCCGCAAGAATGCGGTCGTTGGTCGCCTGATCCATTAGGCAGATGTCAGGCGACGTGCTCGTAGAACGTCAGCTCCATTTCTTCGGCAAGACTGTCGAGGATGGGCGGCACCAGACGATCGTGAAACTCGGTCTGCATGTGATGATCAAATGCGGCCTGGTCCTTGAAGCGGGCGTAGCAGATGTAGGTCAGTGGATCGTCTTTCTGCTTGATCAGATCGTAGACGTAGGTATCCGGCTCGTGCTTGTGCGTGAGTTCGGACAGCTCTTTCTGCGCAGCCTCAAACTGCTCTACTTTGTCTTTTTTTACTTTGAGAAGTGCGATAAACACCATGCTCGGTCTCCTCCGGTTGCGCTTGACTATTCGACGCCGTCACTCACCAAGACCCAGCTCTTCGATGAGCTGGTCGGCAAGACGGAATTTCTGAATCTTGGTGGACGACATGGGCCATTCAGTGACCGTGCGCACATAGCGCGGCACTTTGAAGCTGGCCATGCGCTCCTTGCAGTGGGCGATGAGGGCTTGCTCATCGGCGCTCATGCCTTCCTTGAACTGGATAAACGCCGCGGCAACCTCCTGGTAGCGCGGATCGGGCACACCGACCACCTGCGCCAGTGTCACGGCCTCGTGCTGCTGCAGACACGATTCAATTTCCGCCGCGGCCACGTTTTCGCCGCCAACTTTCAGCATGTCTTTCAGTCGGCCGTGGAACATAAGCTGACCGTCGTCATCGATCGAGCAGATGTCGCCTGAGTGGAACCAGCCCTCGTCGTCCAGGGCTTCGGCGGTTTTCTCCGGCGCTTTGTAGTAGCGATCGAACGTGCTGTAACCGCGAATCAGACATTCACCCTTCTCGCCGGTCGCCGCTTCCTCGCCGGTTTCGGGATTGAGAATGCGGACCTCAAGACCCGGCAAGGGCGTACCCAGGCGCGTATAGCGATGGGTTTTGCTATCGCCTATGCGCCCGGTTGTCACGGTGCCGGCGGTCTCCGTCATACCAAAGGTGCCGACATAGCAAATGTCGGGCAGCGTTGACTCCATTGTCTCGCCCACCGCGGCCGGCTGAACCGCAAAGTTGGCGTTCATCAGACGGATATTGCTCAGGTCCGTGCTGGCAAAATCCGGGTGTTGCACCAGATCGCCCATGATCGTCCAGAAGCACGGATACGTCAGCGTGGCCTTCTCCTGCTCGAGCATCTTCAGCGCCTCGCCGGCGTTGAAATGTTCGGCCGTAATATACGTGCCGCCCTGATCAAAAATAGACACCAGTGGCAGAATCGCCGCGATGTGAAACAGCGGCAGTGGCGACCAGAAGCTGTCTTTGGGTCCCACTTCGTACCGACGACCGAGCGCGATGGAACTGCGCACCATCGACTCGTGACTGATCATGCAGCCCTTGGGGTTCGAGGTGGTGCCCGAGGTATAAAGAATCAGGGCAGTGGATCCCAGACGGGTTTGCAGTCGCCGCAGATGCACCTCGTCTTCATCGATGCTCGCGGCCAGCGCATCAAACGCAGGGCGATCCACGAGGCCGGCCACTGCGTCGCCGGACAGCGACACAACCGCGTTGAGCTGCGGAAAATCGGGCAGCGACAGCGAGGTTGCATCGCGTGCTTCTTTCAAGCCCGGCAGCGCTTCGTGCAGCCGACCGCAAAAGTCGACCACGTCCACAAACTTGTTGGTTGTGACGATGGCCTTGAGATCAGCGTTGCCGGTTACGTAGGCAATTTCCATTGGACGAAAGCGCGCATTGATCGGCACCACCACGGCGCCAAGCAGGCTCGCGCCAAACATGGCTTCCAGAAACTCCGCGCAGGTCGGCAGCAGCAGGCCAACGTGATCACCACGCCCCACGCCCAGCGCATGCAGGCTGCGTGCGACCTTGAGCGATGCCTCGGTGAGCTGCGCATAGGTCAGACGCTGCTCGGGAAACACGACCGCCGTGTGTTCGGGCACCGAGTCGGCCGCCGTCAACAACAAGTCGCCCAGAGTGGTAGCGCGAATGCGGCTGGTTCTTAAATCGTCGCCCGGAGAATGCACGACCAGTCAGCCGGGCAGATCGTCGAGATATTCGCGTACGTACTCGCCATCGAGACACTCGATCATCGGCGGCGCGTATTTATGAAAATGCGGCGTATCCAGATGCGCTTTTTCCGCCTCTTCGCTGGTAAACGACTCAAAGACAGCGTAGCCCAGCGGCTGATCGCGCAGCTTATAAAACTGATATTGCAGCGTATCGGGTTCGTTGGCGCGCACCGCTTCGGTTAGCTTGGCCACCAGATCCAGATATTCGGCTTCTTTTTCCGCCTTGACGGTCATTCTTGAAAGAAACGTCAGCACAGCACACTCCTCGAATTACACGCTGCGAAAGATGGTAGCATCGCGTTTTTGAGAATAAAACAATCATGACTGTTTTTTTTAAGGATGCCCCGTGAGCGCCACTTTTGAGCCTGTTATTCCCGCCAACGAAATGCCCGAGTCCGGTGTTTTGTGCACCACAGCGGCGGGCACCCCGATTGTACTGTGCAGGATCGGCGAGGAATTTCACGCCGTCTCCAATGAGTGCACGCACGCCAAAGCCACGTTCGAAGGTGCGCGCCTGCGGCGTTTTCGACTGATCTGTCCGCTGCACGGCGCCATGTTTGACGTGCGCACGGGCAAGCCCAACGGCCAGCTCGCGCGCGGCGATCTGTCGGTCTATCCGACCCGGGTCAGCGACGAGGGCGTTGTCGAAGTAAGCGTCGAATCATCAGGCTGATCAGCCGCCAAGCATCTCCGGCGCATATTCGCGCATGCGATGCTCAAGCAGGGCACCGCCGTGGCGGCCCAGCACCTCCATCTCCGCGTCATTGAGCTTTTTGAGATTTGTGCCGACGCTGGAGGCAAAGGTGGCATCACCCGGCTGCTGCTCGCCCTCGACGCTGTTGATTGAAAACCACAAAGGCTTGGGACCGTGGCCCGCCTCATGCGACAGCGCCAGTCGCTGAAACTGCAGCCCGCGCACCTGCTCCATGAGGATACCGAGCGCCTCCTTGAGCACGATGGCGCCTTTTTCCGTCGGCGTCTCATCAATGGCAAACGGCTTGCCCGCATCGCTGACGATCACAAAATCCAGCGCGTTGCGTTTTCGAAACACCGGATTAACGCCGAGGTTGTCGTACACACCGCCGTCAGTCAGCGTGACGAAGTCCACGTCCCCATCAAACTGATCCTGATCGATGCGCAACGGTGGAAACACCGGCGGGAACGCTGATGAGGCTGCTACGGCATGACTCAGCGGGAAGGTGCCGCCTGCGTTCTGGCCAAGCTGCCATTCGCCCAGCTCGGTGGGTTTGTTCTCGCCGGCCACAAAGAAAAACATGTTGCCCGTGGCGAGGTTGGTCGCGTTGAAATAAATCCGCGGCCCGCCGCTCAGATCCTCGAGCCTGGCGTCATGGAACAGATGCTTGTCATACGTGGCAGCCAGCCTTTCGAGCCGCGTCTCAAACGGGTTGAAGATGCCGCCAAGCACGGACGACACGGCAATGGATTTGGTCTTGAGATAGGCCTCGAGCCGATCAAGCGCATCGTCCTTGCCCCAGTTGAGCGCCAGAAAGCCACCCGCAATACTGCCGCCGCTCACGCAGGTCAGAAGATCCACCTTCCACAAAAGCCCCAGCGCTTCGAGCTTGCGAAACACGCCCAGATGAAATGCAGCCGCCCGAAATCCGCCGCCCGAAAGCGCCAGTCCCAACCGCTTGTCTTCGCCGTTTACCTTGATCGTCATGTCCGTTGATCCTCTAGTCGATGTTTAGCCTGAACACGGCGTCATCGCCGTAGCGGGTGACCACGCGAGCCTCGTTGGCCCAGAAGTCGTTGTGTTTAGAAGTGTAGTTGAACCACAGCTCGGGTTTTTCATCGCCGTGATGGTGGTCCATGATCGTCTCGATGGCCGGCACATCGGGATGACGAAACCGCGATCCGCTGGTGGAGACCAGATAGCGCGGGCAGTCGATAACGGCCATCAGCTTGTCGTTGATGTTGTTCTTGCTGCCGTGATGCGGCAGCTTGAAGGCATCGAGTTTTACTCGCTCGGCATCCGGCTCGTGCTCATCGCGCCAGCGAACGAGCGCTGGATGAAGGACTTTGTGCCAGGCATCACCCGACAAAAGCAGTCGATGTCCCTCGTACTCAGCAACCACCCCAATACTCGACCCGTTGGCCTCACTGTGATCGTTGGTCGGCCGCTTGCGATCGGTGCCAAGATGGGTCAACAACCGTGTCCAGGCCTTGTCGCCAAACTGCGTCAGCGCGGCCTCGCGGTTGCCAGGCACAAACCCCGCCGCCTCGATGACCTTGTTCCATTTCTTGCGCAGCTTGATCAGCGACTCGATGCTCGGTGATACCAGCGTAAGGGTGAGTCCATCGGCAAGCTCAATACGCGGCAGCGGGTGCGGCTCGGGCGGCATGACGACAGCGCCGCCCTGGAAATGCTCGTTCCAGGGCAAATCCAGATGATGCAGCAGGGCACCCAGAAACTCGCCCTGCTTGGCACCCAGATGCGTCGGCATTTCACCGGCAACCAGCGGCTCGAGATGCTGAAAGTCGTTGAACCAGATATCGCCGAATTCGCACTCAAGCTCGTCGTCCTGGAGCAAACCGATGATGCCCTCAATGTGGTCAGCATCGATGTGCGAAACAATCAGAAGCTCGAAGTAGCGCTTGCCGTCTTCGTTTAGCGGGATTTCCAGAATGCGCTCACGCAAGAGCGGATAGGTGGAGCGCCGACCGCCATCGATCAGCACATGTCGCGGGTGTTCGCTGTCACCGTAGGTCAGAAGCAGCGCGTCGCCCTCCGCGGCGGGCAACATTTCAAGTTGGTAGATCTTCATTGGTTTTACTCCTGGGCTGGCAGTTGCCAGTTCGCATCGCCGTTGGCGACCAGCAACAACGCCATGATCATGCCGTTGGCAAGTAATTCGCGCCGCGCCTTGAGCAACACCTGGCCGAGTGTATCGATGCCGTCGGGTCGCTGCGCGAGCACATCCAGCAACACATCGGCCGCCTCGGGCGCCTGCTCGACCACGAGCTTGCCCATCGTGGCGATGGTCAGCGCTGCACCGTTGTCGCGAAACTCATCGGCGAAACTGACGATCTGACCTTCCTTGAACAAGGTGTTGCAGCCAAGCAGAAATACGATGGGTCCGGGCAGCGCGTTTTCGGTGTGCACCACGTCCTTGCGGACGCTGCCAGAGACCAACGCCGTGGCCGGTGGCGCGAAATCGGCGTCTTCGGGTTCGCCCATCATCAGTGCCGAGCTCAGCTCGTTGGCGATGTAGTGATCGTGGGGCATCGCAACCAGAAGTTCGGGCGTGTGATCGTTTACAAGCACGCGCCAGCTGTCCCAGTCGACCGCCTGCTGGGTATCGACACCAAAGGCGCTGGCAACCTTGTCGCGCACTTTGGCAACATCCTGTTCTTCCACGCGCCCGGACGCACCCACGGCAGCCCCGGCAATCGGTCGCAACGCAGGTCGGCCGCTGGTGGGATGCGCTCCCACCTGAAAACCCTGGCCGCCGCCGGCGCTGCGCCGCTCTATGACTTTCTGCACACCCCAGAAACGGCGCGGACATACGTGCGGCGAGCCGTCGGCCGCCGGGCAGCCGCTGCAGTCGTTCGCACGCACAGCCTCACGCCAGTTTGGGCAGACCGTGGAATCCGAGGCCAGCGGATCGCCGTCGTACACCAGCTCAAGGGGCAGCAGATCGCCGGCGCGCGGCGAGAGCACCTGAATCACCGGTTTATCCATGAGCGGACCAAGCGCACCGGCAAAGCGTGCGCGAAGGGCTTGTCCTGCGATCGCCAGCGAGGCCAGCGCCTCGTCGATGGCCTTGTCATCGTACTTGCGGCGGTCGGCGGCCGTTTCGATTTCCACAACCAGCTTCGACAGATAACCGTGCAGGCTCGAGACATCCAGATCGACCATCGCGTCATCACCGATGACCTGACCGTCGCGCTCGCTGCCATCAACCACGCCTCCGGTGGGCGAAGACAGCGGATCGTTCAGTTCGCCCGCATGCACGTCCACATTGAGTTCGAGACCTGGCGAATGACCCACGGCAGTGGCCGCATCGGCCACTACGTCACCGAGCAAGACGGCGCTCTGCAGCAGCAAGCCGCCGCCCGGTCGCATCACGTAGAGCCGCGCCTTGACCCGACCCGTCGCCGGCGCCCGGATGTTGAAGCTGACCTCTTTGGAATTGCGAGCGGCATCGCGCGGCACGCGCAAAACGTCTTTCTGCGTCTGGCCATCGTAGTGCAGCCAGACCGGCAGCTTGAGCCACTTTGCATCGGTCTCATCAAACACGGTTTCATCAAACGCCACATCCGCCACCACGCTGGCGCCGCGCCCGATCGACACATCCACCACGTGCGGGGCATTGGCAACAAACGCGCTGACCTCCTGCATATCGTCATCCAGCATCACGTTGGCCTGCAGCGCGCGGGGCGTGGCCGGCGCAGCAGGATCGACGGGTACGGGCTGCGGTGGCGGCGCGCTGGTTTCCTCACCTGCACCGCCGCGCGTGGCCGGCTCACCGGGATTCATCGCCATCTGGGCCGCGCCGTAGCGATTTTCGATCTCATACGGCGCCATTTCGGTGGTTTCGTGAGGACGCACGACGTTGCGAAACATGTCGTGTTCGGGATGGGCGCGCATGACGTCAGCCCAGAGCGTCTCTGGCCAGCCGGCACCGAGCAGCCCGTCAATCTGCTCGACCCACACCGGGTCCATCTCAGCAGTCAGCGCTCGATAATGAAACGCTCGGCGCGACGAAACGAACGGCGCAATACGCGACACAACCATGGCCCGGTAGTCCGGCGGATAGCGGTCGTCGAGCTCAGCCGAGGCCAGTTCATCGGCATAGCGCGCGCGCTCGGCGGCGGGCAGATCCGGCAACACGTGGGCCAGACGCGTCCAGCGCTGATGCTGGCCAGCGCCTGAATCCAGCGCCCGCCGGATCCAGCTGTTCTCCGGCGCCCGACCAATCTGGCGCATCGCTACCAGCAAGCAGCGCACAGACTCCGGATCGAGCTGCGCCGGGTCGAGTCGCGCGTCGTCAAGCGTGGTGGCAATCATGTCGGACGGCTGAGCGCACAGCACCTGAGCTGCGCCCGCATAAGATGGAAAATCACTGCCCATCGCATCGGGTTCATCCCAGCATTGCTCCAGCCACGCCGCGGTGTCGGCCTGTGCCGGGGACTGCGGCAGACTGCCGACGCGCAGAAGCATCTCGGGGATGCCGGAAAACTCTCGCAGATGCGCCACCAGCTCGGGTCGTGTGCAGGCGGCCGTGAGCGTGCTGTAGAACAACGCCGGCCAGGGCGGCGGCGCGCCGCCGTAAAGCCCCAGATCACGCGCGGTTTGCAAGACTTTTTCGATACTGAAGTCGTGACACAAGTAGGCCGCCAGATGCGGCAATAGCGCCGGCTCCGGGGCACTGCTGCGATGGCGTGGTCCGCTGCCCATCAGGAAGGCCGCGACGCGTTCGCCCTCGCTCATCTCGTCCGTCGTATCCATCAGATATTCACTCCTTCGATATGGCGTGCCGGCGATCGTCGTGCAAACTCCACACGCCTGGGATCACTGCGCAGCGCCAGCAGACGCGGCACGGCGTCCTGCCCCTTGCCCTGCACCTCGGCACTGGCAAGCTCAAACGCTATCTGCACGCTGCGCCCGTTGGCCAGCGCGAGGTAGAACGATTCGGCAAAACGCTGCGCCACCTGATCGTTGACCGCATCCGACATCCCCACGACGCAGTCCACGTGATTGACGATCAGGCGCGCCTGCTCTTCGGAGAAACACGCGTTCAGCACAACGAGGCGAATGTCATCACTAAGAATAGCGAAGAGTTTTTCAAGCTGCGCGGCGCTGACCTTGCCATCGTCGCCCTCTCCGCCCTCGAGAAGTAGTTCACCGCGGTCTGTGCCGTGCGCACTGATGTGAACGATATTGGGTCTAAAGCGCATGAGCGCATCGTCGAGATCGCTGACGCGGGCTGCCCAGTGCTGATGCAGAGTAAACGCATCGCGTCGCTCGCCAAGACGAATCGACTGATCAATGCCGCGCACCTCCTCATCCAGGCGAATGCGGCTGGTGCCGCGCGGATTGGCACCGATAAACAGCACGCTGACGGCCTCGAACTCCGGCAAAGGCCGGGCTGTGTTGTGCCGGCGCCGCGCCAGCCACCACGTCGCCAGCGCCAGCAACACGGCAAAAATAATCGTGCCGAAGATCAGCGTGCGGTTGCGCTCAAAAAATGACGCCACGCGTTCGTCCGCAGACACCTCTACGGTGATCTGCTCGTTGAACACCATGATCGGTCCGTAGCTTGTGTCGTCAAACATGGCATAGGCATCCAGCGTCAGAGCCGCCGGGCGACACTCGCCGTTGAGCAGTCCGCCGCCGTCGCACGCCGGGACCACCGTCCAGCTCCAGCGCGTCACCTGATCACTGACCACACCGCGTATCGCCACCGGATTGTCCGGCCGGATTTCCCAGCCTTTTTGATCAACGCGCAAATCCACACGCATGCGCTCGTAGTACTTTTCACGAAAGCAGATCACCGGCGCAGTGCAGTCGTCCGTCTCGTCACTCAACGCGTTCACCTCGCGCGACGGCGGGCGATCACCATCTGGCAGCTGGCTCAACACCTGCGCCTCGATGTCACCGGGGGTTGCCGATCCACGCGGATCGAGCACCAACACGATGCGATAGGGTTCAGGGCGGCCAACCTGCATGACCGTCTGGCGATTAAAGGCGTAAAGACCGTCCGGCAGACGATTAACGCGCTGCGTCAAGGTGCAGCCCTGTGGAGCGCCAAAGCTTCCGGGCGGCGAGTCCGGACACAGATCCCTGTCATCGGGTACGCCATCGCCGTCGCTGTCGAGCGGCGTTGTCACCTGCTGACAGCCGCGCCCGTCGACCGTGGTATTCGCCGGAGTTTGTGGACACGCATCATCAGGATCAGGGACCCCATCGCTGTCGGTGTCTGGCGGCGGGGGCGGCGTCACGTTGCGTCCGTTGGCATTGGCGACGGTCAGTTGCATGACATTGCGCCCGTTGTCGCGGCCAATCAGCTGCGTTGCAAGCACGTCGCCGTGTCTGGCGTTTGGCGCATTGACGGGCGATCGCTCGATGACCTCAACCCTGTAGCCCGCCGCCTCAAGCTGACGGCGGGCCCGGGCCAGCGTGTTCCCGGCGACACCCCCGGTTGCAAGATCCATCGGCGACCAGCGGGCAACGTCGATGTCCACGGTTTCGCCCAGGTCTTCGATCGTCCCGCCGGCCGGACGTTGCCCGACAACCGAGTTGGGCACCGGCCAGCGCCCCGGCCGTTCGCCAAAGCGCGCACGTAACTGGTCTGGCCCCACCGAAAGAAGACGAACGCCGAAATCCGCCCGCTGCAGTGCGCGCTGCGCAGCATCCAGCGGTAGAGCCCTGACGTCGGGTATCGTTCCTTCGGGAATGACTACGGGGACGATCATTGGCGGCTCAATGCGACGGTAGCGTGCGACCTGCAGGACAACGACCGAGCCTGCGGCAAGACTGCCGTCGGCCGGTTGCTGGGTGACGACCGTGTCAGGCGGCGGCCACGCGCTACGGCTCGGCCCAAACCGCTGTTTCAAATCCAACTCATCGAGTGGCAGGATCTGCGTGGAAAGGCCCAGCGTCGCCAGCGTCTCCTGCGCAGCTTGCTGTGATGTGCCAGTCAGCACCGGCACCGGGATATCCGGTGGGCTCAGGGATGAGCAAGCCACCTGCAGCAGCACGATCAACCCGAACAGGTTTCGCCAGAGCCAGCCGACGCTTGGCCGGGCACCGCGGCTGTTGATCCTTCTGGACACGCAGATCCTTATTATCGTTTGGTCTGTCCACCTGCGCTCACGCAAGATGCGCGCGCTGTCACAATCGTCAAATTATGTGAAAAGTGTAGACCAACGATAAAGGGAAGACGAACACATTGCGTGTCATCTTTGGGTGACACGATAGCCGCTCCGGGGGAAATGGGTGTTAAGTACCCCAGTTTCATCGCTGTGACGACGAATCGTGATACGGCGGTGATTGAGCGTGAGAAGCTCGCCAGCCACGGGTACCGCACCGTAGTCGGTGGGGGTGACCGTCACCGCATCGCCCATTGCCAGCTCGGAACAGGTGGCCGTAACTCCGTGGCCTGCTTCAGGTTCCTCGTCTCGGGCCAGCGCTAGTGCCGACGCGGCCGTCAGCGGATTGGGCGTGCCATGCCCGAAATCAGCAATGCGCTGTGACCAGGCGCCGACACGGGCGAACGATGCCAGACGCTCTTCCATCCCCGGTACGTTTGCACGCGCCATCCAGATTGGGAAGTAGGCGAGAATGTCCTCAACCGCCGGGTCCAGACCTCGCCAGAACAGGCGACCGTCCGACAATTGATCCTCAACCCGCGCAACCTGCGCCAGAAACTGGTCGTAGAGATGCGGGATATCATCGCTCAGACGATCGAAATCCATGAAATTGAAGAAGTCCTTGCGATCGCTGAGGATATCGTCGGGCAAGCCCTGGTTCAGGCCCATCGACAGACCCGCGCCGGGCTCAAAAAAACTCGTGTCGGACCAGCGGGCCAGAGCGGCGGCGGTGCCGACGTTGTGTTGGTCGATGAGTGGTGGCGTTGGAAAACGGGCCTCGAGCTCCTCGAGAATCAGGCTCGTATCACAGTAGACCTCTGCCCCGATTTGCAGAACAGGCGTTTTTCGGTAGCCACCGGTCAGCGGCATCAACTCGGGCTTGGGCATCACCATCGGAATCTGCACGGAATGCCACGGCAGGTTCTTCATGCCCAGCGCCACCCGTATCTTCTCGGCAAACGGAGATGCATCAAAATGATGCAGAATCAATGACTTCATGTCTCTACCTGGTCAGTGCAATCAAACATAATGTACCGCATTTGTGACTAAAAAAAACAATCTTGACTGTTTCTTTTACGGCCCCGGAACTCTATACTTTTTAATCTGGAATCTACGCGGCCCCCGCAAATCCGCCCGTGCATGGTCAGGAAATAGCCATATGAGCAAACACGCCACAAGTATTGTGACGCCCGAGGGCGACCCCGAATGGGGCATGAGCGATGAGGAACTCGCCGACTACCCGCTCGTCTATCGCGACGATCTTTTTGCCGGCAAAACGGTCATCGTTTCCGGCGGCGGCTCAGGCATCGGCAAGGGCATCGCCTACCTCTACGCTCGCCTGGGCGCCAACGTCATGATCTGCTCGCGCAGCGCAGAGAAGGTCGAATCGGCCCGCGATCGTATGAAGTCTTTGCTCGGGGCCAACGTGGGCGCGATGGCCATGACCATTCGCGACCCCGATGACGTGGCGCGGCTGATGGAGCACGTGTGGAAACATCACGGTCAGGCTGACATCCTGATCAACAACGCCGGCGGTCAGTTTCCGCAGGACGCGCTCGACTACTCGGTGAAAGGCTGGAACGCCGTTATCGACACCAATCTGAACGGCACCTGGTACATGATGCAGGCGGCCGCCCGCCGCTGGCGCGATGACGATACGCAAGGCAGCATCGTCAACATCGTGGCCAACGTGCAGCGTGGCATGCCGCAAGTTGCCCACACCTGCGCCGCGCGCGCCGGCGTGATCTATCTGACCAAATCGGTGTCCACCGAATGGGCACCGCTTGGCATTCGAGTGAACTGCGTTTCCCCCGGCGCCATCTCGACCGAAGGACTCAACGTTTATCCGGGCCGCGCTGCGCATCGCTTCGCCGATTCCAATCCCATGCGCACACTCGGTGACGTGTTCGACATCGCTCAGGCCTGCGCCTACGTCACCGCCCCAAGCGGCAAGTTCATCACCGGCGAAGTGATTACGGTGGACGGCGGCAACAACCAGTGGGGAGACACCTGGCCAGGCGGTGTTCCCGATGAATTCAAGCTCAATTATTCTTAAGCATCGAACAAACTGACCCAACGTTACAGGAGAGGTCCATGGCCAAAAGCACCGTGGCGCAAGCCGTGATCAACCCACACGCCCCCGATACCTCGCTGGAAGCGAAGGTTCCCTATGTCGACAACGGCACCGAGCGTTTCAGTAAGGAACGCTATTTTGATCGCGACTTCATGGCGCGCGAGTGGGCGCAGCTGTGGACCAAAGTGTGGCAAATCGCCGGTGTTGAATCCGACATCCCTGAAGCCGGCGACTATCTGGTCTACACCATTCGCCACGAACAGATTCTGGTGGTGCGTCAGGAAGACCAGTCGGTAAAGGCGTTTTTCAATGTCTGCCCGCACCGCGGCAATCGCCTGGTGCACAACCCCTGCGGTTCGGCCGCCAGCTTCACCTGCTCGTTCCATTCCTGGAACTTCGGCCTGGACGGATCGCTCGGCACGATCACCGATCAGGAGACGTTTCGGCCGGAAGTCATCGCGCACCGGCCCGGGCTCAAGGAGATTCGGTGCGAAACGCTTGCCGGCATCATTTTCGTCAACATGGACCCGAACTGCGCACCGCTCAAGGATCGTATCGGCCTGCCCGAGGGCTACCTCGAAGCCTACAATCTGGACAAGATGAACGTGGTGCGTCACGTCGTTAGCGAATGGGGCGCCAATTGGAAAACCGGCGTTGACGCCTTTTATGAGAGCTATCATCTGCACGCCGTGCATCCGGAAACGCAGGGTGTCATGGGCGATCTGAACGTGCAGTACGACCTCTACCCCTATGGAGCGAGTCGCATGATTGTGCCACTGGCACAGGTCAGCCCGCGATTCCCCGATCAGAATTCCGTCAACGAAGGCCTGAAGTTCATGATGGGCGACGCCGGCATGCAGGCCGACGATTACGTGGGCGATGCGGCCGGCGTACGCCGCGCTATTCAAAATGCCAAACGCGCCCGCGCCGAGCGCATCGGCCTGGACTACAGCGCCCTGAGCGACGGTCAACTGACCGACAGCTGGGCCACCGGTATTTTCCCGAACGTGCAGATTGGCCTGCATCCGGAGGGAGCTTTCCTGATGCGCTTCATGCCCCACGCCACGGATCCGGAGCGCTTTTACTACGACACGATGACGCTCTACCGTCACGCCGAAGATCCCGACTACAAGGCACCGGCCTGGATGGGCATACCCGAGGGCATCGACCTGACCGGCGAAGACCGCCCCGACACCGAGTACGTGCCGCTGGGCGAGCCACCCAATCTCGGTCTGGTGCTTGATCAGGATTCGGAGCTTTTGCCCGTCGTCCAGGAAGGCTCGCGCTCGATGGGTTTTGATGGACCGCTGTGGGGAGAACAGGAGCAACGCCTGCGCCATTTTCACGTTGAGCTGGATCGCTACCTCAACGGCGAGCGCTGATTTTCCCGTTCGCCGCCGGGCTGCGCTAAGCTAGCGCACATGCAACAACAACAAGAACGCTTTAGCAGTCGCTGGGGCATCATCCTCGCGTCATTGGGCATGGCCATTGGTGCGGGCAATCTGTGGCGCTTCCCGCGCCTGGCTGGCGAATACGGCGGCTCGTTTCTGCTGCTGTGGATTCTTTTTTTGCTGGTCTGGTCGATCCCGATTCTTTTGATTGAGTTCGGGCTTGGCAAAAAGCACCAACAGGGTGTGATTGGCGCGTTTGGCAACACGCTGGGCAAGCGCTATACGTGGGTCGGTTTCTTTATCACCGTGTGTACGCTCGGTATCTGCTTTTACTACTCGGTCGTGACCGGCTGGGGGCTGCAATACCTGGGCTTCTCAATCAAAAACGCGTGGGCCGCCACCGGCAGCGCGACCACACTGAGCGATACACTCGCCCAGAATCCGGATTTTTTGTCCCAGCACTGGAACGCTACGTCCAACGGCAACATGCTGACTGTGGTGCTCTATGCGCTGGTCGTAGCGGTCGCCATCCTTGTGCTGACGCGCGGCATCCAGAACGGTCTGGAGCGCGCCAACCGCATTCTCATCCCGAGTCTGTTTGTGCTGCTGTTTATTGTCATGGGCGTGGCGCTGAATATGGACAACGGCATCAAGGGCCTCGAATATCTGTTCCGCATCGATCCGGCCCACTTCAGTAATCCGAAAATCTGGATTGAAGCGCTATCGCAATCCGCCTGGTCCACCGGCGCTGGCTGGGGACTGATGATGACCATCTCGTCCTACTCGCGGGCGCGAGAAGATGTCACGTTGAACATCTTTATTGGAGCGTTTGGTAACAACACGGCGTCCATCGTGGCGGCGATGGCGATCCTGCCGTCGGTGTTTGCGCTGGCGGCCACCGACGCGCAGGCCATCACCTACCTGCAAAGCGGCAACCAGGCGCTCACTTTTTCGGTCATTCCGCGCCTGTTTGACAGTCTGCCGGGCGGGCACTATCTGGCCGTTGTGTTCTTTCTTGCCTTTGTGCTGGCGGCGTTCAGCTCACTATTGCCCATGGTCGAGCTGTTTATTCGCAACCTCTGCGACCTTGGGCTCACACGTAACAGCGCCGCGGTTCGCGCTGGGGTTTTCATCGTGCTGTTCGGTTTCCCGTCAGCCTGGAGCCTGGATTTCTTTTCGAACCAGGACTGGGTGTGGGGCATTGGTCTTATTCTGTCGGGCCTGTTTTTCCTTTTGGCCGCGTTCAAGGAAGGCTTGCTGAAGTTCAAGCACGCCATTATCGACAAGGACTCGGATTTCCGAGTGCCCGATAGCTACTTCGCGGCCTGCACCACGCTCAACGTCGTGCTTGCCCTTGTGCTGGTGATCTGGTGGATGTCGCGTGGCTACAGCGCGAATCCGTGGTTTGACGAGAACGGCAACTGGAGTCTGTTTGATGTTTACAGCAACGCCAGCGTCGTCACGCAGTGGGCCCTGGTCCTGATCATCGGCATTGCGCTTAACGGCTTCCTCTACAAGCGCTTCGCGGAGCGGCGGTCATGAGCGGCGCCGCGCTTGCCAGCATGGTGCTTATTGTCGGCACCGTCGTGGGCGGCTTTGTGTTCTTCCTGCTGCTTGCCATGCGCAAGGACCGGGAAAAAGCCGATCGAAGCGATTAGCCCGGGGTGAGTGCGAATTCCGGATAGATCGCCTGGATCAACAGCGCGATGGCATTAAGAATCCCGGCGATGATCAGCGCAAGATACAGGCGCTGATTTCCCGGTCTGGTCTTCAGCCTTGGCCGCGCAATCATGTACAGCGGGAAGACCACAATGAAAAGTAGATGCGTGCATATGCCCCATGCCATGGGCGAGATATTCAAAAAGCCCTTCTTACCTGGCCAGCGGTAGATGCCGGCAAGCCACGCATCGGCGAACACCAACACACCGCACACCACCAACAACCACGCGCCAAAGTAGGCCATGATCAAACCACTAATCGCGAGGCCGAAGATCTGCTTCTCCACATCGTGCGGATTGGGCTGCTGATCCGGCGGCGGCGTACTCAGATTGACGCCGGGGGGCGCGTAGGGATCGGTGTCTGCCTTCTCATTCATGCGAGGTTGCCACAGGCTTTGGAGTCCCTACTTTAGCAAATCGAACGAGGCGCTTGTTTTTGGTAAGTTCTCCTGCTCGACGACCCATGGCGGAGACAAAACGTGGACCAGGATGACGCTCTTTTCCTCCACCGGCTGGAGTCCGGACAGCTGGATGCGGCTCAGTTCGACCATACGCAGCATTTGCGGGCCGCGTATTTGATGCTCGAGCGCGACGACTTTGTGACCGCACTGTACAGACTGTCGAATGCTATTCGTCAGCTGGCCGCCAATGCGGGCGCGTCCGACAAGTTTAACGTGACCACGACGGTAGCATTCATGAGCCTCGTTGCACAAAGCATGTATCGGACGTCCACCACGAATTTCGAGAGCTTTCTCAAACAGCATCCGGCTCTGACATCGGCGACAGCACTCAAGCCCTGGTACACCCCGGATGAGCTGGAGACAGAAGCCGCCAGACAGAGTTTTGCGTTGCCGGCGCCGCGCTAGAGGTTGAGACCAAGCTGCGCAAGCTCGCGCTCGACCTGTTGGACCACCCGCGGAACTGGCTCCAGCGAACTGACCTCGACGGTCGGGCAGCGTAGCGAGGACATCCATTGGCGATGCAAATGCAGGGTGCGCAGGGGGGCCCTGCCCTCGTCGTATTTTTCTGCCCACGCCATAAAGTCCAGATGATCCTGATGCAGATCGCCACCGGGCTCGATACGCACGCCGTTGCGCTCGCGCTCACGATCTCGCAAGCGCTGCATCCGAACGACCGGATCAAGACGCACCAAAATGGCTACCGCAAACATCTCGGCGAGGCCCTCGCTCCAACTACATAGCGATCCGGACAGCACAGCGCGATCGACACCCTCAAGACGCGCACGAATCGCCGCCACTCGCTCCGAGGGCGGCACCTTTACCTGGAAGGGCGGCTCGGTTTTGCGCCAGTAGAAATCATCCGCATCGAGGTGCAGCAACCCCAGACGGTTAGCGAGCGCTGCACCAAGTGTCGTGGTACCGGACCCGGAGGCACCGAAGATATGAATAACGCCTGAAGGCAAAGTTGCTGACTCCATAAACATAATGCACATCGCGTATCGCTTCATGCTGCACGCGCGGAGTGTATAGTTGGTGTGCTTGGAAAAACAACAAGAAAGGAACCAACCTTATGAGCCAACGCCAGTTGAGCACCGTAGCGTGCATTGTTCTTGTTCTTCTGTCATCGACCGCTTTGGCAGATATCGTATCCGGCGAATTGACCGGGGGTCAGTCGTTTGACGAGGGCGGCGTGTTCCTCGAGATTCCTGCGCCAGCCGTACTGGGGAACGATCCATACGACGACAACAATGTTCGCGCGTTCAACGAATCCCAGGACGTCACGCTCAGCGAGCTGCTGATCATGGACCTGGCCGCCGCCGATCTGGACAGCAACGTGCTGGGTCCAGGTTCGGTTGTCTCCAGTCACTACATCATTTACGACCCGCTGGTCACACGCACCGTGGTTGGCTCGGTGACCTTCGATGAACCGGTGCTAGGGGTGATTACGAGCACGCCGCGCTTCAACGAAACCGACGACCTGCTGGGCGATCCGGCCACCGACTACGCCATTGGCAATCAGTCGCTGGAGTCGACTGACACGGTCAGCATCAGCGGCACCACGGTCAACTTCGACCTGCGTGCTGTGCAGCCCGGCGACGCCATTCGCGTCGTCACCGGCGTCGACCCGGTTTCCGGCATCAACACGTGCAGCAGTGACGAGCAGACCATCGAAGGCACCATCACCGGGGGCTCAGTTTTCGCCAACGGCGCCCAGTTCCGTCAGATCTGCGATCCAATCGGTCCGGTCGGCAGCGACAATTTCGATTCGTTCGACTTGTTTGCGTTTGAAGAGCAGCAGGCGGTCGAGCTCACTGCGCCGCTTGAGCTCGACACCACAACGGTCATTGCGGCTGGCGAGATCGTCTCAAGTTTCTATGTCGTCTTTGATCCGGGCCCCACCAACACGGTGGAAGCAACCCTGACCTTCCCCGACGACATCATCGGCGTCATCACCACCCGCAATGAGCTGCAGGCCAGTGAGTTCCTCGGCAACGCGTCGGCCACGTATCTGAACCCGGGGCTCCTTGGTCTTGAAAGCACCGACAGCGTGTCGGTTGACGGTGCGAATCTGACCGTCGATTTCTCGGCCAACAGCCCTGGCGATTCCATTCGCGTGATTCTCGGCTCGGCTTCACCGAGTTTTGGCGTAAACATCTGCGCGCCGGAGGACACAACGCTCAGCGGCGCAGTGACCGGCGGCACCGCCGCAAGCGAAGGCGGCATTTTTCAGCAGATCTGCGATCCCATCGGTTCGGTCGGCAACGACAACTTTCAGAGCAATGACCTGCTGGCCTTCGAAGAAGCACAGGGCGTGACGATCGCCTCGGATATCACACTCGACGAACCGGTCGATACTGTGGTCCCGGCGGGGACTCCGGTTTCGAGCTACTACGTGTCGTTCGATCCTGGAGCTAGCCGGGACATCGTCGGCAGCGTTACCTTCCCGGGCAACATCATTGGCATCCTGTCGACGGTTGGCACGCTTACCGACACAGATGCCGAGCTTGGCAATCCCTCCGCGCTGTACCTGAACCCGGGTCTTCGCGGTCTGGAGTCGGGCGACGACGCGACGTTCAGCGGCGATACGCTATCCGTTGAGCTTTTTGCCGGCAGTCCCGGCGACTACATTCGCGTGCTGGTCGAAGCGGCTGACACCGACAGTGATGGCATCGCCGATAGCAGCGACAACTGCACACTGGCCCCCAACGCTGAACAGATTGACGCAGACGCCGACGGCTTCGGAAACGCCTGCGACGCTGACTTTAACAACGACTGCGTCGTCAACTTCAGCGACCTGGGATACTTGCGCACCGTCTTTTTCACGACCGATGCGCTGGCTGATCTGAACGGCGACGGCGTGGTCAACTTCTCCGATCTGGGCATCCTGCGCCTGGCATTTTTCAGCCCGCCGGGACCCAGCGCCCTCGCCAGCTGCGAGTGATTCAGGCGCCAGGCACCTCGTAGACCACTCGGACGTTGCTGTCCGGGTGGTCAAATGCCAGGTGCACGGCCGTTAGTTGCAAGTCCGGGTCAGCGTCTTGCGCGTCACCGTAGAGGCGATCACCAACAATCGGGAACCCAAGCTCCGCCAGATGGCGCCGAATCTGGTGCTTGCGTCCTGTCTCGATGCGCACCTCAACGACAGACTCGAGCGTGCCACTGTCTTCGACAACGCAGCGAATGTGACTGCGCGCCTGCTTGCCGTCGATCGGCGTCGACACGGTCACAGGCTCGACGAGCGATCGGCAGTCACCCTTCACCCGAGCACGATAGCGCTTGGTCACCGTGCGGTTTTTGAACTGCTGTGACAGATTGGCCGCCGCGGTTTTTGAATGCGCCACGACGATCAGCCCGGATGCGGGCATGTCCAGACGGTGCACCGTGAAGGCATTTCGCTGTGGCTCAAGGTGTTTTTCTGCCCAGCGCATGATGGTGCAGTGATCGCCCCATTTCGACCCCTGTGAACGCATCCCCGAGGGCTTGATCCAGACCGAATACGGGCCTGCATCGTCCACCAGCACAGGCGTCGGCGGCTGCTGCGACAGTACGGCTGGATCATAGTGAATATGCAGGGCATCGCCGCGCTGCAGAGCGCGCGTCGCTCGACGCAGACGAACCGCTCGACGGCCCTGCGACGACAGCCACACCGCCCCGCAGGCCATCGCGTGCTTGATGCGCTGACGCGGCAGATTCGTCGCAGCCTGCAGCAGATCAATGGCGTTGCCGCCTGCCTCGGGCACCGCGACCTCGAGCGAGTGTTTGTCCGGTTCAGCTGTCATGACGAGGCACGAACGGCGTTACTCGAGCGCCTCGAAAAACTCCAGCCACGCACCGTCGGGCGCACGCACGGCCAGCAGACGAACCTTTCCATACGGCTCAATGTGCGTCATCACTGGCGCGACCGCGAGCGCAACGTCGGCGTCCCGCAGACGCTTCTCAAGGGCTGACAAGTCTGAGACCGGATAGCGCAACATCAAATTGCCCAGGTTCGGCGGTACGGCCCGCGACGAAAAATCCCGGCCGGTATAGCCCTTAAACATCAGCAGCTCCACCGAGCCGTCGTTGTCGCCGTCTGGACTTACAATGCGCACGTCACGCACAACTTGCGTCATCGCCTCACGTGATAAACCCAGTACATGATCCGCCGGGGCCTCGCTGGCGCCCTGATGCTCAAGATAGGTCTTGAATCCCAGCACGCCTTCATAAAACGCCATGGCACGCTCCATGTCCGCGACAATCTGCGTGGAGTTAAAGGTGCGCGACGACACCACCAGATGCGGCCACCCCTCGAGCGGCGGCGCTACGCGCTCGGCAAACGCCACCCGCACACCGTCAGGATGGCGCGGAATCCATTCCCACACGTCAAACGGGCCGAACTGAAAATTGACCGGCGCGGCCGGCGCCTGCCACCCAGCGTCCGTGACGGCCCTTTCAATCGCTGCGATATCGGCCACGCGCACGTTCATGTTGTAGATACCGCCGGTCTCCCAGGCCTGGGCGTGCGGACGTATGCGCTTTTGCTCGACGCCATTAAAATCGATGATGCGAACGTAGCCCCGATCGGTGCCCGGATTGGCCACCACGGCGAATCGAGCACTGGCCGCCTCGGGTAGTTGCCATGCGTCCAGCGTGCTGCGTGGAACCCGGCCCTGCGCGCGCACCTCCCAACCCAGCGTGTCCACATAAAAGCGCGTCCAGTCACTCACGTCGGTCACACTGATCACGGCCTCGCGCCAGCCTTGATCGAGCGGCGGTGTCGCGCACGCCGAAGCGCCAACCAGCCACAGTGCGAGCACCGGCAAGCGGAAAATGTGGCCAATCATAAGAGCGTCCTCGCGACCGAGTGTCCCATCATTTAACCTCTCGCCGTGACGCATGGTCAAATGCAGGCGCTTGACTGGCGAGCGCTTGTTTTTAGCGTTGAGAGCGTGCAGTGTCGCAACCACTCAACGCGACTTCCAAGACATGACCGCTCAATCGCCAGAACCGCTGCCGACCATCAAAATCAACGCCGATGCGCCGATGGAGACGATCGCCATCAGCGCGGCCGAAAAGGTGGTGATCGTCGATGACTTTTTGGTCGATCCGCACGCCCTGATCGACCATGCTTGCGCTCACGCCGGGCAGTTTTTCGTGCCCGAAGCCGGCTACCCGGGACTCAACCTGATTCTCGACGACACGGTGCTGCGCGACTACCACCGCTATCTTCTGCGCCGCATGGGGTCGCAGTTCGGCTTCCTGCGCGGCGGTGCCCACATCGCCACGGGCCTGTCGATGGTGACCCTGCCGCCCGAGAGGCTCGGCAATTTTCAGCGGCTGTGTCACACGGATCCTCGCGACACCATGGGCCGACGCAAATTTGCGGCCATGGTCTATTTGTTCGACGACGAGCAACTCGGCGGCACGGCCTTTTATCGCTGGAAAAAACCGGATGTGATCGAGCACGCACTGGCCATGGAAATGCGCGACCCGGTGGCGACGACGGCTCTGCTGGCCGAGCACTGCCGCGACTTTCGCGAGCCACCACGTTACATCACCGAGTCCAACGAACTGGCCGAGCAGCTCGCGGTCATTCCCCCGCGCTTCAATCGCCTGATCTGCTATTCAGGCGAAGTGCCGCATACCGGTCATATCACGGCGCCGGAAAAGCTGTCGACGGATTTTCGGCGCGGCCGCCTGACGCTCAACTGCTTTGCGAGCGTCGTACCGGGTTAGTTTTCCAACGCGCTGAGATTGGCGCGATGGGCATCAAAATTCAGAGCGCAACCGGCAAGAAATGCCGCCACGTTTTTTTCCTTGTAGTGATCGCCCCGACCCGGCTGCTTTTGCGCCAACGGCGGAAACGCCCCGTACCCGGCCAACAGACAGTGCCACGACAGGGTGCCAAAGTGCGATTCGAGCTTCTGACGCGCAATTTCCTCGCTAAGGTCACGACAGCGATACCAGGTATCAAGCAGATGGCGCAGCGAGTCGGACAGCACCATGTTGTCGCGATTGGCGCGCCAGTAATCGGTGTCGTCGCGTGTGTTGAGCTTGTAGTGCGCCACGACGTAGTCACGCACGCGTTCAAAGCGTTCGTCGATCTTGCGATTGAACGTGTCGGCCTCGCGATCAGCATACTCGCCGTTTTCGAAATGCTGCATGAACAGCTCCACAGTGACCTGCACCAGCAGAAGCGCGGTGGCCTCCAAAGGCTCGATGAAGCCCTGCGACAGACCCAATCCCAGACAGTTGCCGGACCAGTGCTTTTCGAGCTGGCCCACGCGCATCTTCAGATGCCGCGCCTGCGTATCGTCGTCAAGCGTGCCCAACGCCTCGCGCAGCTCGGTCTCGGCAGCGTCGGCCTCGACAAACGATGAGCTGTAGACATAGCCGTTGCCGTAGCGGCTGGTGAGCGGAATCCGCCAGCGCCAACCGTGGCGCATGGCAATCGACACTGTTTCAGGCTGCAGCGCACCGTCAGTATCGGTGGGCATCACCACCGCGGCATCGTTAAACAGATTGTCGGCAAACGAGCGGAAGCCCACGCCAAGCGTCTTGCCCATCAACACGCTGGCAAAGCCGCTGCAGTCGACGAAAAAATCGCCGGCGATGCGCCGACCGTCTTCATCGATCAGCGCTTCAATGTTGCCGTTGGGCGCACGCGCGACCTCGACGATCCTGGCCGGCAGGTGCACGACGCCGCGTTCCACGGCTACCTCACCGAGATAGCTACCCAGAAGCCCAGCATTAAAGTGGTAGCCATACTCCACCACGAATGGAAAATTCTCCGGCGTTTGCGGTCCACAGGCGTTTTGCGCCAGGACTCCGTTGAGAAAAAAATCGTCGGGCTGGGTGTGTACGTCAAGCCCCAGACGACGCGTCATGCAGTTGGTGAAAAACGCGTTTTGAATGTGGCTGTCGACTTGCGAGACAAACGGATGCGCGTAGGAGGCAATCCCCGACTGCGGACTCCAGCCCTCAAAACGAATACTGACCTTGTAGGTGGCCTCGCAGCGCGGCATCCAGTCCGCGTCGGCGATATCCACCAGTTCGAAAAAACGTTTGAGTGTCGGGGTTGAGCCTTCGCCCACCCCAACAATGCCGATGTCGGGCGATTCAACCAACGTAATGGACGCCTGCTCGGGCGCCCAGCGCCGCACCATCAGATTGGCGGCCATCCAGCCGGCGGTACCGCCGCCGAGAATCACGATGCGGCAGGTCACGACAGGCTAGCTCGCCTTGCAGAACATCTCGAGAAACGCATCATGGCTCGGCAGCTTGTCCATGGGCTGTTGCTTGGTGGCCTTCGTGTTGCGCAGTTTGTCGATCAGCTGCTCGTCGGTGAGCGAATTGGCCAGGGGATGATAGTCCTGTGGCACCACGCCCTGCCCCAGCATGACCTGCAGCCACGAGGGTTCAAGGAAGATATCCAGATTGTCTTTGGTCAGCGTGCCGTTCGCGCGGAACAGATCTATCTTCTGCAACAGGCGATCCGGCACGTCGGCCTGACGCACGTCGCGCCAGAACTGGCTGTCGTCACGCTCGTTGAGATAGTAGTGCAGGATAATGAAGTCGCGAATCAGCTCAAACTCCTCCTGCGATTGCCGGTTGTACTCACTGATCAGTTCGGGCGTAACACCGCCGTGCGGGAACAGATGGATAAGACGAACGATCGCTGACTGAATAAGGTAGATGCTCGTCGATTCCAGCGGCTCCAGGAATCCGCTCGACAATCCCACAGCAACCACGTTTCGATGCCACTGCTTACGCGTACGGCCCGTGCGAAAACGGATGATGCGCGGATCACCAAGCGCTTCGGAATCCAGATTCGACATCAGCGACTCACGCGCCTCGTCATCGCTTATGTGGGCGCTGCTGTAGACCAGCCCGTTACCATTGCGATGCTGCAGCGGAATTCGCCACTGCCAGCCGGCGCGGCGCGCGATGGAACGCGTATAGGGTGCGGTTTCGTCGAAACGCTTCGAGGGCACCGCCATGGCCCGATCGCAGGGCAGCCAGTGGCTCCAGTCTTCGTAGCCCGTGCCGAGCTTCTGCTGAATAAGAAGCCCGCGGGCACCCGAACAGTCGATAAAGAAATCGCCCTCGATTTTGCCGCCGCCCTGCAGATGCACCGCCGTTACGTGTCCGTCCTGACCGCGCACGTCCACTTTGTCGATCAGCCCTTCGGTACGCTTTACGCCCAAGCGTTCACTGTAGCGGCGCAAATACTGGCCATAGAGACCAGAATCAAAATGATACGCATAGTGCAGTTCCCAGATCGGATCATTGACTTCGAGCTTGGCGAACTTGCCGGCCTCGGCGCACAGATAGTTGAGATCGTAGTCCCACAAATTTGTGTCGTGACCATTGAGGCGAGCGCGCGACCAGAAATGATGGAAGTGACAAAACGCCTGACTGCGTCCCGGTGCGCCAAACGTGTGATAGTAGCTGTCGCCTTTCTTGCGCCAGTTTTCAAAACGAATCGCAAGCTTGATGGTCGCTTTGGTCTCGCGCAAAAACTCTGCTTCGTCCAGACCCAGCACGTTGTTGACGTGCGCGATGGGGGGAATCGTCGCCTCACCAACGCCAACAATGCCGATGGCCTCCGACTCGACCAGCTCAATTGCCAGCTGCGGCCCCATGACCCGACGCATCAGCGCCGCCGTCATCCAACCGGCCGTACCGCCACCTACAATTACCAGCTTTTTTATCGCGTCATTCATGGCCATATTCTACGTCAAAAATCGACCCACAGATGGGGTTGGAGCGAGCTGTTGTTTGTAGTCGGTGCGGTCTCGGGCATAGCCGGCGGGTGAGGACTTCATTTTGACAATGGCTCCCTGCGGTCCGCTTTAGTTGCCAAAATAAAATCCTCACCCGCCGGCTATGCCCAAGACCTGGATCATCTAATCCGAGAGAACAGCTCGGTTGGTGGG
>CAZXCL010000002.1:123838-124997 GCA_964639265.1 uncultured Gammaproteobacteria bacterium | reverse complement strand
TAATTATTTTTCACACGGGCCCCGGGGGGGCCTTTTTTTGTTCAAAAAAAAAACCCCCCAACCCCCCGCGGGCCCACCTCTCCCATCTTCGTGCGTATTTGGGTTCAGCGTTTGCCACAGTTTCATCGCAAGGTCGCGGAAAGACTCGCGGTGTCGTCAAGCCTCGGACCCAGGTGGGCCCAATGCCACTCAATTACGTATCGAGGGGACCTACTCCAGACCCACCCGCTATGACCGAGACCGAACCGACAACGACCCCACAAGCCCGGCCACCCCAGCACCTCCGAAAGCTTCTGTATAATGGCTGGCCGACCTCAAGATCAGGAGCCGCCATGAGCCGTCCCGCCGCTGATGTTCCAGGAACCGCTGCCACTACGGCCAAGGCGCCGCTGCGCTTTGTAACGGCCGCGTCGTTGTTCGACGGCCATGACGCGGCGATCAACATCATGCGCCGCCTGATTCAGGCCCAGGGCGTTGAGGTGATTCATCTGGGGCACAACCGCAGCGTGGCCGACGTGGTCAACGCAGCGCTGCAGGAAGATGCCGACGGCATTGCGGTCAGCTCGTATCAGGGCGGCCACATGGAGTACTTCAAGTACATGGTGGACATGCTGCGCGAGCGCGATGCCGAGCACATCCGAGTGTTTGGCGGTGGCGGCGGTACCATTACGCCTGAGGAGATTCAGGAGCTGATCGGCTACGGCGTTGAGCGCATCTATCATCCGAATGACGGCATGCAGCTGGGTCTTGAGGCCATGATTCAGGATCTGGTGACGCGTACGCAAAAAGCGCGTCGACCCGCCGAGCGTGTCGAGGGCGACGACGACATCGCCCGGGCGCGCACGATTTCTGCGATCGAGCAGGGGCTGTACAGTGACGAGGAACTCAGTGCGCTGCGCAAAAGCTGGCAGCTGCGCGCCGGCAACGTGCCCGTTGTTGGGATCACCGGCACCGGCGGCGCCGGCAAGTCGAGCGTGACCGACGAGATTCTCAATCGATTTCTGCAAAGTTTCGAAGATCGCCGCGTGGCCGTGGTCGCCGTCGATCCCACGCGCCGGCGCACGGGTGGCGCGCTGCTGGGCGACCGCATTCGCATGAATTCGCTGCGCAGCGAGCGCACGTTCATGCGTTCAATTGCCACGCGACGTCAGCATCTGGC
>CAZXCL010000002.1:41552-123738 GCA_964639265.1 uncultured Gammaproteobacteria bacterium | reverse complement strand
TGCGCAGCGAGCGCACGTTCATGCGTTCAATTGCCACGCGACGTCAGCATCTGGCGACCAGCGATATTCTTGGTGACGCGGTTGCCTTTCTGAAATCACAGGGTTTTGATCTGATCGCGGTTGAGACCGCCGGCATCGGTCAAAGCGACAGCGAGATTGTGGACCTCGTGGACTTCTCGGTCTACGTGATGACCTCGGACTACGGTGCGGCCAGTCAGCTTGAGAAAATCGACATGATTGATTACGCCGATCTGATCGTGCTCAACAAATTCGATAAACGCGGTGCCAAAGACGCACTGCGCGACGTGCGCAAGCAGTGGCGCCGCAATCATCTGAAGTTTCAGGCCACCGACGACGAGACGCCGGTTTATCCGACGATCGCCAGTCAGTTCAATGACCCCGGCGTGAGCGTAATGTTCGATCGACTTTGCCAGCAGATGGCGGCGAAGGTCGGTCTTGATCAGTCGCACTGGACGACGCCGTGGCGCGAGGAGACGCGGACTCCTGACGCCGTCTCGCTGATTCCGGGACCGCGAATTCGCTATCTTGCGGAAATCGCCGAGCAGGGGCGGGCGATCAACGCGCAGGTGGACACCGAGGCCGACGCCGCCACGCGCGCACAGCATTTGTACGAGTCACTTCGCACGCTCAATGATGAGTCGCTGCCCGAGCCCTTCATGCCTTACGGCGACGATGCGCTCAGGGGCGATGATGCTGTGGCCACTCTGCGCGCGGCCTACCAGAGTGCCCTGCAGTCGCTGTCGGCCGATGCCATCGAACAGCTCAAGGCCTGGCCCGAGCGCGCGGCCGGCGTGCGCAGCGAGCGTTACGCCTATCAGGTGCGCAACCGCACGATCGAGGGCAACAACTATCGCCAGAGCCTGAGCCAGCAGCAGATTCCGAAGATTGCCGCGCCTCAGTACAAGGACTGGGGCGAGCAGCTGCGTTTTCTGCAAAAAGAAAACCTGCCGGGCGCCTATCCCTACACGGCGGGGGTTTATCCGTATCGCCGTACCGGCGAAGACCCGATTCGTATGTTTGCCGGCGAAGGCACACCTGAGCGCACCAATCGCCGTTTCCACTATTTGTCGAAAGGTCAGCCCGCGTCGCGTCTGTCCACGGCGTTTGATTCGGTCACGCTCTATGGCGAAGACCCGCACGAACGCCCGGACATTTACGGCAAGGTCGGCAACTCAGGCGTGTCGATCGCAAGCGTCGACGACATGAAGAAACTGTATTCCGGGTTTGATCTGTGCGACTCGACCACGTCAGTCTCGATGACCATTAACGGCCCCGCGCCGATGATCCTGGCGTTTTTCATGAACGCGGCGATTGATCAGCAGATTGAAAAGCACCTGCGGGAAAACGGCTTGTGGGACGCCGCGCAAGAGAAAATTGACGCGTATTTTGACGGCAAACGTCGTCCGAGCTATCGCGGCGAGCTGCCTGAAGGAAACGACGGTCTGGGTCTTGGACTGCTCGGCATTTCCGGCGACAAGGTTGTTGACGCTGAGACTTACGCAAAGATCAAGGCGCGCACGCTTGCGTCCGTGCGCGGTACCGTGCAGGCCGACATCCTCAAGGAAGATCAGGCGCAGAACACCTGCATTTTCTCTACGGAGTTTGCGCTGCGCATGATGGGCGACGTGCAGCAGTATTTTATCGATCACAAGGTACGCAACTACTACAGCGTATCGATCAGCGGCTATCACATCGCCGAAGCCGGGGCGAACCCGATCAGTCAGCTTGCGTTCACGCTGTCCAACGGCTTCACCATCGTTGAGTACTACCTTGCGCGCGGCATGAATATCGACGATTTTGCGCCGAACCTGTCGTTCTTTTTCTCCAACGGCATGGATCCCGAGTACGCCGTAATTGGCCGCGTAGCCCGGCGCATCTGGTCGCGGGCGATGCGTGAACGCTATGGCGCCAGCGCGCGCAGCCAGATGATGAAGTATCACATTCAGACGTCGGGCCGTTCGCTGCATGCGCAGGAAATCAGCTTCAACGACATCCGCACGACGCTGCAGGCGCTCTATGCGCTGTTCGATAACTGCAACTCGCTGCACACCAATGCGTTTGATGAGGCCATCACCACGCCGACCGAACAATCGGTGCGTCGGGCGGTCGCCATCCAGCTGATAATCAATCGCGAGCTTGGCCTGAATTTTTGTGAAAACCCGCTGCAGGGCTCGTTTGTCATTGACGAGCTGACCGATCTGGTCGAGGAGGCGGTGTATCGCGAGTTTGAGCGCATCAGCGAACGCGGCGGCGTACTGGGCGCCATGGACACGATGTACCAGCGCGGCAAGATCCAGGACGAAAGCATGGTCTACGAGCAGCAGAAACACGACGGCACGTTGCCGATCATCGGTGTAAACACGTTCCTGCCGCCGGACGGTCAGGAGGACGAGATCACCACGCTCGAACTCATGCGCTCGGACGACAATGAGAAAAATGCCCAGATTGAAACGGTGCGGCAGTTCCAGGATACCCACAGCGGTGATTTGGCCGCGGCACTGAGCCATCTCCAGACCGTGGCTCGTGATCGCGGCAATATTTTCGAGGCATTGATGGATGCGGTGAAAGTGGCGTCGCTGGGTCAGATCTCCCACGCTCTGTACAGCGTGGGCGGCGAGTATCGACGCAACATGTAGCGCCTAGCCCGGCTGGGTGTGACGCTGCACAAAATCTATGTAATCTCGCGCGGTTTGCGCGGGCGCCTCGACCATGGGCAGGTGCCCGATGCCCGGCATGATGATCATTTCGGCGTTGGGCAATGCGTCGCGCAGAATCGGCGCGCCGCTGACGTGCAGGACCTGATCTTTATCACCCCACACAATCAGCGTCGGCGCCGGTGACGTGCGTACTACGTCGTTGACCGGCGGGGAGAACGCTATCTCCTCGAACACTCGTGTGTGCAGTACCGTGTCCTGCATGGCGCGCTCGCCCAACGTGCGGCGTACGCTGCCCGGCAGAAAAATCTTCTTCTCTACCGCCAGCTCCATGACGCGACGAAAGTCGGCGACCGACTTGGGCAACAGGAGCATCTCGCTCGTGGCGCGAAAGTGCGCAGCCATGACGCTGTCGTCGCAACCCTCCACGCCGGCAGGCGCCAGTAGCCAGCGGGTAATGACTTCGTCGGGGTACAGCGCGCCATAGAGCGCGGCGATCGCGCCGCCCATGGAGCTGCCGCCAATGTGACAGCGCGTGATGCCGAGGCCGTGCAGAACGTCGTGCAGGCGTCGGGTCTGCACCTCGAACTGATAGGGCGCCTCGGCAAGACGGGTCGATTCGCCAAAACCCGGGAGGTCGGGCGCGACAACATGAAAGTGTTTTGTCAGAGCGCCCGCCACGCGCGTGAAGTTATCCTTGTCGGCGCCAAAGCCATGAACCAGCACCAGCGTGTCGCCCTGGCCGCCCTCGAGATAGCGGATGTTCATGCCATCGATGGTCTTTTCGCGCCAGGACAGGCCGTTGCGGCGACGTTCCAGACCAAGCGCTGCGGCGGTTGCCAATCGCGGGAACCCGAGTTCCAGAACCACGATGAGCAGGATCAGCAGCCCAAGCGCTACGAGGATATACGTCAGCATTGTCTCTCCACCGGCCGCGGCCGTTGTCTGCGAGGATGGCCACACTGGCCCCGCGGCGAAGTGTGCGTGAAGCGCGCGTGCAGATCAAAGGCTTTGAATGGATTATGATGCACGCATCTTGATGCGAAGCCGAGCGGTCCCACGTTATGAATATTCGTTGTTCCTCCAGAGTCCTCGGGCGGCTCACGCCCTGTGCCGTGCTCGGTCTGATGCTGTCGGCCTGCGGCGGTGACGACACGCCGATGGAGATAAACGCCGCCGATGCGCCGTGTGAGGCCCAGGTGATGGCTGCTTCATCGCTGGACGGCCCGGCCCTGTGGAAACTCAGTGATGAGGACACCACGATCTATTTGTTCGGCACGTTCCATGCGTTGAAAGAAGACGTGAAGTGGTTTGAAGGCGCCGTGCGCGAGGCGTACGAGGCCGCGGATGAGGTGGCGCTGGAGGCTACCGACACGCAGGACGCTCAGCGCATGGCCCAACTGGTCATGAAATATGCTGTTGATCCCCAGGGGCGGTCGCTGTCGTCGGTGATTGGCGAGGACAACGCGCAGGCCCTGCGCGAGAAGCTGGCCACGCTGAACATCTCGCTACAGCAGATTGAACCGATGGAGCCGTGGATGGCCGTAATGTCCGTCGCGCAACTGCAGATGCAGGCAGCGGGATTCGATGCCAACTATGGCGTCGATGTCGTACTGCAAAACAACGCGGCCGACGCGGGCAAAGTGCTGACCGGGATTGAAGGCGCTGAAGCGCAGCTCGCCATGCTTGATGGTTTCCCCGAACAGCAGCAAATCGAATGGCTGGAACTCACGCTGCGCGATTGGGACGAGTCGGGCGAGCTGCTTGATGATTTGCTGTCGAGTTGGGCGTCCGGGAACGTCGCCGATTTTGCGCGGCAAATGATTGATTCGATGGACGAGGTGCCCGACCTGACGCAGGCTCTGCTGACCGATCGCAACGAGGGCTTTGCCGACTGGATCGAAACGCGGATGGCACAGCCCGGTACCGTGTTTTTCGCGGTGGGCGCCGGACATCTCGCGGGCGAGGACAGCGTGCAGGACTTTCTGTGCGAGCGCGGGCTGACGGCGCAGCGCCAGTAATGCGGCGAACGTTGCCTTGAGTTCTGCGACCGCCCCACTTGATGTTCTTATTGTTGGTGCCGGCTTCGGTGGCCTGGGCGCAGCCATCGCGCTCAAAAAACGCGGCCAGCACAATTTCCGGATCATTGAGAAAGAAGCGGACCTCGGTGGCACCTGGCTGGTCAATCGCTATCCCGGATGCGGCTGTGATGTCGCCTCGCATTTGTATTCTTACTCGTTTGCGCCCAACCCGGAATGGTCGCGGAGCTTTTCAGGCAGCGAGGAAATCTGGCGCTATCTGAAACGGTGTGCGAAGCAGCATGAGCTGGACGCGCATCTGCAGTTTGGCACCGCCGTAGAATCGCTGGCGTTTGATCAGGACAACGACGTGTGGCGCGTTGATCTTGATGATGGTCAGTCGCTCGTGGTCCGTAGCGTGATTCTTGCCACAGGTGCTTTGTCCCGCCCGGCCGTGCCCAACATTGACGGACTCGACACTTTCCAGGGACACCAGTTTCACTCCCAAAGCTGGGATCACGGGTTCCCGCTTGAGGGCAAACGTGTTGCCGTGATTGGCACGGGCGCCAGCGCTATCCAGTTTGTGCCACACGTAGCACAGCGCGCGGCGCACTTGAGTTTGTTCCAGCGCACACCGCCGTGGATTCTGCCCAAGCCGGATCGGAAGATCAGCAGGTTTGAGCACGGCCTGTTTCGTCGTTTGCCGTGGCTGCAGAAACTCCAGCGTGGCTTGATTTACGGCACCAACGAAATGCGCGCAATTGCGTTCGTCTACCGTCCGGGCGTGCTGCGCTTTTTCGAATGGCTTGCGCGGCGTCACATCCGACGCGGCATCGCCGACCCGGCCTTGCGGGCCACCGTGACACCGGACTATCGCATTGGCTGCAAGCGCGTGCTGATCTCCAATGACTATTATCCGGCCCTGATGCGCGCCAACGTTGATGTGATTGCGCAGGGCGTGCGCTCACTGGATGCCACCGGAGTCATCGCCAGCGACGGCTCGCACACGCCGTGCGATGTGGTGGTGCTTGGCACGGGCTTCAACGTTACCGCGCCGTTCGACGAGGGATTTGTCCGCGGGCGTGATGGTCTTGATCTGGCGTCGCACTGGGAAGCGGGACCACAGGCCTATCTGGGCACGGTCGTGGCGGGATTTCCGAATCTTTACATGCTGGCCGGGCCCAACACCGCGCTTGGCCACAATTCCATGATCTATATGCTCGAGTCGCAAATTGAATACGTCATGGGTGCGCTGGAACACCAGCGCGTATCGGGTGCGCCCCGCGTGGAGGTGCGCAGCGACGTGCAACAGCGCTTCAATGATAAAGTGCAGGGCGCTCTGGCAGGTTCGGTATGGAATACCGGCGGCTGCACCAGCTGGTACAAGCACGCCACCGGACGCAACGTGGCGCTGTGGCCGGATTTTACCTGGCGCTTTCGTGCCCGCACCAGGCAGTTTGATCCGCAGGACTATCAACTCTAGACAACAGGTGTCACATTCATGGCTTCGACTGCCACCGACAACAATCAAGAGTCACATGACCGAAAAGCGGTCGCCGACAACCTCCGCGGCCGCCGCACAATCGCGCTGTTTGATGATCGCGCTGTGGATCAACAGCACATCCTCGACGCCATTGATCTGGCGCGCTGGGCGCCCAATCACCACCTGACCCAGCCGTGGCATTTCTATCTTCTTGGCGAGAAAGCCCGCGAGTCGACTCTGCACTGGGTGGAAGTGATCGTTGGTGAACGCGCCAATCCCGATGTCGGGGCGCGCAAGCGCGACAAATGGGCCAAGGTGCCCGGATGGGTGGTCGTCACCTGCAAGCGCAATGACGATGCACTGATGCAGCAGGAAGATTACGCGTCCTGCGCCTGTGCGGTTCATTCGTTTTCGCTTTATTTGTGGCAGCTCGGCATCGGTATGAAATGGTCGACCGGCTCGATCACGCGCGATCCGCGCTATCTGGATGCGCTCGGCATCGATCAGGAAAAAGAATTTGTGGTGGGTCTGATTTCCTACGGCTATCCGAAGACGGTGCCGGTGCAAAAGCGCCACGAGGCCGAACAGATCATCACGCAGCTGCCCTGATTGGGCGTATCGGAGAAGTTAAGGAGTCTGGACATGCAAACCAAAGCAGCCGTAGCCTGGAAAGCGGGCGCACCGCTTAGTATTGAAACGGTCGACGTGGGTGGTCCGCGCGAGGGTGAGGTGCTCGTCGAGATTCATGCCACCGGTGTTTGTCATACCGATGCGTTTACGCTCTCGGGCGACGATCCGGAAGGCGCGTTCCCGGCCATTTTGGGCCACGAAGGCGCTGGCGTGGTTGTCGACGTGGGGCCGGGCGTCACCGGCCTCAAGAAGGGCGACCATGTGATTCCGCTCTACACGCCCGAATGTCGGACCTGTGATTTCTGCCTGCATCCAAAGACCAATCTGTGTCAGTCGATCCGCGCGACCCAGGGTCAAGGCCTGATGCCGGATGGTTCGAGTCGCTTCAAAGTTGGCGATCAGGACGTACTGCACTACATGGGCTGCTCCACGTTTTCCAACTACACGGTGCTGCCGGAGATCGCGCTGGCGAAGATTCGCGAGGACGCGCCGTTCGACAAAGTCTGCTACATCGGTTGCGGTGTGACGACGGGGATCGGTGCGGTCATCTATACGGCGGAGGTGGAGCCGGGCTCCACGGTCGCCGTGTTCGGGCTCGGTGGCATTGGTCTGAACGTCATTCAGGGTGCGCGCATGATTGGCGCGTCACGCATCATCGGTGTGGACCTGAACCCGGAGCGCGAGGCCCTGGGTCGACAGTTTGGCATGACCGATTTTGTGAATGCGGACTCTTCAGCGGATGTGGTCGCGGAAATTGTTGATATGACCAACGGCGGTGTGGACTACAGCTTTGAGTGCATCGGGAATGTCACGACGATGCGCCAGGCGCTGGAGTGTTGTCACAAGGGTTGGGGTGAGAGCATCATCATCGGCGTGGCGGGAGCGGGGCAGGAGATTGCCACACGGCCGTTCCAGTTGGTGACCGGGCGGGTCTGGAAAGGCACGGCTTTCGGCGGCGCCCGCGGGCGCACTGACGTGCCGCGCATTGTCGACTGGTACATGGACGGCAAGATCAATATCGACGATCTGATCACCCACGTGATGCCGCTGGACCAGATCAATGAGGCGTTCGACCTGATGCATTCCGGCGCCAGTATCCGGTCAGTGGTGACATTTTAGACAGCGTTTGCGACGACGTCCGCTATGTATGCTAGTGTTTCGTACTAGTAGCCCTGCCCACGTTATCATCGGGAGACAAGCATGAAAAACAATCTGAGCATTGCGGCAGCCTTACTTTTTCTGAGCGCCTGCGCCAGTACCCCGCCGGAAGCCACCGCACCGGCGAACATGACGGCGGCGAAGCAGCAGATCGTTGCACCGCAAAACGACGCACTGGCAGAAGAACCGGCGGTGGTCCGAAACGTCGCGACCAGCGAGTCGGGCAAGGTGACCATGGTCAAAACCACCGACGACAAAGACGACGAGATTGTTTGTCGCAGAGAGCATGTGACGGGTAGTCACTTCAAACGGAAGGTCTGCCGTCGTGCAAGCGATCTGGCCGCCCGGGCAGAAGAAGACAAAGCGGCGCTGCGTCAGATGCGTGCTGTCCGCTCGGGGTCGCAAAATGCCACGAATGGGATTCGCGGTTTCGGGAATTGATGTTCCCGTTCGAAGCTTAGGTTACAACGGTTGAGCGAGTCGGCGGCGTCAAACTGCGTTGATGCCGCCGCGTCGGTTGCCATATCGACGGGCGGGTCTGCGCTGTCGATGCGCGAGCTTTTGGCTTAAGGTGTTTGCTTGATGCGGTCTTGCATTGCCTGCCCGGAGTTCTGATTCGTCATGTTTCTGCGCACCCACGGCCCTGTGGCCCTGATCCTGCTGGTCTCAGGACTTTATTGCACCGCTTCGTCCGCCCAGTGGACCAACCGGTACTCGAAGCTTTCCGATTTTGGTCATCACGTCTATCTGGAGCAGCATGAGCTGCCCATCCTTGCCCATGGGCCGACCGATCCGGCGCCGGCCCCTGACGGCAAGACACTGGTGTTCGCGGCCCAGGGGTTTATCTGGCAGCTTGATCTTGCGACGGGTCAGGCCACGCAGCTAACCAACAGTCCGGCCGTGGATGCACGCCCGCGTTGGTCGCCCGACGGCAACCGGCTGGCGTTTGTACGCGACGATGGCCTCGATACGTCTGTTGTTGTTCTCACGCTGGCAGATGGCGAGCAGACCGTCATCAACACACCAACCATCGAGCTCGATCCTGAATTTTCGGCTGACGGAAAAAGTGTCTATTACACGTCGGGAGTTGGCGACAAGCTCAGCTTGTGGCGCCATCACCTTCCCTCCGGCGCAGCGTCGCAGCTAACTGATTTGCCGCAGGTCGAGCGCAATGCGCGCCGTCTGGCGTCCGGCAATGGTCTGCTCTATTTGCACGGCAACCGCGCTCACCGCGTGCTGCGCGCACGTGACTTTGTGGCCGGCACCGATACGGTCGTGCATGCGGAAACGCTGACCTATCATTTAAGCGCGGATACGCACCCGAGCGAATCTCTGATTGTCTATTCCGCGCCAATCGACAACGCCTATCACTTATGGACCATGGATCTCGACGATCCGCGCGTTAACCATCGTCTGACCAGCGGCCATCCGTTTGCGCTGAGCCCGGCCTTCAGCGCCGATGGCGAGAGCATCTACTTCGTGGAGCCGGGTGATCGGCGACAGTTTGTCTTGAAGAAGATCGCGACCTATGGCGGTGCGGCGCAAACGGTGGCGATCAAAACGTGGAAGTACGCAGATGCAACAGGCAGCGTATCGCTTGCGGTACGTGACGCATCCAAGCGTCCCGTCACCGCACGTGTATCGATAAGCCGGTCCGACGGCCATCCGGTTGCGTTCGCACACGATGCCACCTACTTCGATTCCCAAACCGGCCGTCACTATTTCTATATCGACGAGAAAGCCAGGTTCACGCTCCCGGCAGGTCGCTACACCGCGCTGGTTGCACGCGGCCCAATGACGCCGGTTGTCGAGAAAACCTTCAACGTGCGCGTGGGCAGCGCCACGTCGTATGTGGTCGAACTGGAGACGCTGTGGGACGCCCGAGGTGCGGGCTACGCGGCCGCCGATCATCACGTGCATCTGAACGGTGACGGGCACCATCGGGCCACGCATCAGGACGCTTTGCGCGTTATGGCAGGCGAAGACCTCGATGTGTTGACACCCATGTCGTGGAACCGCTGGGAGCGGCGCATCGACGCACCGCTGATCGGGCAAGAGTCTGTCCGCGACGGGCGTACCGTACGTCAGGGACAGGAAGTTCGCTCACATTTCCACGGACATGTGGGCCTGCTGGGTGTCGACAAACCGTTCGCCCCATGGTTTTTCGGACCGTTCAATCCCACGCTTGGCAATCCCGATCTGACCAATGGCGACGTGCTGGACTACGCCAGCAAGATCGGCGGCTTCGCCACCTACGTGCATCCGGTAGTCATGGATGACGATCCGTTCGAGCAGCTCGCCACCAATCCGATGCCACCTGAGCTGGTCAGCGACGGTGTGCTGGCGCAACAGATGGGGCTTGAACTGGTATGCGCGTGGACCAGTCCGCTCGGAACGGCGCAGGTCTGGTATCGCCTCTTGAACATCGGCCAGAGCGTTGCGGCGATGTCGGGCACCGATGCCTGGGTCGACTTTCATCGCACGCCGGCGCCGGGTACGGGTCGCACCTATGTGCGGCTTGAATCGGAACCAACGGCCGACAACGTCCTGGCCGCCGCCACCACCGGCAAGAGTTTTGTTACTACCGGTCCGGCGCTGTTGTTCAGCCTGGGGGACAACATTCGTCCCGGCGAGACGATTGCCAGCGGAACGCAGAGCTGGCGAGCATCGCTTATGAGCACGGCGCGCGTCGATGTGGTTGAGCTGATTGTCAACGGTCAGGTGGTCAGTACGCACAAAGGCGTGGAGGCGGGCGGCACAGGTGAACTCAGTGGGCAAATCGTGCTCCCGGAGGGCGGCTGGGTTGCGATGCGAGCTTACGCTTCAGAACGACCGGGCGACGCGTGGCCGAGCATGCATGCCAGACCGTTCGCGCATTCTTCACCGGTCTGGATCAACGCGGTGGGCAGTACCGATGGGGCGGCCCGTGCTGCGGCGGCCGCGGATCTGCTGCGGGCGATCGATGCGGCCGAGGCCGAGGCGCGTGGTGCCTATGGCGATGTAGCGACGCCAAAACTGCAGGCACGCTTCGATCAGGCGCGTGAAAAGCTGCGGGCAATGATTGCCAATTAGGTATTCTCATCGCGCTGGGCGAACGTCCTGAAATCGCTTCCGGCCGGCGCCTGGAACACGCTCAGACCAAACTCGGGCGCGATGGCGATCAGGTGATCGAAGATGTCGCCTTTGACGCGCTCGTGCTCGGCCCATTCTGTGCTGCGCGTAAAGGCATATACCTGCATCGGCAGGCCCTGTGGTCCGGGATCGAGCTGGCGTACCAGCAGCGTCATGCCATCGTTGATGTCGTCATGGTGGCGCAGGTATTCGCCGATGTAGGCGCGAAACGTACCGAGGTTGGTTAGCCTGCGCGCATTGACGTTGCCGTCGTCATCCAGCTTCGCGTTGGATTTTTCGAGCGCGGCCCGTTTCTGTTCGATGTAGTCACGCAGCAGAGCAAACTTCGCAAGCCGATCTACTTCCTCGCGCTTGAGAAAACGCACGCTGCTCATGTCCAGATGCAGCGAGCGCTTTATACGCCGTCCGCCGGAGCGACTCATGTAGCGCCAGTTCTTGAACGCATCGGAGATAAAGCGATGCGTGGGAATGGTGGTGACGGTCTTGTCCCAGTTCTGGACACGCACCGTGTGCAGAGCAATGTCGATGACGTCGCCGTCGGCGCCGTACTGGGGCATCTCGACCCAGTCACCCACGCGCAGGATGCCGCTGGTGGCAATTTGAACACTGGCCACCAGCGACAGGATGGTGTCCTTGAAAACCAGCAGCAGGACAGCGGTTAGGGCGCCGAGTCCGCTAAAAAACAACAAAGGTGAGCGGTCGACCAAGGCGGCAATGACAAGGACTGCACCAGCGCAGTAGATCACGATCTTGGTGACCTGAAAAAATCCCTTTAGCGGTCGCTCGCGCGACACCGGCATCGAATCGTAAATAGCGCTAAGGGCATTGATCAGCGCGCCGGTGGCCAGTACGACAAACAACACACCGTAGGCGACGCTCACGTTTTTGAGAATCGCAACGGTGCCTTCGGGCACCTGATCAAACGTGTCGATACCAAAATAGATGATCAGCGCGGGGATGACGTGTGACAGATGGCGAAACACCCGGAAGCCCATGAGCTTGTCGTCCCAGGTGCTGCTGGTTTGCGAAGCCAGATGGCGAGCGCCACGAATCAGGACCAGTCGCGTAAGCCGGTGCACGATGAACGCCAGCAGCAGCAAGACCGCGACCCCGGCCACCGTCGCGAGAATGGGCGAGCGACCGGACCACTCGTTGATCAGATCGATAGCCGGTTGCAGCGCTTCCATCAGAAGCGCGCGCCCACGGCCTTGCACAGAAACGACATAAGCGGCGAGGCGGCTTTGAACGTGCGCGCCATGTCGCGGATCAGCGTGGGTTGGTAGAGATCCTTGTGCGAGATGGATTTGATTGCGATGAAATCCTTGCGGCGAAGGTCATCAATCATCGGGTGTTGCTTGTCGAATCCACGCGGTGCGGTCTTGAGTTGTTCGCCGGCCAGTTCAAAGTGCTTTTTGAATGTGCGCTGATCGCGTGCGGCTTTCCAGGTTTTCGTTTCTTCGACAATGGCCTCGCGGATCGCGCGCAGAGGCTTGCTGTCGGGGCGCCACATGCCGGCGCCGACAAACACCTCGTCGGGATCGATGTGGACGTAAAACCCGGGCGCATGCACGTCTTTGCCAAACTCATAGCGAAACTGAATGCCTACGTTGGTCTTGTAGGGCGTCTTGTCCTTGGCAAAGCGGGTGTCGCGATACGGGCGCATCAGTGAACCGCCGGTTTTCTTCGGCACGGCAATAAAATAGGGCGTGATGTCGGCCAGTGGTTGGCCCATCGCGGAGATAAAGTCCAGCGCTGGCTCGCGCACGAGGTCTTCGTACTGGGCTTTGTTGTCGGCGAACCACTCGCGATTGTTGTTTTTGCGCAGCTTGCGCAAAAAGGTAACGAGCGAGGGTTTAAAGCAGGTGAACTCGGTCATGCGCGGTCTCCGTGCCGGGGCGATATCGAAGTATAGTGGCACGGACAGCAGCGGCAAAACACAGACCGATGACATGATCTGCTCGATAGGCGATATGATGGCCGACTACCAGAAAGGAGAAACACAATGAGCGATTCGCGCTTTGCATTGACCGACAAGGTGGCGGTCGTCACTGGCGCCTCGTCGGGTCTTGGCGCGCATTTTGCGCAGGTCCTCGCCGACGCAGGTGCCCGTGTTGTGCTTGCGGCCCGTCGTGAGGATCGACTTGAGGCGCTGGCCAAAAAGCTCGGTGCCGAGCGAGCGCTGCCCGTGGCGATGGACGTTGCGGACATGGCCAGCATCGATCGCGCGCTGGACAAGGCCGAGGCGCATTTCGGTTCGCTGGACGTGCTGATTAACAACGCCGGCATCGCGCGCACCGAGCGTTTCCTTGAGATCACGACCGAAGCCTGGGATCAGACGCTGGATGTCAATCTCAGCGGTGTGTTTCGTGTTGGCCAGGCCGTGGCGCGTCGCATGGCAAAAGCCGGCAACGGCGGCAACATTATCAATATCGCCTCGCTGCTGGCATACGTGGTGCAGCCCACTCAGGCTGCATATGCGAGCACCAAAGCGGCCGTTGTTCATCTGACCAAGTCCATGGCGCTGGAACTGGCTCGAGAGAAAATCCGGGTTAACGGCATCGCGCCGGGTTACTTCGTCACGGATATGAATCGGGCGTTTTTTGAGGGCGAGCGAGGCCAGGCCTTGGCAAAAATGCTGTTTCCGCGCAGAACCGGTGAACTCAATGAGCTCGACGGGCCGCTCCTGCTGCTCGCAAGCGACGCAAGCTCGTATATGACCGGTACGACCATCACGGTGGACGGCGGCACCTGTCTGGCGGGCGTGTAGACGTGCTTCCCGAGTTACCGGCCCCGGGCCAGCGCGCACAGCAACTCAACGATGCGGTCGCCGAGTTTGTCGAGGCGCGCATTATCCCTGCGGAGCCCGACTACTTTGACTACGTTGAGCGGGCGCCGAATCCCTGGTGCGTCGTTCCGGTCATGGGCGAATTGAAGGCTCTGGCGCGTGCTGCAAAACTGTGGAATCTGTGGTGTCCGGAGCCCGAGCACGGAGCCGGACTTAGCAATCTCGAATACGCCCATATGGCGGAACGCATGGGGCGCTCGTTGATCGGTTCCGAACCGTTCAACTGCAGCGCACCGGACACTGGCAACATGGAGGTGCTGATCCGCTATGGCAGCGAAGCGCAAAAGGCGCGCTGGCTGCGGCCGCTGCTCGACGGCGAGATTCGTTCGGCGTTTTGCATGACCGAGCCGGCGGTTGCCTCGTCAGATGCGACCAACATCGAATGCGCGATTGAGCGCGCTGACGACGGGTATCGGGTGTCCGGTCGCAAATGGTGGTCATCCGGCGCGATGGACCCCCGCTGCGAGATTTTCATTGTGATGGGCAAGACCGATCCGGACGCCGCGCGCCACGCGCAGCAGTCGATGATTCTGGTGCCGCGCGCTACTGACGGTGTGACCGTGGTGCGGCCCATGCGGGTGTTCGGCGATGCGGACGCGCCGCACGGTCACGCCGAAGTCGTGTTCGAGAACGTGAAGGTGCCGGCGGACAACATGATTTTCGGCGCCGGGCGCGGCTTTGAAATTGCTCAGGGTCGTCTCGGACCCGGGCGCATTCATCACTGCATGCGTCTGATTGGTCTCGCGCAGCGTGCTCTTGAGGCAATGTGCGCGCGTGCCAACGAACGCGTGGCCTTTGGCAAGCCGTTGGCGGCTCAGGGCAGTGTCCGCGAGACCATTGCGCAGTCCGCATGCGACATCGAACAGGCACGTCTGTTGACCCTGCATGCCGCGCACAAGCTCGACGTCATGGGCAGCAAGGCGGCGCGCAGTGACATTGGCATGATCAAGATCGTGGCGCCACGTATGGCGCAGACAGTGATTGATCGCGCCATTCAGATTCATGGTGCGCTGGGACTGTCGCAGGATTCGTTTCTGGCGCGCGCCTTTGCCGGTGCCCGCTCGATCCGTTTGGCCGACGGGCCCGACGAGGTGCACCTCGCCGCACTGGGCAAACGTCTGCTGTCTACGGGCGGCGTTACGAGTTAGTGGCTTCCAGAGTCAGTCGCGCGTTGCGGCGACGGTTTGCCACGCGATAGGCGGCAACCGCACAAACGGCGCTTGAAAACATCGTCAGCGCCGTCGTCAGAAGCGTGCCGTCATGAACAGCCGCGGCGATCAGGGATACAAGACCTGCACCGAGATATTGTGCACAGGTGATAACGCCACTGGCTGTACCGGCGCCTTCCTCGAAGCGACCCATGAAGGTGGCGACGAGGTTGGGTGTGACCAGAGCATGCGCGCCGACACCAAGCATCACCAGCGGTACGAATACCCACAACGTTGCCGCGCTCGACAATACGGCGGCCAGCAGCAGCGCGCTGGAGCCAATTTGCAGGCCGATACCAAGGGGCACGATGTCGAAGGGCCGACGGCTCAGCAACAAACGCTTGTTGAGTCGATTGCACAGCATCAGCGTCAGGATGTTGGCCGCAAACAGAATCGAGAAATGCCACGAACTGAGGCCGTAGTGCACCATATAGGCAAACGAAGCGTCGGCCACAAACGCGAACATTACGGCAAACACAAACCCCTGGCAGACCACCAGCGACACGGCCTCAGGGTTGCTCATGACCCGGCGCACGTTGGCACGAACCTGGGTCGAGATTCTGGCGTTGCTCGGCACGCCGCGGCGACGCGAGGTTTCGGGTAGATAAACGGCAACCAGCACGCAAAGCAACGCGGCGTAGCCGGTCAGTGCGAAAAAAATCGTGCGCCAGTTTGAAACTGCCAAGATGATCGAGCCGATCGTTGGCGCGATGAGCGGGGCGATCAGCGCAATGATCGAAATCATGGTGAACGCCCGAGCACTGTTTTGCTCGTCGTAGAGGTCACGCACGATGGCGGGTATGTTCACAAACGCGAAGCCACCGCCGATCGCTTGCACGACGCGCAGCGCGAGGAAGACATCCGCGTTGCTGGTTGTACCGAGCAGCAAACTGCACAGGCAAAACAGCACCAGCCCGCCCACGACGGAGGGTTTGCGCCCAAAGCGATCCGACACGGCCGCGCCGATCAAAACGCCGACACCCAGTCCCACCATATAGGTGCTGACGGACGATTCGATGCGCTGCATGGGTACGTCCAGAAGCGCCGAAATTTGAGGCAACGCCGGCAGATAAAGGTCAATCGCCAGAGGGGTGATAGCGCCGATGCCCGACAGCAACAGAAGGGCTTGGCGATGCAAGGCAGACTCGTTCACCCGCGCAGTGTGCGGGCAACGTATCGGTGATGCAATGACGTGATAGGCTTCGCTCTGACTGCAGCAACCTGAGGCCCCGCCCATGTCTGTTTTTGAGAAGTTTTATGGTCCGCGCGTTCGGGCGCTGACCGCGACCCTGATCGTGTCATTCGCTGCGCAAGCACAGGCCGATGCGATGAGTGAAATTCCGGATGCCATTGCAGGCCGGGCAGGTGAGCCGACCGGTCGCAACGTGAGCTACTTTCCGGAAAATCTGAACGCGTTTGGCTATCTGGCCGAGCCCAGCGGTGACGGCCCCCACGGTACGGTGATCCTGATTCACGAATGGAACGGTCTGGTCGAGCGCATCAAGCAGACGGCTGATGCGTTCGCGGCGGAAGGCTACGTGGCGCTGGCCGTCGATTTGTACTCCGGACGCATTGGCAACAACCGCGAGGAAAACAGAGCGTTGGTGAAAGAGACGTTGTCCAATCCGGACCAGATCGTCGCCAACCTCGATGCCGCGGCACGCTATCTGCGCAAACGTGATGACGTCAATGGCAAGGTTGCGACCATCGGCTGGTGCTATGGCGGCGGTGTAGCGCTGAGCTACGCCATCGGCGGTGAGCGGCACGAGGGCACGGCTATTTTTTACGGTCGCCTGCTGGACGATCCTGAAAAAATGTCGCACATCCATCACGAGATTTACGGCACATTTGCACAGATGGACTCGGGCATTCCGCCAGAGCAGGTGGATCGCTTTGTCGCCGCCATGCGTACGGCGGGTATCGAAAACGATGTGCATATTTATGATGATGTCCGCCACGGTTTCTGGCTGCACGTGGATCGCGATCCGGACACCAACGCAGAACCGGCGGCCGATGCCTGGAAACGTTTGAAAAAGTATCTGGACCGCACCGTAGCGCCCTGACGCCACGCAAACTTTGAGGAGAGCACCCTTTATGCCACTTGTTGATCCACTGTCACCTGATGCCGATGACGACGTCCGCCGTCTGGCCGAGTTTTTCAACGAGACGCTGGGCTTTTGCCCCAACAGCGTACTGACGATGCAGCGTCGACCCGCCATTGCCAAAGCGTTCATCAATTTGAACATGGCGGTCATGGACAACAAGGGCAGGGTGACCAGCGCGCTCAAACGCCTGATCGGGTATGTGTCGAGCCACGTTGCCGGGTGTCGCTATTGTCAGGCGCACACGATTCGTGCGGCGGAGCGCTACGGCTCGCCCGATGAGCAGCTCGAGAACATCTGGGAGTACAAGACTCACCCGGCGTTCAATGAGGCTGAACGCGTAGCGCTCGATTTTTCGATTGCCGCCTCGACCATCCCCAACGGCGTTGATGACGAGCTGAAAATCCGTTTGCACGAGCACTGGGATGAAGGTGAGATTGTCGAGATGCTCGGGGTGATTGCGCTGTTTGGCTACCTCAATCGCTGGAATGATTCGATGGCGACGACCATGGAAGAAGGCGCGATCGAATCGGGTCAGCAGTGGCTTGCCGCAGAGGGCTGGGAGCGCGGGAAGCACGTCTGATCAAGTAACGATTGTTTACGCGGACTGGCGCAGCGCTGCGGCCTGGCGGTGACATCCAGGCCCCGGTCGAGGCGGACAGATGTGCTATCTTTAGGCCATTGAAACAGCCCGATTTTGAGGACTTTGCACACGATGAAAACTCTGAAATATCTCACGGCGATCTCGCTGTTTGGTCTGGGCTCGGCGGCACATGCGGCCTGCGCCTATCCTGAAGTGCCCTCGGATCTGCCGAGCGGCGACACCGAGACTCAGGAAGAGATGGTGGTCGCGCAAAAGGCGGTCAAGAGCTTCGTTGCCGATATGGAGGCCTATCTGGCCTGCCTGGATGCCGATATCGAGGCGCTGGGTGCCGAAGCGACGGACGAACACCGCCTGATTCGCGACAAGCGCTATAACGCGGCCGTGGACGTCATGGACGCAACCGCCGCCGAATTCAACCAGGCCGTCCGGGCCTACAAGGCGCGCGGTCAGTAGCTTTCCTGTCCCCTCCCGGGCCGCACATTGCGGTACCATGGGGGGATGACGACATCTGACTCACACCCCCGGGGTTACGCGCTTCTGCGTGACCCCGCTCTCGATAAATCCACGGCCTTTACCGTTGAGGAGCGCGAGCGCTACGGGTTGACCGGCCTGTTGCCGCCAGCGGTCTTCACGCAGGACCAGCAGGTCCGCCGCGTCATGGCCAATTTGCGCCGCAAAAACAGCGACATCGAGCGCTATATCTTTCTGCGCCAGCTGCAAAATCGGAACGAGCGGTTGTTCTTCCGTATCGTCATGGATCACGTGCGCGAGATCATGCCGCTGATCTACACGCCGACGGTGGGCGAGGCCTGTCGCGAGTTTGCGCACATCTTCCGCCAGACCCACGGCATGTACATCACGCGCCGCGAGCGTGGGCGCGTGCGCGAGGTGCTGGACAACTGGCCGCATAAGGATGTGCGCGTCGTGGTGGTGACCGATGGCGAGCGCATTCTGGGTCTTGGTGATCTGGGTGCCAACGGTATGGGCATTCCGATTGGCAAGCTTGCGTTGTATGTCGCCTGCGCCGGCATCCATCCGGATCAATGTATGCCGGTCATGCTTGACGTGGGCACGGAAAACAAGGCGCTGCGCGAACAGGCTCTGTATCTGGGAATGCCCGAGGAGCGTTTGCGCGGCGATGCGTATCAGTCGCTGGTCGATGAATTCGTGGACGCGATCGCCGATGCCTATCCCGATGCACTGCTGCAATTTGAGGATTTCTCGACGCCGAACGCAATTGGTTTGCTGGCACGGCATCGCGATCGATTGTTGTGTTTCAACGATGACATCCAGGGCACGGCTTCGGTTGCTCTGGCGGGCGTTTATGCGTCGACGCGGATCAGTGGCGTGCCGTTCAAGGATTTGCGCGTGCTGTTTCTCGGTGCCGGTTCGGCGGCCACCGGCATTGCCGATCTGATGCACAGCGCGATGATGGACGAAGGATTGAGTGATGCCGACGCACGCGCGCGACTGTGGTTTGTCGATCGCACTGGGCTGATCACAGCGGATCGCGACAACATCGCCGACTACTCCAGGCCGTATGCGCACGAGCATGCGCCACTGGATTTCCACGGAGCCATCAAGGCCCATCGTCCGCATGTGCTTATTGGCGCGACCGGTTCACCGGGTGCGTTTGATGAAACGGCGATTCGTTTGATGGCCGACGTCAACGAGCGACCCACGATCTTCGCGCTGTCCAATCCCACGTCGCGTGCCGAGTGCACCGCAGAACAGGCCTATGAGTACAGCGACTGCCGTGCATTGTTTGCCAGCGGTAGCCCGTTTAATCCCGTGTCGATGAACGGCCGTGAGTTCCGCCCGGGGCAGGGCAACAACGTCTATATTTTCCCAGGCGTCGGTCTGGGCGCGCTGTTCAGCGGCGCGACCTCCATACCTGATCGCTTGTTCACGACGGCGGCGCGCGCGCTGGCATCGCAGATCACCGATGCCGATCTTTCTGTCGGTGCGCTGTACCCCCCGCTGGACAACATTCGCGAAGTCAGCGTGCATGTGGCCGAGGCCGTCGCACGGCAGGTATACAACGACACAGGCCGCGATGCCCCGGAACAACTGTCACAAGCTATTCGGGGGAGCCTGTTTGACCCGCACTACTAGCGATCTGCTCAGCGTCAGCCGGGCACAGGCGTTGATCTTCGAGCAGGTCGAGGTATTGCCGGCCGAGCCGCTGGCCGTGGCACAGAGCATGGGACGCGTGCTGCGCCAGAACGTTGTCGCCGAACGCGATCAGCCGCCGTTTGATCGTGCGACGATGGACGGAATCGCGCTGGCGTCCGCCGATCCCGCCTCGACGCTGCGCGTTACCGACGTTGGCGCGGCGGGTGCACCGGCGGTGTCGTATGCAGGTCAAGGCACCTGCGTGGAAATAATGACCGGTGCAGTGGTGCCTGCGGGTTGCGATCTGGTTATCCCCGTTGAGCGTCTGACTCGGGACGGCCCCAGCGTCACCGTGGACAGCGAGGCAACGCGCGCCGCCTCGACGTTTGTGCACGCTCGCGGCAGTGATCACACCCAGGGTACGGTGCTACTGGCCGCCGGGGAGCGCATCGATGCGACCCGCATGGCCGTGCTCGTGTCGGCCGGTTGTGCCACGCCGCAGGTCACGTGTATGCCGCGAATCACCGTGCTTGCCACCGGCGACGAGCTGGTGGACGTCGATCAGCCGGTGGCGGCGCATCAGATTCGACGCTCCAACGACTACGCGCTTCAGGCGCTGCTGGCTCAGCATGGATTCGAGCGCGTGGAGCGGCGGCATGTTGGTGATGGTCGTGAGGCGGTGGGCAATACGCTTCGTGAAGCGCTGGGGCAATCGGACGTGCTGGTTGTTAGCGGTGGCGTTTCGAAGGGTCGCTATGATTATGTGGCCGATGAGCTTGCCGCAGCGGGCGTTGGCAAAGTGTTCCATCGCGTCGCGCAGCGACCGGGAAAACCGATGTGGTTTGGCAAAGGACCCGATGATCAGCTGGTGTTTGCTCTGCCAGGCAATCCGGTTTCCGCACTCGTTTGTCTGCGCCGCTATGTCATCCCTGCGCTTCGGCGCCAGAGCGGGCTCGCAAATCCCGCGCAGTCCGAACTCGTGCGTTTGGCAACACCCGCACGCTTCAAACCTCCACTGACCTGGTTTGCAGCGGCGACACTCGCAAGCGATGAGGGTACACGCAATGCCACCGTGCACCCGGTCAACACTTCGGGCGACTTCACAGCGCTTGCAGGCACCGACGGTCTGTTGGAGTTTCCGGCCAATGCGTCGGAGTTTGAGGCCGGCGCGTTGCTGCCGTGGTATCCGTGGTAGATCGCGCTCACACCCGTGACACACGCGGCCGCCCCATGCGCGACCTGCGATTGTCGGTGATCGATCGCTGCAATTTTCGCTGCCCTTATTGCATGCCTGAAGATGTCTACGATGAGAAATACACCTTCTACAGCAAGCAGCAGCGGCTCAGCGACGATGAAACCGTTACGCTTGTGTCGGCGTTCGCCCAGGTTGGCATCAACAAACTACGGCTGACCGGCGGCGAACCGCTTTTGCGCAAGGATCTGCCGGCTCTGTTGGGCCGGCTCATCCATGTGCCCGGCATTGAAGACATTGCCATGTCGACCAACGGCATTTTGCTTCCGCGCTATGCCGAGGCTCTGCGCGAGGCAGGCCTGCAACGCATCACCGTCAGTGTGGACAGCACTGATCCGGTGTCGTTTCTGATGATGTCGGGTGGGCGCGGCTCGCTTGAGGAAGTGTTTGCCGGTATCGATGCCGCACGCGAAGCGGGCTTTGAGACGGTGAAGATCAACGCCGTGATCGAGCGCGGTCGCAATGAGGACCAGATCCTGCCGCTGGCCGAAACGTTTCGACAACGCGGCTGCACGCTGCGCTTTATTGAGTACATGGACGTAGGCACGCGCAATCGCTGGAAGCTCGCGGATGTCGTGACCTCCAGCGAGATTCGTCGCATCATCGACGCGCGCTGGCCGCTGGAGCCGCTCAGCGCGGGCTATCGCGGAGAGGTCGCGACTCGCTACCGCTACAAGGACGGTGGCGGGGAAGTGGGCTTTATCAGTTCAATCAGCCAGCCGTTCTGCTCGGACTGCACGCGCGCACGACTGTCGGCGGATGGCAAGCTCTACACCTGCCTGTTTGCCAATGAAGGGGCAGATTTGCGTGGTCCACTGCGCGAGGGCGCCAGTGTGGAACAAATGCGGGATTTGATTGCCCGATTGTGGGGGGCACGGGCTGATCGCTATAGCGAGCTGCGCGCGGCTGGCGTGGCGCAGGAAAAAATCGAAATGTTTCAGATCGGAGGCTAGATCATGAGTAGCGGTGCCGACAACAGGACCAGCGCGCAAAGCGAGCTGTCGCACGTGGGTGACGACGGCATGCCACGCATGGTGGATGTGGGCCACAAGACGGCGACCGTGCGTGTGGCTCGCGCTCAAGCCTGTGTGCATTTGCCGGACGAGGTGGCCGCGCAGTTTCAGGACGGCGACCTGGCGACCAAAAAAGGGCCGGTCGTACAAACAGCCATCATCGCGGGAACAATGGCCGTAAAGAAAACCAGTGAGCTGATTCCGTTTTGTCATCCGCTGGCGATCGAGCGCTGCAAGTTCGACTCAGAGCTTGAAGTGTCCACGCTACGCATTCAGTGCGAGGTCGCGATCAGCGGCAAAACCGGAGTTGAGATGGAGGCGTTGACCGGCGTCAGCGTGGCGGCGCTAACGGTGTACGACATGCTCAAGGCGCTCAGCCATCATCTGGTCATCGGCGACATGAAGCTGCTGTCAAAGAGCGGCGGCAAATCCGACTTCGTCGCAAACCAGGACGGAGGCGCGGCGTGAATCTCAATGGATTGGTGCTGGCCGGCGGCCAGAGCCGTCGAATGGGGCGCGACAAGGCGGCGCTGACCGTGGAGGGGCGCTCACTGCTTGAGCGCGCCGTCGCCCTTGTTGATGCAGTGTGTGACAAGACCTTTGTGTCAGTGCGTCAGGCGACGACCGAAGGCGAACGCGGGCGCTTCGCGCAGATTGAAGATCGTCATGGAGGCATTGGACCGGCAGACGGGATCGTCTCGGCCCTGCTGAGCGAACCTGCTTCGAGCTGGCTCGTTGTGGCCTGTGATTTGCCGCGTCTTTCGTCCAGCACGCTGGCAACGCTGGTGGCGCAGCGCGATGCGCACTACGACGCTACGGCATTTGCCGATGCAAACGGGTTGCCCGAACCTCTGTGCGCGATCTACGAAGCGGCCAGCCGCGACGCCATGGTGGCATTCCTGCAGCGCGATCTGCGCTGCCCGCGCAAGATGCTGCTCTCGATGAACACACATCTTCTGGCACCGGCGACCGACGATGCGCTGGCCAATGCCAACACGCCCGAACAGTGGCGCGAGATTCTGGAGGCCGCATCATGAAGTCGGTCACCGTTACCTTCTTTGCAGCGTTTCGTGATCAGGCCGGCAAGGACCAGGAAACACTGCAGACCAACGCGGCGACCGTTGGCGAGCTGTTCGAAGAAGTTGCTGCGCGTCTAAGCGGGCTCGAGAGCTATTCGCGGATGAAGTTTGCGGTCAATGACGAGATGGTGCGCGCGGATCACGCTGTTGCCGACGGCGACGAGGTGCTGTTTTTTCCGCCGGTAGCAGGGGGCTGACAATGTCGATGACGATACAGGACTCCGCGATTGATGTGGATGCGCTGCGTTTGTCGATGCGCGACGTGACCTGCGGTGCGTTCACGTCATTCGAAGGCTGGATTCGAAACCACAATGAAGGACACGAGGTACTGCGCCTCGAATACGAAGTGTATCGCCCGTTGGCGCTCAAGGAAGGAGAGCGTCTGATCGCTCAGGCCCGTGAGCGCTTTGGTGTGACCCGCGCGTCGGTGGTCCATCGTGAGGGTCTGCTCGAGCTGGGCGACTGCGCCGTCTGGGTCGGCGTGAGCGCACCGCATCGAGACGAGGCCTTTCTGGCCTGCCGCTTCCTGATCGATCAGGCCAAGGTGCAGTTGCCCATCTGGAAAAAAGAGCACTACGTCGACGGCCACTCCGGCTGGGTAAACTGTGAGCGCTGCGCGGCGCACGCCGACTAGCGACCGAAACTGCGATGCAACTTGGTCTGACGCCGCTGTTCGAACAGCTTGATCGCGCCCCCGATCTTGATTACGTGCTGGCCACGGTTATCGGTACGGCTGGGTCGTCCTACCGCAAGGCGGGGGCGATGATGCTGCTTGTTCCCGATCACGAACCGCTCGGTATGGTCAGCGGCGGGTGTCTTGAAGGCGATTTGATGGAGCACGCGCGGACCGTGCGGGCAAACGAAAAGCCACTGCAGCTGCATTACGATTTATCCGAAGACGATGCGGCACTGTGGGGACTGGGTCTTGGCTGCGGTGGTGCAATCGATATTCTGCTCGAGCCGGCCTCGCGAACGTCGGGCTTCGCAGGCCTGGCCCGTGTGCAAGAGCACTGGCGGGCGGGTCGGTTCTGCTGGTGGGAACGAAGCGTGGCCACGCAGCAGCCTGAGCCTTCGAAAGTACACCTTGACGAGACCGACCTTGATGATGCCTGGGCCTCCGCGCTACCGTCGCCGCCGCGCGATTGCGCCAGCCGCTTGCAGGATCGGCTGCTGATTCCGGTCTCGCCGCCGCCGCATCTTGTGGTGTGCGGTGCCGGCGCCGATGCCGTGCCTGTTGTGATACTGGCAAGGCAGCTGGACTGGCGCGTCACGCTTGTGGATCATCGAGCAGCGCTGGCAACCGCGGCGCGTTTTGGTGCGGATACGAGCATCGCGATCTGCGCACCCGACCAGGTCGAGGCTTCGCTATTCGATGGCAGCGACGCGGTCGTCATCATGGCGCATCATCTGGAGCGCGACGCCATGTTCTTGCAGGCGGCAATCGCCAGCGACGCGCGCTACATCGGATTGCTCGGTCCCACGGCGCGTCGCGAAGATGTGATGCAGCGCGCGGGCGTGGAGTCCGATGATCGTCTGTACGGGCCGGCCGGTCTGAACATTGGCGCGAACCTGCCCGAGACGATTGCGCTATCGATACTGGCTCAGGCCCAGGCCGTCATTAATGGCCGTACGGGCGGCACGTTCGAGTGACGACGCCTGCGCTTGACGCCGTTGTGCTGGCAGCTGGGGGGTCGACACGTCTGGGTGAGCCCAAGCAAAGCGTAAGTTTGCACGGCGTAACGCTGCTCGAGCGAACCGTGGATATCGCGCTTGGTGCAGCCGATGGCAATGTGCATGTGATTCTTGGAGCTCACGCTGATCGCTTGCAGCCTTTGCTTGAAAACCGCGACGTCTGCCCGCATATCTTCGACAACTGGACGGCCGGCCAGAACGCAAGTCTGAGCTTCGCTCTGAGCAAAATAACGCCCGGACGGGCGGTAGCGGTGTTGGTGGTTGATCAGTACCGGCTGCTGGGCACGGACATCAGTCGACTGGTCACAGCGTGGCGCGCGGCGTCACACCGGCCGGCGGCTGCTTCATATGCCTCGACGCTGGGCGTACCGGTCGTATGGCCGGCGAACTATATTGAACGATTGCGTGTCGCGCCGCGTGGTCAGGCGCTGCTTGATCCGGACGCGTGCACGCAGGTGCCGCTGGCGGCCGCCGCGTACGATCTGGATACACCCGATGATCTGCGCGCGCTGCGAGAATTTGAACGCGGTTAGGCCGGTTGACACGGCCGCACCACGTGGTGTTTTATACCGACGCTTTGTCATCCATCGAAGAGGGGCACATGCCAAAAATTACATTTATCGATCACGCGGGCGCCGAGACCGTTGTCGACGCACCAGCCGGATTCAGCGTGATGGAGGCAGCCATTGAAAACAACGTTGCAGGTATTGATGCCGACTGCGGCGGTTGTCTGAGCTGTGCGACGTGCCACGTTTTCGTCGACGACGAGTGGTTGGCCAAACTGCCGCCAAAAGAAGATGACGAGCTCGACATGCTCGACTGCACGGCGGAGGACAGCACCGACAACAGCCGTCTGAGCTGTCAGATCAAGGTCACCGACGAACTCGACGGCATCACGGTGCGCATGCCCGAACACCAGAGCTAATTGTCAGACGGCGCGCCATCTGCGCGCCGCGTGGCCAGTATCGACCTCGCCAGCGCGGATACCGATGTCACAGGGGCGCCGCGATCCCGATTGCGGCGCCCGATTTCAAACGCCAGTCGCCATTGTTGTGCAAGGACCTTGTAGGCCTTGAATAGCGAGTTTTTCGGATCGTATATGTTTGTGGCTTCTGACGTGACGCCATTGAGTTCCACGATCTTGAAGTTCTCCCCGCGACGAAAATCGTCGATGTTCGGCGTTCGAATATCGTAGCGTCCGAAATAGAAGCCCTCGTAATCCCGGCTGATTTCGTCAATCACCTGCGCCAGTTCGGGCGAGCGAATCCAGTCGCCGTCAAGAAACACACAGCCCTGCGAATGTGTGCCCACGTCGACCAGAGTGACGATTTCGCCGGCGGCTGGAACCTCGTGCAGCGCGGCGCCCTGACGACGCATGATGGTCGGCGCCATGCACACGGCGCGTTCGTCATCGAGAATCAGCTGCTCAAGATCGCGCAGACCGTCACCGGTAACCTGCGGGGGCCGCTTGTCGGTGATCGCAAAAATGCGACCGTGCTCGTCATCGGGTAACCGCACATAGAAGACGCCGAATTCCTGTCCTGGCGCGAATGCCTGGACCAGCGTATCCGCGCTGTGCTGCTCAAGATAGGCCGCGACGTCGTCCTCGGCGTTGGCAATGCGCACGTCGCTACCGCGCTCGCCGACGTCAGGCTTGAGCACCACGGGCCAGCTCAAATCGTGTCGCTGCATAAACTCGCTGACAAAATGCATCCGTTGCCGCGCATCACCCTCGGGCAGCGTCGCCGTCGTTGCCACGAACTTAACGCTGTGGGCGCTGAGCGCCTCGAGAATGTCGCGCTTGGATTCGCCCATCACACCGCCGTGGGGCATCGCGGGGTTGGCCGCAGTAAACAGCGTTGGCGAGCGATAGCGCACGCCGAGGTAGAGGATGTAGACCACCAGTGGTGGGTAGAACGCCCAGCGTGGCCAGAATTCCCAGCGCGTCAGGCGGCGCCAGCGGCCCAGCATGAGACGGCGACCGCGGTAGGTGGCCAACGGCAGCACGACGCGCAGCACAATCATCATGCTGACAATGACGGCCAGCAGCACGGGCAGCGCGTAAGTTGAGAACTGATCAAAGTGCGCACCTACGGCACTCCCGGCCGTGGCCGATATGGCAACCAGCGCGGGCGTCCAGAGTATCGATGCGAGCAGAAACCAGAGTGAAAAGCGCACAAAGCCCTGACCGAGTGCGCCGGCTGCAAGATACGTGGGCAGTCGTGTGCCGGGCACAAAGCGGCTGATCACAATCGTGGCCGGTCCGCGTTTGGCAAACCATGCCTTGCCCGACTCAAGGCCGTCCGCACTGACAAACCAGCGCAGGGGCGCTCGAGAAAGCGCCGGCGCGCCCAGATGGCGCCCGGCGAAAAACAGCATGGCATCCCCCAGATAGATGCCAATCAGACAGGCGATGGCCGCGGGCCAGAATTCGATGATGCCGCCTGCGACGAGCAGGCCTGCGGCGATGCAGGTTGCGTCTTCGCTGATCAGAGTGCTCACGCACAGTGTTATCAACGCGAGGATCAGCGCCAGACCGCTGAGGGAAACCTGCACGTGGTCTGACAAAGGTTCCGCCGCGCGCGCAAGTCTTGTCGCAGACGCCTTGCTTCGGTTGGGTGCCAGGGCGTTCTGGGCGTCGCGCAGAAACTGTAGCAGGGCAGGATTGACGGGCGGCCTGGCGCGGTAGTTAAGGCCATGCCCGCCGTCGAAGGTGACGAGCCTGGACTGGGGTACGATGCGCTCGTGCTCGAGCGCGGCGGCGTAGGGGACCAGCGGATCGCGATCACCATGCAGGATCAAGAGCGGCGGTTCGAAGCGCTCGAGGATGGCGCGCAGCGGACGCTGGTCCGTGTCGTAGAAGTTGCGCGCGTAGCGCGTGTTGAGCATGGCTCGATCCAGGAGGCCGAAATGGGGCAGCGCGTTCTCGAGTAACCAGAGCCCCGCCAGTTGCGCCCCGTGTACCACATGGTTGAGATGATAGTTGCCGAACATCTCCAGCTCCTGCACGCCAATCGCGGACAGCAGCGTGAGCGATTTCACCCTCTCGGGCTGCAAATCGTACAGGGACAAAGCTACGCCACTGCCCATGCTGTAGCCGATAAAGTGGGCGCTTGAAATGTTGAGCGCGTTCATGAAGTGCTGCACGTAAACGGCGTGCGCGGCAATTGAGTAGTCGGGGATGCGGGGGGTCGATGCGCCGAAGCCGGGTAAGTGCGGCACGAGAACGCGAAAATCATCGGCAAGCGCTGGCGCCACCGTAGCGAAACCGCTGGCGGCCGGGCTGCCATGCAGTGCAATGACCACCGGCGCATCGGCGTCGCCATACACCCGGTATGCGATGGTAACCGGCGCCTCGGACTCAAGCTGTACAGAAACCGACTGCATGCCTCGCGCCGCCACTTCAATGTCGCTATGGTGCTTTGCCTGGAGCGCACGATAGACGTTGGATGCCACCAGTGACATCAGGAACAGGCCAAGAATGATCCGACGGCGGGTCATGCTGTTGGTTGATCTGGCGCGAGCGTGTCCCGCGCGCGCTTACTGCGCCTGATGGCGCAACGTGGAGGGCGAGATGCCAAAGCCACGCGTCACCTCGAATCCAGCGTGCGCAAGAATAGCCGCCATGAGTGCGTAGTGATGAATGGTGTGGCTGACCAGAAACTGCAGCTCCCGTGTGAGCGACGACTCGGCCCACTGCTCGCCCGCGCAGCCGCTGTCCATTTTGATCAGAAGAGCGGGTTCAATCGGCTGCGCCTGAATCTCCAGCAGCTGATCCATGGTCGCCTTGATCGCATCGATCGCGACACTGCGTTCACGCTCAATATGGGGATCGCGTTCGCGCAGGTCGTAGTCGATGCGACCGCTCTCGAGACCACTCAAAAAACAGTGAAAGTGATCAAGCACGTGCCGCACATGCGCGCCAACCCCGCTGACAAACACCGGCGGCAGGGTCGTAGTGTACTGCACGTCGTCAAGCTCGCTAATCGCATCAAGTCCCTGTTGCAGATAGGCAATGCAATCGCCGGCACAGGGGTGGACGTTCAGTTTTTTCTGCGAGGATAAAGTCATGGTCTTAACGTCAAATCAGGAATGGGAAGGAAGGGCGGTAGGCAGCGCGCGGATGTGATCGTGCAAACGCTGCGCAAGAATCTTGCGATGCGCGTTGTCCACGGCGTGTTCGCCAAAACGGATGAGCGCGTCGACGCGCGACACTTTAAACAAACCCCACGCGTGGGGCAGAAAATCGGCATCGCCCCACCAGCAGACCGCCGTCGCGGCTTCATTCGGGCTTGGCGTCTGATAGGCCAGACGCGCGTAGTGCAGCGGCACGCTGTCATCCTGCGCGGCGCGCAGCAAAGACGGGCGCAGCGGCAACACGTCGCTACCGTCGGAACTGGTACCTTCGGGAAACACGATCACTGCACGCCCCTCGGCGAGCGCTGACTCAATGAGTCTGTTTACGCGGGCCACATCGCGAGGTTTCTGGCGATCAACAAAGATCGTGCCTAGCAGCCTCACGACAGGACCCAGAACGGGCCAGGCGGCCACCTCAAGCTTGGACACAAACGTTGCCTCGAACGTTGCGGCCAGCACGACGATATCCAGATAGCCGAGGTGGTTGCTCGTCAGAAGGCAGGGCGTCGGCGGCAGCGGGCCATCGACGTGCAGTCGAATGTTCATGATGCGCAGGCCCACACGCGCCCACGCTCGGAACAGTCGCTGGAGTCTTCGCCATTGCGCCAGTCCGGGCGCCGAGACGCTGCGTACCAGATACATCAGTGCGATCATGCACAGCGTCCAGCAGGTAAAAGCGCTCGCGCGCATGGCGCCGATCAACGCGCGAAAAAAAACCGTCATCGCCGCGCCACCTAGTCAACAAACAGTCGCTTGGCACGGGGAGAGATCGCATCCATGTCGAACACTGCGAGGAAGTCGATAGTCTTGAACTGCCGGTCGATCACTGGCTCGCCGACGATGCGGGCGCCGTAGTCCACGTACGTGCGCATAAGTCGCGGAAGTCGAATACGTGATTCGGGCGGGCCGGGATCGAAGTTCGCGTCGAAGCAGGCCAGCTCCGGGCGTGGCTTCACATTCAGGCTGTCATGCATCAGCCCGCGCTGGCGCAGATGTTGCAGCACGTGCCAGCCCTCCGCCGGGTCCTGACTGGTCAAGCTGCAGCAGCCAAAAAAGAAACGCCGGCGATTATGCAGCATGTAGGCCGCCAGTCCGCGCCAGAGCAGAAACAACACCTTGCTGTTGCGATGATTAAGCGCAACGCAGGCTCGGCCGAGTTCCACCGCCTGATGCAGGAACTCAGTGCCAAGCGAGGCCAGAACAAATTCGCCGTCGGAGTAAAAGCCGTGACCGCTCGCGGCCATTTGCGCCGTTTGCATGCGGTAGGTGCCTACGATCTCGTCGGTGGTTGTATCCACCACCATCAGATGGTGACAATACGCATCGTATTGATCGACGTCGCGGCAGGTTTGCCAGGATTCGTTCAGACCCTCCTGCAACTCCACGTTGAACACGGCGAAGCGCAACTTGCTGACCTGATCGAGATCCTCGGCGCTGCGGGCAAAACGCAGTTGATAGTTGCCCGCACGGTCACTGACCTCTGGGATGGCCTCGGCGAAGACCGGGTAGGCTGGCGCAGATGTGGTGGTCGAACGACTCATGTCAGTATTGTAGCCTCAATGCATAAATCCCCAGCTGCACGCCGAATCACAGTGCAACCACGTCGTCAGGAGCCGCGCGCAGAATCAGGTCGCTGCCGCGTCTGAAAAGCTCACCGGAAACACTCACCGGCTGGGCAACGCGGTCGAGAATATGCTGGTTGAGCGCTCTGCCGTCCGGATCAGCCAAAAGAACATGTTCATGACGGCCGTCGTCGCGACGCACCACAAGTAATGCCGGTATGCCACCGCTGAGACAGCGAATCGCGCAGGCCTTGTGAGGCTTGAATGTTGCAGGCTTCATGACGCCGAGGTAGCACTTGCTGTCGACGATTTCACCGCGCAGCGTGATGGCGCCGAGCGTCTCGTCCTGTGCGACCGGGTCGTCGCCGGAGCGCGCTTCGATTGAATCAGGCACTACCTCGATCATGGTTTGCCCGTCGCGGTAGATCAGGCTGCCGGTGAGCTCTACGCGACGACCGGCCATTCCCTCAAACAGCGGTGCAGCACCAAACTTGCCCTGCGCCGTAAGCAGGTAGCGCGAGTAGGGCATGTGGTCGCTGCGACCCGGGCGCGGCAGCAGAAGCGTCGGGTAGGGATACTCGGCGACGATGCCCTCGAAGCTACGCGTAACGCCAAATTCGAAACGCGAGTCTGCGAACGGTGTCTGCGTCTGAACAACCAGCAATGCGATCAGCAGAAACACACCACCAACACCGACAATGCGCGGTGCCAGAAAGCGGCGTATGCCCGGCTCGGCGTGGGGCTTGTAGCCAACGTAAAACGGACGCTCAGCCATGGCTTTTCTCCGCGAGTCTGAGTGGTTCGACGGGGCTGCCCGGTGGCTGGGGTATTGCACTGACCTGAACCCGGTCGTTGACCAGACGAAGTGCGAACGTCGGCACGCGCTCGGTAAACGGCGCTGGCGAGCGCCCTGTGCGCGGATCGTATTGATAGCCGTGCCACGGACAGGTGATCAGGCCGTCGATCACGCATCCTTCGCCCAGCGGTCCGTTCTGATGCTGACACACTGCCGACACGGCACTAAGGAGGCCATCGTAGTGGAAGATCGCAACGCGCTCGCCGCCCACATGGACCACTCGGGCGCGCCCGTCGGGAATGCTGGCCGCGACGCCGGCGTCCAGCCACAGGGATTGGTCATCACCGGTGCGCTCGTCCAGCGGACGATCACCACGCCGCTCACCGATACCGGCAACAATATGCAGGCCCATGACCCAGACAATACCCAATGCCATGATCACGCCGAGCGACGCATCTGTCTCGCTTTGCAAAATGCCCAGTGCCACGTGCGCAACCAGCAGCACATAAGCGACATACACACTCATATGCAGAGCCTTCCATACCGGCGCGCTGAGATTGGCGAGCCAGAAATCGTGGCTTGTGGCGGCCATCAAAAACAGAATGATCAATGCCGCCAGTCCGAACGGCTGGAACGGAAACTCCGAGACGGTTTGCAGATTGCCGTTGCTGCTAAGGACGCTGACCAGAGGATTGACATCGCCCAGAGCGTGAAACTGAATCAGTGAGAAGATGCCGTGCACGGCCGCGAGCAGAAACATCGTGACGCCAAGATGGCGGCGATTGTAGAGCAGCGGCAGAAAACGCGGATCAAGACGACACAGCGGTCCGATGCTCAATATGACGTGCAGCAGAAAAAACGCAGCAACCGCAAAGCCGCGAATAATTAGCGTCTCCGCCGTGATCTGCGGATGCAGGATCAGATGCAGCCCGACCCAAAGTGCAAAAAACAGAATCAGACCAACCACAATGGCCAGGTCATAGACCTTTTTCTGACGATTCCAGCCGACGGCCCGGTAGTCGTGACTCACCGCGTCTTTACCTGCCGTTCTCGAAACACGCCTGAATTTGGTACTGCATGATCTACGACTCCTCAACCATCGCTTTTAACGCCAGTGTGCCGAGCACTTTGTTGTGCGCCAGGCTGTAGAGCACGACGCCGCCGCTGGCCCGACTGACCGGCATGCGGTAGCGATTGTCGCGTCGACTCAGATACGGTCCCAGCAAAACCGCGTCGGCGGTCAGTTGCGACAACGAATCATCCTGCTGCCAATACACCAGAACGTCGGGCCCCGGGCTCTTTGTACCTGCATCGGCCAGAGCGAGGGTCCATGGCGCATCCGCATCGGACTCCCGGAACAACACCGCCTGAATCGATGCGCCACGTTCTGACTGCGGCAGCTGCAACGAGTGCTCGCCAACCAAGACCGTACCGGCGGGCGGAATATTTCGCGTCACCAGCGGTGTTGCGTCTGTTATCACAGGTGAACGACCGCTGAGCGCGACGTACAGGATGAGCGGGCTGGCGATCGCGGCCAGCGTAATCAGCAGACGATGACGTCGTCGCAGAGGCGCAATCACGACGCTTTGCTGGCCTGGCTCTGGCGTGCGAGGTCGCGATGAGCGTTGCGTTCGGTCTTGCCATGGCCGCGGCGCCAGAACATCAGCATCAGAGGCCACAGGGCAATGCAGCCGGGCAAAATGGCAAGTCGAAAGCCCAGGCTGCCCCGCGCCGCCGACGGATCAATTTTGCCGGCGCCTCGAAACACGAACGCGATGGCCACCAATGTGCCGACAAGCAGATACACACCGCTGGCGGAGACCAGCGCCTCGGCAGCGGTGGTGCCGATCATCCTGCCCGTTCCGGCATGATTATTTCGATGGTGCTATTCACGATGGGCGCCACCATCATCGGTCGCCTTGGCCGAACGTTCCTGACTCAGGTGGTAGCGGCGACGCACATCCGCGGCGTGACGCGGTGTAATCGGTCTGCCCCAACCGTCGAACACGGTCTGTTCGCCGCTGTAATCATCATGCACGGTGTCGGCCCGGGTGGTCAGATTGGCAAGCACGCTGCCCAGTTGCTTGGCAACAAACCCCGATACCCAGCGCTCGGGTATCCACCCGCCCATATCGGCGGTGGTGTGAGCGGCGACCAGTGTCGTTTGTTCGTTGACCGCGAACATGGTCCACGCGCCTTCATTGACGGTCAAATAAATGCTCTTGTCGAAATCTTTTTCACCCAAGCCCTCGAGTTTCTTATCGAGCAACAGGTTCAGCGCTTCGTCCTTGCCGCGCTCGGCCAGATCCCAGCGATGTTCCCAGACCAGACCCTGAGTGGCTTCGGCCAGTTCGGTGTTTTTGCGATTCGCGATCACCCAGTGTCGGTTGCGTACCGGCCAGGGCGTATTGAGATGCTGGTACCAGACGCTGCCGCCCGCCCCGTCGTCGGACAGTTGATACTCGCGCATGCGCCTGGAATGTTCAGTGGTAACGTTGAGAGTGGCGAGCCACACCAGGAGTCGCGGACGCTCGACGAGCTTGTAGCCAACCACGCGAAGTTTGTCCTGGGGTTTGCCACGCCAGTCCTCAATGGGGGTGCGATCACGAATATCGACCATCTCGCCGGCGAGGAGGCGTTCGAGCTGCTCAGCGTCCGGTAGCGGCAGATCGTTCTCGACCGCCTCGTTGTAGCGCCAGATGACGGCGGCCAACTCGTCGACGCTGGGCGCCGCACGGACGGTGTGCGTCACGAACAAGAGCGACAGGCCGCAAAGCCAGACAAACAGAGGCGGTCGATGAGACAAAAAACATTCCTCAATACGTTTCGACGCGCCCGGCATTATGCCGCGCGACCAGAGTCACAGCCCGGATTGAGGATACATCAAAGTTTGCATTTAAAAAAAAGCCCGCACAGTGTGCGGGCTAACTCATACACCCTGGGGGAAGGGGCAGGAGGGAGGGAGAGAAGCGAGAAAATCAGTCTGCGACGACGCGTGACTCGTCCAGTGCGTTTTGCAAAGCGGCGCCGAGCGCAACCTGCATTTCGCCTTTCAGCTCCACCTTGAGCTCGCTGCGGATGCGCTGAATTTCCGCGTCGCTTGGGGTCAGAGTGCGGCTCACCTCGAGGCCAGCAACGGCGGCGGTCGGGGCAGCGGCCATGGCGGCATCGGCCGCATCGGCACGGTCAGTCAGCACCGCCAGCGCCACGATGGTCGAAACAGAAATCAGAAGTTGTCGAGTGGTCATGCTCAGTCTCCTTGAAAAGCAGTCGATCGCTCTATAGCAGAATGCGTGCCAAAACCAGTGTGCTTATAAAAATCAATGGTTTATAAAATAAATGTGAACCAGTTAAATAACAAAAAATTGCCAATAGCGAAATATCGTGATTTTTCTGGCAATTTTTCGTAAATTGCGATCATGAAAGACCCTTATCTGACATGGCTGTTCAATGAAACGCCGGTTCTGGCCAGCCTGATCGATCACAAGAGCCGGTTTGAGCAGGTCAGTATCGAATTTGCCCGTCGTATCGGTCGCACACGGCAGGATCTGGTCGGTATGGATGTCGAGGATTTGTGTACGCCGACGAGCAACCGCCGTTTGCGCGATTCTTACCGTCCCATGATCCGGCGCACGGGCAAGCTCTTCTCCGTCCCGATTGAATTTGTGCCCGCCGACGGCGGCACGCTCGAGCTCGTAGCAAGCTCGATGCAGATCACCGATGCACAAGGCGCGCACCAGCGCACGCTGTCCATCTACGAGGATCTGCAGGCGGCCGGCCAGGCGGTGCAGCGGCTGCGTAATTTTTACCATCTCTCGCCGACGATGCTCCATACGATGGACGGCGACGGGCGCCTGCTCGATGTGTCGGAACAATGGCTGCGCAAGCTTGGCTACCGGCGCGAATACGTGCTCGGACGCAACATCCGTCATTTTCTGTCGGCAAGCACGCGCGAACGTCTGGCCGATGGCGAGCTGACACTGATCAGCGATGACCTGGAGTTTTCGAATCATCCACGCGAGCTGGTGCGCAGTGATGGCCGGGTGCTGGAGGTGTTGATGTCGGCGCGCGCCGAGCGCGACGACGATGGCAAGGCGCGACGTCTGTACGTCGCCAGCAAGGATGTTACCGAGCGCAACGCGAATGAACGGGCGTTGCGCGAGGCGCTCGAAGAAAACACGCGCTTGCGACAAAAGTATGAAAGCGAGCGCGACTACTTGCGCGAGAAGGTCAACGTGTCAATGAACTTTGGCCAGATTGTGGGCTCGAGCAACGTGCTGCGACAGCTGGTTTCGCGCATCGATGCGGTGGCCCACACCAATGCCAGCGTGTTGATCGTCGGCGAATCGGGCACGGGCAAGGAACTGGTCGCTCACGCTATTCATGCTGCCGGTCTGCGCAAAAACCAGCCGCTGGTAAAAGTGAACTGCGCGTCCATTCCCGCAGAGCTTTTTGAAAGCGAGTTTTTTGGTCATGTAAAAGGCGCATTTACCGGCGCACACAGGGACCGAGTGGGGCGTTTTGCCCTGGCCAACGGCGGCACGATTTTTCTGGACGAGGTCGGGGAGATACCGCTCGGTCTGCAGGGCAAGCTTCTGCGTGTGTTGCAGGAAAAAGAATTTGAACGCGTTGGAGATGACGCCACGCAGGTAGTCGACGTGCGGGTGATCACCGCCACGAATCGAGACCTCGCCGCTGAGGTGCGTGCGGGTCGCTTTCGCGAGGATCTCTACTACAGGCTGAGCGTGTTCCCGGTCGATGTGCCGCCATTGCGTGATCGAGCCGACGACGTGGTGCAAATTGCGGCCCATCTTTTGCGCCAGATTGGCCAGGAGCTGGGCGTGACGCCACCCGAGCTCACCCAGGCTCAGGCTGCCAGGCTCAAGGCCTATCGGTGGCCTGGCAACGTGCGCGAACTGCGCAATCGCCTTGAGCGAGCCGTCATTATGTCTCGCGATGGTCGCCTTGATCTTGAGTTGCCGCAGGAACAGGTCAAGGCAAAGGCGCCGATCGAGCCGACCGCCGAGGCCCCGTTTCTGACCGAATCACGCATGCGCGAACTCGAGCGCGACAATCTGATCAGCGCGCTGCGCCATGCAAACTGGCGCGTTTCAGGCCCGGATGGCGCGGCGGAACTGCTGGGTCTGCGTCCCACGACGCTGACGGCAAGGATCAAGAGTTTTGGTATCGAGCGCCCGCGCGCCCAGCGCGGTCGGCCCGTGCGCAATTGATACAAAAAAGGCCATTTCCAAGAGACGTATTTAGGTAACATTGCACGATGGAAAGAGACTCAATGAACTACGATGTGGTGATCGTTGGCGCTGGCCCGGCCGGGCTTGCCACGGCGATTCGACTGCGTCAGCTGGCGATCGAGCGCGGCACCGAACTGACGGTGTGTGTGCTTGAGAAAGGCTCCGAAGTGGGTGCGCATATCTTGTCCGGCGCCGTGTTCGAGCCCAAAGTGCTCGACGAGTTGTTGCCCAACTGGAGCGAGACCGGTGCACCACTCAACACCAAGGTCGCCCGTGACGAGTTCTACTTCTATCGCGATGAGCAAAAAGCGACCCGGGTGCCGTCGATGTTTGTGCCAAAGCCGTTGCACAATGACGGCAACTACATCATCAGCCTCGGTAATTTGTGTCGCTGGCTGGGCGAGCAGGCCGAAGCGCTGGAGGTTGACGTCTTCCCGGGCTTTGCGGCCGCCGACATTGTGTTTGACGAGCGTGGCGGCGTAGCCGGCGTTCTCACCGGCGACATGGGTGTGGGGCAGGATGGCCAGCAAAAAGACAGCTTTGCACCCGGCATGGAGCTGCGCGCGAAGTACACCGTGTTCAGCGAAGGTTGCCGAGGACATCTGGGCAAACGTCTCATCAGTCAGTTCAAGCTCGATCAGAACGTCTCGCCGCAGCACTACGGCATCGGAATCAAGGAACTGTGGAAGGTGCCCGATGAGTTTTTCGAGGAGGGGCTGGTGGTGCACGGTGCAGGATGGCCGTTGACCGATAGCGGTGCCTCCGGCGGAGCTTTCGCCTATCACTTCAACGATAACCTTGTTTCTGTCGGTTTGATTACGGATCTCAACTACAAAAACCCGTGGCTCAACCCCTACATGGAGTTTCAGCGCTTCAAGCATCACGCGTCGGTACGACCGTGGTTCGAGGCCGGTGAGCGTATTGCCTACGGTGCGCGAGCCATCACCAAGGGCGGCATCAACTCGTTGCCCAAAATGACGCTGCCCGGTGCGCTGATCATTGGCTGCAACGCGGGCACGCTGAACGTTGCCAAGATTAAAGGCAGTCACAGCGCCATGAAGTCGGGCATGCTGGCGGCCGAAACGTTGCATGAAACGCTGGCCGCGGGCGATGCCGGCGGGGCGGATCTGACAGACTACGCCGATCGCTTCGGCGATTCGTGGCTGCACGATGAGTTGCATCGCACGCGTAGCTTCGGGGCAGCGTTGCATCGCTTCGGCCCGATTCTGGGTGGCGCGTACAACTATCTGGATCAAAACTGGTTCGGCGGACGTCTGCCGTTCACGCTCAAAGAGGACGAGCCCGATCACACGCAGCTTCTTCCTGCCGCACAGTGCAAACAGATTGAGTATCCGAAACCGGACGGCAAGATCAGCTTCGATCGCCTTTCATCGGTGTTTCTGTCGAGCACCAACCACGAAGAGGATCAGCCGGTGCACCTGACGCTCAAGGCGGACGGAGTGCCCATCGATACCAACCTTGCGACGTATGAGTCCCCGGAGCAGCGCTACTGTCCGGCCGGTGTGTATGAAATTGTCGGTCGTGAGGAGGGCAGTCCGCGACTGCAGATCAATGCGCAAAACTGTGTTCACTGCAAAACCTGCGATATCAAGGACCCCACGCAGAACATTGTCTGGGTTACGCCGGAAGGCGGTGGCGGACCCAACTATCCGGGCATGTAGTGATTCGCGTATGAAAAGGCGTTGCATATGAGTTCGCGGCAGCGCATTGCCGTAGTGGGGGCGGGCGTGTCCGGTTTGGTCGCGGCGCACCTGCTCGACGCGGGACACACCGTTACGATTTTTGAGGCGGCCGACTACGCCGGCGGTCATACACGCACTCTGCAGGTGGAGCACGAAGGCCGCGAAGTCTCGGTGGATATCGGTTTCATCGTGTTTAACGACTGGACCTACCCATATTTCATTGCGCTTCTCGACGAACTGGGTGTGCAGAGCGAAGCCACGTCAATGGGCTTTAGCATGAGCGACGAGCGCAGCGGCCTTGAGTATATGGGCGGCACGTTCAGCGGCCTGTTTGCGCAGCGGCGCAATCTTCTGCGCCCGCGCCACTGGCGGATGCTGCTGGATATCAAACGCTTCTTCAAAGACGGCAAAGCGGCTCTTGAATCCGGCAGTCTCACGCAGACGCTCGGTGCTTTCCTGCGTGAGCACAACTACGGCGAAGACTGCGTCCGGCAGTTCGTGCTGCCCATGGCGGCAGCCATCTGGTCGACGGAGCCTGCGCGGGTCGAGGATTTTCCGGCGGCTTTCTTCTTGCGTTTCTTCAAAAACCACGGGCTTTTGAACATCAACCATCGGCCCGTGTGGCGTGTTATCAAGGGCGGTTCGCGATCTTACGTGGATGCGCTTTTGCAGCGTTTTTCCGGCACGCTGCGGCTTGATGACGCGGTGACCGAGGTCGTCAGAAGCGCGGACGAGGTGACGGTGAGCGCCGCCAACAGTGGGCAGCATACGTTCGATCGGATCATTTTTGCCTGCCACAGCGATCAGGCCCTGAAGTTGCTGCGTGAGCCCACAGCCGCTGAGGTTGAGGCGCTGTCGTCGATGCCCTATCAGGACAACGAGGTTGTGTTACACACTGATGTGTCGTTGCTGCCGCGAACGCCGCGCGCCTGGGCGGCGTGGAACTATCATCGCCATCGCGACAACCCACGCGGCGCAACGCTTACCTACAACATGAACATCCTGCAGCACATCGGCAGCCGGGTGCCGCTGTGCGTCACGCTCAACGCCCGTGAGCGCATTGATCCCGAACGAATTTTACATGTGACGTCGATGGCGCACCCGCTCTACACGCGGGAGGGCGTTGCGGGCCAGGAGCAGCTGAATCTGCTCAACGGCCAGAACCGAACCGCTTACTGCGGGGCATATTGTGGAAACGGCTTCCACGAGGACGGCGTTGTCAGTGCGCTGTTCGCAGTCGCGGCTCTCGGGCTGAATCGGCGCGATAAGAGGTTGCGCGACATCGAATCTGCCCCGGCGGTTGACCAGGCGTGAAAGCGGTGCACAGCGCCATTTACGATGGCCATGTTGCCCACCGGCGGCATACGCCGAGTATGAACACGTTTCGTTACCGGCTCTATCAACTTTATGTTGACCTCGACGAGATGGATGAGCTGTTTGATCGGCGCGGGCTTTTCTCAACGCGACCGTTCTCGCCGGCGCGGTTTCGACGCTCCGATCATCTGGGCGCCGACAACGAGCCTCTCAAGGAGTCGGTTAGGCAGCTACTGGCCGAGCATGGTTACACGCTGGAAGGACCCGTGCGTCTGCTCACACATTTTCGGTTTCTGGGCTACGGCTCGAATCCGGTGAGTTTTTACTATTGTTTCGATGCCTCGGGGCAGCGAGTGGAACGTGTCATCGCGGAGGTGACCAACACGCCCTGGGGCGAACAGCACTGTTATGTTCTCGGCGAGGGGCTTTTCGTAGCGGGCAATCTGACGTTCGAGTTTGACAAGGCGTTTCACGTGTCGCCCTTCATGACGATGGATACCCGCTACGAATGGCGCTTCAGTGAACCCGGTGACGCATTAAAAGTGCACAACAACACGTTTCGGGAAGGGTGCAAGATTTTTGACGCAACCTTGACCCTGACTCGTATTCCGCTTACGCGTGCCAGCCTGTGGCGCGTCTGGTTGCGCCAGCCCTTGATGACGTTCAAGGTAACGGCGCTGATTTACTTTCAGGCAGCACGTTTGTGGCTAAAGCGCGTGCCGTTTGTAACGCATCCGAAAAAAGTGCAGGACAGATAGAAGAATGAACGACGCCTCATCAACCGCAAGCAAACACAGCCCTGCAAAAAAGACCCACGATTTCTACCGGCGGCGACTGTTTGACGCGCTTGGCCGAATTGATGTCGGATCACTGACCGTGACCGAAAACGGCGTGGTCTCCACGTTTGGCAAGGGCAATGGCCCTGAGGCACGCATCGAGATTGTGGATCCGGAGTTTTATCGCGAGGTAGGTCTGAACGGTGCTTTGGGCGCGGGTGAGAGCTTCATGCACGACTACATGCGTTGTGATGATCTGACGACGCTGGTCCGACTGTTCATCATTAACGCCAACGCGTTGGACAGCATCGACGGAGCGCTGGCAACGCCCAAACGCTGGATGCGCGACGCCTTCCGGTTCATTGCGCGCAACTCGCGCCGCGGCAGCAAGCGCAACATTGCCGCGCACTACGACCTTGGCAATGACCTGTTCAAGCTTTTCCTTGATCAGAACATGATGTACTCGAGCGCGGTGTACCCGGATGTACAGACCTCACTGGAAGATGCCTCGAAGTACAAAAACGACTTGCTGTGTCAGAAGCTCGATCTGTCACCGGACGATCATCTTCTGGAGATTGGCACCGGCTGGGGCGGTTTTGCTATCCAGGCCGCACGCGACTATGGCTGCAAGGTTACGACCACGACGGTGTCGGCCGAGCAGTACAAGCTGGCGTGCGAGCGTGTGGCGCAGGCGGGTCTTGGCAATCAGATTACGCTGCTCGAATGCGACTATCGTGATCTCACCGGCACCTACGACAAGATTGTGTCGATCGAAATGCTCGAGGCGGTCGGCGCTGAGTATTACGACACCTACTTCGCAAAATGCAGCTCACTTTTGCGCGACGACGGTCTGATGTGCCTGCAAACGATCACGATGAATGAACAAAATTACGCCAGCGCGCGTGATCACGTTGATTTCATCAAAAAGTATATTTTCCCCGGCGGCTGCCTGCCGTCACTCGGTGCAATATGTCATTCGCTGGCACGTGTGACCGATCTGAACGTCATGCACGTGACCGACATCGCCAGTCATTACGCGCGCACGCTGCGCGACTGGGGTGATCGCTTCACCGAGGCCCTCGAGCAAGTGCGGGCGCAAGGCTATGACGAGCGTTTCGTGCGGATGTGGCGCTACTATTTGCACTACTGTGAGGCGGGATTTCTGGAGCGCGTTATCGGCGATATTCAGGTCGTGCTGTTCAAGCCAGGCAACCGTCGCGAGCCCATCATTGCGCATTCGCTGCTGAATCAATCCTGATTTACTTATGTCGGCCGGGGTCATCGCCGGGCCGAAAATGTTGCCATGCAGCATAGGCTTTGCCCCGATTTCTTACACTCTTTATCTAATCGGCGCTTTAAAACCCCCGACAACCATGGCTATACTCACGACCTTGTCGCTTCGCGGCATGCAATCATCCGATTGACTGGGGATTTAGAGGCTTACAATGAAATCAACCTATTCTACGACCGTCTTGCGTACGCTCGCTGGTGCGGTCTTACTTTTCTTTAGCAGTGCCCTTGCGGCTCAGAGTCTGGGTACCGTGCTCGCCGCCGACATCAAAAAGATGCAGGCCAACGAGGCGTCTCAAAAGCGTGTAGAAAGAATCGTCGGCGAAACCGAGAAGATCGAAAACACGTTCCGTCAGGTCACACAAGAGACTGACGGCCTCGGCGTGTTCAACGAGCTTCTCCAGAGCCAGATCAATAATCAGGAACTCGAAATTTCGGGTCTCGAAGGCGCGACGGAAAAAATTCTCGTCATCCAGCGTCAGATTATTCCGCAGATGAAAAAGATGATTGATGCACTTGATCAGTTCATTCAGCTTGACGTTCCTTTTTCTCTTGAAGAGCGCAACAAGCGCATCGCGGATCTCAACACAACGCTTGGCTTGGCCAACGTCTCGGTAGCCGAGAAGTTTCGTCTGGTCACCAACGCTTACAAGATCGAAGCGGGCTACGGCCACAACATCGAGTCTTACAAAGCGAAAGTCGACGACGGTGGCGTTGAGCGCGACGTCGACTTCCTGCGCATTGGCCGCATCGGCCTGTATTGGCAGACGCCGGATGGCAGCATCACCAAGGGCTGGAACAAAAACACCAACAGCTGGCAGGACCTTGGAAACGAATATCGCAATGCGGTCACCACGGGACTGCAGATTGCTGAAGAACAACGTGCGCCGGAGCTTCTGCTGCTGGCCGTTCCTGCGCCGGAGGCCGGATAAATGAAAATGATTAAATTGTTTGCGGCGGCCCTGATGGGCGCCGCGCTAGTAACGCCGGTCGCGCACGCGCAGCAAGCCAAGAGCGTGCAGGAACTGATGCGTATGGTGGAGCAGGGTCGCTCGCGCGAGTCGGCTGAAAATCGCGCTCGTGAGCGTGAGTTTGCCGCCAACAAGGCCAACCAGGAGCAACTGCTGGCCGATGCGCGTGCCGCAAAACGCGCAGCTGAGCAGCGCAGCGCTCGTCTGGAAGAAACCTTCCAGGTCAACGAAGATCGCATCACCGAATTGCAGGTTGAGCGCGATGCGGCGTTGGGCGATCTCAAAGAGCTGTTTGGCGTGATCGGCCTTGCGTCGGGTACCGCGTCAGCGGACTTCGGCGCGTCCATGGTGAACCTGCAGTTCCCGGATCGCGTCGAATTCATGTCAGATCTGACGCGTCGCATGGGCTCTGCATCGGAGCTTGCCTCGATGGGCGACATCGACAAGATGTGGGCGGAGCTTCTGCGCGAGGTTGCTGAGACCGGCAAAATCGTGAAGTTCCAGGCGCCGGTGGTTCTGCCGAACGGCGGCGAGGAAGTGCGCGATGTTGTTCGCGTTGGTGCCTTCGCCCTGGTGAGCGATGGCAAGTATCTGCGCTACGAGTCTGAAGGCGCGAAGCTCGAAGAACTGCGTCGTCAACCCGATCAGTCGCGTTTCATCGGTAGTTCTTCGACACTGCTGGGCGCAACCGGCGAGAGCCTGGTCAAGTTTGGTATTGATCCATCGCGTGGCACGATTCTCGAATCGCTGATCAACCGACCCAACTTCATCGAACGTGTGAAGCAGGGCGGAATCGTGGGTTACATCATCATGGGTCTGGGTGTATTGGCACTGCTGATCGCGCTTGAGCGCATGCTCACGCTGACGATCGCCGCTGGCAAGGTCAGCAGCCAGGTCAAGAGCAGCAAGATCAACACCAACAACGCTCTGGGTCGGGTGCTCGCGGTCGCCGACGAAAACAAGGGCGCCAGTACCGATACGCTCGAGCTCAAGCTTGGCGAGGCCGTCCTGAAGGAAACTCCGAAGCTTAATCGCGGTCTTACCCTGTTGAAGATCATTTTTGTCGTGGCTCCTTTGCTGGGTCTGCTCGGTACCGTTACCGGTATGATCAAGACCTTCCAGCAGATCGTGCTCTACGGTACAGGTGATCCGTCACTCATGGCCGGCGGTATTTCGCAGGCACTTGTGACCACGGCTCAGGGTCTGGCGGTCGCCATTCCCACGGTGCTGCTGCACACCTTCGTGACCGGACGCAGTCGCAAGATTGTGCACGTGTTGCAAGAGCAGAGTGCCGGCATGATCGCCGAACGCTCCGAGCGCGGCGCGTAGGAGCTGATACGCGATGTATGCGCTTCAACAAATATTCGAAGCGATTCGCAACTTCCTTGAGCAGGGCGGTAACGTCCTGATCATCATCGCCTTCGTTATCGGAGCGATGTGGATGATCATGACTGAGCGTTTCATTTACTTTAACGGCGAGCACAAACGCCGGGTAAAAGACACGCTCAACGCATGGGAAGCACGCGAAGACCAGACGTCCTGGAACGCCCAGCGGATTCGGGAGGCAATGATCTCCCGAGTCGCCGCTGGTGCGAACGAGTCGCTTGGCCTCATCAAGGCCCTGGTGACCATGTGTCCATTGCTTGGACTGCTTGGCACCGTTACGGGGATGATCGAGGTGTTTGATGTGATGGCCGTGTCTGGAACGGGTAATGCCCGTTCTATGGCATCGGGCGTTGCCAAGGCCATTCTGCCCACAATGGCCGGCATGGTGGGTGCTCTGTCGGGGGTGTTTGCAAGCACCTACCTGGGCACCAAAGCAAAGCAGGAAATTGAGTTGCTCGCTGACCGAATGGCAGCCGAGTAATCAACTGATAAAACTAGAGGTAAGTATCCATGCGCGGAATGTTTAGACCGGGTGGTGAACAGGAAGAAGAGCAGGAGATTAACGTTACGCCCATGCTGGACGTGGTGTTTATCATGCTGATCTTCTTCATCGTGACGGCATCGTTTGTTAAAGAGTCTGGTCTCGATGTGACCAAACCCGAAGCGGCGACGGCGGAGAAGCAAGAAAAAGCCAACATTCTGGTGGCCATTGGCCCGACGAATGAAATCTGGATGAATCGCCGACGTGTTGATGTGCGTCAGCTGCGTCCGAACATTCAGCGTCTGCACGCTGAAAACCCTCAGGGCACAGTGATCATCCAGGCCGACAAGGAAGCCAACGTTGAAACGCTGACGAAGGTAATGGATGCGGCCAACCAGGTGGGCGTACCAGTATCGCTCGCCGCTGAGCCGGTGTAGCGTCATGGGAACCACTGCAGTTCGATACATCACGGGTCTCATCGTTGGCGGAACAGTTGCGCTGTTTTTGCTGTGGCTCATGCAGTACTTGATTGCCTCGGGCGAGGACGCGCTCAACGACGGTGAACGGATACGGTTCATGGACGTGGTGCGCGTCAAGGAAAACGAGCAGGTCGAGCAGAAAACACGCAAGCCCAAAAAGCCGCCCAAGCCCGAGCAGCCGCCACCGGATGTGCCCCAGCCTCAGCAGGAGCAGCTGAACCCCTCGGCCCAGTCCATCTACGTTGCGCCGGTCGCCATCAATGGCGGCGCTGTGGACGTCGGCAGCGGTTTCGGCCTCGAGGCATCGGATGGTGAGTATCTGCCCATCGTGAAAGTGGCGCCGGTTTATCCGCGTCGCGCGCAGCAGCGTGGCCTGACGGGCTACTGCACGGTTGAATACACGGTGACCACGCTCGGTACGGTTGAGAACCCGGTTGTGGTGGATTGCTCAAGCTCGTTGTTCGAGCGCGCGTCCATCAATGCTGCGTTGAAATTCAAGTACAAGCCACGCGTGGTGGACGGAGAGCCCATCTCGGTGGCGGGTGTGCAAAACCGATTCACGTACGTTCTGGACGAGTGAGGCAAAGGCTATGAAAAAAGTAGCATCCATCGTTGCACTGTTTGTTCTGTTGGGCTTGCCCACAGCGCCGACGGTATTTGCACAGCAGGGTGAACAGTCTCAGCCTGAGCGCAAGCGTAAGAAAACGCCGGCTCTGCGTGAGAAAGTCTACAAGCGGCTGATCGAAGCGCAGGAGCTCGGTGAAGCCGAGCAGTACACCGAAGCGCTTCGCATCATGGATCGTTTGGCTCAGGAAGACGATCTCAACAGCTTCGAGAAGGCGCAACTCTACAACTTCTATGCGTTCATCTATTTCCAGCAGGAACGTTTTCAGGACGCGATTCGCGCCTATGAAAACGTGCGAGCCCAGCCCGACCTGCCCGAATCGATGGAAACACAGGCCATCTACGCACTGGGTCAGCTTTACTTCACGGTAGACAACTACCCGAAGTCGATCGAGCTGCTGGAAGAATGGTTCAGAACAGCCCAGAACCCGGGCCCGGGTCCCTACGTATTCCTGTCGCAGGGCTACTACCAGCAGAAGCAGTTCCGCCAGGCAGTGCCGCCGCTGGAAAAAGCAATCTCGATTGCCAAAGAGCGTGGACTTGAGGTCAAGGAAAACTGGTTGCTGCTCAAGCGTGTTTATCACTACGAACTCAAAGAGTACAACGTGGTGGCCGAGGTGCTTAACGAGCTGATTGCACGGTTCCCCAAGCGCGAGTACTGGAATCAGCTTTCGGCCGTGTACGGCGAGCTGGGTGACAACAAACGTCAGCTAGCGGTGCTGGAGCTTGCCAACATGCAGGGCTATCTGGATCGCAGTCAGGATCTGCGCAATCTGGCTCAGCTCTACATGATGAACGGCGATCCTTACCGCGGTGCCAAGACGCTGGAGAAAGCGATCAGCGACGGTATCGTTGAAGACGATCTGGCCAACCTCCGCTTGCTGTCGCAGGCTTGGGGTGCCGCGCGGGAAGACGAAAAAGCGTTGCCCGTGTTGCAGCGGGCAGCAGCCCTGTCGTCGGACGGCAAACTTGATCTGCGCATCGCGTACAGTTATCTGAACGTAGACGACTACGCAAAGGCGGCCGATGCCGTCCGTGCGGCTCTGCGCAAAGGCGGTCTGCGCAACGCTGCTGAAGCTCGCATCCTCCTGGGCACGGCTTTGTTCAATGACGACAAGTTCAAGGAAGCCAAAGAAGTCTTTAACGCGGCCAATACCGGCTCGACGGCTAATCGTGCCCAGCAGTGGCTGACGCACATCAGCAAGGAAGAGGCGCGTCGTGCGGAGCTCGCTCGGGTAAAAGAGCAGGGCAGAAGAGTGGCGGCTGAAGCGGCCAGACTTGAGAGCCAGGGCGACGACTAGTTGTTCTGAACGCTTTGTCGTACGAAAAGAGCCGCTGATGCGGCTCTTTTTTTTGCCTGCCGCTCGCCGCGTTCCAACAATGCAAACATTTTTGATGGGTTCCGACAATCAGCGCATTACGCGTTAAACTTAACGCCTCACTAATGGGGGATTAGACAGTGAATTACGAAGAACTACTTCCAAAGATCCAGGAATACGGCATGCAGTACGGGCTGCTTGCCTTGAAAGCGATTGCGATCTTTGTGATCGGTCGCATCATCGCCAAGATGGTGACCAGCGGTGTCAACAAGGTCATGCAGCGCTCGGGCATGGACGACATGTTGCGAAAATTTCTGCGCAACATCGTTTACGCGGTACTGCTGACGTTCGTTGTGATCGCGACCATCAGTGCTCTGGGTATTCAAACCGCGTCTTTGGTAGCGGTTCTCGGTGCCGCCGGTCTTGCTGTTGGTTTGGCGCTTCAGGGATCGTTGTCGAACTTCGCCGCTGGCGTCCTGATGATTATCTTCCGACCTTACAAGCTCGGCGATCTGGTCCTGGTGGCCGACACCGAGGGTTTTGTTGAGGAAGTGGATGTGTTTACGACTACGCTGCGCACGCCGGACAAAGTGCAGATCATTATCCCGAACGGCCAGATCATGAGTGGCACGATCGTCAACTACACGGAAGCCGAGCTGCGTCGGCTGGATCTGGTAGTGGGCATCGGCTACAGCGACTCGATTGATCAGGCGCGTGAAGTGCTGCTGAAGGCCGTGGCCGAGAGCGAGTACGTGGTCAGTGAGCCTGAGCCGAAGGTGAGCGTTGCCGAGCTCGGCGACAGCAGCGTCAATTTGGCCGTGCGTCCGTGGATCAAATCAGCGACCTACGCGCCGGCCTCCCATGAGGTCACCGAGCGGATCAAAAAAGCGCTGGATGCCGCAGGCATCAGCATTCCGTTCCCTCAGCGCGATTTACATATCATCAAAGACGACGATTAAAGGCTCAAATTCGAGCGACGAACGGGCGGCGCGAGGAGCGTCGCCCGTTTTTCGTTGGGCCCGCTTTTTTGGGTTAGGGTGATCCTGTTGCTTGTAGCGCCAGGTAGGCGTCAGTTATTCTCACGACATGGCAAAGGACAGAAAACGTCGGGAGAAGTCAGGAATGTTCAGATTTACTGTAGTTATTGCAGCGGTACTCCTCGGCGGCTGTGCGGCGAACCAGAGCGATGGGCAACGCAGAGGACTGGGCGAAATGTTGGTGCGTGGTGCCGTGCAGTCCAAGGCAGTGGATGATCACGTTGAGGCCTGCCTGGCAGATCGCCCCGGTGATTTGGCCAATTGCGATCGCAGTGTCGCCCGCACTCGCTATCGTGTCGCTCAGGCGAAACGGGACCGGGAGATCGCGGCGGCGAAACGTGCCGAGGCCGAGGCAGAGCGCGAGCGATTTGCTGATGCGGTCCGCAGCGGCGAGGCGGCTGCGCCAGAGCCTGCCGCCGAAGCGCCGTCGGTGGTCGTCAATCCGACGAGCACGCTGGAGCAGAGGCTATCTGAGGAATTGTCGCGGGTGCTCGATGACGACCAGTGACGCTCAGGCCGCTGTGACCCCGAGGTAGCGCGCGATACCGCGAGCTGCTTCGCGTCCCTGAAACACGGCCGTCACCACGAGGTCGGCGCCGCGGACCATATCACCACCGGCAAATATTTTTGGATGACTGGTCTGCAGCGCAAACTTGTTGCCCACCTGGGCCTGCACACGACCGTTGTCGTGACACGTCACACCGGCGCCAATCATCCAGTCCGGCGGACTGGCGCGAAAGCCGAACGCCACAACCACCGCATCGCACTCGACAACTCGATCGCTGCCCTCAACGTTCACGAGCTGTTTCTGACCACGCTCATTGGTCACGAACTGCGTTTTCAGTAAGCGCACACCGGTGACCTGATCGCCCTCGCCGAGAATCTCCACGGGCTGGCTGTGGAACGCAAACTCCACGCCTTCTTCCACGCTGTTGGCGTAGTCACGACGAGAGCCTGCCAAATCGTTCTCGCCACGTCGGTAGGTGCACAAAACGCTGCGGGCGCCCTGGCGCATGGCGGTGCGGTTGCAGTCCATGCTGGTATCACCGCCGCCAAACACCACAACGCGCTTGTCGCGCAAATCCACGTACGGGTAATCGTCGGCCGGAAGCGCCAGACGATGGTTGATGTTGCCGATGAGGTAGTCCAGTGCGGGATACACGGCGGGCAGATCCTCACCCGGGAATCCACCGGTCACTGCGTTGTACGCGCCCAGCCCCAAAAACACCGCATCGTAGTCGTCGACCAGTGTTTCGAGCGCAATGTCCTTCCCGATCTCAACGCCAAGCTGAAACTCAACGCCCATGCCTTTGAGCAGGTCGTAGCGGGTCTCGACGATGGATTTGTCGAGCTTGAAGGGTGGAATACCAAACGTCAGCAGGCCGCCGATGCGTGGATAGCGATCGAATACGACGGCCTTGATTCCGTGACGTGTGAGGACATCGGCGGCGGCGAGGCCTGCCGGGCCGGCACCGACCACGGCAACCGTCTTGTTGGCGGGGCGCACCTGCGAGAGATCCGGGCGCCAGCCTTTTTTCAGTGCCTCATCGGTAATGTAGCGCTCGATGTTGCCAATGCTGACCGCGCCGTGTCCGTCATTCAATGTGCAGGCGCCTTCGCAAAGACGGTCCTGCGGGCAAATGCGACCGCAAATCTCCGGCAGCGAATTGGTCTTGTGCGACAACTCGGCGGCTTGCTCAATGTTGCCTTCCTCGATCAGCTTGAGCCAGTCGGGGATGTAGTTGTGCACCGGACATTTCCACTGGCAAAAGGGGATGCCGCAGTCGAGGCAGCGACCCGCCTGTTCCGCTGCGCCATCGGGATTGTACTGCCCGTAGATTTCACCAAAGTGGCGTACACGAATCTCCGCCGGGTCCTTCTCGGGATCTTTGCGCGGTACGTCGAGAAACTGTAGAGGATTGCTCATGATGCGGTCTCAGGCAGCGTTGCGCAGGGTGCTGAGCAGCGAGCTCAGCGCCGACGCTTTGGGTTTGACGATCCAGAATTTTTTCAGGAACGATCGATAGTCGCCGAGAATGGTCTGCGCCCATTCACTGCCGGTTTCGTTGACATGATCGCGCAGCAGCGCGCGCAGATGCTGAACCTGAGCTTCCGTGTTCTCAACGCTCAGCCGATGAATGTCGATCAGCTCGTGATTGTAGCGATCAACAAAATCGCGCTTCTCGTCCAGCACATAGGCAAAACCGCCGGTCATGCCTGCGCCGAAGTTCGTGCCGGTGTCGCCGAGAATGGCGACCACGCCGCCTGTCATGTACTCGCAGCAGTGGTCGCCGGCCCCTTCAACGACCGCAATGGCCCCTGAATTGCGCACCGCGAAGCGCTCGCCGGCGCGACCCGCCGCATACAAACTGCCGCCAGTGGCACCGTAAAGGCAGGTGTTGCCAATAATCACGTTTTCGCGCGCGACGTAGCCGGCGTTTTGTGGCGGGCGCAGAATGAGTTTGCCCGCGGCCATACCCTTGCCAACGTAGTCGTTGGCATCACCTTCGAGTTGCATGTGCAGACCCCCGGCGTTGAAGGCGCCGAAGCTCTGCCCGGCCGTGCCACGCAGTTTTAGCGTCAGGGGCGTTTCGCTCATGCCATAGTTGCCGTGGTGACGCGCGATTTCACCCGACAGGCGTGCGCCAATAGAGCGGTCACTATTGACGATATCAAATTCAAATTCGCCGCCGCTCTTGGTCAGCACCGCCTTGTTGGTCGCTGCGTGAATGCGCCCTGCAAGCTGGCCCTTGTCGAAAGGATCGTTCGAGACTTCCGAGCAAAAACGAGCGCCATGCTTCGATGTGCCGTTGGTATCCAGCAGGCTGGTCAGATCCAGCTTTTGCTGATGCGGTGAGTGGGGCGTCGCGCTGCGCAGAAGGTCGGCGCGTCCAATCAGTTCGTCCATTGATCGAGCGCCAAGCGACGCCAGAATCCGGCGCACGTCGTTGGCGACCAGCATAAAGTAGTTCATCGCGATCTGCGGCTTGCCGGTGAAGAACTTGCGTCGCAGCACATTGTGTTGTGTGGCCACGCCCGTCGCGCAGTTGTTGAGATGGCAAATGCGCAGGTATTTGCAGCCCAGTGCAATCAAAGGTGCGGTGCCAAATCCAAAGCTCTCCGCGCCGAGCAGAGCGCCTTTGATTACATCGAGTCCGGTCTTCAGGCCGCCGTCGGTCTGCAGTCGCACGCGGTGGCGCATGTCCCGTTCGCGTAGAAGCTGATGCGCCTCGGCAAGGCCAAGCTCCCAGGGACCGCCCGCATATTTGACTGACGTCAGCGGACTGGCACCGGTACCGCCATCGTGGCCCGAGATCGTAATCAGATCCGCGTAGGCCTTGGCCACGCCTACCGCGATGGTACCCACACCGGGTTCGGCGACGAGTTTGACCGACACCATGGCATCAGGATTGACTTCCTTGAGATCAAAAATCAGCTGCGCCAGATCCTCGATCGAGTAGATATCGTGATGCGGTGGTGGCGAGATCAAACCGACGCCGGGGTTGGCATAGCGCAGCTTGGCGATTTGCTCGTTGACCTTGTGACCGGGGAGCTGGCCACCTTCACCCGGCTTGGCGCCCTGTGCCATCTTGATTTGCAACACCTCGGCGTTGACCAGATATTCCGGCGTGACGCCAAAGCGACCCGAGGCGATCTGTTTGATCTTGGATCGGCGCTCGGTGCCGTGACGGGCAGGGTCTTCGCCGCCTTCACCCGAGTTGGAGCGCCCGCCAAGTCGGTTCATGGCAATAGCAAGCGCTTCGTGGGCCTCCGGCGACAGCGCGCCCAGCGACATACCGGCGCATTCGAAGCGCGGCAGGATGTCCTCAATGGGCTCAACCTCGTCGATGCTGATGGGCTCGCCGATGGCCGCACAGTCGAGAAGATCGCGGATCGCGCTGGAGGGGCGCTCGTTCACAAGCCTGGCAAACGTGTCGTAATGCTCTTGTTCGCCGCTGACCGCGGCCGCCTGCAGCGCGCCGACGACCTCCGGGTTGTACATGTGATACTCGCCGTTGTGGACGTAGCGATACTGACCGCCGTGATCGCGCGGGCAGGCCGGGTCCCAGGCGCGTGCGGCGAGCGTGGCCTGATCCCGATCAATCTGTTCAAAGCCGATACCTTTGATGCGGCTGACCAGGCCCGGAAAGCAAAGATCGATGACGTCCTGATCGATGCCGATGGCCTCGAACAACTTTGCGCTGCGGTAGCTGCTGATCGTCGAAATGCCCATCTTCGACATGATCTTCAACAGGCCTTTCTTGATGCCGCGACGGTAGCTGCGACCGAGCTGGCGCCACGCCTGATCGCGCGGAATCTCACCCGTGCGACGCATGTCGTTGAGACACTGATAGGCCATGAACGGATAGACAGCCGTGGCGCCGCAGCCGATAAGGCACGCGAAGTGATGCGGGTCGCGTGCCGTGCCAGTTTCGATCAGCAGGTTACAGTCCAGACGCAGGCTCTTGCTCACAAGATGATGATGTACCGCGCCGGTTGCCAGCAGCGCGTGCATCGGCAGATGCCCTTCGCGGACGTTACGGTCGCTGAGCAACAGCACCATTGTGCCGCCGCGCACGGCGTCCTCGGCGGTCTGACACAGTTGCCGCAGCGCCTCGGCCAGGGGCTTGTCCTCGGGCACGTTGAGATCGAGGAACACGTTGTCGATGCCGGCCTCATCGAGCGCCATGATCTGACGCAGCTTGCTCTGCGACAAAATCGGCGAGTTCAGCGCGATGTGATGGGCCTGCTTCGGATGCGGCGAGAAGATGTTGCCCTTGCGACCAATGCGCGTTTGCAGCGACATGACGACCGTCTCGCGCAGCGGATCGATCGGCGGATTGGTGACCTGGGCAAACGTCTGGCGAAAATAGTCGTACAGCGGGCGTACGGCGTTAGACATGATAGCGATCGGGGTGTCGTCGCCCATCGAGCCCACGGCTTCGGCCTCGGTTTCGGCCAGTACGCGCAACACGTCGCTGCGCTCCTCGGTCGTCACATTGAACATTTTCTCGAACGAGGCAAGGGTCTCTGCCGACATCGGTTCGGCGGCCAGCGACGGATCGAACAGCAGCGAGTCGAGATAGGTCAGGCCATCCTTGAGCCAGCGCTTATATGGCGCGCGCGTTTTAAGCTCGGCCTCGATCGCGTCGGTGTCGAGCACCACGCCGTTGACCAGATCAACGGCGAGCATCTGGCCGGGACCGAGTTTGCCTTTTTTGACGACCGTTTCAGGCGCTGCGTCGGTGACCCCTGTTTCCGAGGAAATAGTGACGATATGGTCGTCGGTAATGGTATAGCGCGCCGGCCGCAGCCCGTTGCGATCAAGTGCGCAGGCCGCGTAGCGACCGTCGCTGAGCACCACGCCTGCCGGGCCGTCCCACGGCTCGACGTGGGCACCGTAAAATTCGTAAAACGCCTGCACGTCCGGGTCCATCGAATCGACGGTCTCCCAGGCCGGTGGCAGCAGAATGCGCATGGCCTGCAGCACGTCCATGCCGCCGGCCAATAGCGCTTCGAGCATGTTGTCGAGACTCGAGGAATCCGAGCCGTTGGATTCCACCAGCGGCAGCACGTCTTCCCAACCGGGGAAATCATCAGGATGAAGTTTGGCGCCGCGGGCCGTGGCCCAGCTGCGGTTGCCGGCGATCGTGTTGATCTCGCCGTTGTGTGCCAGAAGACGGAACGGTTGTGCGAGCCACCAGGTAGGAAACGTGTTGGTCGAGAAGCGCTGATGGAAGACGCAGACACTCGCACACAACCTGGGATCAGCCAGATCCAGATAAAATCGGGACAACGCGCTCGGCATGACCATGCCCTTGTAGACCATGCTGCGGGCGCTTAACGAGGCGACATAGAATACCGGGTCGCGGGGGTAGAGGACTTTTTCCACCCGGCGCCGCGCTCTGTAGAGCTTGCGTTCGAAACCGATGCGTCCGTCGCGCGGCGAGCCGTTGACAAACACTTGCTCGATCCGGGGCAGCGTTTCCAGCGCGCGAGCACCGCAATGCGATGGATCGGTTGGCACGACGCGCCAACCGGCGCAGGCAAGGCCGAGGGAGGCGAGTTCATTCTCAAGCGCAGCGCGACACTCGCCGGCCTGTTCGTCATCCTGAGGAAGGAACACCATGCCGGCGGCAAACCGATCGAACAGTTCAATGCCTTCGTCCACCGCCACCGCACGCAGAAACGAATCGGGTTGCACCAGCATGACGCCACAGCCGTCGCCCGTCTTGCCGTCGGCCGCAATTGCACCGCGATGGGTCAGTCGGCTCAGCGCGGTGACGGCCGCCGACACCAGCGCGTGGCTTTCATGCCCGTGCATGTGGGCAACCAGACCAAAGCCGCAGGCGTCACGGTCAAACTCAGGTCGATAGAGAGGGCTGTTGGTTTTTGCTTCGCGACTCATCCAACCATAGTCGCACCGCGTCATTTTGATGTAAACGCGCCAATTGCACACTTCTGGTGCGCGTCGGGGATTTAGTGATCGCGTTGCACAATATAGCGCGCCATCCACGCCAACGGGTCGGTTGGCAAAGGCAGATCGTCGAGCACGCCCAGGGCGCGATCAAACAAGCGATCGGCACGGGCTTTGGCCTCGTCCATGCCCAGGATGGCCGGATAGGTGGCTTTGTCACGAGCCAGATCCGAGCCCTGGGGTTTGCCGAGTGTTTCAGTATCGGCCTCGATGTCGAGGATGTCATCGCGTATCTGAAACGCCAGACCGATCAAACGAGCGAATTCGCCGAGCGCCTCGCCGACGTCTGGCTTTGCGGGCGATGCGCACTGCCAGGCCATGATCACGGCCGCGCGAATCAGCACGCCGGTTTTGCGCTCGTGCATGCGCTCGAGCTCGGCCAGCGTAAGTTGCTTGCCGGCTGAGGCCAGGTCCATGGCCTGGCCGCCGGTCATGCCGTCCACACCGGTGGCGTCGCCAAGCGTTCGCACCAGTGCAATTTGCGCGGCCGGATTGTCGATCAGTGCCTCGTCCGTGGCCAATACGGTGAACGCCTGAATCTGAAGTGCGTCGCCGGCGAGAATGGCGGTGGCTTCGTCGAAGGCCTTGTGCGTGGTGGGGCGACCGCGTCGCAGATCATCATCGTCCATCGCGGGCAAGTCGTCGTGCACGAGCGAGAAGGCATGAATCAGCTCGATGGCAGCGGCCACCGGATCGATGCGCTCGGGCGCGATGCCAAGGACCTCGCCGGTCGCATAGGCCAGCAACGGTCGCACGCGTTTGCCGCCGCCGAGCACGCTGTATCGCATGGCCGCGTTGAGAGTCTCCGGAAACTGGTCCTGTGCGGGCAGCACGCGAGCGAGAACCTGATTGACTCGCTCACGATACTCGGGGGCGCGGGATGCAAAAGACACAGCGGCGTTCATTGACAGCTCAAATCAAAGTTTGCGGTATGCTACGGCAATTTTTGCGTACGGGCGATTCCGCGCCCAGACCCGGATCTGTCTGCCCCATGAACCAACACGTGCGAGTCCTCGCCCATCCCAACATCGCCCTGGTCAAGTACTGGGGCAAAGCCAGCATCGAGGGCAATGTACCGGCCGTCGCGTCGTTGTCTATTACACTCGATACGCTGACGAGCGATACGCGAATTGAACTTCACGACAGCGATGCGGATAAGGTCTGGCTGAACGGTGAACCGGCCACGCCGGCCGTGGCCGCGCGGATGAGCGCGTTTGTCGATTTGGTGCGCACTCGGGCCGGGCAGTCCCACCGTGTGAGCATCAAAAGCGATAACAATTTCCCAACGGCCGCCGGGCTTGCCTCGTCGGCCTCGGGTTTCGCGGCGCTGGCGCTGGCGGCCAGTGTGCTGTTCGAGGTGCCGATCCGCCCCGCCGAACTGTCGTCTCTGGCGCGTCAGGGATCAGGCTCGGCCGCACGCTCGGTGTTCGGCGGCTTTGTCGAGATGCAGGGGCCTGAGTTTGAGGACCCGGTGGCGCAGCCGCTACTGGACAAAGAGGCCTGGCCGCTACGCGTGGTCGTGGCGATCACCTCGACCGCGGCGAAAACACATTTGTCCACCGACGGTATGAACCTCACGCGTGATACGTCGCCGTTTTACCCGGCGTGGGTGGAGGGCCAGCACGAAGACATGGCGCGAGCGCGCGCCGCCATCGAGTCGCAGGACTTTGCCGCCCTGGCCGCCATTAGTGAACACAGCTGCCTGAAGATGCACGGGCTGATGCTGTCGGCGCAGCCGGGGCTCATCTACTGGAATTCTGCGACCGTGGCCTGCATGCAGGCGGTGCGACGCCTGCGCGCCGATGGCCACGATGTGTTTTTCACCATCGATGCCGGGCCGCAGGTCAAGGCCGTTTGCACGGCGGCGTCGGTGCAGCAGGTGCGGCGCACACTATCGGCTGTGCCCGGTGTGGTCGATACGCTGGAGGTTGGACTCGGTGCCGGTGCAAGGCGTGCGGATGACGCGTGAACGAGGCTGATACCCGCCGGGCACGGGCGCCAGGCAAGCTCGTGTGGTTGGGTGAATACGCCGTGCTTGACGGTGCACCGGCTGTGGTTGCCGCGGTCAATCGCTATGCGTTTGCCGAACGCGGCGCAAGCCGATCGGGCTGGCAGGTCACGGCAAGCAATCTTTCATTGACCCGCGGCTGGCCCGATGTGGTTGCACCCGACGATCCACTGGCGCTGGCATTGTCTTTGCTGGATGTGCTGGCGGAAGCCGGGTTGATTGACCGGGATACCGGCTATGACGTGGTGCTCGACAGCAGCGAGTTGTTTGTCGACGGTGGCAAGACCGGACTGGGCTCTTCCGCGGCGATTCTGACGGCGCTGTGTCGACTGCTGGCGCCGCAGCTTGATGCGGCGCGTGCCTTCAGGTTCATCGATCAGGCACATCGCCGAGCGCAAAGCGGCCTTGGCAGTGGTGTGGATGTCGCCGCGGCACTGAAAGGTGGCGTGCATGTATTCCAGCGGGCCGCGCCGGCTGTGACGCCGGCCATGACCAACCTGGCGCCGCCACCCGATTTGCACTGGTGCGCCGTGTACACGGGCACGTCCACATCCACAGCGCGATACCTCGCCAGGATCCGCCAGTGGCAGGCGCGTGCCAGTTGGGAGGCGACGGCGTATCGCGATGCCATGCAGGCGACGGCCGTGGCCGGCGCCGAGGCGCTTGCCAGCGGCGATGCGGTGGAGTTTTGCGCTGCGGCAGGGCGTTACGGCGAGGTACTCTATGCCTTTGGCCGTGCTGCCGGCGTCGACATCATGAGCGAGGTTCATACCCGACTTGCCGCGGCGGCCAGGAAGGTGGGGGCGGTCTACAAGTCCAGCGGCGCGGGCGGCGGCGACATGGGCGTGGCATTCGCAACCGAGGCGGCGGCGCTGGCCCGTTTTGAGCGCGCGGCAGCGGCGCTTGAGACGTGTCAGGTCATGGCGTTGGAGTTGGCGCCGCGCAGCGACACAGCGCCACCGGCGAAGTAGAGAAAAAAGCCTCGCGATGGTAGGATTTGCACGCGTTTCGCGAGACTGTCGCGAGACGCTAAGTGCTTATTTGGGCAGAGATTCTGGATGACATCAACGTACAACCCAGCCGCCTGCGATGCGTTTGCCCAAGCGATCCTGCCCAAGGTGTCGCGCACCTTCGCGTTAACCATTCCGCAGCTGCCCGCGCCGCTGCGAGATACCGTCACAAACGCCTACCTGTTGTGCCGCATCGCCGATACCGTTGAAGACGAGCCCACGCTCGCGACGAACCAGAAGCACGAATTCCAGGCCCTGTTCCTGGATGCCGTCGACGACCCGGCGAAGGCGGTGGAATTCAGCCAGCAACTTCCGCCGCTGTTGTCCTCCCACATGCTCGATGCCGAGCACCAGCTTGTAGGCGGTGCCGACAAGGTCATTGCGACCACCCGTGCGTTACCGGAGCGTCAGCGCGGTGCATTGCTGCGCTGCCTGCGCATCATGTGCCAGGGCATGTCGGAGTTTCAGGAACAAAAAAGCGCGCGCGGTCTGGCGACGCTGCGCGAGCTTAAGGACTACTGCTACGTTGTCGCCGGCGTCGTGGGCGAGATGCTGACCGAGCTATTTTGCGAGCACAGCGACGCCATTGATAGCAACCGCGATCAGCTTATGGGGCAGTCGGTTGCGTTTGGGCGCGGTTTGCAGATGACCAACATTTTGAAGGACATCTGGGAAGATCGCGCGGCTGACACGTGCTGGCTGCCACGTGAAGTGTTTGCCAACAGCGGTTTTGATCTGACCGAGTTGTCGCCCGACAAAACCGATGCCTCGTACCAGAACGGGCTGCGCACCTTGATTGGCGTTGCGCACGCGAGCCTGCGTGAGGCGCTGGCGTACACGCAGACCATTCCGCGCAATGAGATCGGTATTCGTCGTTTTTGTCTGTGGTCTATCGGCCTGGCCGTGCTGACGCTGCGCAAGATTGCCAGACACCCAACCTACACAGCAGGTCATGAGGTCAAGGTCTCGCGGCGCGCAGTGCGTGCGACCATTTTGTTCTCCAATGTCGCCGGGCGCAGCAACCGTGTGATCGGTAGCGTATTCGATTGGCTGACGCGAGACCTGCCCCTTGCGACGACCGCGTCTGCACCCTTGCCACGAGCGGCGCGCAGCTAGCGCGTTGGTCCGTTTGCCTCTGAACGTTTTTCTTACATCAGTCTGCCTATGAGTCACTCACGATTTCCAAAGTTCTACGCGATGTCTGTCGAGGAGCGCGTTGCGGCCATTCACGAACGTGGCCTGATCGACGCCAAGGATTTCGAACAGCTCAAACGCGGCGAACACACGCTGTCGCTGGCGGGCGCCGACAAGATGATCGAGAACGTCGTCGGGGTTATGGGATTGCCGGTGGGTCTGGGCCTGAATTTTTCCATCAACGAACGCGACTACGTGGTGCCGCTGGTGGTGGAAGAGCCCTCAATTGTCGCCGCGCTGAGTTCGGCCGCCAAGCTCGCCCGTGCCAGTGGCGGCTTTACGGCGCAAAGCACGGACCCGATCCTGATCGGGCAGGTTCAGCTTGTCGATGTGCCGCATCCGGGTGGCGCTACGACGCGACTGCTCGAACGCAAGGCCGACATTCTGAACATCGCCAATTCGTTGCATCCGAATATGGTCGCCCGCGGTGGTGGCGCAGTGGACATGGAAGTGCTGACGCACACGACCGGGAGTGAGGTCGGCGATTTGCTGGTTGTGCACCTGCTGGTTAACACCTGCGATGCGATGGGCGCCAACCTGGTTAACACAATGTGTGAGGGCGTGGCGCCTCTGATCGAAGAGATCACCGGCGGCAAGGTGTTTCTGCGCATCCTTTCGAATCTCACCGACCGTGCAATGGTGCGAGCAACCTGCACCATCGCGGTGGATGACCTGTCTGGCAAAGGCTACGACGGCGAGGCCGTTCGCGATGGCATCATCGTGGCCAGCGAGTTTGCACGCGTGGATCCTTACCGGGCTGCCACGCACAACAAGGGCATCATGAACGGCATCGATGCCGTGGCGCTTGCAACGGGCAATGACTGGCGCGCTATTGAAGCGGGTGCTCATGCCTATGCGGCCCGCGGCGGCAGCTACACATCGCTTACCCGCTGGGCCGCAGACGAAGATGGCAACCTGACCGGCTCAATCGAAATCCCGATCAAGGTTGGAACGGTTGGCGGTCCGCTGCAGTCCAACCCGACGGTTGCGCTGAATTTGCGTCTGCTGGATGTCGGCCGTGCGACCGAGCTGGCCGAGGTCATGGGGGCGGTCGGCCTTGCTCAGAATTTTTCTGCGCTGCGTGCGCTTGCGACCGATGGCATTCAGAAGGGACACATGACCCTGCATGCGCGCACGGTCGCGATGGCCGCAGGCGCGACGCCGGATATTTTTGACACGGTGGTTGAGCGCTTGATCAACAGTCAGGAGATCAAAGTCTGGAAGGCGCGTGACCTGGTCGAGCAGGTGCGCGAGCAGGCTGACTCCGTGCCACCCGATCAGCCGATCACCGGACCGCTTTCGAGCGGCCACGGCAAGATCATCGTGCTGGGCGAACATGCTGTGGTCTATGGTCGCCATGCGATTGCAACGCCGGTCCCGATGGCCATTCAGGCGCGCGTGGCTGATGAGAGCGGTATGGGCGTCGTGGTGTCGATCGCGCGCTGGGACGTGCGCTACACGTTGACGCGTGATCCGGCCAAGCAGCGAGGTTTTGAAAAACCGGCGGCGATGATTCTGGATCGACTGGGCCTCGCCGATCACGCCATGACGCTCGAGGTTTTTCCGGGTCTGCCGCGCGCGATGGGCCTTGGCGGCTCGGCGGCGCTGGCGGTCGCGATCATTCGCGCGCTCGATGAGAAGTTTCAGCTAGGGCTCAATGATGAGCAGATCAATCGGCTTGCATTTGAAGCCGAAAAAATGGCCCACGGCACGCCATCGGGCATCGACAACACGGTCGCCACCTTTGGCGAAACGCTGCTGTTTCGCAAAGGCGAGCCACCGATGATCCAACCGGTAGAGTTGTCGCAGCCGCTGCCACTTGTCATCGGCATGACCGGCGTTGAAAGCCTCACCGCTAAAACCGTGGCCACGGTGCGCAGTGCGTGGCAGCGCAACCAGACTCGCTACGAGCGATTGTTCGATGAAATCGATGCCGTGACGTTGCAGGGACTCGATGCCATGCAAGGCGGCGACTGGGAGCAGCTCGGCGAGATGATGAATATCTGTCAGGGGCTTCTGAATGCGCTGCAGGTGTCTTGCCACGAACTCGAGGAGATGGTGCAAATAGCCCGCCATCACGGCGCGCTGGGTGCCAAACTCACCGGCGGCGGCGGTGGGGGCTCAATGATTGCGCTGTGCCCCGATAACGCCCAAACTGTCATGCAGGCGATGCAGGCGGCGGGTTATCAGGCGATGGAGGTGTCCCTTGGCTAGTGCCAATGTCAAAACCATGCGACGGGAAGTGGTATCGAGCGAATCGGAACCTCTGATCCTGGTCGACGCTGATGACAATGAAGTCGGGTTTGAAAGCAAAGGTCGTTGCCATGATGGCGACGGCATGTTGCACCGCGCGTTTTCACTGTTTGTGGTTAACGACAACAACGAAGTGTTGTTGCAGCAGCGCAGCGCGGACAAGCGCTTGTGGCCACTGTACTGGTCAAACAGCTGCTGCTCGCATCCACGACGCGGCGAGAGTCTTGAAATCGCCGCCGAGCGTCGTCTGTGGGAAGAGCTGGGCCTGCGCTGCGAGTTTCGCTTTCTGTATAAATTCCAGTATCAGGCGCCGTTCGGCGAGCTTGGCTCAGAAAATGAACTGTGTTCGGTCTTTCTGGGGCGCACAGGTGATGTACCTCACGTCAATGAAACCGAGATTGCGGCGTATCGCTATATCAGCCCCGACGCGTTGACCCGCGAGCTCGAGGAAAAACCCGACGAGTTCACCCCGTGGTTCAAGCTTGAATGGCCGCGTGTACTGGAGCGGCTGCGCTAATCAGGGCGCTTCAAGCGCGCGCCAGCACCTCGATGGGCGTGCCGGTCTCGATTACGCCTGTGCCGCGTGGCACCAGATTGACACCGAACATGACGCCGCGCTCGCCTTTGTCCAACCGATAGCTGCGTAGCGTCGCAAGCGGTTCGCCGGTTGCATCACGTTGCCCGGACAGCGGATCGACGGTCGTGAAGACGCAGCGGGCGCAGCGTTTGACCACATCAAACTCCACCTCACCGATGCGCACCCGTTGCCAGTCATCTTCCTCGAATGCGGTTGCTGTGCTGGCCACAATGTTGGTGCGAAAACGACTCATCGCCACAGGCGTGGCGAGCTTCTGATTCAGATCGGTGAGTGACGCGCTGCCGATGAGTAGAACGGGATAGCCGTCGGCAAAACTTACCTCGTCATTCTCACGCGTGCCGTTGGCCGGGTGCACATGGCGCACATCGGTGGCATTTTGATAGACCAGTCTGCAGTCAATCCCGAGATATTCGCTGAACCAGCGATCGGCCTTCTCGCTGACCGGCGTGCCGGTGACATCGTCGCGCCAGATTCGAAGCGGCACCGGCGGAGTGTTGGCGACCGGTTCGACAAAATGCAGCGTCGGCATTTGCGGCGCGTCGATGTGCCATGCGTTGTTATGCCTGCGCGCGCTGACCAGCACCAGATCCGGCTGCGTGCGTCCGGTAATGAACTGGCCATCGCGGTCAATGAGCAGATAGCGACGATCATCCTGCAGACCGCGGGCCGTCACCTCACAGCGATCGCATGCCAGACCGGCAATCGATTTGATGGGGTAGACGTGCAGACTTTCTATGAGCATCTGCGGGAGTGTACCCAATTGGTGCTAGCATGGAATCATGTCGTGGCTCACTGGCTTGTTGGATCGATTTGTATTCGTCGCTTGCATCCTGATTGCAGGCGCGCTACCGGGCTTTGTGCAGCAGTACCGCCAGCAGGTGGACGGACGTCTGGCGCAAGTGGAAACCGATCTGGCACCGTTTGTGCGCATCGCTCAGCAGCGTCACAACGGCGACCTTGATGCGCTGATCGACCATCACGTGCAAAGTACTGATGAGACGTTTGCGCGTGAGGGGCAAGCCATTCAGAACATGCACACGGCGGCCGGTCGGCTGCGCGCCACGCGCCGCAGTCTGGAGGGATCGGCCGCACAGCAGCTGTGGTATCTGATGCGACACGTCGATCCTGTGGTCGCACGGGCCACCTGGCAAAGCTACGCGCCGGCCATGGTGTTGAATGGCGAGTCGCTGGTGCTGGCGCTCATCGGCGGGACTTTTTTGTGGTCGGTATTGCGCCTGTGCCTCGCGATTGCGCGGGCGTTCGTGCGCGTGTTCAGTCGGCCTGCGCCTCGAAGCGCTGGGCCTTGAGGTTCTTGCGCGTGGCGTGCGGATCAAACACGCGTCCATGCATGGCGATGTAAATTCCCGGGTCAAGCATCTGCACGGCTGCCACCGCGCAGCCGATATTGAACACTGCATCAGAGCTGTGGATACGCGCGGGCTGCATCGCACCGGTCAACACAATCGTCTTGCCGTCAAACCCCTCCAGTGCTAGCGCCGTCTGGACCATAGTGTCCGTGCCATGCGTGATCAGCACCTGATGATGGGCGGTTCCCTCGACATGGTGTCGAATCAAGGCGCGGTCATCGTCGGTAAGCTCGAGGCTGTCCTTGCGCAAAATAGACCTGACGTCGTAGTCGAAACTCACGTTGGCCTCCTCGAGAAGCCGGGAAATGGCCGGCTCGCCTACCTGAAACTCGCTGTTGGCGTCGAAGTAGATCTTATCGATCGTGCCGCCGGTGGTGAGGATTTGCATTATGACCAACACTTCATGAAGCGCGACGCGCAGTGCGTTATATTTTAGCCATCTTTTCGAGCGGACACGACCACCATCAGCAATCAGGACGGCACTTCAAACATCACGGTTCTTCTGCATCGTTGGGCCGATGGCGATGACCATGCTCTCGAAGCTCTGACGCCGATGGTCTATGAAGAGCTCAAGCGCCTGGCCAGACGGCTGTTTCAGTCTGAGGCGCCGGGACACACGCTGCAGCCCACGGCGCTGGTCAATGAAGCGTTTTCAAGCCTCGTGCGGTCAAACGTCTCCCTCAATGACAGGGCGCACTTCTACGCGCTGTGCGCTCGTATGATGCGGCGAATCCTCGTCAATCATGCGCTCAAGCGCAAAGCCGTCAAGCGCGGCTCGGGAGCGACCCACGTCAGCCTCGACGACGCGCCCGTCGGCCGCGAGGACAAGGGCGTGGAGGTGCTGGCGCTGGATGAAGCGCTGGCCGATCTGGCCGACGCGGACGAACGCAAGGCGCGCCTGCTTGAACTGCACTATTTTGGCGGCCTGACCTACGACGAACTCGCCTCAACCATGTCCCTGTCGAGCAGCCAGATTCACCGCGATCTGCGCGCCGCCAAAGCCTGGCTCAAGGTCCGGCTCGCGGCCTGAGATGGGGGCGCCTCCGCCTCGGAAAGCGGGTGTTCTGACACCCGTCAAGGGCCTGGTTTGGTGTACTATTCGGGCAGGTTTTCTACGGGGTAAAGCTACGCTGTGAGCGTATTTTTTCAGGGTCTGGGCTTGATCACCGCGTGCGCGCTGGCCTACTGGTCTTTCCGACGCCGCAGCTTGAGTCTGGGCGAGGAGCCAACGCTCCCGGAATACTTCACCAGACAGCGCATGTACTGGTTCGGTCTGGTCACCTACCTGCTCATCATTGCGTTTTTGTTTCTTGCGCTTGTCAACGTCTGGATGCCGATCGCGCCGCTGGTTGATGCGCTTCGCGAGGAGCTCGGATCGGGCGACCTGGCTGCGCTGCTGGCGCGGCTCGATGGGGGCCTTTTGGCACCGTGGATCGTTGCCGGCGGCTTTGTCATTCTGATTGGCATCGAGAGTCACCTCAATCCGTTGCTGATTATTCGTGACGCCGTGCTCGATGTCTTCGCGATGCCGCGCAAAGCTGTGGACGTCTACAATGCGCTGCGCGCGTCGAGCATGTCGAAGATCGACATGGAAACCCGTGAGGAGGTCATCAGCTATCTGATCGCCGACACCCTCGACGTGGGTGATTTCGACAAGACCAGGGAATCCATCGAATACAAATGGGCACGTGCGTCGCTGCTGTACGCGAAAATCCAGAGTTATGCGCGCGATCCCTCGTATCAGCGCTTTTTCACCGAGCCGTCGTTGCGTTGGGGCGACATCTGTCTGCTGGTCAACCAAAGCTCCGAACAGCTTGCCGTATGGAAGAGCCAGCCGCCGCACTACTCCAAGACCATGCGTGTGATTACCGATCTGAATGATCTGGATCGCCTGCTTTGCCGTCTGCTTGCCTGCCTGATTATCTTTGGCAGTGCGAGCGAGAAAAAGATGTGGGAGACCGTGGACCGGCTTGGCGGCAGTCCGCAGCGACTGAAACTCAAACATACCTATAAATATCTGCTGACGTTTGCCGCCGCGCTCGTGCTCGGTGTGCTGGTGGGGCGTGAGTTTGCCGTGCTGTTGCAGCGAGCCATTGATCCGGAAACAGCGCTGCGTCATTTCAGTTTCGATACGCTGCGCTGGGTGCTTTACGGGTTGTTCATTTACGTCATGCCACTGGCGCTGGTTTTTGCCGCGCGCATCGTCGCCGACCGTACGGTGACCTCAGAACCCGAGCGACGCTACTACGGGTTTTACACGCTGATGATGCTGCTGGGGTTTGTCGTCAGTACCACCATGTCCGCGCTGGTGCTGGGTCTGGCGGGAACGGCCGGCGAAGGGGCGGGATTCGACTTTTTCCAGAGCGTCCGCTTTTCCAATCGTTGGGGCATATTGCCGGCACTGTTGTGCGGCTACGCGGCGTTTCAGATGGACACATTTGTATCCGACGACGAGTCCAAATCGCATATGGTGTTGCTGGCGTTGGCTCGCTTCGCCGCCTGGGCGGTCATTGCTCTGGTCATCATGCTCTACGCAACAGACGGGCTGCAGGCGCAGGCCGCCACGCTGCGCTTCAATGTCGTGGTCACCACGGTGTTCGTGGTCGGAGCCATTGGTGCGGTCACGCGCTTCAAAACGGTCAATACTGCGGTTGCAGGCAATGGGGGCCACGGTGCTTAAGGTTTTGGCAACATGGGCTGGCGTGTTTTTTGCTCTGCTTTGCCTGCCTGCGCAGGCCTGGGAGCAGGTCCCGAACACGCGTCTCGATCAGGTCAATCCGTGTCCGAAAGATAACTGCGAGTATTCAGGCAACCTCGGCTTCAAGGCCGTGGTGGACGCGTGGAACGGCGCCGCGCTCGATCAAGAAGAATCCCGACTCTATGTCTACGGTGGCGGGCACACGGACTACTGGGGCAACGAAGTCTATGAGCTGGACCTGGTCAGCTGGCACTGGACGCGACTGAGCGATCCGGCCATGCCTGGCGACGACTTCTATGATCGTAAAGCCGAGCAAAGCGGCCGCATGCCTGATGGCAGTCCGCGCGTACCGCATACCTACGACTCGCTGGTATTTGAGCCGGAGCAGCGTGCGCTGCTTGCCATTGGTGCGGTAGGCACATCGCCCAACTCAATCAGCGGCCACCGTCGCATCGAGCGTTTTGATGTGGCCGGCGGCCGCTGGCTTGATCCTTTGGCCGAAGCGGATGTATCAGGCTATTTTCTTGGTGGCACGGCCATTGATCCGAAGACCGGACTGGTGTGGGTGCACACATCGGGCTCCGGACAACTTGCCTCGTATGATCCGGTGATTGATCGCTGGACCAACTATATTCGCTCGGCCCGCTTCAAAAACTTCTCACTCGAGGCAGGTGGCAATGAGCTTTTGATGCTCGGTGGTTGTGGTCGTCGACGCTGCAACCATTGGCTGCACGACCTGACCCGACCGGGTAACGATCCGCGTGACTTGCCCGGTCTTGCGCCAATTGCGCGCAGCGAAGGGCCGGGCCTTGCCTACAACACAAAGCTCGGCAAGTTCGCGGCGTATGCGGACGGCGTGCTCTATCATATTGACACATCCGGCCGCGGTTCATTCGAAGCCGTAGCCGAGGGGCCAGCCAGTACCAAGCGCGGTGTCTACGGACGCTTTGCGTACGTGGAGTCGCGCAATGCGTATGTGTACGTCGCGGCGACCGATCAGGATGTCTGGGTTCGCTATCTCGACAAGGAATACGGTGACACGCCGCCACCGTCGTCTCGTACTCTGTTTCAGGCAAAGGGCGAGCGAGAAGACAAGCGTGAGAACAGGCGCAAGCCCGAGCCTGAACAGCCGCCGGCGGATGCCTCGGGCAAGGCGTCGGTTGATGCGACCGGACTGCGCGGCTGGGCCGAACGAAGCAGCGCCGAGGGTGTGCAGTTTGCCTACCGCTTTGATAACGAGCAGGACGTGCTCGATCACGTCCTGCCCAACAATCCGAAATGGACCAACGGCGCGGAGCACGTTTCGCTGTCGCCCGAGGGCATGCGCATGGATATCCTCAACACCAGCTCGCGTCAGCACGGCAATTGGCGTCACTGCTTGTTGCCCGGATGCCGCGGATTGCGAGTCGGCGAAACCGTGTTCGTGGCGCATTCACAGTATTTCGACGAGCCGATGGTTACCGAGCTGTATCGTCGCAAGAATTCCTCGGCCGGTACGGGCTTCAAGCAAACGATCATCAGTCGCTTTGAAACCTCTGCGCCCAATGGAGAGGTGGTGCTGACCAATGCCGTGCAGCGCGGCTACCCGCAGGCCTACCGCAAGCATCGCGGCAAAACGGCGGTCCAGTTTGGTGGGATGGAACACCAGCCGGCCGTGCGCGGTGGACCGCACTACAATCACAAGATTCGACTGGGAAAGTTGCCGCGACGCTTCAAGGGTGTGGCCTATCCCAAAAACGGATGGCTGCATTTCAAGCAGGTGCTCTACATGGCGTCGCCATCGCGCGCCTACTACAGCCTGTATGCGGCCCGGCCCGGTGAACCGTGGACGGCGCTGATCGAAGATGGTGACGTTGATCTTTACAAGAACTTTCAATACAACGGCCTGTGGCTGCTGCCCTACACGAGCAACGGCGCGCCCGACCCCGAACGCAGCAACACCTACACCGTGTACAAGGATCTGATTATTTCACTGCAGGACATCGCGGCGCCGGCGCCGCAGTAGAGTCTGGTCAGCGCATCGTGATACCGGGTCACGAAGACCTCTGGTTTTTGCCGCTTGGCGGAACCGGCGAGATTGGCATGAACCTCAATCTCTACGGCCACGACGAGCGTTGGCTCATGGTCGATTGCGGTATTACATTTGCACGCGACGGTGAGCCGGGGCCGCGCGTGCAAATGCCTGATCCACGCTTTATCGAAGAACGCCGCGACAGTCTGTCGGCACTGCTCATTACCCATGCGCACCAGGATCACGTGGGCGCGGTGGCCTATCTGTGGCCGCGCCTGCGTTGTCCCGTCTATGCAACCGCCTTTACGCTGGCACTGCTGCGACCAAAATTGGCGCGGGCGGGACTGCTCGAACAAGTGCCTTTGTTTGAGGTGGCGGCGGGGCATCGACATCGTATCGATGGTTTTGATATTGAGTGGCTGCCGATCACCCATTCAACGCCCGAGTCGCAGGCGCTGGTGATTCGAACCCCGGTCGGATACGTATTGCACACTGGCGACTGGAAACTAGATCCCGAACCGGTCGTGGGGCCAGCGTATCGGGCGCTTGATTTTCAGAAGCTCGCGCATGAGAACCTGTTGGCAATGGTCTGCGATTCAACCAACGCGACGGTGCCTGGGCGATCGATTAGCGAAGGTGCACTGTTCGACGGTTTGTACAAGGCGATCGCCGGCGCGAGCGGACGCGTCGTGGTCGGCTGTTTTGGCAGCAATATCGCGCGGCTGGCGACGCTTGCGAGTGTCGCCAACGCCTGTGGACGCTACCCGGCTTTGCTTGGCCGTTCGCTGCGCGATTATTACGCGGCGGCCTGTTCGGCGCGCGTGTGGCCCGCAGACCTGCGCTACGTGGCGGCGGAGGATCTTGGCTATCTGCCGGCGCGGGAAGTGCTCGCTGTCGCGACCGGCAGTCAGGGCGAGCCAGGCGCAGCGCTTGATCGGCTGGCTGGGGACCGGCACCCGGCTTTTGGTCTTGAGGCGGGCGATACCGTCGTCCTGAGTTCGCGCGTTATCCCTGGCAACGAGCGTCAGGTCGAACAGATCGTCGAACGTTTGAGAGAGCTTGGTGTACAGGTGATTCAGGACGTCGACGGACTCAGCCCGATTCACGCCTCGGGCCATCCACCGCAGGGCGAGCTGATGGATCTGTATCGCTGGGTGGCGCCGCGTACAGCGATTCCGGTGCACGGTGAGCCAAAACATCTGGAGGCCCATGCGGCCGTCGCGCGGCAGGCCGGCGTTGGCCGGCGTATGGTCGGACGCAATGGCGATCTGTATATGCTCGCGCCGCAGCGAGCCATTCGCCGGCAAGCGGTCACGGTCGGGCGATTGGGCGTTGAGCGCGAACAGCTGGTTAGCGTGCCAATGGCGGCCACCGACTAACTCGGTCCCAAGCGTCCCGAAACAGCTCACGAAAGAGGCGTTTCGGTCGCTAACCGCTATAACACGCACGGCCGGAGTCACCATGAGCGCTGTTGTAGCGGAACAGGAAAAGCCCCTTCGTGGCCTCTTTACGCTCGCCTATCGGGATATTGTGGCGGGCAAAGTCGCGCTGCCCAGCATGCCCGATGTTGCGCTGCGCATTCGCGCGGCGATGCAAAAAGAGCAGGCCTCGATTGCAGATGTGGGTCGTGTGGTCAGTGCCGACGCAAGCACGGCTGCGTATCTTCTCGGTGTTGCCAACAGCCCGATCTATCGCGGCGTGACGCGTATCACCGACGTGGACAAGTGCATAATGCGGCTTGGTCTTGTGACCACACGCAACCTGGTCACGGCCTACGCACTGCGCGCGATGTTCAGCACGCGCTCGGGCACGCTGGCGCGTCTGATGAGCGAAATCTGGCGACAAAGCGCGCGCACTGCGGCGTTCGCGGCCATTCTGGCCAGACGTGACGGTCGCTTCAGTCCGGATCAGGCAATGCTTGGTGGTCTTTTGCAGGACATCGGCGTCTTGCCGCTTATCAAGGTTTTGTCCGGTCGGCCGCGCGCTCTGCGCGAGCGCGACAGACTGCGCCCCAGCCTGCGGGAGTTTGGTCCCCGGGTTGGCGTCGTACTGCTGGAGCGCTGGAATTTCGATCCGGAACTGGTCGAGGTTGTGCGTCAAAGACAATCCTTTGCGCGCGACACCGGTGGTCCGGTCGATCTCGCAGACCTGGTGCTGGTGGCGCGGCGTCTTGCTGCAGCCGGCACGGTCGAAGACAAAGGACTGCCGACCTTTGAGTCGATGGCGGCGTTCTCGAAACTCGCGTTGGGGCGTCTGACCATGCAGGAGACGCTGGACATGCTCCTGGCCGCGGATGAAGAGGTGCGCGAGATTATGCAGCTGCTTGGCGTATCCGCTTAGCTTGCCGGTTCGAGCTGCAGATAGCGTTGCAGCCTGGCCGTGAGGAAATAGAAGGGCAACGTGTCGAGCAGCGCGGCGACGACCTTGAAAAAATAGTTGCTGAGCAGTAGTACAGCTATCGCGTGTGCGGTCAGACTGCCGCTCAAAAACGCGGCGCCAAACGTGACGCCAATGACCACCACAGAATCCACGGCCTGGCTGATCATCGTCGAGGCATTGTTGCGCAGCCACAAGTGGCGTCCGTTGGTCAGACGCTTGAAGAAATGAAACAGTTGCACGTCGCAGTACTGCGCGGCCATGTACGCGAGCATTGAGGCGACTACCGCACCGGACGTGCACGCGTAGATCAGAGCGAACAAATCAACACTCGTTGCGGTCAGCTCGCCGCTTGGAAGCGCAATCGCCTCAGCAAGCTGCAGCGTTTGCCAGGGTGGTTGCTGTGTGGGGTCGACGCCTGGAAGCAGATTGCCGAGCCACAGGCACAGCAGAATAAATGCGTTTAAACACAGACCCACGGTCACCAGATAGTTGGCCCGCGCACGACCGTAGAGTTCGCTGATCAGGTCGGTGACGAGGAAGGTGATCGGGTAGGGCAGCACGCCGACGGCCAGACTCATGGGACCAAGCTGTACGAAGCGGGTGATCCCAACCACGTTCAGAAGCGTCATCGCGCACAAAAATACGCCGGCCAGCGCGATAAAGACGCGCTCCCTGCGCTCTCGCAAATCCACCGACATCAGTGTTCGATCTGGCCCAGGTTCGCGTGCACGACGGCACCGTTAAGCACGGGATTGCGACTTGCAAAATGTATGGTCTGTGCAATCTCGGCGGGATTGATGAGTCGACCAAACGTGGAGATTGCGCCCAGTGAGGGCAACACATCGGCTGGCACGTGTTCGCGCAGCATTTGCGTGTCGGTGAAGCCCGGGCAAATGCAAACGGTATGGATGTGACGCCCGGCGAGGTCCTGACAGGTGGCCCGCATCATGCCAACCACCGCGTGCTTGCTGGTCACGTAGCTGAAGCTGTTGGCCACAGCCTTCTCCGAAAGCGTCGAGCCGATATAGATAATGCTTGAGCCAGGGGGCATGGATGGCAATGCGCAGCGATTGATACGATTCGCGGCAATGACGTTGATCTCCAGCACCTCGCGCAGTGCGTCGCTGCGGGTCGTAGCGACCGTGTCGCTGCGCAGCTGCGCTGCGTTGTGCACGACCACTAGTTTGCTCGCCCCGGCAAGCCAGGGTGCCACCTCACGCTCCAGCGTTTCATCAACATCCGCGGCACTGAAGTCGCAGGTGACGTTGTTGACCGAGGCCGCGGGGCATGCGCCGCGCGACAGATTCATAACCTCAAAGCCGTGCTCGAGAAAACACTCGGCGGTGGCCAGACCAATGCCGCTGCTGGCGCCGGTGATCAGAAGCTTCCTGCTCATCAGGACGCCCGCGTCCAATGGGTAGCCGCGCTTTGCCCCTGACCCGTGGAAACGCGCAGCGTCATTTGATCAATGGCGTGCGCGAGCAGCGTGTCGTTGTTACTAAGCTGTTCGAGTCCGTAACGCGACAGCTCCTCAAGCGTGATGTTTCGCAGCGGCAAGACCAGCACGTCGCGCGGCAGAAACATCATGGTCTCACCGGCGAATTGGGCGGTGACGTAGCCGTCTTTCTCGCCAAGCGCAAGATGCGGTGACTCGCCGGGCAGCAAGACTTTCTCATCCAGCGATGCGCACAAATCGCGCATGATGCGCTTGGCAATCTGATAGTCGAAGGCCAGGCCGTTGTCGTCGATCGGGCCACTGAATTCACCGCTCAGGAAAAACGAGTGGCCGTGCAAATCCTCTCGCTTGGAGGCGGAGAAGATGGTGAAGTGTCCGGCATTGAAATTGAGGCTCGGATTGCGAATACGAATCGTGGTCATAAAAGTCCCGGCGAGCAGTGTCGCCGGGATTATCGCCGAGACGCGGGGCGATGACCAATGCCGGAGCTCCGCTACCTCGGTTCTAGTGGCACAGGCCGCCGATGTCGGCTTGACCCGTGGCATCGAACACCGGCGCGCTGTCACCGGGTGCCGATAGTTCACGAGCGCACAGGCCGGCCAGCGTCACGCCGCTGGTCTGCGCGCCGACGCGCAATCCGTAGGCGTCGGGAATCAGATTTGGCAGAGGTAGCGGAGAGGGCAGGGACTGGCCTCCATACAGTTTCCTGACCTGAACATCACGAATCACGATGTCCTCACTGTCGGTCATGACGTCCACGCCGATGCTGTCGCCGACCTCGGCGCCCGCCATTTTGATCTTGCCACGCTCAAGCAAGACATCGCGGCTGCCGGCAAACGTATAGCCGCGCACGTGCGTCCCACCGTATCCGGGTAACGTTGCGGCCGGGTGCGACAGTCCGTCGCTGTAGTCGCCGCAGGTGTCGACGCCAGCCGCGCCGACGTTGGCAAGGCCGCGAATGCTGGTCGAGCGCAGCAACACGTCCCTGGCACCGTCAATCTTGAAGCCGATGACGCCCTTGTTGACGTGGAACATCGAGTCGCCATTGCACAGGAAGCGCCACGGTTCATCCGTGTCGGTTTCCGACTCGTGCTGCGGGACGCTGCCCTCCACCCAGGCTAGAATCTCGGGCGAAATGGAATTGCGCGCGGTGCTTAGCGGCGCGTCGTCAAACAGTCCGAGATGGATGGCTTTGGCGACAATTGCCTGTGCATCCGCGACCACGTTGCCGACATAGGCACCGTCGTCATCGATGGTGAGCCAGGCGCCGTCCGAATCCTGATTGCGCGTCTGAAAAATCGCACCGATCGGATCAACGACGGCGCGATCGACGGTATCGCCGGGCACGGCAAGAGCGACCACTTCGGTCACGGCGCCGCGCTGGCCATCGATATGAACATTATCAAACGTGACATGACGTGCGGGCGCCGCCGGCTGCACGGGAAAGCCGTTGACCGCCACGCCCAGCGGATTGATGACAAAGCCGTACGCATTGCCATCCACCACACCCGATGGATTGGAAAAAAGACGAAATTCAACCGGATGGATAAGCGGGTTGATTTGCGGCCGATCCTCAAGCATGTGGCGCTCGACAATAAGGTCGTGATGGACGTGGTTGATCGCACTGCGCAGGCGATCGCGTAACACTTGGACTGACTGCCCGTTTAGCTGCACCGATGCGCCGCCGTCCACCAAATAGTCGAGATAGGGTTTGATGAAACGCGCCGCCGAAAAGATGCCGAGTACCGGCACGTCGTTTCGGTTACTGGCATGGAGGTTACGCAGCAACGCGTCGTCCACGCCATTGAGGGCAACCGCTGCCACTTCGTAGTCGACAAAGCGCACGTTTTCAATCCGCACGCGCTCGTTGGCGTTGCCGTGAATCCCGTGGTGAGCGCTGCGTCCAATCGTGCCGTTAACGATGCTGACCTCGCGTGCCGGGGTAAGCTCGCTGCCAAAGTCAGCCGGGCCCTGACCGGGCACAAACGGTTGGTTGGCCAGCTCAACGACGGCGAAAAAACGCTGCTGCAGCGCGTGTTCTTCGCTTTGCTCAAGCGTATGGCCGTTCAGATCGAGCGTGACCCCGTCGGCGGAGATGGCCACCGCGGCGAAAAAGCCAAGACCAAACGCGGCCGGGTCATAGCGCGGTTCGTGCGGTCCCCCGGGTACGAACGGCTCACTGTTTCCGTAACGCCACTGCGAAGGCAGTGGTGTACCGCTTTGATAGGCGTCAGCAGGACAGTCAAATCCGACGGGTAGAAGGGCGGGCTCGTCGCTGCACAGCGATTGCAGCGTTTCGAGCGAATTGGGGTTGAACGAAATGTCTTCGGCCAGTCGGTAGATGCCCGGTCGGTCGATAAGATAGGTGCCGTAGCGAAAATTGTCCTGTGTCAGCCAGGTCACCGGTGGATCGATTGGCCCAGAGGATACTTCTGGTGTGCTGAATGCAAGGCTCAAAAAGAGCGCGCTGGTAATGAGCATGTTGGTCTCCTGATGCAGTTCCGTTGCAGGAGTCCATTGTCGTGACCGGCGTCGGGATCAACAGCTTCATATCTGTTGTATTGACCGGGTATTGACGCGCGACCGTTCAGTCAACCTCAAATGTTGCATGCAGCGTTGCGCTGGAGCTGCCCCCAACCCACAGATCAAACTCGCCCGGCTCTACCTGCATGCGGTTAGCGCGCGACCAGAACGCGAGCGACTGAGCCGCAAGCAAAAACCGAACTTCGCGACGCTGGCCAGGCTCGAGCGCGACCCGTTCAAATGCTTTGAGCTCGCGGACCGGACGCGTCACGCTGCCCAGCCGATCACGCACGTAGAGCTGCACGACTTCCTCGGCGGCGACGTCGCTGTCATTTGTTACCGCGACGCTCACCTCCAACATGCCGTCGACCGGTATCTGCTCGCTGTCGAGCGACAGGTCGGCGTACGTGAATTGCGCGTAGGACAGCCCGAATCCGAATTCGAACAGCGGCTCGTAGCCGGCGTCCAGATGAAACGAGGTCATGCCAAATGAGGTTTGCGGGGCGGCAACGGGAATGTCGTCGATGTGAATGGCCGAACCAGGGTAGGGCGGTTTGCCGCCGTTTTTGTGGTTGTAGAAAATCGGAATCTGCCCGACCATGCGCGGAAAACTCACCGGCAATCGACCCGAGGGCGACAGATGCCCAAACATCAGGTCGACCAGCGCCGGGCCGCCCATGCTGCCCGGGTGCCAGGCAAACAAAAGCGCGTCCACATACTCAAGCAATGGCTCAAGGGTGAGCGGCCGGCCCGCCATGATCACGGCCACAATCGGTGTACCCGTTGCGTTCAAATGTCGCGCAAGCTCAAGCTGGGCGCCGGGCAGGCCAATGTCCGCGCGACAGTGTGCTTCGCCGGATAGAATCGACTCTTCACCAAGAACAAGCAGCACGGCATCGCTGTCGCGGGCCATCTGTGCTGCGGCATCGAAGCGCTCGTGGCTGCGGTCACGCGAGGTAGACAAAGCGGCCTCGAAGGGTTGCTCAAAGGCATGACCAAAGGCTGCCTTGAGCGCCATCCGCGGCGTCACGACCTGCTCGCGCTGACCGTCGAAGACCCAGGTGCCCATTTGCTCATGCGGGGCATCGGCAAGCGGCCCGATGATGGCCAGTGAAGTGAGTCGGTCGGCGCAAAGCGGCAGCACGCCGTCGCGGTTTTGCAGTAGCACAGTACCCTGCGCGGCGGCCTGGTAGGCGGCTTTGCGAGCCGTCGCGCGCGCATTCGACGCACCTTGTGGCGCACGAATTCGGGTTGCCCGCTCGTCGAGAAGCCCAAGGCGCAGCTTCAGACGCAGTACATTAGCGACCATGGCGTCAACCAGCGATAACGCGACGGCGCCGGAGTCGATCAGATCGGCCAGGTGGTGAAAATAGGTTTCGCTGACCATTTCCATATCCACGCCGGCCTGCACAGCGGACAGCGCCGCGGCCTTGTCATCCGCCGCGATGCCGTGCGTGACGAGCTGTCGCACCGACTCCCAGTCGCTCACGACCATGCCGTCATAGCCCCATTCGTCGCGCAGTACCTGACGCAACAGATAGTCGTTGGCCGTGGCGGGAATGCCGTCGATGTCGCTGAACGATGTCATGACGCTTGCTGCACCGGCGTCGACCGCGGCTTTGAATGGCGGCAAATACACGTCGCGCAGCTGCCGTTGGGTCACATCCGTGGTGGCGTAGTCGCGGCCGGCTTCCACGGCGCCGTAGCCGGCGAAGTGTTTTGCACAGGCGGCGATGCTGTCGGGGGCGTCCAGACGGTCGCCCTGAAAACCCTGCACCATGGCGGTGGCCATCGCGCTGGCAAGAAACGTGTCTTCGCCCGGGCTCTCCGCGATGCGTCCCCAGCGCGGATCGCGGGTCACATCGATCATGGGGGCAAACGTCCAGTTGATGCCGATCTGCGCTGCCTCCACGGCGGCCATGCGCGCGGCCGCGCGCACGACCTCCGGGTTCCAGGTCGCGGCCTGTCCAAGCCCGATAGGCGCGACGGTCGCAAAGCCGTGAATGACATCGCGGCCCACCAGCAGGCCGATACCGAAACGGCTTTCGTTATGTGCCACGCTTTGCAATTGTGCAATGGCCGCGGGATCCACCAGATTGATCACCGACCCGACCTCGCCCCGGGCAATCCGCCGGGCCGCGGCGTCGACGTCGTCACCGCCCTCAACGTGGATCTGGTTCATCTGGCCGATCTTCTCCTCGAGCGTCATGCGCGCGAGCAGGGACTGAATCCGGGTTTCGGTAGAGCTCATGTGTATCCGGGGACGGTATGCTGACTTAGCGAATAAAGCGGATGGTATCCAGATACACGGTTGTGGTCGATGGGCCGCCAAACAAGGTGATGACAAAGCCAGTCTTGATGCTTGTGAGATCTTTGCCCCTGAGCGGAATGGTGACGCGTTGCCACTCGGTCGTCAGCCGCATGTCGTCGGATGAAACGATGACAGAGTCGGGGTGGTCTTTTTCGCGGCCCAGAAGCCCAACGCCAAATGTTACTTTTTCGCCGCCGACCTGGCCGCGCGCGAACAGCTCGAGTGCGCTTGCCCCGGTCAGGTTGTAGCCACCATCCTGATCGCCCCAATTGTTCGGCGGGTTTTGCCAGGCAATCGCGGCCCAGAGCGTGTTCTTTCCAAGTTCCACGCGCAGGCTCGCTTCGCCCTCATGGGGGTTGCTGGTGTCTTGTCCCTCCAGACTGAGCGCATCGAGATCGCCCATCCAGCCCGAGGGCGCCCACAGGGTGCCGTCGAGTCCGTCCTGGTAGACGTAGGCGGGCAGACGCATGCGCGGCTCACCTCTGACCAGAAGCGGCAGATTGGCCGTGGCAGCCTTGCCGGTGGAGTCGCGCGCCTCGACCATTAGCCGATACGCGCCAGGTTCGTCGGGCATGCGAACTATGGCAGCTTTTGTATCGCTGGCGATGATGCTCTTGTCGACAATCGGGGGTACGGGACGATAGTCGCCGCCGGTGAGTTGGCCATTGGATTCGGGGTAAAGCGTCCAGGTCGCCTGCAGATCTTTGCCGCCGACGCTGCGCATGGACGTCTCGACGGCGATGCGCTCGCCCGGGTCGAGTGTGGTGTCGCCGTTCGCAATCAGAGGCTCGATGATCGGCGCCCGCGTTGCGGGCGGCTGGCCGCTCCAGATTTCCTGCATGGCGTCGGCCGCGGCAAGTGGTGTGCCGTCGGGCAGCAGCATGCCGTACCAGGTGGTCGTGCCCTCCATTTTGTGGCCCCACAGGAAGGCATAGGCGCCGAGCGCGAGATGATCTGCAGAGCTCTCAACGGCGGCCGCGTAGTGCTGACGGTAGAGATCCGCTTTCTCCTGGCTCGTTGGTTCAAGCGGCGCGTTCCATTTGGTTGTGGCGCTTTCCCACGTGCCGCGCGGTCCGAACTCGGTCAGTACGAACGGCTTGCTGGCGCCGGCCTCGCGATACCGTTTCAAAAGCGACAGGGCGCCGGCATACGAATTAATGCCGTGAACATCAATCGCAGGACTTTCCTCATGCAGATAGCGCACGCGACCGCCGCCGATTTCGGCCGTAACCGTCATGGTGGGGTGATCAGAATCGATGCGTTTGATCATTGCCGCGACGTCGTTGATCGCGCGCCATATCGCCGGGTTGTCGCCGGTGTCGAAGCCTTCGGCCTCGTTGCCGACGCCCCACAAAAGGACGGCCGGATGGTCCTTGTAGCGGCGCACGATTGCCTCGGCCGCGGCAAGTTGCTCGCTGACCTGAAACCCATTGTCGTAGTCAAAACCGTGACGCTCGTGACCCAGCCAGATACCAACGGTGACCGACAGTCCAAGCGCATGCGCCTTATCGAGGAGCGGCTCAAGATCGTCCGCGCCCCAGGTGCGCACGGAATTGGCGCCGGCTGCGGCCAGTGCTTCGAGCGAGCCACTCCCGCCGGCGCCGCGGATGAAATACGGCTTGCCGGCGCGCAGAAGCTGCCAGCGGCCCTCGTTCTCGACCAGCTCGACTTTTATGGGATCAGCGCTTGCGAGAACCGCGCCGGTAAAGACCAGCGCCAGCGCCGTGCAGCGCGCGGTACACCACAACGTGCGGACCGCGCGCCAGGACATCAGCCGTCGTTGACCGACAGAACGCCGTTGTCGAAGTTTGGCGGGGTCGCGGGCTGATACGTGAAGCCCCATTCGGCCAGCAGAGACTGGGTCAGCAACGGATCGCCCGGCACCAGTCGCAGCCAGCCCGTGGCGGCCGTCCTGTACAGATCGTCTGCAACCAGTTCGTTAAGCGGTACGGAAAACGGTACGGGTCGGCCGTTGGCATCGAGATTGGCGCAGCACTCGAAAAACGTCACGGATCCAAAGTAGTTGTCCAGAACCGAGCGATAGGCGCGCAGCGCTTGTGTCTGGATAATCGGATCTTCGGCGGCATCCCACAGTTCATGCAGCGCGCGCGCCGTGTACCACTGGTTTTCACCCGATGGGCGTCGCGCCAGCGCGGTGGCCCACAGATAAAAGCGCGCTTTTGCGCCCGTCGGTCCCACCGGAATCTGTGCTGCCAGCGCAAACTTGGTTTCGGCGTCCGGATCGTTCGGATCAAACTCGCGGATCGTCGCCGTGGTGTAGGGATTTTCCGGATCGTTGAGAATGCAGGTCTCGTTATTGATGCCAACATCGATGCAGGCGAGGTTCAGCAGCGTATCGGTGGGCAGTTGGACCGTCGTGATATTGATGCCCTCGTCTTCATCGGGTTCGTTGCACCCGGCAAGCCCCAGAATGGCGAAGGCCAGAATTGCAGCGACGGTGCGTGTCGTGTTTTGAAGTCTCATCTTGCACGTGCCTCAGAAGTTGTAGCGGAAGAAGAAAACGGTCTGGAAAATGTAGTCGTTGGTCCCATCTTCCGATTCGTCCGCCGGTGAGTTTTCATCCAGCGTTCGATACAAGGTGCGCACACCCAGTCGCGTTGAACGCAGAAAGTCGAGTTTGCTATCCAGCAAAACAGAGTATTCGAGTCGAACCTGTTCCGGGAAGGTGATGTTGAACTGACGATGAAAGTCATAGGGACCCCAGGCATCTTTCTTGAAGTAGCCTTCAAAGTAGTGCTTGTTGCCGCGAATAAATTTTGCGTTGATTTCATAAAACTCGCGACTGCCGCCGTCCGGATCACCGGTGGACTGCAGCAGCCCGGCGCGCAGGTTAGTGATGATGCGCGTGTCGCGATTGGGATTGAAGACCATGCGACTGGACGCCTCCCAGGTGTCCTCAGGCGGCAGACCAACGCCAAACGGGGCGTTGATACCGGTCAGCTCGAAGAAGAACTGGTTCGAATCGGTGAAGGTCGGGAATTCGGTGTAGTTCAGACCGAGGTTCCAGGCAAAGCCCGCGTCTTCGCGCTGGTCATTGTCCCACTGATAGAACGGCGTGGCGCCGGTCGGGTCATAGGTGATGAACAATTCGGCGGCGCGTGCCTCGCGGTTGCCCAAAACGGCAAACGGATCGGCGTCGCGGTCGCGCGGCGAGATACCAGGTGTCAGGATGCCATCCTGGATGGAGGACGGCAGATTCGGGTTCGCGTCCACCAGATTCTGGCGATACAGCAGGCGCGGAAAAATCATCAGATTGCCGAAGTTCATCATCATACCCATCTCGTACTCCTCGGTATTGCCGAGGTTGGAGTAGGGCAAACGCGTACCGAACTCGCGCAGCACGTCGCCGCCTTCGGCGACCAGGCCTGCGTGGTTGGTCGCAATATAGGTTTGCGTGCCGAACAGCGGGAAGGTAAAGCGCGTGCGAAACGCAATCGTGTCCTCAAAATCGATTTCATCGAGCACAATGCGCTGCTCGGTCAGGTCGTTGTCAGGACTGGGATAAACAATGCGGTCGTACTGATCGCCAATGCGCTCACCGCTGGCGAGCATGGCGCCAAGTTCCAGCTTGGCCGGGCCAATGGGCGTCTTGGTGTAGAGCGTCGACTGACGCGACTGACGGACGGTGGCGAGCGTTGCGGCGACGCCAGCGCCGAGGCGTGCGACGTCCTCGGAGTGAATGGCGGTCCATTCCGTGCTGCCAAGCTGTGAGGTGTACTTGACGACCGCCTTGGGGTTGGCGCCCCAGTACACTTCGGGTCCGGCCAGAACGGTGAGGCCGGAGAAGCGCCCCTTGCCCTGAAACTCGACACCCTCGGGCGCCTTGGCATTCCAGATGTCCGAGCCATAAACATCGGTGGCTTCACGCACCAGACCGAAGAAATCGCCTTTGTATTTCCAGTGATAGCGCGGCGTGTGATAGAACGCCGTGATGTCCCACTCTTCGCCTACGTAGGTCGATTCAAAGTCGTAGATTTCAACGCGTTCGCGATCGGTGAATGTCTGTACGGTCTGCACTTCAACGCCGAGATCAGTCGTGCCAAAACCCACCACGTCGACCGGCAGGCCGCGGCGACCGTAGACGATCTCCAACGGTTCAAGATCGGCGACGTTGCCCAGAACGTTGATCGTGAACTGACCGTCAATTTTTTCCGTGGGCTTGAAGTCAAAGTCCATGAACAGGAGCTGGCCGTCGGAAAACTCAACGCCGTTCTCGCCGCTTTCGGTCAGATCGTTTTCCGTACCCTTGAGCACGAAGCGGGTGAGCAGGCTGCCGCCAGTAAATTTCAGGATCTGATCGTTTTCGGTCTGCTTGCTCTTTATCTGGCGCACATCGCTCTTGAGCTCCAGATAGTCCATGTTCATGTTGTCGATTTTCTGATTGAACGCGCTTTTCTTCATTTCATATGGGTCCATATGAAAGATCTCGGACAGCACGTCGTAGGCCATACGCGGACGGGCCTCGTAGACGCCGTCGGCGTTGGGCGTGCCCAGTGCGGCAATCCCGAACCATTCTTCGTTCATGTTGTTCTGGCCCGGGGCCCAGTCAAACGGATAGCCCTGGTTGGACCACGAGGCGTTGTCGTCATGCACGTCGAGATTTTCTTCCTGCAGGTACTTCCACCACTCGTCGCGCCACTCGAACACGAAGCCGCCGCTGGAGTTGCCTTCTTCGCCGTTGCCGTAGGCTTTGTTGTACATCTCCTGCCACTGGTGGCGCAGAAGGGCCGCTTGGGCTGGGGCGTCCTCACGACCTTCGCGTGCGTTGAAGGCGTCGCTGCCAAACTCGAAAAAGACAACCGGCATATCGAGCTTCTTATCCACCTCTTCCCACAGACTCGTGAAGCTCTTGCCGCGGTAGACGTTGCTGCCAAGCAGATCCATATCCGTGCAGTATTCGGCGATCAGGTCGATGTACTGGATGTCGCCGTTCACGATCGTGAACGGATAGTTCGGTGCGATCTCCTTGCCCGCCTTCATGACTTCATTGAACAGGCTGTAGAGATAGCGCGCCTTCTCGGTATTGCGCTCGCCTTCGGGCAGGTTCTCAATTTCAAAGCTGGTCCATGACAGCCCGTAGTTGCTCTCATTGCCGAAGGCAAACATGAGTACGCCAGGTACGTCTTTATATGTGTTGACGATCTCGAGCATGTCTTTTTTGAGCGTGGCGCGCGTGAGCGGATCGGAGTAGTCGGTGTTGGGAATCCAGCGACCGCCGACCAGATAGCCGTAGCGACCCATGAGCGGGTTGATCACCGTGCGGATGCCGTAGGTCTCATACACGTAGGTGACCCACTTGGGCGGCAGCATCATGAAGCTGCGAATGGTGTTGACGCCGGCGGCCTGCATGAGGCTGAAGTCGTAGTCCAGAACGGCGCGGATTTTCTCGTCCGATTCACCCCAAAGATTGTAAGCGTAGTTCTGTCCGCGCGGACTGTAGCTCCACACGATGCCCTTGATGTAGTAGTCCTCACCGTTGACAAGCAGCTTCCAGCCATTGTCGTCCTTGAAGGTGGTGACCTCATCCGCGGCCCGCGCCTGGCCAACGAGGGTGGCGCAGGCCAACAGGGCAACGATCATCTTCGCGTAGCGCGCGATGCTCCGGTGGAAACCAACTGCATGTGTCATTGAAACGTCTCTTTGTTTTTTGTGGCTTTGTTTGGGGGAGAAGAGTCGACGGTCCTCCCCCCAAAGGCCCCGGGCGCCGGGGGGGGGAAAAATTTTGGTGAAAAAACGCCCCCGCGCC
>CAZXCL010000002.1:5990-41542 GCA_964639265.1 uncultured Gammaproteobacteria bacterium | reverse complement strand
TGGTTCCATTAAACGGTTTTTTTTTTTTTGGGGTTTTTTTGGGGGGCCACCCTCGCTCGGGCCCCCCCTTAACGCCCCGCCGACGCTGGTGACTTCAATATTGTCGTAGAAAACGGCCGACGGCTCGAAGTCACTTGCCGTGGTCTGGAAGCCGAACTGCAGAATCTGCCCTTCCCAGTCACCGATGGTGAGCTCGATTGAATAGCTCTGCCAGTCCGTCGGTGTTGTCGTCATCTCGATTTGCTCAACAGCCGTTGTCGAGAAACCCGCCAGCGGATTAAGTACCTTGATGAATGCAAATGCACGTGATGCACCGCCGAGGTTTCCGCGCTTGGCATCAAATGTCATTGTCCAGGTGTCGCCAACGTCGTCGGCAGAAATTGACGACGGACCGGGCGAACGTGGCTCGACAAAGACATTGGTTTCAACCAATCCGTTGGCGCTCTGATGCCCCGAGGCCGCCCCGCCGGGGCCGCCGCTGGCGCAGCACTCGTAGTCGCTGTAGACCGAGAACTGCTGCAGTCCTTGCTCAGGACCGCCTTCGCCGGTTGTGATGGCGGAGATCTGCGGACCATTCGGTGCGTCGCCCGGGTAGCCAAACAGATAGTTGGCCCCTTCGAACACGTTGATGAAAAAGCGCCAACCGTCGCCGATGGTCATGCCCATCGGATCAATCGACTCGAAGTCCTGCAACGGGTATTGCGTGGTCGCAACAACCTCCGGAATCCGCGGCGTCGCTTCGCAGCCACCGGTTTCGCGGCAGGCCGCAACCACTTCGATATCATCGAGGCTCAAGACCGCAGACCCACTCGAGACTTCAAGCGTAAACAGTGCTGACAGGCGGGCCATATCCAGCGTCGTGCCGCTGCCGACCGAATCGGTCAGCACGTCGGCGATCTTCACAGAGTACTGTTGCCACTGATCGTCCGCCGTGTAAGTCAGCGAGTCACGTCCACTCGCGCCGCCGGCACCGTCCAGGCCAACACTGATGTCGGTACCCGCCGTGGCGGAGGCCACTTTCATGCGGAACCGAATCTCGCCAGCCGTCTCGCTGCCGGTCAGATCGAAGAAGCCGGTGGTGGCGCCGTTGTCCATGGCGCCGACGCTGACGCCGGCGCTGCCTGCCGCCGCGTTGATATCCAGCGCCCACACGACGTCCGTGCCATCAATCGCACCGAGGTTGCTGGTGTTGACGGTGGCACCGCCGTCGGTGTTCTCGGTTGCCGCAAGCGCCTGGGCCACCGGCGTGCCGGGATTGGCTTCATCGATGAAATCAAGCGTGGCCAGACCGTCGGTGTAGACCGCCAGCGATTCGGTGTAGGGCTCGCTCGGTGCGCTGACCGGAATGACCGATGGATCACCCGTGCTGCAGCCCGTGCCCGCGGCCGGGTCAACGGCATTGGCGCACTCGTAGACGCGGACCGCGTCCACCTGCAGCGACTGCGGGAACGATGATCCAACGCCGGCGCTGTCTGCGATGGCAAGACCAATGGCGAGGTAGAAGTTCTGATCAAACGGCGCTGCATCGGCGCCGAGGGTATAGACGCCGTCAGCGTCTTCGCCATAGGCGTACCAGTTGTCCTGCGTTTGAGTTGCAACATGCACGCCGTCGACAAACCAGCGAATCTCGCCAGCTTCCCATTCCAGAGCGTAGGTCAGCGTGGTGCTGTTGGCGGGACTGGCCGGCTCGGAAGTGACCGTCGTGCTGGTGTTCTCCGGCACGGGCAGGCCGTACTGCAACGTGTGCTCCAGTATGCCGTTGCCCGGACCAAGATCCGGTGCGTTGACCAGATCGATCTCGCCCGATTGCGGCCACGGCCCGTAGTTGTCATCCACCGGCAGCAGAAACAGCGAGGGCAGGGTGCCCAGCGTGCCCGGCATGCGCGCGTCGATTTCAATTCGCCCGTGCAGGAATTCGAGCTTGCCGCGGGTGTCGATAAGCCCGGAGGAGTAGGTAGAGCCAGCCTCTTCGCGGCCCTCAATCGTCATCGCGCCGGCTGCCACGATGATATTGCCTGCCGTGTAACTCTGTACGCCGTCGCACGGGGCAGGGCAGTCGGCGTCGGTGCGCGCTGTCCAGTTCGAGGCGTTCAGCGCGCTGCCGTCAAACTCGTCGGACCAGACCAGTGTCCATAGTGGTTGCAGATCAAGGTCAGCCGATACGCTTGCGCCGGTGTTGCCATTGCCCGCGCCATCGGTCGCCACGTCGGCGGCGATCGTGATGCTCAGCGTGCCGTTGCCGTCGGGCGTGACGTTGGCGGTGTAGGTGGCCGCATCGACTTGCGTGAAGTCGGCGGCGGCGCCGTTGGCGACGACCAGATCCGCGGCTTCAAAGCCGGTCACATCTTCATCGAAGGTGACGGTCACGGCAAAGCTGTCGAGCGTCTGGATGGTGGTCGGGGTGCCGCTGATCTGAACACCCGGTGCGGTCACATCAAAGGTGACGGTCGACTGGTCGGTCGAAACGCTGGCCGCCTGACCGGCGTTGCCACCGACATCTTCAAACGTCACCAGGAAAGCGACGGGGCCTTCGGGATCGGTGGCCAGCAGCGTGCGTGACGCACTCCACGACAGACCCGCGCCGGTGACCAGATCAGCCGGCGCGCCAGCAATGACGACGGTCGGCGCAACGATTTCCTCGTTTGCGACCATGGTCAGGGTGACGACATCGCCGGCACGAGCCAGTGCCGGATTGGCATTGCTCGAGGCAATAGAAATGGTGGTCAGAAGCGGCGCGTCGGCATCAAGATCGTTGCCTACCGATATCATGGTAGCGGCAAGACTTGCATTGCCCGCCGCATCGATGGCGGCGCCGTCGGCCACTGACACCATCAGATCACCGGCACCGCTGGGTGTGGCATTGAAGGTGTAGCTGGCGCCATCCACAGCGGCAAGCGCACTAGCCGCGCCGTTGCTCACGACAATGTCGCCAATCTCGACACCGCTGACCGCTTCGCTGAAGACCAGGGTGAGGGGAATAGGATCGAGCGACGTGAACTGTGCAGGCGCACCGCCAAGCGTTGCGGTGGGGGCGGTCGCATCAATGGTGACGGAGCTGTTGTCGGTGGTGGCCGTCACCGCGGTGCCGACGTTGTCTGCCAGATCCGCAAACTCGATGGACAGGGCGACGGCACCGTCGGCATCGCCGCTGGTCAAGGTGCGCGTCGCTTCCCAGGTGGTCGCGGCGCCCGAAACGGTCGCTGCAGCGCCACCGATCGTGACGGTGGGTGCGGCGATTGGCTCATCCGCGGTAAACGTCAGCGTCAGCGTATCGCCCGTGGTCGCAAGCAGTGGATTGGCATTGTCCGAGACCAGGCTAACGGCCGTAAGCGTCGGCGGCGTGTCGTCGATTACCGGAGCCGGGACACCAAACTCAACGTCATCCCACAGATAGGTTTTTTCGCCCGCGGTGTTGCCGTCGGTACCAAAGTTGAAGAACACGTTGAGCTTGCGATAGCTCTGCGACAAATCCAGTGCGGGGCCAGTGACTTCGTTTGTGAAATCGAACACCAGCGTCTCCCACTGGTTGGCGACGGTGGTCATGACCTCGGCTTCGACAGCAATACTGGCGTCATCGACGTCTTCAAGCTTCATGCGCACCGGGATATCGGCGTCGGGCGAGTAGACACGAATGCCAATGGTAGTTTGCGTTGGCGTAAAGGGTACGGCGTTGGCAAGGCCAGCGTTGGTACTGGCCGTGGTGCCGGCAAACGTCTCGGCACCGGCCGGCTTGAGCGTGGAGGCAACCATGTTTGCTGCATCTTCAGGATCAACGACGAGCGTGGTCTGGGCGCCGCCAAAATCGATGACCGTGTAGTCGACGGTGTCATCGTCAAACGTGATGGGCAGATCAATCTGGCTCAAGCCCGGCGGTTCGTTTGGCTGCGGCGGCACTTGCTGGATATCGTCGAAGTAGAACGTCCAGTTGTCCGGATCGTTGGTGGCATCGCCGACAACGCCGTTGTCAAAGATCAGCGTGATGCCCTCTACCGTGCCTTCATAGGCGGGGAATTCAAACGTCAGCACTTCCCAGCCGTTGCCACTGTGGTTGGCGACCACTTCGGCATCGGTCGTGCCTTCGAGTTTGAACGTGACCGGGACAGCGCGCGACGACCAGACCTTCATCGTGAACGAGGTGCCGGGGACTACGTCGATAGGGCTTGGCAGTGTCCACAGCGAGCCGGCGAACGTCTCGCCGGCGAACTTCAGCATACGGCCAACCTGTGCACTGGTATTGATGCCTTCCGCTACCGGGTTGGCAAGGATTTGCGCAGCGCCGCCGCCAAAGCCGCCGTCCATGCCAAAGTCATAGGTCTCTGGTGCGGCTTCAAAGTCCGAGAAGAACGCCTCGGGCTCGGTGGGGTCAGGATCGGGGCCGCCACCGTTGCCGGTGGGGATGACGATGTCGTCAAAATAGAATGTCCAGTTGTCCGGGTCATTGGTGGCATCACCGACAATTCCCAGGTCAAAAATGAACGTAAGACCGGTGAACGAGCCGGTGAAATTGTCAAAGTTGAAGCTGAGCTCTTCCCAGCCGCTGCCACCGTGCGGGATGTTCAGCTCCGGCTCGGTTTCGCCGCCCTCGAGCTTGAGCAAAACGTTGACCGGGCGCGGCGACCACACCTTCATGGTGAACGTGCCGCCCGCGATTTCCAGCGGTGCGGGCAGCGCCAGAAGCGAGCCCGCAAACGGCTCGCCGGCAAACTTGAGCATGCGTGCTACCTGTGCGCTGGTGTTGATGCCCTCGCTGACCGGGTTGGCCAGCACCTGCACGGCGCCACCGCCGAAGCCGCCATCGGTGCCAAAGTTGTAGGATTCCGGGGCGTCTTCAAAATCGATTTCGGTGTCTTCGACAACGCCGCTTCCGGTGCGCTGGAAGACACGGATGTAGTCCACCAGCATCGTTTGTGGCCACACTTCGTTGCCGCTTGGTGGCTGATTGTCGCTGCCGAGCGTGCCGCCCATGGCCACGTTCAGGATCAGGAAAAATTCGCGTAGAAATTCTTCCATTGTGCCCGCGTCGATATTGCGCGTGAAAAAGTCGACGCCGTCGAGCTTGGCCGTAATCTGAGCGCCGTTCCAGTCTGCCTCAAAGATATGAAAGTCATCACCCAGCGATGACGCGGTTTGCAGCGAATCGGAGAACAGTACGCGGCCTTCCGGGAACGAGCATTCGTCCGGCGCCTGAATGGTCTGATCACACCAGTGCATGGTGAAGTGCGTGGTCCGGTCATCAGAGACGCTCGGGAACATCTCCATAAAATCAATTTCGCCAGCGCGCGGCCACGGCGTCTCCGGGAAGTTGGCGCCCAAAGACCAGAACGCCGGCCACGAGCCGGCCCCCACGGGCGGTTTGATGCGCGCGATCACTTTGCCAAACTTGAACTCGAATTTGTCCTTGGTGTTGAGACGAGCAGAGGTGACCGTGCCGTCGCGTACGCCGCAAGGCGGGGTGTCGCAGCGCGCTTGAATCACAAGATTGCCGTCTTCGACGCGCACGTTATCGCTGGAGGTGGTGTAGAGCTGCCACTCGTTGTTGCCCCAGCCCGAGTTGTTGGGGCCGTAACCGGTTTCGAGATTCCACTTGCCCGCATCCGGGGCGCCGTCAGTGTTGAACTCGTCAGAGAAAATCAGCGTGAAGCCGCTGTCGCCGCCCACGGGAGGAAACCCTGCAAACGAAAAACCGAACGTATCGAGGCCACCCATCTCGGCGTAGGTTTGATAGAAGTTGCTGAGAGCCTCGTCGTTGCTGATCAGCGTTGCGGACGGGGCGAGGGCACGCAGAACCTCTGCAGCGGTCTGGCGAAAATCGGCGGACGAAAAGTCCAGAGGGGCTTCATTTTGAGCTCGCGACACAACGTCGGTGTTGATGGTGATGCCGTTGTTGGGATCACCGTCGGCATCGAGGCTTTGCAGGAAGACCAGCTGATTGACGGCTGGCGTGTCATTGGGATCGCTGCTGCGCGTCAGCTCAACCGGCGTCACGATAGGGGCGCCCGGCGCTGTGCCCAGTTCAATCGCGCCAATCGAAAACGTGACGTTCTCGCCTTCGATGTATTCGAACTGTCCCTGCGCGTTGGTGGTACCGCCGTCGCCGCCCGAGGCCAGGTAGGTCACGCCACCAATGGGTGCGTCAATCAGCTGTCCGATAACCTTGGGCTGTGGGGTGCCGGGAATCCGCTCGGGGCCGTCGCCATCGCCGAAACAGCCGGACAGACTGAACGACAGGATGGTAAGCGCGGCAAGGTGGGTGGAGCGTGAGTTCGGTTGTGAGGACATGATTGAGCTCTCGGGTGTTTTCTTATGATATGCAGGACGCGTCAATGCATTGACGTTTTAACGACAATTGACAACGCTGTCAATTGTACGGACGATGGGCACCGAATTTAGGACCCAAATGCCACAGGGCAGCCAATAATGAACGACAAAGCCCGCCACGAAACGGCACCCGAAGACCGGATACCTTTGAAACATAAGCTGATTTACGGGCTTGGGGCATTTGTCAACAATCTCCTTGCTGATGCAATCGGTCGCATGATCATTGTGTTGAACCTCGGACTCGGTATGAATCCTGCGCTGGTGGGCCTGCTTGGCTCACTGCCGCGGCTGATGGATGCACTGACCGATCCGCTCATGGGTTACATCTCCGACAATACCCGTTCTCGCTGGGGCCGCCGTCGACCATACATATTCTTCGGTGCAATTGCCGCGGGAGTTTTTTACATCGTCCTGTGGCAGCTGCCTGGCGGCAAAAGCGAAACCTTCTATTTCTGGTATTTCCTGATCGGTTCGCTGGTGTTCTACCTTGGCTACACCATGTTTGCGACACCGTGGGTTGCCCTGGGCTATGAGATGACGCCGGACTACGACGAGCGCACCCGCCTTATGGGGACGCAAAATTTTATCGGCCAGATTGTGTATCTCATCTCACCGTGGTTCTTGTGGGTCATGCAGCATGAGGGCCTGTTCGACAACATGGTCGACGGTGCGGCCAACCTCGCGCTCGTGATCGGCGTCTTCGTCATCGCCGTTGGTGTCCTGCCCGCCATTTTCCTGCGCGAACGTATCGCGCCGGCCCAGACCGTCACGTCTGACGCGGCGGACCACAGCCAGTCCTCCGCACCGCGGCAGACACTGGCCGCCAGTATAGGGGGCTTTTTCAAGGGATTTATCACAACCCTGAAGTTCACGCCTTTTCTTAAACTGTGCGCGGCGACCTTTCTGGTCTTCAACGGTTTCATCATGATTGCCTCGTTTCAATCCTACGTGATCATCTACTACGTGTTTGGCGGCGACACGGACATGGGAGCCAAATACGTCGGCATGGCCGGCACGCTCGGCGCGTTTTCTACCTTCATTATCATTCCAATCGTTACCTACCTTGGTACCCACCTTGGCAAGCGACGGGCGCTATCGATCGCGATCGGCTTGTCGATTGTCGGCTACGCACTCAAATGGGTGTGCTACAACCCGCAGTATCCGTGGCTCGTGCTGTTGCCAATGCCGCTGCTGTCGTTCGGACTCGGCGGACTGTTCACGATCATGCCGGCCATGGTCGCCGACGTGGTCGACTATGACGAAGTGTTTTCGCACGAGCGACGCGAGGGCATGTTCGGCTCGATTTTCTGGTGGGTCGTCAAGCTCGGCATGGCGGCAGCGATTGCGGCGGGCGGTCTTTTGTTGAACGCCACGGGTTTTGACGTGGCCCTTGAGGGCGCGCAGACCGAACGTACGCTGTTCTTACTACGCGTGTGTGACGTGGTTCTGCCGATGATTACATCAGCAATCGCCATCTATGCGGTGCTGAGTTTTTCCATTAACGAGAAGCGCGCGCACGAAGTGCGTGCGCAGCTGGAGGCACGTCGTGGCAAGCTCGGTCGCGACGCCTCAGGAGTAACGGTGTGAGCAAACAAGAATCTGCAGGACGTCGCGACAAGTCGATAGCAGGACAATTCGTCACGCTCGGCGGCGAGCGCTTCTATGCAATCCGCAACGTGGATCAGATGGATCCATTTTTTATCAGCGTGGTGTCCGACAGTGACCACTGGCTGTTTGTGGCCTCCAACGGCGGTTTGACGGCCGGTCGCGTGTCGCCGGAGACGGCATTGTTCCCGTACAAAACCGTGGACCAGATTTACGACAGCGCCCTGAACACCGGCTGCAAGACGCTTGTTCGCACGACGCACGAAAACACGGACACGGTTTGGGAGCCGTTTAATCGTGAGCACAACGGTCGCTTTGATTTGCACCGGCATCTGTACAAAAACCTGCTTGGAGATCGGCTCGTGTTCGAGGAGATCAATGCGGATCTTGGTCTGACATTTCGCTACAGCTGGGCGACCTCGAACGAGTTTGGTTTTATCCGCCGCGCCGAGCTGATCAACAACACCTCGAGCGCACGCGAGCTTGAGTTACTGGACGGGATCATAAACGTGCTGCCCGCCGGCACGCCCCGTGCCACGCAGACCGCTGGCAGCAATCTCGTGGATGCCTACAAGTGGAACGAATACGATCCGGCTACGCGATTGGCGCTTTACACCTTGTTTTCAGGCATAACCGACCGCGCCGAACCCTGCGAGTCATTGCGTGCGACGACCGTTTTCTCCGATGGTCTGGAGCACGCGACCACGTGTCTCAGCCAGAGCGCCATCGAGCGTTTCGTCAAAGGACAGCCACTGCACGATGAGCGGCACAATCGCGGCGTGCGCGGTGCCTATCTGCAAGCCTGGAAGACGAAATTGGCCGAAGGCGAGACGCAGGCGTGGACACTGGTTGCAAACGTCGAGCAGTCGCAGGCCGAGGTTGTGGCGCTGCGCGAACTGCTCAACGGCGATCAGGATACGAGCGCTGTGATCGAGGCCTCGGTGGATCGGGGCAGCGATGAGCTGGCGCGGATCATGGGTGCCAGCGACGCCCTGCAGCACACCGCGGAGGAAAACGTCTCGACACATCACTATGCCAACGTGCTGTTCAACGTGATGCGCGGCGGTATTTTTGATGAAAACTATCGCATCCCGCGCGCGCATTTCATGCGCCATCTCAAGCGTTTCAACGCGCCGCTGGCCGAGCACCATCAAAAAAGCGTCGCGACGTGGCCCGAAGCGCTGGGTCTTGACGAACTGCGCACGCGCATTGCGAAGCTGAACGATCCTCAACTGACCCGTCTTGGCAATGAGTTTTTGCCCCTGCGTTTTGGTCGTCGCCACGGCGACCCCAGCCGACCATGGAATCAGTTCGCGATTCGCCTGACCGATGATCAGGGACAGCGGCTGCTCGCCTATCAGGGCAACTGGCGCGACATCTTTCAGAACTGGGAAGCGCTTTTGTATTCGTTTCCGGATTTTGTTGACAACGTGATCGCAAAGTTTGTGAACGCGTCGACCGTCGACGGCTACAACCCTTACCGCATCACCAGCGACGGCATCGACTGGGAAGTCGAAGACCCGGATGATCCGTGGAGCTATATTGGCTACTGGGGCGATCACCAGATCATCTATCTGTTGAAGCTGCTTGAGTTGTCCGAGCAGTTTTTCCCGGGCCGTTTAAGCAAAGGGCTGCGCGAACGCGTTTACAGCTACGCCAACGTGCCGTATCGCATCAAGCCATTTGACGATCTTGTGCAGGACGCGGCCAACACCGTGGATTATGACGCCGATCTTGCCGCACGCATCGAGCAGCGCGTGGTGGCGATGGGCGCAGATGGCAAGCTTCTGCCGGATAACGACGGCGGTGTTTATCAGGTAACGCTTCTTGAGAAACTCCTGGTACCGCTTCTGGCCAAGCTGAGCAATCTTGTCGTCGGCGGCGGAATCTGGCTCAACACACAGCGACCCGAATGGAACGACGCAAACAACGCGCTGGTGGGTCAGGGGCTGTCCATGGTCACGCTGTATTACATGCGTCGCTATGTGTGCTGGTTCCTGCAGCTGGTTGAAGATGACGAGGCCCATGTGGAGTTGTCGGCGGAGGTTGCCGGCTGGCTCGAAGACACCGGCGCGGCACTTGCCACGGCGCGCGGCGATCTTCAGGCCGGTGCGCTTGCGCCTTCGGATCGATGGGGTCTGTTGCGCGCGCTGGGCACCGTGGCCAGTCGCTATCGCCATGCTCTTTATTCAATCGAGACATTCAGCGGTCGGCGCGAGGTGCCCATGGCAACGCTGCGCGCTATGCTCGCCGACGCACTGTGCGCGATTGACCACAGCATCCACTGCGGGCGTCGGGACGACGGGCTTTATCATGCCTACAACCTGCTGGAGCTTGATGGTCCGGCCGTTGAAGTCGACACGCTTTATCCGATGCTGGAGGGGCAGGTCGCAGCGCTCAGCTCGGGGGCGGTATCGCCGCAGGAGGCCGTCGGGCTTTTGCAGGCGCTGTACGACAGTGCGCTGTATCGCGCCGATCAGCATTCATTCATGCTCTATCCTGATCGCGACCTGCCATCGTATCTGGAGAAAAACCGGGTGCCCGAGAAGGGCGTGATGCAGATTCCGCTTCTGACCGCCATGATCGAGCGTGACGACAAGCGTCTTGTCGAACGCGACCGTGCTGGCACCTGGCGTTTTCATCCGTCTTTGACCAACGCCGGTACGCTCGATCAGACGCTGCATGCTTTGCGTGATGACTATGCCGACACCGTTGATGTCTCGCGCGAGGCGTTGCTCGAGTTGTATGAGCAGGTGTTCAATCACAAGGCGTTCACCGGCCGCTCAGGCGGTATGTTCGGATTTGAGGGCCTGGGCAGCATTTACTGGCACATGGTCTCGAAGCTTTTGCTGGCCGTGCAGGAGGTGTACTTCACGGCACGTGAGACTGGAGCACAGTCGGAGATCTGCGACCAGCTTGCGCACTACTATTATCGCGTGCGTGACGGAATCGGGTTTAACAAGACGCCCGAGCAGTACGGGGCCTTTCCGACCGATCCTTACTCGCACACGCCCAAACGCGCCGGTGCGCAGCAGCCGGGCATGACCGGGCAGGTGAAAGAGGAAGTGCTCACGCGCTTTGCCGAACTCGGAATTCGGGTGCGTGGCGGGCAGGTGACATTCGATCCCTCACTCCTGCGACGCCAGGAGTTTGTGTCGCAGTCCGGCGCGCTGCGCTATCTTGATGTTGAGCAGCGCTGGCAGACCATGAACGTCGCGCCACAGTCGCTGGCCTTCACCTGGTGCCAGGTGCCCGTGACCTATCGCCTGGATGACAGTGTGCCCGCAGTCGTGGAGGTTGTTGGCGCAGACGACAGCAGGATGCGCTACGATGCACTGGCTATTCCCGCGGCGATGTCCGAGCACATTTTCCTGCGCGACGGAGTCGTGCGTTCCATTGAGGTGTCGTTGCGGTCCGAACACATCCTTGATTAGGAAGCGCGTTATGAATCGTATTGCAGGCTGGTTTGTTGTGACGGCTGTCGCCCTTGGCGGCTGTGCCCAAATGCCAACGTCTTCGTCGGATCCGCAATATCTGAGCACGGCCGAGGCCAAACAGCTGGATCTGCCATTTTCCGATGCGGTACGTGTCGGCGACCTTCTGTTTTTGTCGGGAAAAATCGGGAATGAACCGGGCACGCGCGAGCTTGCTGCCGGCGGTATTCAGGGAGAGACCCGCAGAGCGCTGGAGAGTATTCGCAATAGCGTGGAGGCGTGGGGCAGCAGCATGGACCGGGTTGTGAAATGCACCGTTTTTCTGGCCGACATGGCCGAATGGGGTGCGATGAACGAGGTCTACAAGACCTTTTTCAAAAACCCGCCGGCGCGCTCCGCAATGGGTGTCAGCGGTCTGGCGCTGGATGCGCGCGTGGAGATTGAGTGCATCGCGGCGATGCCCTGACGCGCCGGTGTCGCCGTTTGCCCGATTTGTTGTGCGTCATGTGGCTTTCGGCATGCTTGTCGGAGCCCTGTTCGTGGCGCTGCTGTTGCTCCTTAACGTCGGCGACCTGCGCGGCTTGATTGCGCGGTCCGACGCTCCGCTCAAGTTTGTGCTCTTGCTCACCTTGTTGATCAGCTCAACCTTCGCCAGCGCTCAGGTTGGCTTTGCTGTGATGTTCGGGCGTCGCGATGAGCGTTAACCGGGTACAGTCGAAGAAACTGTTGCACAGCAAGTGGACCGCCGTGACGCCGAGTCGGCGCGAAAAGCACTTTCTGGTGACCTCGGTCATCGACGACGAAAAGGGTAATCCCGTGAGCTGCGTGCTCGAGGCCGTTCACAGCGGCCGGCAGCGCACGCTGGCGTGGCGTGAGCTTAAGGATGCGGCCATATGGCGCACGGGCTGGTGCTAGCGGCGGCCAGTAAGGCTGGCGCGCAGCTGGTCGATTTGCGATGGCAGTTTGGGTTTGGGTTGGCCCAGACATTTGTTGTCACGCGGGCAGGACGAACTGCGCGGGCAGATAATCGTTGCGGGTTTGCGGCACCCTTCGGCGATCCAGCCGATATTCAAAATCCGACCAACGCTTTGCAGTTGCTTTTGCACCGGCGCGGGAATCGCTCCGCTGCCGCCACCGGCATTGCAGCTTGCTTCAACGGCATCGATGATTTCCAGCGGTTCGATGCCCTGCGCGCGCAGCGCTGGCGCCAGGTCGACGCCGGCGCACAGCACGTGCATGTTGCCCGCGGCGTCTTTGCTTCGAATCGACTGGCAGGTGTAGAGCCGCTTGTCGGCGCCGCTACGCAAGACAGAAATCTGCGATGTGGGTTTGCGTGAGCGAGCGCCAAACATACGAAAGACTGCCCAGTGCTGGCAGGGATCGGTCACCATGGTCATATTGCCCCACGGCAGCGGGATACCGTTACCGCGATACACCGCGCGCAGGTTGCCCGGTGGATAGGCGTCAAAGAAGTGCCAGTGGGGGTAGGGGCTCACGCTCGGCATGCGGCGCATGACCAGTGCTTTGGTAAGCCCCGCCTTGTCGCCGCAGTCAATGGCGTAGGCGTGACGTGCCAGAAACTGTCGAAACGGTGTCTTGGGCGCGAGCAACGCGGCGGCAAAGTAGCTGCACTCGAAGTCACGCCACGCATAAAGAATGTCCTGTGCGTCAATCGTGCCGCTGTCGCTTTCCTGGCGTCGATCGGCGCTGCCGCTGCCGGAGACCTGTGGAGTGCGCGCGCCGTCACCGCCGTGCAGCACCTTGTGGGCGATATGGCTGGCAAGATCGTATTTCAGTCGCTCTGGCTGATCGCGCAGCGCTTCGTTCAAGTAGACCGTGTTGGGCGCATCATAAAAAGAACGCACCACCATTCTGAATGGCTCGTCAGGATTATCTCGATCGCGAAACGGCGTTTTGTTGAACCAGCGCAGCGTCAGTCCCAGGTTGATGGCAATTTTCTCCACATCAGGAAAGTGCAGCGGAAACTGTTTCTTGCCGATACGCTCTGCCGCGCGCTCGATATCGGGAAACCGATTCTGGGATGATTCCTGATGCGCACGAATCAGAAGATGGGCGAATTGCCTCCCGGTGGTGCCGGTTTGGGCAAGCAGTTCCGGGATGGCGAGCTGCAGCAGCTGTTCGGAAAACAGGAAGCCCGGCTCGAGCGCCAGTCCTGCAACGGCTGAGCGACGGGGTGACGGGTCGATGGCTTCGTCGTCGAGCGTTTCGTCGTAAAACCAGCTGAGGTCTTTTTGAAAGATCTCGGCCACGATTTGCAAAAGTCGTTCCGAGGGCACGCGTTTGCCGTTCTCGATCATCGATAGATACGACACGGACGGAGCGGCTTCGGAGTCGATCTGCACGCAACGCACGGACAAATCGTCGAGCGTGAGCTGATGTCGTTTGCGCAGCGACCGGATCTTGGTGCCGAGAAAATGTGCTTTGCGTTTTAGCCCGGAAGATCTGTCCATTGTCGCGCTGGCCTGTGAAATTAACGTTGTGTAACTTTTAATGTAAAAATTGATTTTAACATCTTGTTGTTCAGATGCGGTTTAGCGGTCCTATTGGTGGCGAATTGTGCCTGGACGCGCCGTTTTTCGGATGTCGGTGGTAGCAGAGAATTCGCGTAAGTGTATGTATTGAATAGATTTAAAAGAAATTCGCATCGAAGTTGTGAAATTTTACTGTAAATTTCACGTTGTGAAGTTTTTATTTCACTGTGCTGGCGTTGGAGTCTCTACACTTTAAATGTGTACCCCATAAATGGAGACGACTGTGTCGAAGTACCTAAGCGATATTGATCAGGCGGCGAAGACCGTCGGCAGCCACGGCGATGCCTGGCAGGCCATCAACCCCGAGAACGTGGCGCGCATGAAAGCGCAGAACCGATTCCAGACCGGACTGGACATCGCGCGGTACACGGCTACGATCATGCGCGAGGATATGGCGCGCTACGACGCTGACACCTCCGCCTACACCCAGTCGCTGGGATGCTGGCACGGCTTCGTGGGCCAGCAAAAAATGATTTCTATCAAGAAACACTTCGGCGAGACCAAAGGGCGTTACCTGTATTTGTCAGGCTGGATGATTGCGGCGCTGCGCTCGGAATTCGGTCCGTTGCCAGATCAATCCATGCACGAAAAAACGGCCGTACCCGCGCTGATCGAAGAGCTCTACACCTTCTTGCGCCAGGCCGATGCCCGCGAGCTCGGCGGGCTGTTCCGTCAGCTTGACGATGCGCGCGAGGCTGGCGATGACGTACTGGCTCAGTCGATCAAAAACGACATCGACGGTTTCAAGACCCACATCGTGCCGATCATTGCGGACATTGACGCGGGCTTTGGCAACGCCGAGGCAACCTATCTTTTGGCCAAGAAAATGATTGAGGCCGGTGCCTGCTGCATTCAGATCGAAAACCAGGTGTCGGACGAGAAACAGTGCGGTCATCAGGACGGCAAGGTCACCGTACCGCATGAGGATTTTCTGGCCAAGATTCGCGCCGTGCGCTACGCGTTTATGGAGCTTGGCGTTGACGACGGTGTCATCGTGGCACGAACGGACTCGCTGGGCGCCGGTCTGACCAAACAGATCGCCGTGAGCAAGACGCCGGGCGATCTGGGCGACCAGTACAATTCATTCCTCGATGTGGAAGAACTCGCGCTGGAAGATATGGACAACGGCGACGTTCTGATCAAGCAAGATGGCAAGATCGTGCGCCCGAGGCGTCTGGCCAGCAATTTGTTCCAGTTCCGCAGCGGCACGGGTGAAGACCGGGTAGTGCTCGACTGCATCACGTCACTGCAAAACGGTGCCGATCTTTTGTGGATCGAAACCGAGAAGCCGCACATCGGCCAGATCGGCGGCATGCTGCAACGTATTCGCGACGTGATGCCCAATGCCAAACTGGTCTACAACAACAGTCCGTCGTTCAACTGGACGCTCAATTTCCGTCAGCAAGTGTTCGATGCCTGGCAGGAGCAGGGCAAGGATTTGTCGACTTATGATCGCGCCCAGCTTATGGGTGAGCAGTACGATGCAACCGAACTTGCCGCCGAAGCGGACGAGCGCATTCGTACCTTCCAGGCCGATGCTGCGCGCGAGGCGGGCATTTTCCACCATCTGATTACGTTGCCGACCTACCATACGGCTGCGCTGTCCACGGACGAACTGGCGCGCGAGTACTTCGGCGAGCAGGGCATGCTGGGGTATGTGGCCGGCGTGCAGCGAAAGGAGATTCGCGAAGGCATCGCGTGCGTCAAACACCAGAATATGTCCGGCTCGGACATCGGTGATGATCACAAGGAATACTTCTCAGGCGATGCCGCGCTCAAGGCGTCGGGCGAAGCCAACACCATGAATCAGTTCGCCTGATACCCACGGTTCATCGAAGGCAGGTAACCCCGCCCCAGTGGCGGGGTTTGTTTTTGCGCTGCTATAGTTGAGGCGTTTGTCACAAAAGAGAACAATCGTGGGCAACGTCAAAACGTCGTTTGATCAGCTGGCTTACTGGGCAAGCAAAACACCCGACCGAGTTTTTTTAACGCAACCGCTGGACGGCGAGGTTCGCGAGTGGACTTTCGCGCAAGCCCACGATGAAGCTTCGCGCTTTGCACAGGGGCTTCTCGACAGCGGACTTGTCGCCGGCGACCGGGTGGCGTTGCTGTCGAAAAACTGCGCCGAATGGGTGATCGCCGATATCGCGATCGCGATGGCCGCGCTGATATCGGTGCCAATATATCCAACCGCCGGCCGCGACACGATCAGCTATGTGCTCAGCCACAGCGGTGCGCGTACGGCGATCCTCGGTCGGCTGGATCACCCTGAGATCGTCGCGGATTGTGTGCCCGAAGACGTTAGCACGATCTCGATGCGCTATTTCGACGCGCCGTGCACGCGTTCGATGCAGGACATGATCCATAGCGCCGAGCCGCTAGCAGATCCCTGGCAGCCACAAGCCGCGGACGTCATGACGATTCTCTACACCTCCGGCAGCACAGGGCAGCCAAAAGGCGTCGTGTTGAGTTATCGAGCTTATGACTATGCGTGCGCGGCCTGCGTGGATCGCTACGGGCTTGATCAGAATGATCGCAGTCTGTCGTATCTGCCCCTTGCACACGTGACTGAGCGGGCGGCGTCAGTGGGGCCGTGCATCTATGCGGGCACGCCGATCTATTTCATGGATCGTCTCGAGACCTTTGTGCAGGATCTCAAGCGTGCGCGCGTCACAATGTTTATTTCGGTGCCGCGATTGTGGGTCAAGTTCCAGTCCGGCGTGCATCAGTCCATCGCGCCAAAAAAATTGTCGCTTATGCTCAAGTTGCCGCTGGTCGGATCGCTGGTCGCCAGGCGCATTCGCGAACAGCTGGGATTTAGTGAGTGCCGCCAGTTTGGTTGTGGCAGCGCGCCGGTGTCGCCGCGCACGCTGCGCTGGTATCAGCGCCTAGGTATCGAGATCAGCGAAGGCTGGGGCATGAGCGAAACCACCGGCTTGTCCTGTACCAACCTGCCATTCGATCCGCGCCGAGTGGGGACGATTGGCCAGCCGCTCAAGGGCACACAGATGAAGGTCTCTTCGGCGGGTGAAATTCTGATTCGCTCGCCGGCGGTCATGAGCGAGTATTACAAAATGCCCGAACTGACGGCCGAGGTGTTTACCGACGACGGTTTCTTTTGTACCGGCGATCGAGGCGAGTGGGATGACGACCTGCAGGCGTTTCGAATTACCGGCCGGGTCAAGGACCAGTTCAAGTCTGCGAAGGGCAAATACGTCTCACCGGTGCCGATCGAAGGCAAGCTGGCCGGTGACCCGCTGGTCGAGCAGGTCTGCGTGATGGGTGCCGGTCTGCCGGCGCCAGTCGCCGTGCTGGTGCTGTCGGCGGCGGCGCTCGATCGGCCGCGCGAGGATATGACGGAGCATCTGGGCGAGCTTCTCGACCTGGTCAATGGCACGCTTGAATCCCACGAGCGACTGTCGCACGTGGTGGTGGCCGCCGACGAATGGAGCATCGAAAACAAGCTGCTGACGCCGACTATGAAAATCAAGCGCGACCAACTCGAAGAGCGCTACGCCGCCGAGCTCTCACGCCTCGGCGCAGACAGGATCGTGTGGCGCGCGGCCAGTGTCTGAGGCCTGCTCGCGCAGTAGCTGGCTGAAGCGATCGGCGTCGACCGGCCGGGAGAAAAAGAAACCCTGATACTGATCGCACTGCAGGTTACGCAGGTATTCAACCTGACACGGCTCCTCGACTCCTTCGGCCACCGTGTGCATGTTCAGACTCTTGGCCATAGCGATCACGGCGTCGACGATGGGCGCATTGCTGCCTGCTTCAATCTTGCGAATGAATGATTGGTCGATCTTCAGTTGATCGATCGGCAGCCGTTCAAGGTAGGAAAGTGACGAGTAACCGGTACCGAAATCATCGAGCGACAGTTTCACGCCGAGCGAACGGATGGCGTGCAGCGTTGCGACCAGGTCTTCGGTGTGCTCAAGAACCGCAGTTTCGGTCAGCTCGAGAATCAGATTCGCCGGATCGATGCCGGACGTTGACAGCGCAGTGGCTACCACGTGTTGCAGATCGCCGCTGGCAAACTGCAGACTTGACACGTTCACGGCCACAGGCAGTGGGTAGCCGGCGGCGCTCCACTTGGCGACCTGGGCACAGGCGGTCTGAATGACCCACGTGCCAAACGGCACGATCAGGCCCGATTGCTCGGCCAGAGGAATAAAGGCGCCCGGGCTGACCAGGCCTCGAGTCTTGTGTTCCCAACGCAGCAGCGCTTCGGCACTGCCGATTTTCCCGCTGGCCAGATCAACTTTTGGCTGGTAATGCAGGCGCAATTCGTCACGTGACAAAGCGCGATGCAATTCGCTTTCAAGTTGCACCTCCGTTGCCGCGTTGACCTCAGCGTCTGCCGAGTACGTTTCGCAGCGATTGCGCCCGAGCGTTCTTGCCCGTGCTGAAGCCAGCGTCACATTGCGCACGATTTCGGGCACGGTTGTCGCCGAGTCTGGAAACGTCTCAACGCCAATGCTGGCGGTCACCACCAGCTCATTGCCCTTCCACGCCACCGGCTCGGTGACGGCTTCCAGAATGAGTCGGGCCAGCGCCTCGGGACGGTGTTCTTCGTCAATCGTGGGCAGAAGTACACCAAACTCATCGCCGCCAAGACGGGCAGCACTCGGCGTGCCGGGGTCCATGGATAGCGACACGGGCCGATCAAGGCCGCGCAGCACGTTGTCGAGGCGGCGTGCCGTGCGTCGCAGCAGATAGTCGCCCGCCGCGTGCCCAAGCGATGCGTTGACGCGCCGGAAACGATCCAGGTTGATGTGCAACATGGCGCCGCGTTGACCGGCCCGACGCGCGCGAGAAAGGCTGCGCGTCAATCGTTCGCTCAGAAGCTTGCGATTGGGCAGATCGGTCAGCGGGTCGTAGTACGTCAGACGATCCTGATGAGTTTTTGTGGCAAGCGTATTGCGCAGCCGCAACGCAAGCTCACTGGTATCGACGGGTTTGGCCAAAAAGTCGGTGGCGCCGAGTTCGAGTGCCTTGAGCTTGCTGTTGCTGTCCTCGGAGGCGGTCAGAATAATGACCGGTGTGTGGCGAATTTCGTAGCTGTTGCGAATCTGGCGCAGGATGTCAAAACCGCTGACCTTGGGCATGTGCAGATCGAGCAGCAGGGCATCCGGGCGCTCGGATTCCACCAGTTCGATGGCCTGCGTCGAGTCGCTGGTGGTCACAAAGCGCTGATAGCCGGCGTCCTCAAGAAAGGTCTGCAGAATGCGGATCGTCATTGATGCGTCGTCCACAATCATGATCTTGGGATCCGAGCCATCAACCAGGCCGCTCGCGTACACGCCAGAGGCATTGCTATCGGTATCAGGTCTGGTCACAGGACGGTCTCCATCATGCATAAACGGCGGCGAACGCACATTCAAACGGCAGCGGCCGAGGCGGCAGGTGAGTCATCGACTTCGTGCGACACGTCGGTGGTCAGGACGACGCGCTCGGCGAGATCGGCAATGGTCTGCAGGCCCTGACGCACGTCACCGCTGTGCTGCGCCGTGACGGCGCGCTCCAGTTCGCGACAGGGTTCGGTAAAGTCGGGATATCCCATGCTGCCGGCCACGCCTTTGAGGTAATGGGCGACTTCGGCCAGCCGTTTGTGATCGCCCGCGGTAAACGCATCGCGCATTTGTGCAACGGTGCCCGGAAGCTGATCGACGAACTCCTGCACGATGTCCCGGTATCGCGGGTCGTGCGTGGGCAAACGCGACCCGATGGGCCGTGTTGCCGTGTCTTTCGTGTTTCGTGTCGCCGCGTCGTCGCTCTGCAGGGACGACGTGGCAACCCCGCCGAGTTTCTCCGCCAGCAGCTCGAGCAGCGCATCAACATCGATCGGCTTGGCGAAGAATTCGTCAAACCCGGCCGCCTCTAGTGCTTCACGTGCCTCACCAATGATCAGAGCGGTCAGCGCAATAATGGGGACGTCGATGCCGCTCGAGCGGATGGCGCGCGTGGCCTCATAGCCATCCATGACCGGCATCTGCACGTCCATGAGAATAATGTCGAACATGTTCTCACTGACGGCGGCAACGGCTTGTTCACCATCAACGGCCGTGGTGACACGCAGGCCGTGTTCTTCGAGAACCAGACACAGCAGGTCGCGGTTCTGTTTATTGTCGTCGGCCACCAGCACGTGCGCACTGGGCAGTGTCAGGGTGCTTGGGGCGGTTTGCTGCTCAATGCGAACGGCCTTCGATGCGTCGGCCGCCGTGATAAGCGGGACGCCCTCGATGTCGCCCATACTGATGCGGGCGGTGAACACACTGCCTGCTCCGAGACGGCTGTCAACGCCGATGTCACCACCAAGCGCGCGTGCGAAGCGACGGCTGATTGAAAGGCCGAGGCCGGTGCCGCCAAAGCGCCGCGTAATCGAGGAGTCGGCCTGAACAAAGGGCTCGAAAATGGCGCCCTTCTGCTCCTGAGTCATGCCTACTCCAGTGTCGGACACCGCCACAGCGAGTTGACCTGGATCGTCCTGGTCGACACTGACACGTACCTCGACGCTGCCCTCGGAGGTAAATTTAATCGCGTTGCCAAGAAGATTGGTCACGATCTGGCGGAAGCGTGTTGGATCGGTTTGAATATGCGCCGGAATGTCGGTGCTAACGGCGTACGACAAGTCTACGTTTTTTTCGGCCGCACGAATCTGCAGAGCGGTGCAGACCTCACGCACGACAAGATGCGCTTCGCAGTTGAGCGTTTCAATCGTGAGCGAGCCCGCTTCGATCTTCGACAGATCCAGCAGATCGTTGATCAGGTCGAGCAGGAACGCGCCGCTGGATTCGATGGTTTGAAGGTATTCCTGCCGTTGCTGCGCGTTTTTCGCGTAGCCGCGTTTGAGCAAATTGGTAAAGCCCAGAATCGCGTTCATGGGCGTGCGGATTTCGTGGCTCATATTGGCCAGAAATTCGCTCTTGCTGCGATTGGCCGCCTCAGCTTCTTCCTTGGAGCGGCGCAGTTGTACTTCCTTCTCTTCGAGTTCGGTCACATCGCTCAGGCCGATGAGCGCGCCAAGCGCCTGACCATTGCCACCGAGCACCGGAGAGCAGTTGACCAGGAACGTGCGCTGTCGCCCGTCCTTGTCGCTAAGGATCATTGACTCGTTGATGACCGCTTCACTGTTTTTCAAAGTGCGCGACCAAGGATGATTTATCTGACCGCCGTCTTTCGACACCCAGGCCAGGTTGGCGATGCGCCGGCCGATCAGCGCGTCAGCCTCCTTGCCGCAAAGCGAGGCAAACGCGGCATTGGCGAGCATGATCTGGCCTTTGGTATCGACGGCGATCAGACCCTCGCTAATCGTGTCGAGCGCTGAGCGCACGCGCGAGGGGACGGCCTGCGCGGGATCGAGGGCCCGCAGCAAACGTCCGAGAATAAAATAGGTCGCGAAAAAGCCGCCGATCAGAAGATACGCGGCAAAGCGCAGCGTCGGTCGATCCAGCACGCCGAGTGCGCCACTGCGCTGATACTCCTGGAATCGAAGCTCCAGTGACCCCCACGTTTCTCGGCTCTGCATAATCGGAACCGTAATCTGAGATGCCCTGGATTGGCCGCTGTCAGTCGGGGTCCAGTAGCCGGCATGATCGCCCGCAGTGCTGATGCGCTCGCCTTTGGCATTGCGCACTGCAGCTGATTCGATATCCGCATTGCGCTCGACGGCGAAACGCAGGGTTTGACCAACGCGCTGTTGCTGCTCGTCGGCGATGTCGTCGAGCAGGCTCAGTGCCAACAGCTCCGCGACCGTGACGCGACCTTCACGACGTACTTTGTCGGCGTCGGGAAAAAGACCCAGCATGGTGCTGAACAAAAACAAACTCAGAATCACCAGCGTGATTGAAATGGTCACCATCGTGCGGGCGGAGGGACGCTTCATGGCGCGGAGTCCTCGGCGGGATCATCATCTGCGTTGCTAACGATGTCCTGCAGTGATTCGTCGTCGTCCTCGTTGTGCTTCACGCCCGAGAAGATCGGCAGCGGGTCGATGAAACGCCAAGCGGGCAGCGAGGTGAGCATGCTGCTAAGCAAAACGCCGCCACGCAGCAGCCATGATACGTAGCCCACCGACAAACCGAACGCCACGGCGCTTGATTGCATGATGACCAGTTCTTCCGATGCCTGTTCATCGCTCACCTCATTGCGCAGCTCGCTGAGCTGATCGACGAGCACTTGCGTGGCAGCATCGAGCGTGGCGGTTGGTTGAATCTCGACGACAGTGGCGTCGGGGATGCTCGCACGCAGGGTGTCGAGGAGAGTCACCATGACGCGCGCGACGGAGGGAGTGACCGTTGTTGCATCCTGCGTCGGTGGGGCCAGCGTGGCAATCGTCGGCACTTGATCAGCGCCATTTACTGGCGCGAGGGCAACAACATCTGGCGGTCCTGCAGCGTCTTGTGGCGGGGTAAAAACAGTTTCCACGGTCGGTCGCTCTTGCTCCGCGGCGAAAATCTCTTCGGGCGCAAGCGTCGCGTCTGCCGTGACGTCCGCGGTAGGCGAATCGTTCTCCTCTTGTGTGAAAGTAGCCGTTGTGTTGTCGATCTTCGGCACGTCGACGGACACGGTCAGGGTGCTGGGACTGCTCGCCAGATTAACGCCACCGTTGCTGGTGCCGCCGTTGTCGCGCACGAGGAAATCAAAGTTGAGCAGAAGGCTGTCGCCGGGTGATGCGAGCGATGATAAAGAGAGGCGCCCCGCCGCGATATCCTCGGCCGAGACAAACGCCCCAACGTTCAGGGTTGTGCCGTCGAGGAGCAGTTCCCCCTGGGCGGGCAGGCTGCTGATGAAAATGCCGTCGAAGCGGTCGCCGTCGCTGGGATCGGCAAAGCCAAACGAGTCGCTCGATAGCACAACGATGCCGGTTGGTGGCGCAACGACAAACCGGTTGCTGGCCTCGGGCGCGTCGTTGACCGGATTGATCTGCAGAGTAAACGTCAGCGTATCAGCCGTATCCTGACCGTTGTTGGCACGACCGCCGTCGTCGCGGGCGGTCACCGTAATGCTGGTCACACCATTGGCGTCGGGTGCGGCTTCATAAACCAGCTCGCCCTGCGCACTGATACGCGGGAGTTGGGCAAACAACGACGGATTGTCGGTGCTTACGTCGAAGGCAATGCTCTGATCGCGCTCGTCGACGCCACCGTTGCCGATCAGTGTGGCAAATCCCGCGATGCGTTGAACAGCCGCGTCTTCGGTAATCTGGATGTCGCCCGCCAGCGCGATCACCGGCGCGTCGTTGACCGGCGTGGCTTCGAGGCGAATTTCGCCGCTCGGTGGACCGGAGCCAGCTTGGTCGGAGACGATGGTGAAGATACTGACGGGGCCCGCAAAATCCGAAGCGGGCGCAAAGGAGACGGCGGCCAGGGCAGTACTGACCTGATCGATGGTGCCGCTGACGCGCCACAGGCCGTTAGCGTCATCGTAGCTCTCGCCCTGACCACTGTTGCTGGTCAGCGTGCCTGCGTTTGGATCTGCGAGTCGTAGCGTCGCGGTAACCACGTCGCCGCTATCAACATCGCTGACGGCGATGTCGTCGAGCAACACATTCGTCGCATCTTCGATAAAGCGCTGGAACTGATCGAGTTGCGTTGCGACAGGCGCGTCGTTGACGGCCGTGGCCTGCAGAATAATGGTGCCCACCGGTGCGGCATTACCGCTCTGATCTTCTATCTGCACTGCGATACTGGTGTCGCGTGCATAGTCAGGCGCCGGTTCAAATCGTATCTGCGCCAGCGCAGCATTGATCTGCGCTGTAGTACCACTGAACTGCCATTGGCCGTTTGTGGAGGGCACAACAGCGCCAGAACCATCGACGCTCGACAGGGTGCCGGCGCCGCTGTCGGCGAGTGTCAGGGTTGCCGTAATCATGTCGTTGGCATCAACGTCACTGACCACGATCGCGCCAAGCGCTACGGGCCCATCATCTTCGGTGAAAGCAATCGTCTGCGACACGTTTGTGGCCGACGGTGCATCCGGATCGGCAGTCACAGAGAAACTGAATGTGTACTCGATCGACGTGTTTTGCCCACCGTTGAGCGTATCGCCACTGTCGATGACGCGCACGGTGATTGTGGCATTGCCATGGGTATTGTCGGCTGCTGCAAAGCTTAAGATTCCGTCGGCGGAAATCGCCGGAGCCTGTGCGAACAACGTCGGGTTGTTCGTGATCAGCTCGTAGCGCAGGGTTTGCGTCACTTCATCGGTGCCGCCGCCGACGAAACCGGCGGCGAAGCCCGCGATGGTTTGTGGTCCGGCGTCCTCGTTCACGGTGATGTTGCCCGCAAAGGTCGCGCCAGGCGCATCGTTGACCGCGGTCGCCTGCAGAGTAATGAGACCGTCGGCTGGGCCGGTGCCGGCAGCATCGCGGATGCTGACCGTAATGCGGGCATCCTGCGCGAAGTCAGGCGCGGCAACGAACGCAACGTCCGCCAGCGCCTGATTGACCTCCAGCGCCGTGCCCGTGATACGCCACTGACCTGCGCCGGCATCGAAGAATTCGGCGCCACCGGTGCGGGTAGTGAGTTCGCCAGCGAGCGGATTGTCGAGCGTCAGAACAACGATGATTGGGTCGTCGCTGTCATTGTCGCTGACCACAATGGCGTCCAGGTCCACCGGGCCGCCGTCCTCCGTGTAGGCCAGTGTTTGCGACATGTTGGTGGCAGTCGGCGCATCCGCCTGAGCGGTCAACACGATGCGAAACACGTATTCGACGGACTGATTCTCACCGCCGTTGCTGGTATCGCCACTGTCGACGACCCGCACGCGGACGGTCGCCGTGCCGTTGGCGTTATCAGCACCTGTGAAGCTCAGCGTGCCGCTGCTCGAAATCATCGGTGCTGCGCTGAATAGAGCGGGCTGGTCGGTGCTGACGGTGTAGGTGAACGTCTGGCCGGATTCGTCGGTGCCGCCACCGGCAAACGCTGACGCGAAACCGACAATTGTCTGCGCACCGGCGTCCTCATTGACCGTAATGTCCCCGAGCAGCGTGGCAGAAGGTGCATCGTTGATGGCGACAGCCTGCAGGTTGATCAGCCCGTCAGCCGGGCCGGCTCCGGCGGCGTCCTGAATGTTGACGCTGATGCTCGTATCCAGCGCATAGTCTGCCGCTGGTACAAAGGCGACGCTTGCCAGTGCGTTGTTGACTTCGGCGACCGTGCCGGTGATGCGCCAGCGTCCGGTGGCGGCAACATAGGTCTCGCCGGAGCCGCTCAGCGTGGTCAGACTTCCGGCGAGTGGATCGGCGAGCGTCAGCGTCGCTGTGATGATGTCGCCGGCATTGACGTCGGTCACAACGATATCGTTCAGCTCAAGTGGGTTGTCCTCGAGCCACGTCAGCGACTGATTCATGTTGGTCGCGACGGGTGCGTCATTGACCGGTGTTGCGGTCAGCGTGAAGGAGTAGGTGGTCGAGGTGTCGATGCCACCGTCTGCCGTGCCGCCGCTATCGGTCACAACGACCTCGATCGTCGCGACGCCAAACGCGTCGTTAGCAAATGTGAACGTCAAAGTGCCGTTGGAGGAAATGGCCGGGGCGGCCGAGAACAGACCAGGTTGGGCGGTGGTAACGGTGTAGGTCAGATTTTGTCCGGCCTCGTCGGCGCCGCCGCCGGTCGATCCCGTGGCAAAGCCTGCGATGGTCTGTGGGCCGGCGTTCTCCGCGACGGTTTGATCGCCAAGCAATATGGCAGACGGCGCGTCATTGACCGGCGCGACATTGATCGCGATCAGGGCAGGCTGGGCTGTGTTGTCACCACCGTTCGCCGTGCCGCCGGAGTCCGTCATCTGGACTTCAATCATCGTCGTCCCCACCGCGTTGGGGGCCAGCGTGTAGTTAAGTGTGCCCGCCGCGTCTATATTGGGCTGCACCGAAAACAGAGCCGGATTGCTGACGATCAGTGTATACGTGAACGCCTGACCCGACTCGTCCGCACCGCCACCGGCCGAGCCCGTCGCAAAGCCGGCAACGCTGACCGAGCCGGTATCCTCAAGGATGTTCTGGTCGCCCAGAACGGTAAATGACGGCCTGTCATTGATGGGCGTAACGTTGATCGTGACCGTGGCGGGCGCAGACTGGCCAGTACCGTCGTCCGCACGGTAGGTAAAGCTGTCGGTGCCGGCAAAGTCTGGCGTTGGTGTGTACTCGAAACTGCCGTCGGCAAAAAGCGTAAACGAGGCCGCGTTGGCCGGTCCGGTCTCAAGCACGGCTCGTAAGGGATCGTTTTCGGTATCGCTGTCGTTGGCCAGTACTCCGCGAGCGGCGGCCTCCTGGGCGCCATAGTTGATCAGCGTGTCGTTGATGGATGCGTATTGCGCCGCCACCCAGTCGGCCGAGCGCACGACGTTTGCTACGCGTAGCTCATCGATTGCTCCGTCCAGAGCGTCACGGTCTGGCAGGAAGCCAAAGAATGCACCGGCTGCGCCGCCGATGTTGATGTCGTTGCCAATGATGCCGTTGGGATTCCACGCCGGACCCGCCGACTGCGCTACCTGGGAGCCATTAACGTAAAGCGTCAAATCGCCGGCCGCACTATCCCAGCTGAGCACGACCTGATTCCAGCCGTTCTGAATGGTGCCACCTGACACATCGCGAGCTTGCGTTGCCGAGACCACGATTGTGCCCCGGAAGGTGCCGTCGTCGGTCCACAGAGCGTGGTCGCGTTCGACCTCTGAATTGAACAGATTGATCTGGTTCGAACGTTCGTTGAACTGGACCCAGAATGAGATCGTTCCCCGTTCGCGAACGTTGGACATGGCGTCGGTATCGCTCCCGAGTTCATCACTGCCGTCAAAGTTATGCGCCTGGCCGACGAAGTTCGCCAGGCCATGAGGATCGCCCGGGGTCACCAACTGGATATCCACATTATTGGACGTGGAATCCTCGTAGTCCCCGGCCGTCTCATCGAGATGCTGCACCTGCTCGAATTCCGATCCCCAAACGTCGTTTGGCGACTGGCCGGCCGCCGCGTCCGGATTGCCGTAGTACATGAAGATGCTTTCCGTGCTGGCGCCCGCGGTCAGGCTGTCGATACGCACCCAGACGTACGAGCTACCGCTCTCGTCCCACAGCTCGATTTCATAGTCCAGCAAATTGCCGACGGCGTCTGTGAAGCGCAGGTCCGCACCGTTGTCCTGAGTCAGGTTGTAGTCGATGCGAGTGCTGTCAAGGACAACCAGAACAGGAAAGTCGGTCAAATCGGTCGTACTGCCACTGTTGTCGATCGTGAGCTCGCGGCGCGCCACCCAGTCACGATCAAACCAGACGTTGGAAAAGTCCAGTGTGTCGTCTTCATCAACGGTGAAGTTGTCGTCGTCGGCCTGTGGTGCATCCCCGGACTTCAGCCGCACGGAGAACCGATCCGGCTCCGCCGTCTGCGCGGTGCCGGTTTCGCTGGTTGCGGTTTGCAGCGATATGAACGCATCGAGATTGATTGACGCCGGACGCTCCGCGCTCGCCGCAAGCCCGGACAACAACGGTTCAAAACCCACGAGTTTCAGGTCGGGCAGTTCGTTGCGCGGATCGTCCGGCGCCAGACCCATCGTCCAGTCGGCCGCAAGCAGCAAACGCGGCTCCAGCGGTTCGACAGCAAACGACAGATCGTCCGCATGGGGGCAGGATTTGGCTCGACGCGCCATACGGATGACTACAGACTCGCGGCTCGGGCGTCGTTGCAGGGAACCGCTTCACTGCGCAGACGTTCAACAAACTGTGCCAGCGGCGCGCTTCGTGCCGGGGCTGGAAGGGGTTGTGGCAACTGCACCTCAATATCCCAGCCGCTGGATTGGCGCGTGCGCGGCAACACTTCGGCATTGATGCCAAGTTCCTCAATGTGGGCGCGACGACGCTCGGCAGACTGCGGCCCGTTGTACGCGCCCATGGTGAGTCTGCGGGCAAATTCACCGCGCTGCAGTATCGCTGTGTCACGCTCACCGGCATCGCGCAGCCGTTGCTGCCACTGACGCAGTTGCTGCGAGTCGGCCTGTGGCGTGGCCACGATATAGCCATTGACGACAGGCACCTGTGTTGGAGTCTTGTGCGCGTGTCCGCCCAGTGCCACGGCCGTGCTGACAATTCGCGAACTGGTTGCTGCGCCGACCACCGATGGAAAGACACGGCACAGTGACTGGTCGCTGACAGGCGATTCGTGGCCTTGTGCACTCGCGGTTTGCGCGGTCGCCTGCTGCGGTACAGTACGAAAAGTACTGGGCGCCGCAGCGACGGTTGAGCTGGGCTCGGCTGGCGCTGCCGGTCCGGGAATGGCAGGCGCGTGCTCATCGACCATGGCGCTGTAGCATTTGATGCCGGCGGGCAGGGCGTTATCCGGATTGGGCAGCGTGAGTTCTACCGCAAACATCCCGCTGCCGGCGTCGGCAACCGGATCGACAGCCACGACGCGTGCCAGACGGCGCGTGTCGGGATCGACTTCGGCGCGCACGTCCATGACCATGCCGGGTGTGATTTTGCCGAACATGTCGATCGGCGTGAGAACTTCCACCCGCAGCGGATTGAGCCGCGCAACCGTCACTACCGGTTCGCTGTTGACGTGTTCGCCCACCGAGTGGTGCCGCGCAATAACAACGCCGTCAATGGGGCTGCGTATCGTCTTTTGATTCAGGATGGCGCGCGCCCGTTGTTGATCAAGCTGCGCTTCTTCGCGTCGTTCCTGCGCGAGCCTGAGGCGCCAGTGCGCGGCTTCCGCAGTACGCTCGGCATCTTCGAGACTCTGGGACGATGCGACGTGGCGCTGCTGCAGTTGCGTGAGCCGATCGCGATGCTGTTCGTCATAGCCCAGCTCTGCCTCACGCAGACGCAATTCAGAAATGGCGGCCGCGCGCGCGCCGGCCAGTGCGTTTACGGCCTGTTCGACGCTCGATTCCATCCGCGCGAGCACCTGACCTTTTTCGATGCGATCACTGCGATCCACGAGCATTGCTTCGAGCACGCCAGGCACGCTGCTGCTGATGTCGACCACCTCATCCGGCAGGATGACGCAGTTGAGGTTTTGAGCATCAAGTTCGGTCGCCATCGCAGAACCTGCTACGAGCCAGAGCAGCGCGGTGCAGGCGAGACGGGGTGTAGAGATATGAGGCATGGCAGGGATTCTCGAATGGATCGAAAGCATGTGTTGATCAGGCCCGGGTTGTGCCAAGCGTCAGCTGACGCAGGCTTCGCAGCATTTGCTGGGCCAAAGGAAGCGGGGCGTAGTCAAATCGCAGGTAGACGCGTGTTCCGATAGCTACGTCGGGCGCGCTTGTCGGCAGCTGCACGTCAACAACGAAAACGTCTTCCGCGGCCGTGCGCTGATCACTGTGCGCGATGTCGGTGGCAATTCGCCCGCCGCCGGCGCTGCCCAACGCCGCACTGGGCAACGTGTTCGTGGTGGCACCCAGCTCGCTTTGGAGCGTGGCGTTGAAAGCTCGGTCAAAGTAGCCGGGTATCAGGACGCGCACGCCCGTATCCGGATTGCGCAATTGCTCTATTTGCGTCTGGCGGACAACAACGCGCACAACCGCCGGTTCATGACGGCGTACGTGTGCCAGCACATCGCCCTTGCGGACAAATCGTCCAGGCAGTGCTCGATGATCGAAGTAGTGCAGTTCGCCGTCACTGGGGCTGGCGATGGTCAGGCTCGCTACTTTCTCCTGCACTTCGGCCAGGCGCTGTCGCGACTGATTCACCCGCTCGGATGCGCTCCTGAGTTTGGCGCGATCCTTGAACAGTGCGACGTCGTGCCGGGCGCGCGCTTCCTTGTGCTGCTGCTCAACGATTTTCGCCTCTCTGACAAGCGATGGACTACGCAGGCTGACGACCGGCTGATGTTGGTCGACGCGTTGCGCGTGAGCCACCAGTGGGCGCTCGACAACGCCGTCAGCCGGAGCCCTGATTTGGGCATCGGGCGCCATCCAGATCACGCCCTCAGCGCTGCTCCAGGCCGGGAACGGTATGCCGAACAGCAGCAGCGCAACGGCAATGCCCGTGGCAGAAAGACGTCTGAGGACCTGCGCTGAATTTGGTCCGCTGCGAGCGCGAGCGATCAGGTTGGCGATGCCGCGTAGCGCCGGCAGCAGCAACTGCGAGATGACCACCCAGCCACCAAGTGCCAGGCCCACCAGCGGCACCTGTTGCGCGACGAACCAGACAATCACCGCCATAATGATCAGGCGATAAAGCGAAGAAAGTACGCCGTAGGCAACAAACCAGGGGCGTTCCGACGCGGTGACGACCGGCGAGCGCGCATCGCGCATGCGCAGCGCATAGCGTTGTACACAGTAGGCCAGATAGCGTCGCGAACGAGCAGCCAGGTTGGGTATTTCGATGGCGTCGCTGAGTATGTAGTACCCGTCAAAGCGCAGCAGCGGATTGCCGTTGAACATCAAGGTGGACACGCTGCCTACGACAATCGCCGCAAAACAAATTTCTCGAATCACGCCGGGTTCTATGTTGATCCACAGCAGCAGGGCGAGCGCGCTGATCAAAACCTCGACCATGATGCCGGCACTGCTCACTATGATGCGCTGGCGCTTGCGCGCAAACGTGGTCGCCGCCGATGCGTCGACATAGGGAACCGGCACGAAAACCAGAAACATGAGGCCCATTTCACTTACCGTGCCGCCAAACGCGCGAATGCTGAGTGCGTGGGCAAGCTCGTGCAGCGACTTCATGATCACGTACACGCTCAGAAACAAAACCAGCCCGTGCGGACTGACGACGGTCGACGCCAGTCGGTCGATCAACGCCGCCTGATGATTGGCCGCGATGACGCAGGCGTACAGAACGATCGACAACCAAAGCCAGAACGAGGTGGCTGAAAAAAGCGGGCGAGTCTGAGCGACGCTCTTGTCCAGCCAGGCCTCGGGATTGATCAACGGCAGACGCAACGACAAAGGTGCAGCCAGCCACTGCTTCCAGCGCGCGACACGCTGAGCGGGCTGTGCGTCCGGCTCGACGCCTGACGATGCGTCGCCATGCACAAGCCCGGCGCGTAAAAGGTCGCTGCACACACTCTCAATATGTTGCGGCGCGATCGCGGACTGTTCGTGCTCAAAGAGCGTCTGGATATCGGCAAGAGAACGATGCCCGTCCATCGCGCCCACCACACGCCAGGCGCCGGCTGCCAGATGCAACGTATTTCCCGTAACGTCATCTCGCAGCAGGTACCACGGCTTACCGCGGTAGGTGTGTCGATGCATGACGGCGTCCTTTTTCAGACGCGGTACGAAATCGGTCGGTATGGCGGCGGTATGTCCGTTCATCTAGGCCACCGGGCTAAATTGCCATAGCCACAGTTGCAGCCGTTGTACGATGGAGTGGGTCCATATCCACAGCAGTCCGGCGCGCCCGGCATCAAGGCGAGCGACCCCTTTCATACCCGGGCGGAGATAACGTTGGTCGCCTTTCACCGCCGCTTCTATCTCGATCACGCTGCGACCGTCGCGGGTCTGAGCAACGCCGTTGATGCGTACCACTTCGATCGCAAGCTCTGCGTCCGGCAGGGCTGCGAGTTTCAATCGACCGCCGGCGCCGATGCTCAGTGCGGACACGTCGCTTTCATCCACCATTAGTCGTACCAGATAGCCTTCGTCGGGCGTCACCCGAAACAGCGCGTCACCCAATGCCACGGGCGACCCGGTGGCGTGCATCAGATCGCCTTCAAGCACAAGTCCGTCGAAGGGTGCCGTAATGGCAAGACGCTCGATTTGCTCGTCGAGATGCGCCAGCTGCACGTTGGTCTGGGCGAGCTGGGCTTGCAGAATGCGCGCGGAGGCGCCATCGAGGTTGCTAAGCGCAACGTTGTACTCACCGTTCAACTGATTGCGTTGACCGAGAAGCTGTTGCCGTTGCCGCTGCAGCGGTGAGGGATCCAGAACGGCCAGCACGTCGCCGCTTGTAACGCGAGCACCGGGGCGCACATGGACTTCGCTCAAGTAACCGTCGACAGGCGATGCCAGCGTGCGCTCGGAGACACCGGCCAAAAGTGCAGGCGCGCTGACCTGATGTGACACGGAGCCAAAAGCGGCAAAGGCCGCTGCGGCGGCGGTCGCGGCGACGGCCGAGCGGCGGCGCCAGTCTTTCGCCAGCAGCCAGTCGTCGCGCCAGCGTTGCACAGCGCAGCGGATACGCGACGCGGTTGATTGCTCGGCCTGACGTCGCGTGGCAATGACCCGGCCAAGCAGCGCGGCGCGCTGTTCAAGGTGTCTCAGGTCGTCGTTGGTAAACGGGACGGACTCATTGCGAATCAATGTCACGACACCAACGATTGCCGCCGGCGTGCGCAGTGGAACACTGGCAATAGAGGCCCGATGCGCGGCCGCGAGCTGACGATGCGCGGCGTTGACGGTGGGTCCGCCTTGTTGAGAGTCGAGTTCGGGAAAGACGATGCACGCAGATTGGTCGCAGGCTTCGTTCATGGCGACCGCCAGATGCGCGGCGCCGTGAGATTTTTCATCGAAAGCAACGCGATCAGACAGCGTGTTCAGTGCAATTGACTCATTTTCGGTCAGTCCGATGGCAACTCGCACACAACCCCAGCGCTTGGCCAGCATGCGGCTGGCCAGGGCGAGCGCGTCGGTGAGAGTGCCCGCGTCCAGCAACTGATTCGTCAGTTCCGAGGCTAGCTTATCGTCTTGAGCCCGGTCGTTCGCTGGCGCAAGCGCCGCCCATTGGCCCGCCCAATCGACAAGTTGCCGGATGGCATCATGTTGCTCGGCAGCGACATCGGTAAGCAACAGGCCTACGACGCCGTTTATCCCTGTGCTGTGAATGGGATGCGCCAGACGCCAGTGCGATGTTTCGACGTCGGCGTGATCAGCGCTGCTTTTGCCTGTATCGAGACAACGCTGGATAAGTGTATCGAGCGCGTCGTCGCTGTTGGCATCCGCAGGGTAGGTGGCAATGACCTGTGGCTTGGAGTTGCCGTCGACTTTGTTGACATAACAAGCGAACTGCACGCGAGGAAGCATGCTGCACAACAGTGTGAGCCACCTGACTGCGGAATCGTTCGTCATGTCGTTGGTTGTTCGAGTTCGTTTTCGTTAGAAAATTAGCGGCTTGAACTCACAAGTCTAAAGAGCGGCGTGACAATAGAGAGTGACAGTGTTGGCGAATTGGGACATGCGCCCGAAAATGGTGCGGTTGATTCGCCACGACCGTGTTGTGCATCAGAATATGGAAAATCGTTACACGCTGTGGTGCGCTATACTCGCGCCGCGTTACGTTGAATTGCCTTGGACTCCAGATCAGGAAAGTTACCTTGATGAAATATTTTTTTGCGATCGCACTGATTGCATCTTCGCTATGTGCCTGCGCTGAGCAGGCGGCCGCCCCCTCGTCGCCGGCGGCCAACAGTGCGTTCGTGCTGACCTCGGGATCGTCACACGTGGTGCCGGCCAATTCTGAGATCTTGCTGGTCGCTCAGGTGAGCGATACGGCGTGGTTTCGAGTGTTTGTTGACGGCGTCAAGATTTGCGACATCCGCGAGGTGCGCCCGTACTATACCTGCAGCTACGCCACCCCCGGCTCGGCGGGGGCGATGCAGGTAGAGGTGCGAACCAATCGCTCGATTCAGGTCAGTGACGACAGCCCGAACGTCAGTTTCTTCAGCACGCTTGAGATTTTGTCGGGGGCTACATCGGTGCTGCTGACGCCCGACTCGGAGCACGACGCGCAGCCGGGGTCGCAGCTGGTGCTGGTGGCACAGGTGCCGGATACGGCCTGGTTCCGTTTGTTTGTAAACGGCGTCAAGATCTGCGACGTGCGCATGCCGCAGAGTTCTTATCAATGCCCCTACACCGTACCTATCGCCCCAGGTCGCTACGATATCGAAGTGCGTACCAACAGCCAGCCTGTGGTCACACCCGACAGCCCAAATCGGCGGTTTTTCAGTCAGCTGGACGTTGGCGTGCTTGATGGTGACGTGGTGCTGTATCCAAATTCAAATCACAGCGCCGACACCAATACCTCGATTACGTTTGCCGCATCGGTGCCTGATACAGCGTGGTTCAGACTCTTCGTGGAGGGCGTGAAGATCTGTGATATCCGCGAGGTGCTGGCAACCTATCGATGCGTATTCGAAACACCCTCAACGACCGGTCACTACAACATTGAAGTGCGCACCAATGCCTCAACGATCGCGACCGGGGACAGTCCGAATCGCAGTTTCTTCAGTGCGCTGGCCGTGGTCTCACCCGAATATGTGCTGCACTTTGATGAAGAATTCAATGACACGCACAACGGGCGCTTTAATCCCGCGCACTGGGACTATCACACCGGCAGTGTCATCAACAATGAGCGGCAGTGCTACACCGATGACCATCCCGACTACACAAATCAGGGCATATCAAACGTGCGCGTCGAGACTCGCTCCATGGAGGGGCAGCCCAACGGCTATCTGGTGCTTGAACTCAAGAAAGAGAATGTCGCCTGCCGTCAGGCAGACGGGGCTGGCTTCCAGTACACCAGTGGGGCAGTGTCTACACGTGTCGATGGCTTTGCCACGCCTTACCTCGTGGACATGCCCCACGGCATTTACGAGATCAGGGCGAAGATTCCTGCGGGGCGTGGAACATGGCCTGCTATCTGGCTGCTCGGCAAAAAAGATCACACGCCGGAAAGTCCCTTTACCATCGGATGGCCCGATGCCGGTGAAATTGACATCATGGAGGCCGTGGGATTCGAGGAAGCGGCCGGTAACTATCGCACGCACCACACGCTGCATCGGAATAAATCGGCCGGCTTCCTGTGGCCGCACCGCAGACCGGGCAAGACCGGCCAGGGCATGACATTGAACTACAACAGGCCGCCGTCAGAGGACTTTCATGTTTATCGAATGGTCTGGAAACCGGGCTCGATCGAAATGTTTGTCGACGGTGTACGTGTGACGAAGATGGATCTGGGCGACGGCGTTACCGGCAATCGCGACGGCTTCTTTCGTAATGCACCCGACATGAACGGATACGGCTTTGATCATACGCCGCTGGACGATCATCTGGGCTGGCCGTGGGACATGGAGGCGGGCAATCGCTTCAAGCTGATTCTGAATCTTGCCTGGGGCGGCGGCTGGGGCGGACAGCAGGGGTTGGACGACGGAATATTCGACAGCGGGGAGCCTGTCGAGATGCTGGTCGACTATGTTCGTGTGTACGCAGGAACCGTGCTGCCGCGCTGAAAACTTGACGGGCGATTACGTGCGCTGTGTCACGGTTCCAGGCGGACAACCTGGGCCTGATACAGCGCGCACAAAGTCGCGTTCGTGATCCAATAGTGGCGTCAACGGTGGTTGACCGCCTCGTGCGTAATGCTACACAAGGATCATGTATGAAACGCCTCGCGATTCTCGGCGCAGCCGTTCTGGCTGTAGTCGGTACCGTCAAACACTCTGCTGTCGAAGTCTCTGTCGCGCCGGCGGCGGTCGCTGTAAAAAACCTTTGGATTGTGCAGGGCGAAACGACGCAGGCCGCACGCGCTGCTGTCAGGCGAGCAGGCGCGCAAACGTACGAAGAGCTTGACGTCATCAATGCTGTCGTTGCAGCGCTGAATACACCGCAGATCGCGCTGATGCAGGCCGACAATGGCTCCGCCATTCGTGTCTATCCAAATTATGCCGTTCAGACCGCGCACAAGAAGGACGACAAGAAAAAGAAA
>CAZXCL010000002.1:0-5890 GCA_964639265.1 uncultured Gammaproteobacteria bacterium | reverse complement strand
AGAAAAAGAAAAAGAAAGACGGCGTGGGCAAAAAGGGCGTGACGCTGTCTCAATTGCAGGCACACGCCAGTCACAATCCCACCTTTCTCAATGCCGATCTTCTGCATGATGCCAAGATCAAGGGTAAGGATGTTGCGGTTGCGGTGATCGATACCGGCATGTGGGAAAGCGAAAAGGAAAATGGCGTCGACAAGCGTCTTGATCTGATGATCGATACGACGGGTTCGCGCGTGAAAGTCAAAAAGGCGCTCAACGACGACAACGGCCATGGCAGCCATGTGTCCTCAGCGATGCTGAGCGATGAAAAGTGGGACGGACGTTATGAAGGCATAGCGCCCGACGCCGATCTGATCGCCGTGAAGGCCTTCGACGACGACGGGCAGGGCAGCTACCTGAGTGTGATTCGAGCACTGGACTGGGTCGTCGACAGTGCACAGGAGCACAACATACGCGTTGTGAATCTTTCATTCAGCGCACCGGCACGTTCGCACTACTGGGATGACCCGATCAATCAGGCCGTGATGCGCGCCTGGGATGCCGGTATCGTTGTTGTCGCCTCCGCCGGCAACAAAGGTCCGGGTGCCATGACGATTGGGGTGCCGGGTAACGTGCCCTATGTGATTACCGTTGGCGCGATGAGCGACAACTTTACGCCTTATGATGCCAGTGATGATCATCTGGCATCGTTCTCGTCGAGTGGCCCGACCGTTGAAGGGTTCGTGAAACCCGAGGTCATCGCTCCGGGCGGGCACGTGCTTGGCAGGCTCAATCCGAAGTCGCGTGTGTCCGGGCGTCAACCCGATTCCTGGCACGCGGAGACCGAGCTCTACAGCATGTCCGGTACATCGCAATCGGCCGCACTGGTCAGTGGTATCGCGGCGCTCATGATCGGCGAAGATCCTTCGCTGTCGCCAGACAACGTGAAGTGTCGTCTGATGGCCTCGGCGCGACCGGCTGTGGATACGGACGGCCGACTGGCTTACAGCGTCTTTCAACAAGGTGCTGGCCTCGTCAATGCTCTGGCAGCCGTGCACAGCGGCGCGACCGACTGCGCAAATCGGGGCCTGGACATCAAGGCCGACCTTGCCGGTGATCGGCATTTTGCCGGGCCGGCCCAGCGCGACGATCAGGGACGCTATTACGTGACGGACATGCAGGCAGCGTCGCCAGGTCAGGTGCTTGGGTCCGATGGCGCGGTCTGGAGCGACGGATTTGTATGGTCGGATGGCTTTGTCTGGAGCGACGGATTTGTGTGGTCAGACGGTTTCGTATGGGCCGACGGCTACGTCTGGAGTGACGGTTTTGTCTGGTCGGATGGGTTCGTCTGGAGCCAGGGTTTCGTCTGGAGCCAGAGCTGGAGCGATGACGAGGCGCAGTTTGGAACAGCCAGTATCGATAGCTGGGTGCCTCATGAGTAGCGAGCCAGCACTTCGCGCGCCAGCCGTTCGCTGTAGCGGTGGATTTTCCAATGCCCGGGACTCCAGCCGCGTAGAAAACGATAGAAATCGGTCCAGGCGACTGGATAGAGTGAACGCCAGCTCTCTTCCAGCCGGGCGACGTCCAGCGTGCCGTCGCGCTGTGCCACTGCCTCGCGGAGTGTGTCGAAATAGGTATCGAGCAACGCTGCGTCTTCGGTCTCACATTCGTCTTCGGACAAGCAGCTGCCGATAAAATACGCCACGTCCTTGATGCCGCAGCCCCCGCCGACGTACTGAAAATCGACCGCTGCAATGCCGCCGTCAATGCCGAAGCAAAAGTTTGCGAGCTTGGCATCGCCGTGCACAAAGGTCTGATAGGGGCTGGCAGCAAGTGCCTGGTCCAGTTCTGGTGCGGCGGCCTTGAGCGCCACATCGTCGAGCTGTACCAGTTCGTCAGGACGCGTGGCCAGATGCCAGTAGGTGCCCGTCTCCCACAGCCCCATAGGCGACTGCTGCATGAACGTCGCGTGGAAGTGCGCAAGCCAGGTGAGACCGGCTGCAAGGTCCTCGTCTCGTGCCGATTCGCGGCGTAGATGAAAGCCGGACGCGTCGAGATCCTCAAGCACCATAAACACTTCGTCGCCGAGCGTTTCGAGCGCCAGACAAGCCGGCACACGGCAGTCGCCGTTGCAATGCTGCGCGTAGCGGCCATACCAGGCAGTCTCTACTTCGTACGACCTGACTTTGCGTGTATGCGAGTGGTCGGTGTTCCAGCCGCGAGGGTGCGAGCCCGTCGTCGGCCAACGCACGTGCTTGACGACGACGCTGCGTAATTGATCCGGCGCGCCCTCAAGGTGACAGCGAACGATCTGACCGTACCCACTCCAGAGACTCTGAAGCGGCTCTACGGCAGCCAACGCTGTGGCGCCGGTTGCTCGAAGTACGATTTTTTCAAGTGAATGGCCCACCTGCCTAGTTTGACAGATCGCGGCCCCCGATTGTCGGGGGCGCGATGTTGGGGCTGAGAGGCTTAGCGATTGGCTGCTGCTTTCGCCGCTGAAGCGCGTGTCAGGAGGCGCTCCAGATTGGCGCGCGGCTCCTCCAGGCGCCGGTCAAGACGCGACGACGCAACAAAGTCTCCACGGGCGGCGTCGATATTGCCGCTAAGAGCGTTTAACACGCCTCGATTCAGCAGCGCGATGGCGCGCTGGTTGTGTACGGGCTGGGTCGCCCACGCACTTAATGAGCGCTTCTTGGCGTCACTGCTGGCAACGGCGGCCGAGCAGGCGCTTGTGGCCGCCGACAAGTCCTTTCGCGCCATGTAGGCGACGCAAAGGTTGTTGTGGGTCTCAAACGAGCCTCGTGCAGTGGGCTCGTCGGCCGTCAGTACCGCGATGGCTTCATCAATCTGGCCCTGCACCAACGCCTCGCCGGCCGCCGCATCCTGAATAACCAGCGTGCGATAGTGATCGGACTGTGCGTGCGCGCCCAGCAAGGTCATCGCCAGTGCAACCGATACGAGGCAACGAATGAGTATTGAACGTGAAGTTTTCATGACGTGATCTCCCGATGTGTGATGTCACGGTGCCCACGCTAGTCGCGCACGCCCGGTGCGACAAACGGGAAAACATCATCGCTGGCATGAAAATTCTTCAAGCAGCCGAGGCAAACGTCTTGAGTACCCACGAACGCAATGCACGCACGGCTTTCGTTCGTGCGGCGCTCTGCGTGCTCACGAAGTAATAGCGATCGGGTGTGGCGTACTCGATCGAATCTGCAGGCACGAGGCGGCCCTCTTTGAAAAGCCGTTCGCTTAGTGGCATCGGTACCAGCGCAACGCCCATGCCCTGGCAGGCCGCGTTGACAACGCTGACCATGGCGTTGAGTTCAATCAGACGACTGGGCTTTTGCAGGCGCGATGCGGAAGCATCTGCCCATCTTTCCCAGTCGTGGCGTCGCTGGCTGTGAACGATCATGGGGAATGAGCTGGTGAGCGGTGCGGGCTGCGTCAGCTTCTCAAGTAGCGCAGGCGAGCAGGCCGGCACAAGTCGCAGCGGATAAATCGCGTCGGCGACCAGCCCTTCGGGTGCGCGATCAAAAATGCGAACGGACGCATCAGCACCGCCTGGGTGATGCCGAGGCTGCTCGTCGTTGGTATCCAGATGCAGATCAATCTCTGGGTGCGATTCAGTGAACGATGCCAGATTGGGCATGAGCACTTCGCTGGCAAAAAAAGGCTGCACCGACAGGCGCAGTGCGCGTCGCGTGTGACCGTCGCGATAGGCCGACGTGACGCGGTCCAGTTCGTCGATGAGATGGCCAACGTCACCGAACAGGGCTTCGCCAGCCTCGGTGAGCGAAATGGAGCGATGGTCACGATGAAACAGTGGTGCCCCGATTTCATTTTCAAGCGTCTTTATTTGATGACTGACGGCCGAGGCCGTGATGAAAAGCTCTTCGGCGGCCGTGCGAAAACTCAAGTGCCGTGCAACGCTCGTAAAAGTGCGCAGGCCACGCAGCGAGAGATGTTTGCGCTGAATCCTTGTAACCATTTCGATGTCAAACCCTGACCTGACTTTAGAGGCCGATTGTCCCTTACAAGACTCGAAGTTTGATGTCGGTTTGATGAAAGTTCGAGTCCTGGGATGAACAAATTTGGTGCGCGACCGCTGTCACCGGGCGCCGTCTTGAGGCGCAGGCGTTCCTGGCGCTGCCGGTGTACTCTTGAGGCATCAAATTGGTAAACATGTGGGCGTACGATGACCTTAAGCAAACGCGACTTTCTGAAAACGGCGGGGTTGGGCCTGGCTGGCGCCGCAGCGCTGCCGGCGGTGGGCGCATCAGCGGCCGCGGGCGACAGCGCGTCGCCGGATCAGCCACTGACCTCGATCATTGGTGCCGCAAAACCGATCACTGTGCAGGAACGCCTCGCACGGGTACGCCGTGCCCAGGCTCTGATGGCCAAACACGATCTGGCGGCGATCGTGCTGGAGCCGGGATCGGCGATGCTGTACTTCACGGGCATCAGCTGGTGGCGCAGCGAGCGACTCACCGCGGTGGTGATTCCGCGCAGCGGTGAGATCGGTGTCGTGACGCCCTATTTTGAAGAGCCAAGCGTACGCGAATCGATGAGTTTCGGAGAGGATGTTCGCACCTGGCACGAACATGAAGATCCGTTCCAGCGAGTGCGCGGTATCCTGGAAGATCGCGGCATAAAGAAAGGTGCCATAGGTCTGGAGGAGACCGTGCGCTATTTCGTTGCCGACGGTCTCGGGCGCTCGGCGTCTGCCTACACCATCGCGTCGGCGACACCGGTGACACAGGGCTGTCGCATGTACAAGTCGGACGCCGAACTCGAGCTTATGAAGATCGCCAGTGCCGTGACGTTACGCGCCTACGAATTTGTCTACAACCGGCTCGACAATGGCATGACGCACGAAGATGTAAAGGCGCTCATGAATAGGGCGCAGTCGAAGCTCGGCGGCAGTCGTGCCTGGTCACTCGCACTGTTTGGCCCGGCAAGTGCCTACCCCCACGGCACGGGGCAGACGCAAGAGATCACTGAAGGCGGCATTGTTCTTATGGACTGCGGTTGCGCGGTGGAGGGCTACCAGTCCGACATTTCGCGCACGTTTGTTTACGGCGAGCCAAACAAGCGACAGCGCGAGGTCTGGAATACGGTGCGGCAGGGTCTGCAAGTTGCGTTTGAGACGGCGGCAATCGGTTTGGAAGCGGGCAAGGTCGACGACGCCGTGCGCGCCTGGTATGAAAAGAAAGGCTACGGTCCGGGCTACAAGACGCCGGGTCTGAGCCATCGCACAGGTCACGGAATCGGTATGGACGGTCATGAGCGTGTAAATTTCGTGCATGGCGAGAAAACGCCGCTGGCCCCGGGCATGTGTTTCTCAAACGAGCCGGGCATATACATCTTTGGTGAGTTTGGCGTGCGTATCGAGGACTGTCTCTACATGACGAAAGAGGGACCGCAGTGGTTTACCGAACCGCCTGCGTCTCTGGATGATCCGCTGGGCAGGATAGCGTGACGGGCGAACGCAGGTCACTTTCAGCTTGTCGCGACTGCCTTGGCGCCGATGTCACCCTCCATCAAAATACATTGAATATGGTGCGCTATGCGACCGTATGGTCGGCAGCGCCAGCGAAAACAGTGAAATGAGAGCAGGCTCGGTTGCCGCGGTAGTTGTGTTTTTGTGTTTTGGGTCGCCCGTTTTCGGCAACGGAGTATCGGGTGATGAGGCAGCCTAAGAAAGAGTGCCCGTTGACTCCGGCCTGCCAACGAACGAAGCGCAAATCCGCGGCAATATCCGCGTTGAGGACTTTCTCAATATTTTGCCCCAGGTATTTGCCGATCAGGCGTCTGAGGTCAACAACGGCGCCACTGGCACAGCAACACTGAACCTTCATGGTCTCGGTTCCGAACGTACCCTGGTCCTGCTTGATGGCCACCGCCTGCC
>CAZXCL010000001.1:0-128143 GCA_964639265.1 uncultured Gammaproteobacteria bacterium | reverse complement strand
GACTTGAGAAATGAGAAAATCAACCTTAAAATCCGCGAGCACACAATTGCACGGGTTCCCTACCTGCTGGTCATTGGTGATCGGGAGGTCGAGAATCGTTCTGTGGCCCTGCGTACGCGATCGGGTGAAAACCTCGGCACGGTCTCGCTAGACGAGCTGGCTGAGCGTTTTGCCAATGAGGTCGCGCATCAGGGTCACGATAGTCTGGAGGACTGACATATCGCACCACCGAGTAGCAAACGAGCCAAACGTAATGAAGAGATCACGGCGCCCCGAGTGCGTCTGATCGACGAAAACGGCGAACAGAAGGGCATCATGAGCCGTCAGGAGGCGATCGACATCGCCAAAGACCTGCGTCTTGATGTGGTAGAAGTCTCGCCGAACGCAGATCCACCGGTCTGCCGCATTATGGATTTTGGAAAATACTTGTTCGAGGAGAACAAGAAGGCCAACTCGGCGAAGAAGAAGCAGAAGCAGATTCAGGTCAAGGAAGTGAAATTCCGTCCCGGCACCGAGGAGGGCGATTACCAGGTCAAACTGCGTAATCTGGTCCGTTTCCTCGAAGGCGGGGACAAAGCCAAAGTGACCATGCGTTTTCGTGGTCGCGAGATGGCCCACAAAGAAGTGGGTCGCGAGAAGCTCGACCGGGTCGTCAAAGACCTGGAAGAACTGGCCACTGTCGAACAGCAACCGAAGTTTGAAGGTCGACAGATGGTCATGGTGTTCGCACCAAAGAAAAAGTAGTCGTCGCATCCACGACGGCTCGCCTTGAAGGTCCTGCAATGGTGCACGGGCCCGGGCAATAAGGAGTAGTTAGACAATGCCGAAGATCAAGACCAATAGCGGGGCCGCCAAGCGGTTCAAGCGCACGGGTAAGGGTGGGTTCAAGCGTTCCCAGTCTCACCTCAACCATATCCTCACCAAGAAAAGCACCAAGCGTAAGCGCCATCTGCGTTCCACGCTTCAGGTCGCCGAAAGCGATCTGAAGGCCGTACGCAAGATGATGCCCTACAGCTAAGCGAAAGGAGAGGAACAATGGCAAGAGTAAAACGTGGTGTCGTCGCGCGTGCGCGGCACAATAAGGTTCTCAAGAAAGCGAAGGGCTACTACGGTGCCCGCAGCAAGATTTATCGCGTCGCCAAACAGGCCGTCATCAAGGCTGGCCAGTACGCCTACCGCGATCGCCGTCAGCGCAAGCGTCAGTTTCGCTCGCTGTGGATCGCCCGTATCAACGCTGGCGCGAGGCTGCACGGTCTGTCCTACAGCCGCATGATCCACGGTCTCAAGCAAAGCGAGATCGAGATTGATCGCAAGGTCCTGGCGGACATTGCGGTCCATGATCCCGAAGGTTTCGGCGCGATCGCTGAAATCGCGAAGGCCGGTCTGGAACAGGCGTAACGGATCGACGGGCAGCGCCTCGCGCGCTGCCCCTTTTCACTTTCAATCAGATGTCCGAAGGGGAAGGCCAGCCGGGCTTTCCCTTTTTTTTCCGCCGGAGTTGCCAAGGTGTCCACTAGCGAACCGTCCCTCGAACAGCTGACGTCCGATGCGTTGGCCAAGGTCAAGGACGCCAGCTCGCTGGCGGAACTTGACGATATCCGCGTTGCGATGCTCGGCAAAAAGGGCGCGTTGACCGCGCAGCTCAAATCCCTGGGCGCGTTGCCGGCCGAGGAACGACCGGCCGCCGGCCAGAAAATCAACGAAGCCAAGCAGCAGGTGGCCGAGGCCATCAACGCGCGCAAGCACACGCTCGAAAACGAGCGTCTGGCCAAGGCGCTGGCAGAAGAGAGTATCGATGTCACGTTGCCGGGCCGCGGAGCGCCAACCGGTGGCCTGCATCCGGTCACGCGCACACTGCGTCGCATCGGCGCGATGTTTGAACGCGCTGGCTTTGACGTGCATGAGGGGCCGGAGATCGAGGACGATTTCCACAACTTTGAAGCGCTGAACATCCCGGAGCATCATCCCGCCCGGGCGATGCATGACACCTTTTATTTTGACAACGGCCTGTTACTGCGTACGCACACCTCACCGGTTCAGGTGCGGGCCATGCGTAACGACGGCGTGCCCCTGCGGCTGATTGCGCCGGGCCGTGTCTATCGTTGTGACTCGGATCTGACCCATACGCCGATGTTCCATCAGGTGGAAGGGCTGGTTGTGGACGAGCACACGAGTTTTGCCAATCTCAAGTCCATTCTGCACACCTTCCTGCAGCGCTTCTTCGAGCGCGATCTGGCCGTGCGCTTTCGTCCGTCCTATTTCCCGTTCACCGAGCCGTCGGCCGAGGTCGATATGCAGTGTGTGATGTGCGACGGCAAAGGCTGTCGGGTGTGCTCGCACACCGGGTGGCTTGAGGTACTTGGCTGCGGGATGGTGCATCCCAACGTGTTGCGCAAGTCAGACGTCGATCCTGAGCGTTATACCGGTTATGCGTTTGGTATGGGCGTTGAACGACTGGCGATGTTACGCTATAAGGTCAATGACTTACGCCTATTTTTTGAAAATGACCTTAGGTTTTTGAGGCAGTTCCGGTAACGCTATGAACGTCAGTGAATCGTGGTTGAGAGAATTCGTTGACGCGGGCATACCCACCCGCGAACTGGCCGAGCGCCTCACAATGGCAGGTCTGGAGATTGACGGCATCACGCCGGCCGCCGAGGCCTTCACCGGCGTTGTTATCGGCCACGTCCGCGACTGCCAGCCGCATCCCGACGCCGATAAACTCCGCGTTTGCACGGTGGACATTGGCGGTGACGAGGCTCAAGGCATCGTGTGCGGCGCACCAAATGTGCGTAGCGGCCTGAAAGTCGCGGTGGCCACCGTGGGTGCACGCCTGCCCGGCGATCTGAAAATCCGCAAGGCCAAGCTGCGTGGCGTGGTGTCCATGGGCATGATTTGCTCTGCGCGCGAGCTCGGCATGGGCGAGGAGCACGACGGTATTCTGGAGTTGCCTCAGGAGGCACCGGTTGGCACCGACCTGCGCGAATGGCTGGATCTGGATGATCAGATTCTCGAGCTCGATCTGACGCCCAACCGCGGCGATTGCCTGGGCATGCAGGGCGTGGCTCGTGAAGTCGGTGTGCTGCTGCAAAAGCCGGTTGGCGTGGTCGATGCCTCACCGGTCCAGGCCACGTGCGATGCGCAGATCGATGTGGCGACCGACGCTCCCGATGCCTGCGCCCGATTTGCCGGGCGCGTCGTCCGCAATATCGACACGGCTGCCGCCACGCCACTGTGGATGCGCGAGCGCTTGCGCCGCGCTGGACTCCGCGCCATCTCGCCGGTCGTGGACATCACCAACTACGTGATGCTCGAAACCGGCCAGCCGATGCACGGCTACGACCTGAGCCAGCTGGCGGCCCCGGTGGTCGCGCGCATGGCCAAAGCCGGTGAGAAGCTGACGCTCCTCGATGGCAAGGTCGTCGACCTGTCGGAAGACGTACTGGTGATTGCCGATCAGAACGGACCACTCGGACTCGCTGGCATCATGGGCGGTGAGAAGAGCGGGGTGAGCGACTCAACCACTGACGTGTTTTTCGAAAGCGCGTATTTTGCGCCGACGGCGATCGCCGGACGCGCGCGTCGCTTTGGTATGCACACGGATGCGTCGCATCGTTTCGAGCGCGGCGTCGATCCGGCGGGGCAGGTAGCGGCCATCGAGCGCGCCACGCGCTTGCTGGTCGACATTGCTGGCGGTGAACCCGGCCCGATCAAGGTCGCCGAGCAGCCGGATCGGATTGATTCAGGCCGCACGATTTCAATTACGCGCGAGCAGCTGGACAAACGTCTTGGTGCACACGTTAGCGACGCGGAGGTCAGCGACATTTTCGAGCGGCTGGGTTTCGAGGTTTCTTTCGCCAACGATGTCTGGACGACGATCGCCCCGAGCCACCGCTTCGACATGGCGGCGTGGGAAGATCTGGCCGAAGAAGTGGCGCGTGTTTACGGCTACAACCGTATCGCCGAGCAACCGGAAATGGCCGTCGTGAGTATGCCCCAGGTCACCGAGACCCGAGTGCCGGTGCGCCGTGTTCAGGATCTGCTGGTCGACCGCGGTTTTCAGGAAGTCATTACCTACAGTTTTGTCGATCCGGCGCTGCACGACGTGGTCTGTCCGGGCGTGACGCCGCTCCCACTGACCAATCCCATTTCGGCCGAACTTGCCGTCATGCGCTCGAGCCTGTGGCCCGGCTTGATCAGTACGCTCCAGCACAACCTCGCACGGCAGCAGGAACGAGTACTGATTTTTGAAACGGGACTCGTGTTCGAATGGCAGGACGAGACGCTTCATCAACCGCAACACGTTGCGTTTGCCATCGCCGGCGCGCGACTGCCCGAGCGTTGGTCACACGACAAGACGCGCGTTGATTTTCACGATGCAACGGGGCATATCGAAGCACTGCTTGCGTTGCGCGGTGCGCGCACGAGCGTTTCGTTTGAGCCCGCACAACACGACGCGTTGCACCCAGGTCAAAGCGCCAACATTATGCTTGAAAACCGCGTCGTGGGTTGTGTGGGTGTGCTGCATCCTGCGCGCGCCAAGCAACTCGATTTGCCCTCTGACGTGGTGGTTGCGCAACTTGATATCGCGCAAGCGTTCAGCGCGCAGGTGCCACTTTTTGAATCTGTTCCGCGCTTTCCGGCAACGCGTCGCGATCTGTCTGTTCTGGTGCCGGATAGCGTCAAAGTGGCCGAGTTAAGTCAAGCCGTCCGTGCGGCAGCGGGGCCCGCGCTGCGTGAAGTGCGTGTGTTCGATGTTTATCGCGGAAAAGGAATAGATTCGAGTGCAAAAAGCGTTTCCTTTGGCTTGATTTTACAGGACTCTTCGCGCACTCTTAATGACACCGAAGCCGACGCAGCAGTCACTGCGGTCATGGCAAAGATCAAACAGGATTTTGACGGCACTATAAGAGACTGACACGCATGGCTTTGACTAAAGCAGATATGGCGGAGTCCCTGTTTCACGAACTCGGACTCAACAAGCGCGAAGCGCGCGAGCTTGTCGACGTATTTTTTGAAGACCTGCGCACGTCGCTTGCCAGTGGCGAGCAGGTCAAGTTGTCGGGTTTCGGCAACTTCGATTTGCGCGACAAAAACCAGCGCCCCGGGCGCAACCCAAAAACCGGCGAAGAGATTCCGATCAGCGCACGACGTGTGGTGACTTTCCGCCCCGGACAAAAACTGAAATCGAGAGTCGAAGCGTATGCTGGAAGCGGGGAATAACAATGAACTCCCACCGATCCCCGGGAAGCGGTATTTCACGATCGGAGAGGTAAGCGAACTGTGCGGCGTCAAGCCCCACGTGTTGCGCTACTGGGAGCAGGAATTCCCTCAGCTCAAGCCGGTTAAACGACGTGGAAATCGTCGCTACTACCAGCGCCAGGACGTCATCATCATTCGTCAGATTCGCAGCCTTCTGTATGAGGAAGGGTTCACGATTGGCGGTGCCAGACAGAAGTTGACCGGCGAAGAGGCCCGCGAGGACGTCACGCAGAGTCAGCAGATTATCCGCCAGCTTCGGGTTGAGCTCGAAGAGGTCCTGAAAATCCTGCGACGTTAGTCGCGGCGGCGCTTTCGCCGCTCAATATCATCCGTTATGATGCGGTCTCTTGGCAGACCTAATCGGGGCGTGGCGCAGTCTGGTAGCGCACTTGTCTGGGGGACAAGTGGTCGCTGGTTCGAATCCAGCCGTCCCGACCAATTCTCATCTAGCCTGCCTTGCGCAGCAGCCCGCGAGCCTTGTTTACCATCATGCGTGCGAACGTCTCTGGCGCATAGCGCTTGAGCCGGTACAGCCAGCGTGCGTCGCGGTGTGGAATACACAGGAACGACTTGCTCTGTACGGCGGCGACGATGCGTTCGGCCACGTCTTCGGCGGTAAGCGGAGACTGCGCCATGAGCTTGCTGCCCAGTGAACGGATATCGATGCCGAATCCGTCGGCCTCATCGAGCAAATTGGTCTCGAAAAAAGACGGGCAGACCACGGTCACGCCGATGCCGTCTTCGTGCAGTTCGGTGCGCAGTGTCTCGGACAGCGCGACGACCCCGGCCTTGGTAACGTTGTAGGTGGACATGGCGGGCGCGTTGGCGAGCCCGGCAAATGAAGCAATGTTGACCAAATGGCCGTGACCGCGCTCGCTCATGCCGGGAATGAACGCACGGCAGCCGCGAACCACGCCCAGAAGATTGATATCGAGCACCTGATCCCAGTGGCTGAGCGGTGTGCTGGTCAGGCGACCTGCGCCGGCGACGCCGGCGTTGTTCACGACCACATCCACGTTCACCGAGTCGGCGCGCAGACTCTGTTCCAGTGCCTCAAAATCAGCGTTGCGCATGACATCGAGATCGTGGTGACGATGCGCGGCCGGCCCGGCAAGTTGCGCCACTGTGGCGGCGGCGCGGACGCCATCGCGATCGGTCGCAATGACCTGCCAGCCACGATTGGCCCATGCGTGCGCGAGCGCCCGACCCAGACCGCTTCCGGCCCCCGTAATAACCACTGTTGGCATGAAAATGGCTCCTGTGCGGACCGCCGTTGGTGAGCGTTCGATCATACCGGAATCGAGCGCAACGTCGTGCCGGTTGACACCGGCCAATGCGCTTTCTATGGTCGCGGCCATGGCTGTGCTGTCTTTCATTCGCCACGGGCAAGGCTCGTTTGGCACCGATAACTATGATCGTCTGTCGCCGCACGGCCACTGGCAAGCTGAAACGCTTGGACGCTATTTTGCCAACGCGGGTATTGTCTTCGATCGACTTTACTGCGGCGAACTGACGCGTCAGCGCGAGACGGCGGCCGGGCTGAATCGTGCGCTCAACGGCACCGCGCGCGAGCCGCACATCCTCGGTGCACTCGACGAATACCCGACGAAAGGCGTTTTTGGACGCTACATGCCCGCATTGCTTGATGAGGATCGTGAACTGCGTGACATCTTCAGTGCCGATCGCACGGCCGCCGGCCGTGACCGCAGCCTCTCGCGGCGCGTGTTCTTTCCAGTGATCACGCGCTGGATGCGTGACCCGGGCGATGAGAGCAGCGATCTTGAGCCCTTTACAGCCTTTCGAAAGCGTGTAATGGATGCGATCAACGACGTCGCGAATCTCGCGCAGACCGATCAGCGCATCGCAATGGTGACCTCGGCCGGTGTCATCGCGGTCGCGGTCCAGATGGCGCTCAATTTACCGCCCGAGGCATTCGCGCGCGTTGCGTGGCAGGTCCACAATGCATCGGTAACCTGCCTTTCTGTTGATCACGGTACGCTGGATTTGCTGCGCTTCAACAGCACACAGCATCTCGAGGCGACCGGCCGTGACGACGCGCTAACCTGGCTCTAGACACAAGGATGTTGCAAACACATGGCGCCTAAAAAATCCCGAAACAAATCGGATCAGACTGACGACGAGCGCATCGATGATGGCGATGCAGTGCAAAGTGGATTTGGCGATCTGAGTCAGTTTATGACCGACATGGTCTCAAACGTGGCGCAAAACGCCTGGCAATGGGCGCAGGTGACCGGCAGCGCTCCGGGCAAGCTTGCCCGCGTCCTGCTGCTCGACGCCGAGGCCAGGGACGAGCTCAAACCTGACGCGTTGCGTCTGCTCGCCGATGCTGGCGCGTATCTCAAGGATGCCCGTCGCGTGGCGGGTTTGACGGCTGAAGAGCTCGGCGCGGCCATGGATCTCAAGGACAAGAGTCTCATCGGTGCCGTAGAGGCGGGTACCGCGACGCTGTCTTTTGATCTGATCCTGCGCATGGCCGCTCTGCTGGCGCGCCATGATCCGCTGCCGTTTGTCATGCGTTTGGCGCGAGCACACAATCCCAAGGCATGGGCCGTCATGGACAAATGGGGGCTTGGACGTGCTTCGCGTCAGCTCGAGCGCGAGCGGCGTTTTATCAATATCCTGCGCCAGCACGATGAAGTGCGTGAACTGTCAGATGAAGAGTTCGAGCGAGTGAGCGCGTTCACCGAGGAGGCGTTTCGCATGGCGCTGGCCTTTCGCACCGGGCGTGACGAAGACTAGCCTTCCGGGCGCTCGCTGCTGCCGGTCATCTGTATACCCAGCGGCCCGCGTGGAATGTAGACATCCATCGTTTGCCCGTTGCGTATGATCTGAACCGGAATCATCTCGCCACTGCGACCCTGCTGAGTGGCCGTACGCAGCTCGTTGGTTTGGAAAGTACGCTGGCCGTTGTAACTCAGAATCTGATCGCCAGCACGAAGACCGGCTTCGGCGGCCGGCGAGCCGTCCAGTACGTTTTGGATCTCAACCCGGTTGGGACGACCGGAGGCATAGAGATAGGCCTCGTACGCTGGGTCGCCAAAGTCCGTACGCAGGTTGTTTTGTGCCTGGAACAGACGCTGGCTTTCCTCGCGATAGCGTTGTTCGCCTAGCCAGCCCTCGCGCATGGCCTGATCACGCAGGTACAGGCGCTGCATGGCCAGATCGTCGACTTTGGCCTTGAATTCCTGTGCGGTTGAGTTGTCCATGCCGGCGGCCACAAGGCGATCAACGGTCAGCGGTCCGCCGCGCTGATCTCTGCGCCGCATGCGTTCCTTTGCTCGGGCATTTAGCGCGCCATCGGCTCGTGCGGGCGGGGCGGCATTCGCCTGAAGTTCGTCGACGCGTTCGCTGAGTGAGTCGATTTGCTCTTCAAGTACCAGGCGGTACTCCGCCTCTTGCGACAGTGCCAGTGACAGCGATTCGAGCATGCCCATGACCGCGCGTTCCTGATCGTTGGTCGGTGTGGGCAGGCTGCTGACATCCGGCACCGACGTGGTGGCGGCGACGGCAGCCTGTGAGGGTGATGGCTCGCCGGGGCCGATCGCGTCCCGCGCGAGCGCGCCGATGGCGACGCCACCGGCCACCAGCCCAACGTAGAGAAAAATTGCCTTGTTCATGACTCTCGTCCTGTTTCAGACCCCGCTGCGTCGAGTGTAGCACTCGCAACGGGCGCTCCAAACCGGATTAGAGTCGTTTGGTCGCGTTTGGTTCGCGCTTTACATCAGCGCAACGCGCAACAGCGTTAGCTCGTAGCCAATCAGCAGAGCGTAGCCCGCGATGGCGGCGTAGTGGATATGGCGAACGCGCAGCCAGCTACCGACGCGTGCATCCTGGTGAATAACCAGCAGCAGCACCGCCAGCGACGTGAGTGCCAGCTTGAACACGATAAATTTGCGAATGTCCTGTTCGATCAGAATGGCCATGACGGAATTGAGCTCGACGGCACCGGCGCTGAGCAGGCGAAGCGTAAAGGCGGCGTCCATGGCGCTCATGATGACAACAGCCAGGGCGCACAAAATGGTCGACAAGCCGTAGTGATCCGTGTAGCTGGGCTGGCCGGGATTGCTGCGTCGATCCTGACGCCGGCGGCCGCTAAAGGCCAGCTGGTAGCGGCTGAAAAAAGGAACGGGGCCGCGACGATCTGTCAGACGGCGATCCACGGTACTTTGCATAATGCTCACTCCGGTTGACGCGCAAAGCGCTTGTTAGGATGAGGAGCAATATCTATGCCATGGCCGGGAACCGTAGCGCGCTGGGTGGAAAAGCGGCTTGCGAAAAACCGGCTGTAAAGCTCGCCGACTATAACGCCGGTAAATTCGGTAACACCGGTTAAATCAAATGCGGGCGCTAGAAGGTCGCGACGCCGATGCCGATTGCGGTCAGCAGACAGGTCAGTTCGAACACGATAATGCGCCCGGGCTTGCCGCGACGTAAAAACGCATAGGCGACGGTGGCGAGCAGCGGTACGCCCAGGCTGATGATGGCTGCGACCACGAGGCTGGTCACAAACGACATCGGAATACCGAACTTGATTTGCTGCGTCAGAAACACGCTCGCTGCCAGGCACACCAGTGCGCTGGCCAGAAAAAAGTGTGTGGTGCGGGTCATGAAACTCATGAACGCGAGTATAACGCGAGTCGGGCCATGGCACGGTAGGTTGTGTGCGCTTCGCAGTCCGGTGACGTCAGGGTTGCGGGTGGCGTCATGGCCGCCTGAGCGGTGGGTATAGCGTCGTACCATGCCAGCCCGGACGCGGCGCACATCGCGGCGCCGAGCGCCGTGGCCTCGAGGTTTTCCGGGCAATGCAACGGCAAACCCAGTACGTCCGCCGCAATCTGGCGTAGCGCCGCGCTGCGTGTGCCGCCGCCGGCGGCCAATGCGTGTTGTGGTGTGAGCGCCATTGCCGCGGTCAGCGCGTCGAACTCGTCGCGCAGTTCGAGCATCAGCAACTCAATCAATGCGCGGTACACCAGTGCGGGATTGGCGCTGTTCAGCAGCGTCCGGAGCGGATCATCGGCCCCGGGCACTAATGCCTGTGCGTCTGCACATGTTCCGTTCGCCACCAGTTCCGCGGTAAGACCGTCGGCACCGGGCGAGGTCGTTGCCAGAAAGTGTTCAAGATCCGCCTCGTTCGCGCACCCGTCGGTGCCCATCGTGTGCAGGAACCAAGGTACCACGCGTAGGCCTCGCTGCAATTGGGATTCGCTCAAAAAGCCCGCTGTGGTGGCCGCGGGAAACGCTGGAATAAAGCGCGACACATGACGAAAGTGCGGATGCGCCACGTTGACCGTGACGGCGGTGCCAAAGCTAAGCGCCGTGTCGCCGGCATCAAGCGCACCGCAGCCGAGCACCTCGCAGGCCTTGTCGGCTGCAGCGGCAAACACCGGTGTCCTGGCCGGCAATGACAACTGCGCTGCGCTATCCGGGCTCAGCGTTCCGAGCAGGCCGCCCGGCGGGCGCAGGGTCGGCATTTGTCGGGGTTGCAGGTGACCGAGCGCGCGCCATCGCCAGTGCCCTGCTCGATACCAGCGGCGTTGGCGAAAATCGAAAGGCAGAAAGCCCACCTGAGAGGCGTCGCTGTCGGTCCATTGTCCGGTCAGCCTGAAGTTCAGATAGGCGCTCAGCAGCACCACCTTGTCGGTTCGTGCCCAGCGATCCGGTTCGTTCTGGACGATCCAGTTCGCAGGTGCTTCGGCGCGCAGGTCCTGAAGCTTTTTATGTGCGCCAATCAGCCGCGTGCCGGCGGCGATGGCCAGAGGTAACGTATCGAGCCGATCGCAACGACGCGCGTCAGACCACAGAATTGCCGGACGTGTAGCGTGTCCTTTGGCGTCGACAAACAGCATGGTCCCGCGCTGTGCGCTGAGCCCAATTCCGGCCACCTCGCGCCACAGCTGCGGTACCTCATCGGCAAGGCGCGTGCAGGCTAGACAGACCGATGACCAGAAGTCCTCGGCGCGAGACTCGGCATGGCCGGGAGCCGGGCGTTCGATGTCGGGTGCCGGCGCGGCGGCGAGGGCCGTCATCTGTCCCGTCACGTTGAACAGCACGGCCCGTGTTGACTGCGAGCCGGCATCGATCGCCAGAATTTGCGCGTCGGTCATCCCGTGGTGGAGTCGGGCATCGACTGCACAAAAATCTCGTGTTTGGGATAGGGGATTTCGATGTTGTCGCGCGCGAAACGCTTGTAGATGTCCAGATACAGCTCATGCAGCAAGCGGCCGCGAAGCACTGGCGCGCTGACCCAGGCCAGCAGTTCGATATCAATGCCGAAGTCGCCGAAGCCGCGAACACGCACGCGCGGTGCGGGCGATGCGCAAATTTCTTCATGATCCGCCGCAATGGTTTCCAGCAGCGCGCAGACCTGATCGAGATCACTGCCGTACGCCACACTGGTTTTGGCCCGCACGCGATACTTTTCGTGCGGTCCGCCGGACTCATTAATAATCTTGGCGTTGCCGATCACCGCATTGGGAATCGTGATCTCGACGTCGTCGCGCGTCAGGATGCGTGAGCTGCGCAGGCCAATGTTGGTGACCATGCCGCGCTCGCCGGATTCGATGACCACGAAGTCGCCAACCTTGTAGGGCACGTCAACGAGAATGGAGACGCCGGCAAAGATGTTGGACAGTGTGTCCTTGGCGGCAAACGACAGCGCCAGACCCACAATGCCGGCCGAGGCGAGCAGGGCAGTGACGTTGATACCCCACGCACTCATAAACGCGTAGACCGTGGCAAGGGCCACGCACAGCACCATCAGATTGGATATCAGCGGCTTGGTGCGTTGGTCAACCAGACGGAAGGTGTCGGGCATGCGCGCAAGCAGGTCCAGCAATTGTCCCGACAGCCGCAGGCCAAAGCTGGCCCAGATTAGAATCCCGATGCTTTTCAGAATGCCAAGGGTGGCGAACTGCGCGGTGTCGGTCAGAGGTAGACGCGTGCTCGCCACCGCCAGACCTGCCAGTAGCACGGTCATGTAGATCGGGCGCTCGATGATCGTCAGCAGGCGATCGTCAAAATCGGTCTTTGAACGCGCAACCAGTCGGCGACACGCACGGGAAATGATCCGCTGCACGATCGACGAGGCGATCATGGCCAGCACAACAATGATGCCGGCCTGGAGGTAGGGGTTCGGGCCGACCAGTTCGACTGCCCGATCCCACCACGGACGAAGTTGCTCAAACATCAGTCTGTCTTTTGGTTCAGCGCTCAGCCCGGTGCACGCGCGTACCGCTGATCCAGGTTTCCAGCACGCGAGTGTCGCGAATCTTGCGCGCAGCGATCGTCATGATGTCGCGATCAAGAATCAGGAAGTCGGCCCATTTGCCCACCTCCAGCGAGCCCAGATCATTTTCCTGATGCGCAGCGTAGGCTCCGCTTAGCGTGAATGCGGCCAACGCTTCGGGGCGGGTCATGGCCTGATCGGGATACCAGCCACCCTCGGGCATGCCTTTGTCATCCTGACGCGCAATCGCCGCGTAAAGGCCATGGAATGGATTGGACAGTTCGACCGGAAAATCGGAACCGGCCGCAATAATCGTGCCCCGGTCCAGCAGGCGGCGCCAGGCATAGGCGCCCTGAATACGCGTTTTGCCAATGCGATCCTCGGCCATGTTCATATCGCTGGTGGCGTGCACCGGCTGCATGGAGGCAATCACGCCAAGGCGAGCCAGTCGCGGCAGGTCGTCGAGCGTCAGGATTTGCGTGTGCTCGATCCGGTGGCGAAGGGACGCATCACCGTCGCGTTGCGCCGCTTCGATCGCGTCCAGAACCTGACGATTGGCATCATCACCAATGGCATGGACGCCCACCTGAAAGCCGGCCTTGTGCACGCGCGCGACGGCTGCGGTGAGCGTGGCGTCATCTTGAAAAAGCAAACCACGGGTATCGGGCTTGTCGCTGTAGGGATCGATCATGGCAGCGCCATGGCTGCCGAGCGCGCCGTCGGAATAGAGTTTCACGGCGCGTACCGTGAGTCGTCCGTCGTGACGATCAAGCCACGGCTCACCAAATTCGTCCAGATCCTGATCAGCACTCAGCATCAGATAAAGCCGCAACGGCAGGCCGCCATCGCGATACATCTTGTCCAGACGTTTCGCCCAGTCGATCGTGATACCGGCCTGGTGAACGCCGGTCAGGCCCTCGCGATTCAATCGCGCAACGGTTGCGCGAATGTCATTTTCGCTGGGTTCGGAGGCCTCCGGCGGAATGTGCTGTCTGACCAGGCGCATGGCCGCGTCAACCAGCACCCCGGTGGCCTCACCCTGTTCATCGCGCACAATCTTTCCACCAACAGGATCGGGCGTGTCTTTGTCAATGCCGGCGATGCTCATGGCACGGCTGTTGGCCCAGGCGGCGTGACCGTCAATGCGCCCGAGATAGACCGGTCGCTTGGCTTCGACCGAATCCAGATCACGGGAGGTGGGAAACGCTTTGCCCTCCCACAGCACCTGGTTCCAGCCGCGGCCGAGCACCCAACCGTCTCGATGTTCCGGGTCCTCGAGATACAGCGCCACGCGCGCCAGAGCTTCCTGCAGTGACTCGGCGCCAACGAGATCCACTTCGCGCTCAAGGCGTGCCTCGCTCAGCAGATGAGCGTGGGAGTCGATCAGGCCCGGAATGACCGTCCGGCCGCCAACGTCGATGATGCGCGCGTTGGTCGGCAGCTTTTTGGGTGCCTGGGGAAAAACTCCCTTGATCCGGCCATCTGCACCAATATGCAGCGCGCTGAACGCCATCTGGCCTTGCTTGGTCGGGGTGTAGCCGTTGGCATTGATTAGCCACACGGGCCCATCCGCGGCGCGCGCCGTCGCGGCCTGTATCAGGCACAGCGCTATCGCGAGGCAGGCTACGAAGGCGTGCACAGGTGTCAGCATGTGAGGTCGGAATCGCAGAATAGGGTTTGTCATGAGTGCCGTCGCTTAACTTAATGATTCGGGTTCAGACACACATTTACCGTTTCGCGCGTGCGCCTGCTACACTTTGGAAACAAATGGCTTCCGCCGGGAGTCAGCGGGGCCTCGAACAAATACACGCAAACAAGACACTTACATGTACCTTGAGCATTTTGGCCTAAACAAACCGCCGTTCCAACTCACGCCCGATGCAGGCTTCCTGTATCTGAGCCCACAGCACGCCAAGGCCAAGGCGCATATGGACTACGCTGTGCTCAATCGCGACAGTTGTGTCGTGGTGACCGGCGAGATCGGTTGCGGCAAAACCACACTGATCAATCGCTTCCTGCGCGATATCGGCGACGATGTACGCATCGCGCGCATTTTCCAGACGCAGATTTCCACCCGCCAGTTTCTGCAGACGCTGCTTGCGCAGTTTGGCATCGAGGCCTACCACAAAAACAAAGCGGAGCTTTTGAGCGACGTTACGGCGTTTTTGCTGGAGCGCAACCAGCGCGGTGAGCAGGTCGTGCTGATCGTTGACGAGGCCCAGAACCTGTCGTTGCGTGTGCTGGAGGAAATTCGGCTGCTCACGGATATCGAAACCGAGCAGGCCAAGGCGATCAACGTGATCCTGTGCGGACAGCCTGAACTTACCGACAAGCTCAATGAACCGGATATGGCACAGCTGCTGCAGCGCGTGCACTTCAGCGTGCACGTCAAGGCGCTGAGCATGGTCGAGATGAGCGAGTATGTGGATCACCGGCTGCGCATTGCCGGCTGGAGCAAGGACGAGCCGCTGTTCCCGACATCGGTGATGCCGCTGTTCTACAAATTCACCGGGGGCGTGCCGCGACTGATCAATACGCTGTGCGACACGGTACTCACCGCCGCGTATGTCGAAGAGAAGAAGGTCGTGAACGAAGCCATTGTGGTCTCGGCGGTTGAAGAGCTCGACTGGGGTCCGTTCGAGGACCGCACGCGCACGACAGACAAACGCACGTTTCCATCCAGCTCCGATGCGCCGCCCAAACTGGTCCTTTTGCGCGACGGTGAAATCGTCAAACGCCACGTACTGGAGTCGCGCCGTGTCCTGATCGGCCGCGATGCCGACAACGATCTGCCCGTGGCCAGCGAGTTTATCTCACGCCATCACGCGCAAATCAGCTACTACCGTGGGGCTTACTGGGTCATGGATCTAAAGAGCACCAACGGCACGTTTGTCAACGGCAAGCGTGTGCGTCGGCGTCGACTGAAGGATCGCGATGTCATCGCCGTGGGCCATCACAGGCTCGTGTTCCAGGACCCGTTCGACAAAGCCGGTGAGCAGGAAGACGACAAGACGGCGCACCTGAGCGATTTCCAGGGCACCTCGGTGCTCGACCCGGAATACAGCGTTCAGTCTGAGGCGGCGGACGTGGAGTCCGATTCAACGGCCTCTGACGGTTCGGCCGTGGATGACGATGAGCCCAGCGCCTCGGCCGGCACCTCTTCCTGACCAGCGTCCGCGCCGCGTGCGAGCCGTGCAGGTTCGTTCTTCCTGAGTTGTTGATAGCTGACATTCGCCCAGCCGGCGTCGCGCAGGCGGTGCAGTAGCCGCAACGTCCTGAGTGCATCAAACCAGGTCATGATGTGTTGTACGCGACGCTCGGGATCGGCGCTTGCTGAGCGTGCCCGCTCGATCGCTGCGATCAATGCATTCAATCCCAGAACATCTGCCAGGTCGTCGCTCAGACCATCCGGCTTCGAGTCTTGAATCAGTGACTGAAGGCATGCCCGTCCTGCGGTGGGCGAGGGTGCCAGCACCGCGCGCTTGAGCGTGGCGATGAGCTGCCCCAGAAAATCGAAACTGCGCGTCGCGAAAAAGAACGGGACGCTCGTGGGGTCGTTCTGCGTGTCGAGGCGGCGTACGCCCGGACCAGTCCCAAAAGGCACGCGTTCTGAGTGCCGCGCCCGCAGTTCGACGACCGTCTCCGGGCGATGCTCGATTTGGCCTAGCTTCGCCAGCTTGGCCAGCAGGTGGAAGTCCTCGCCGGCCTGTCGCGTGGGGCAACCGCTCGCCTGCGCATAGTGGACCGCGCTTATCGCCATGGCGCTGCCGAGTGCCTGAAAACCATAAGGAGAACCTGCCCGCGTCAATTCACGCGGGTAGTCGCGCAGGCGCTGGTCGTAGACGATCTGTGCAGCGCTGGATGCCAGCGCACCGGTGTGCCGGAATCCGAACGTCACAGCGCTGATATCTGGCCCTGGTTCATGGTCAAAGTAGTTGGCGGGCCAGGTTGCGTCCGCGTCGGTGCACCACATCAGCGCGTTATCAATGCGACCGGCGACAATCTGAGCCAGCGCAAGGTCAAGCCCGATCTTGCGTGCAAGGCCGACACCCTGACGGGCATCGAAGCGTCCCGCGGGACTGACCGCATCCACAAGCCACACACCGCGACGTCCGGCCGTTGCTTGCCACGCCTTGCCCGACGACGTTGGCTTCGCGTGGAAGCCACTGCCTGGGTTCAGGTTTAACAACTGCTCGGTGCGCGCAATCGCCGATGGCGCGGCATCGCTGCGCGCGTTGGCAACCACGATGAGCAACCACGATGCGGCGTCGGGGCGTGCCAGCGCAGCGTCAATGAAGTCTCGCGTCTCATCGAAAGCCGGTACTACGACAACATGATCGAACGACGTATCAAAAGGCCACTCGTACCGAGCCTGCGGCTCAGCGTAGCGCTCCAGATAGCGTGTGGTCGGTGTGCGCGCTGGCACTAATGCAGCGCGGCGCGCGGCGGCTGCCTCGCGATGATTGCGGCTTCGACGTCGCTTAACTCGGCCAGTCTTACCGCATTGTCTTGCGGCGCAAAATACTGATCAGCGAGATTCAGAAACAGCTGCCAGTGACGCGCCTCAGAGGTGGCGAAGCGCCCGTAGAAACGACGCAGGTCCGCGTCGGGCAATGCCTCGGCCAGCAGAGCGAAGCGTTCGGCGCCGCGTGCTTCAATCAATCCGGCGACCAGAAGCTGATCCTGAAAAAATGGATTGCGACCGCGGCGCATTGCCGCACGCAGATCATTCACATAGGGATCTTTATGATCTTTACCGAGCTTCGCACCGCGCTGGCGCAGCAGGCGCAGCACGTCGCGGTAGTGGGCCATCTCTTCCACCGCCAGGTCGCTCATGGGGCCAATCAGGGCTTCACGGTCGGGGTAATGACAAATCATTGACACGGCCATCGCCGATGCCTTGCGCTCGCAGGCGGCATGATCCACGAGGAATTGATCGAGGTTTGAGCACACCGCCTCGAGCCAGGCCGGTCCCGTGTCCACCTCATGGAGCGGATTGATGCGATTCATGGCCTAATTCTACGGCAAAGCGGAGCCATTCCGTACTATCATCGGCGCTGGATTCTCACCGATACCGGGGTCGCTCGTTCGTCCATGACTGCTATAAACACTACCGCCGCCTGGCCAGAGGTTGCCACCCACTACAAACGCCTGGCGGCAGCAAGGCTGACCGATCTGTTTGCGAGCAACCCTGAGCGCGTAAACGAGCTTTCACGCGAAGGGGCGGGTTTGTTCCTCGATCTGTCCAAGAACCGCATCGATACCGCCGCGCTTGACGCGCTGTGTGGCTGCGCCGAACAGACTGGTCTTGGTGCCGCGCGCGACGCCATGTTCAGTGGTCAGCCGATCAACCAGACTGAAGGGCGTGCCGTGCTGCATATCGCACTGCGCGCAGCAGCGGAGCGACACATCGAAGTTGATGGCCGCAATGTGATGCCCGATGTCTACGCCGAGCGTCAGAAAATGGCCGGCCTGGTCGATGACCTGCGCGATGGTCGCTGGCTCGGCTATGGTGGTGAACGCATAACCGATGTCGTGAATATAGGCATTGGCGGCTCGGACCTTGGGCCGCGAATGGTGACGGCGGCGTTGCAGCCGTATCACGGCGACGCATTGCGCGTGCACTTCGTGGCAAACCTCGATGGTGCGGATCTGGCGCCGCTGCTGCAGACGCTGGAGCCGTCGCGCACGGTGTTTATCGTCGCGTCGAAGTCATTTACGACAATGGAAACGCTGACCAATGCCGCCACGGCTCGACGCTGGGTGGTCGATGCGGCCGGCAACGAGGAGGCCGTTGCCAGGCACTTCATCGCTCTGTCGGCCAATCCCGCAGCCACCACTGAATTTGGCATCGATGAAGCAAATCGACTGACGTTCTGGGATTGGGTGGGCGGACGCTTTTCTCTGTGGTCGGTCATCGGCATGCCCATTGCGCTGGCCGTGGGCAACGCTAATTTCTACGAGCTGTTGGCCGGTGCGCGCGACATGGACAGCCATTTCGAGACTACGCCATGGCGCGACAACGTGCCTGTGCTCATGGCGTTGTTGGGGGTGTGGTATCGCAACCAGTTTCAACGCCCGACACACGCTGTGCTTCCTTATGATGAGCGCCTGGGTTTGTTGCCCTCGTATCTGCAGCAGGCGGAAATGGAGAGCAATGGCAAACGTGTGAAACAGGACGGCTCGCGGGTCGAGCTCGATACCGCGCCGGTGTTGTGGGGCGGCGTGGGCACTAACGCACAGCACGCGTTTTTCCAGATGCTGCATCAGGGTACACACTGGGTGCCGGCCGACTTCATCGCCGCCGTGCGGCCGCATCACGATCTGGCCGAGCATCATGCGGGTCTTCTTGCCAACTGTCTGGCGCAAACCGCTGCGCTTATGCAGGGTGATCCGGAGGCGGACGATCCGCACAAGGTGTTCGAGGGCAATCGGCCCAGCACCACCATGCTGGTGGACGAGTTGACGCCGCGCGCGCTTGGCGCGCTGGTGGCCGCCTACGAGCACAAGATCTTTTGTCAGGGCCATTTCTGGGGCATTAACGCGTTTGATCAGTTCGGCGTTCAGCTGGGCAAAACGCTGGCCAAGTCGGTGGGGCCGGCACTCGCCGCGGGTGAGGGCGCCTCGCAGGACCCCTCAACGGCGGCATTGATCGCGCGGATTGCCGCACGCCGATGAATCGCGAGTCGATTGCCACAAGTCGTCGTCTTCAGGGCGTGCGCTACGAGATCCGCGGCACGCTGGCCGCGCGCGCGCACGAGCTCGAGCGGATTGGCTACGAGATCGTGCATTTGAATATCGGTAATCCCGGACGCTTCGGTTTTCGCACGCCGGAAACCATGCGTCTGGCCATGATCGAAAATCTGGCCAATAGTGAGGCCTATTGTCATCAGCGCGGTATTTTCCCCGCGCGCGAGGCAGTGGCTATGCAGCAGCAGTCGCGCGGCATCGCCGGAGTCACGGCCGATGATGTGTTTATCGGGAACGGCGTCAGCGAGCTGATCGATTTGTCGCTGCGCGGATTTTTGAATCGCGGCGACGAAGTGTTGATCCCATCGCCGGACTATCCGCTGTGGACCGCCGCGGTCGTGCTCAACGGCGGCAAAGCCGTGCATTACCCATGTCGGGCCCGCAATCAGTACGAACCCGATATTGATGAGCTGGCGGCGCGCATCACACCGCAAACCCGTGCGCTGGTCATCATCAACCCGAATAACCCCACAGGGGCCGTGTATTCGCGCGCCACGCTTGAGAACATGGTGGCTCTGGCTGAGCAGCACGATCTGATTGTGTTGTCGGATGAAATCTACGATCAGATGCTCTACGACGATGCTGAGCACGTGCCGGTGGCGTTGCTCAGCGATCGCGTGCTGTGCGGTACCTACGGCGGCTTGTCCAAGATTTATCGCGCGTGCGGTTATCGCGTTGGCTGGCTGTCATTCAGTGGCGCGACAGACCGGGCCGGGGACTATCTGGACGCAGTGGAAATGCTGGCGTCATTGCGTCTGTGCGCCAACGTGCCCGGGCAGTGGGCCGTGCAAAACGCAATCGGTGGCCACCAGAGCATTTACGGACTCACGGGGCCTGAGGGGCGCTTGTATCAATCGCGGCAGGCCGTGATCGACGCCACCAAAAACAGTGCATTTCTGAGCACGGTTGTCCCGCGTGGCTCAATGTACGCCTTCATCGAGGTGGATACGCAGCGGCTACCCGGGTTTGACGACAATGCGTTTGCACTGGAACTTCTCGAGCAGCAGCACGTACTGGTCGCCCCGGGTACAAGCTTCAATGTCAGCGAGACCAATCGTTTTCGCATCACCTTGCTGCCCGACCGCAAAACACTCAGGGATGTCTTCGAGCGCATAGAAACCCAGCTCGAGCAAACATCGAAACGCCTGCTGGCGGCGGCGGGCTAGGCGCAAACGGGAATGGAAGCCACGCTGCGCAGCGCCTTGAAGGACGGCGTCACCGTCGTTACCTCACATCGCCGTCAGGCGCGACAAATTCGCTACCGTTTTGCTGCGGCCAATCAGGAGGATGGCACCGAGGCCTGGGAATCGCCTCAGGTCATGGGCTGGGACGACTGGCTGGTTAAACTTCATCAGGACATTACCTGGTCGGGCTATTCGGCGCCGCGCAACCAGCGCAAGCTGCTGAGTCATTTTCAGGAACAGGTGCTGTGGGAGAAAATCATCGATGCAGGCGATACGCTGCTTGATGATGTAGCCGGCACGGCGCGTCAGGCCGCCTCGGCGTGGGGTCTGGTGCAGGCCTATCGATTGCCCGACCCGGCCAAGTCCAGTCACCCAACCGAGGATGTTGCGGCGTTTGGCAACTGGATGCGACGCTATTTCAGTCGCTGCCGCGAGCTCTCGCTGATCGACCACGCGCGCCTGGCCGACATCATCGCGCCGGCGATGCGCGCCGGCGCCATACCGCCGCCGACGTCGTTGTTGCTGGTCGGCTTCGACGGCTTCACGCCGCAGCAACGCATCCTGCTCAAAACCCTCGAAACGCTCGGGACCAAAATGGACCGCTACAAGGGCGCGCGGGTCGAGGTGCAGCCTGTGGGTGTGCGCTGCGCGTCGGCGGCAGATGAATACCTGTCAGCCGCACGTTTCGTGCGCCGGATTCTGGCCTCCGAGCAGCCGGGCAATACGGCGGTTCTGATTCCCGACCTGCAGCGCGATCGAAAACGCATCGAACGCATCTTTGACGACGTACTGATGCCCGGTTCCTCACTGCCGGGCAGCAATGTGGCCGGTCGCCCCTACAACATGGCCGTGGGCGAGCGCTTCGAACACAATCCGCTGGTTGCAGCGGCGTTGCGACTGTGTGGACTGCTGCGACCGACGACGCGCTTTGATGACCTCAGCAGTATGCTGCGTTCGCCGTTTCTGCGTGGGGGTGCGACCGAAGCGCCGCTGCGCTCGCGTTTTGAGGTCTGGCTGCGGCGTCATAACGTGGCCGTGGCACCGGTCAGCGCATTGCCGGATTTGCTGCAGCGATTCGCGCAGCAGTCGGATCTGGCGTTTGATGAAACGGTCACAGGCGGGCTTCTGGATACGTTGGCGCGAACCGCCGCTGCGGCGGCCGGCAAGCTTCGCGCCTCGCAGTGGTCCACGCTGTTTCGTGGCTTGCTCGATGATTGCGGCTGGCCCGGCGAGGTGGCGCTGGATTCGGCGCTGTATCAAACCGCTGAGCGCTGGCGCTCGCTGCTCGATGAAATGAGCGGCCTGGACTTTCTGACCGGGCCGATGGGGCTCGGTCAGGCGCTGGCGCTACTGCGTCGGCTGGCCAGCAATATCAAGTTTCAGCCGCAAACGCCGGACCTCGCCGTGCAGCTTTTGCTGCCGGAGCAGGCAACAGGTCTGCAATTTGATTATCTGTGGTGGTGCGGCACCCACGCCGGAAGTCTGCCGGCGCCCGCGCGACCCAACCCGTTTTTGCCGCGCCACTGGCAGCGCGATAACGATATGCCAGGGGGCAGCGCCCGAATTGAGCTGGAGCGGGCCCGGCGCATGACCACGCGCCTCTTGCGCTGTGCCTCGGAGGTCATTGTTTCGGCACCGCTGACCCATGACGATCATCCTGTCTCGTGGTCGCCGCTGCTACGCGATATCGAGACGGTCAGTGAGGACAGTCTCGGACTGGCCGACGTCACGCAGTTCCATGAGGCGCTCGACCTTGGCGGGCAGTTGCTGCCGTTTATCGACGAACAGGCGCCGCCGCTTGACGATGTGGCGCGACAGGAAGTGACTCGGGGAGGCAGTCGGGTGCTGGCCCTGCAGGCCGCCTGCCCGTTTCGCGCGTTTGCAGAAATTCGCCTGCGTGCCGAGCCTTTGGAAGAACCGGTACCCGGACTCGACCCGCGCGAGCGCGGTTCGCTGTTGCATGGGGTGTTGGAAAGACTGTGGCGTCGACTGCAGTCCTCCGACGTGTTGCCGCGTCTTGCGGACGGCGATTTCCTTGAGGCGCAATTGTGGGAAATTACCGACGAGGTGTTGACTGAGCTTGATCGCGAGCGCGTGCTGCCACTGCCGGCCCGGTTTCGTTCGGTCGAGCAGGGGCGCTTGATCAGCCGTGCCGCGCAGTGGCTGGACATTGAGAAACAGCGTCCCCCGTTCGAAGTTATCGGCACCGAAGTGCGTCAGCGCGTTGGCGTTGGCGGCCTGACACTGAACCTGACGCTCGACCGCGTGGATCGGTTGAGCAACGGTCATCTAGCCGTGATTGACTACAAGACCGGCCGGGCGGAAGTCGGAGAATGGTTTGGTGAGCGGCCCACCCAGCCGCAGCTGCCTTTGTATGCGCTAGTGCAGAAGGAGCCCGTAGACGCGGTGGCCTACGCGTTTGTGCAACCGCGCGACCCGGGTTTCAAAGGCGTTAGCCGCGAGGGCAATGAGATCCCCGGGGTCTCGGCTATCGGGAAGCAACGTTCGGCCCGTGCGCTTGCGTTGGAGTGGGACGGGCTGCTCGACTACTGGCGGGCGCAGCTCAACGAACTGGGAGAACAGTTCGTGGCCGGCCGGGCCAGGGTCGATCCGGAGAAGCGCGCCTGCGATTACTGTCATCTGGCCTCGTTGTGTCGTATCAACACCTCGCAGGTGAACGGCAATGACTAACGCAACACCCGCCGACAGCAAGGCGCGTCAGGCAGCGCTTAATCCACAGGGTAGTTTCGTGGTGCAGGCTCCCGCAGGCTCGGGCAAGACCGGTCTGCTGATTCAGCGTGTGCTGGCATTACTGGTGCGCGTCAAACAGCCTGAAGAAGTCGTTGCGATCACCTTTACGCGCAAGGCCGCCGCTGAAATGCGTGAACGACTATTGGAGGCGCTGGCCGCCGCCAGCGGGCTCGAGCCGTCCGCGGACTACGAGAAAATCACCTGGACGCTCGCGCGTGCCGTACTCGCGCATGACGCCGAGCACGAGTGGTTTCTGACGCTCAATCCGGCGCGCCTGCGCATCATGACCATCGACGCCTTTTGCGCGTCGCTGGTCAGTCAGATGCCGGTTCTGTCGCGCTTTGGCGCCAGTCATGAGGTGTTGCCCAACGCGACCTCGCTATATCGCCGCGCCGCGCGCCGTTTGCTCGCCTCGCTGGAGGATGATTCGGCGCTGGGCGCGTCGCTGGGCGAATTGCTCAAGCATCTGGACAATCACCAGGAGCGGGTGGAGGGTTTGCTGGTCGATATGCTGGCCCACCGTGATCGCTGGTTGCCGCTGGTCACCGGCAGCGCGCGTCCCGAACTCACGCGCGAAGCGCTCGAGTCAACGCTTGAACTGTGCGTTGTGGAGGCATTGCAACGCGCGCAGGAAACGCTGCCGCACGATGCAATTGATGCATTTGTTGAAGTCCTCAATCGGGCGGCACATACGCTGGATGAAGACCATGCGCTTGCTGCGTGCCGCGGTCTTGATGCGGTGCCGGATGCCCGCGTTGAGCACAAGCCGCTGTGGTATGCGATTGCCGGTTTCTTTCTCACGGACAAGGGCGAGGTCCGCCGCCAGCTCAGCGCACGCGATGGCATCCTGGCGCCCAGCGCTGCCACCGATAAAGACGAGAAAGCGCGGCGCTCCGCGCATAAGGAGCAGGCGCTGCAGCTGCTGACGCGGGTGCGCGAGACGCCGGCTTTCTGCGCGGCGCTGCGCGAAATCGGTGCGCTGCCGCCGGTTCAGTATCAAAACAACGACTGGCAAATCCTCGAAGAGCTGCAGCCGGTATTGCCCATGGCCGCCGCGGAGCTGAAAGTCCTGTTTCAGGAACGCGGGCAGATCGACTTTACCGAACAGGCGCATCGTGCACTGATGGCGCTTGGCAGCGACACCGAACCGACCGATCTTGCGCTGGCACTCGACTATCGAATCGGACATCTTCTGGTCGACGAATTTCAGGACACCTCGCGCACACAGTTTGAGATGCTGGAACGACTGGTCAGTGGCTGGAGTGCTGGCGACGGACGAACGCTGTTTCTTGTGGGCGATCCGATGCAGTCGATTTACCGTTTCCGAGATGCGGAGGTTGGTTTGTTTCTGCAGGCGCAGCGCCACGGGATCGGTGACGTCACGCTGCAATCGTTGTCATTGAGCGCCAACTTCCGCACCCGCAGCGATCTGGTTGAACGATGTAACCGCGTATTCAAACCGCTGTTTCCGGAGCAGGGCGATGCGGCGGACGGTACCGTGCCATTTGCATCGGCGCAGCCCATGCGACCGAGCGGCGGCGACGGGCTGGTCTGCCACGCGTTTGCCGACGATGAGGGTTCCGCCGAGGCGCGTCAGGTCGTGGCCTGCGTGCAGGAGGCGCTGGCCAAAGACACCAGCAGCAGCGTGGCGATACTCGTGCGCAGCCGCACCCATTTGCGCGAGGTGTTGCCGCTTTTGACAGCGGCGCGCATTCCGTTTCATGCGATCGATATCCTGCCGCTGTCTACCTCGCCGGTCGTGATTGACTTGTGGGCGCTCACGCGTGCGATGTTGCATCTTGGTGATCGCTCCGCGTGGCTGTCGATTCTGCGTGCGCCGTGGTGCGGACTCACGTTGGCCGATCTGCATGCTCTGGCCGGCGCGTCGGGTCGTTTTTCGATCTGGGAGCTGGTTATTAATGACGAGCGCCACGCTCCGCTCAGCGAAGACGGCCGGGTGCGTCTGGCGCGGGTCAAGGCGGTTCTTGCGCAAGCCCTGGGTGCGCGCGGCAGGCGCGATTTGCGGCGCTGGGTCGAGGGGACCTGGACGGCTTTGGGTGGCCCGGCTTGTTTGACCGCGGCCAACGAAATGACCAACGCGCTAACCTATTTCGATCTGCTGGAGTCGCTGGATCAGGCCGGCGGCCTCGATAACCTCGACGAGCTGACCACGGCCGTAGATCGCCTTTATGCGGATGCGACCAGCGACATTGATGCGCGTCTGCAGATAATGACGATTCACAAATCCAAGGGTCTTGAGTTTGATACCGTGATTCTTCCGGGGCTGGCGCGCCGAACCCCGCCCAACTCGCGCGCGCTCCTGCAGTGGGTCGAATTCAGCGATCGCGACGGCGTTGCGCGTCGACTGGTTGCACCGATTCAGGCTGCGGGCAACGACGGTGCGATTGGCAAATATGTGGGGCAGATTCAGTCGGCCCGCGATCGTGCCGAAGCGTTGCGTTTGCTCTACGTGGCCGCCACGCGCGCCCGTGAGTCGCTGCATCTGATGCTGTCAGTAGCCACCGATAAAGAAGGTGAATTAAAAACCCCGTCGTCGAGCACACCTGGCGGTATGTTGTGGCCCGAACTGGCTGCCGATTTTCGTGCGGCCGCCCGTGATGTTGCGAATGCGCCGAGCGAGGAAGACCTCGACGCGACCGACGTGCACGAGCTGCAGCGCGTGCCGTCGCAGTGGCTGCTGCCGCGTGCGCCACAGCCAAAACCTTGGGTGGGCAGCGAGCCGGTACTACCGGTCGACGCGCAGCGCGACGCCGACTGGGCGGGCGATAGTGCACGCCATGTGGGCACGACAGTGCATCGGATACTGCAGCAAATTGCAGACGAGGGCATCGATCCGTGGATTGGTCGCTGGATGGATATCCTTGATCCTTATGCGACCCGGATGCTCGCGAATCTCGGCGTTCGCAACGACGAGCTTGAGTCGGCGTCAGAACGGGTGGCACGGGCCATTCGGCGTTGCCTGTCAGACCAGCGCGGTCGCTGGCTGCTCGGTCCGCACAAGAAAGCTCGAACAGAACTGGCTATGTCGGCCTGGGTTGACGGTCGCGTGCGCAATGTAGTGCTCGACCGGACTTTTGTGGACGTGGGCGGCACGCGCTGGATCGTCGACTACAAGACCTCGCAGCACGATGTCGGTTCGGATGAAGCCTTCATGGACGCGCAGCTGGATGTGTATCGACAGCAGCTCGAGCTGTACGCGCGCGTGATGCAGCGCTTCGATACCGCGCCAATCAATCTGGCGTTGTACTTTCCGCTGCTACAGGGCTGGCGTGAGTGGACGTTTACCGGCTAGGTGCTGAGCTACTCGACCGTGCCGCTAAAGCTCAAAGCAACGCTGCCGTCCGTGTTGATGGCGCCCAGAAACTGCAGACCGTCTGCAATCGAGCGATCCGCCTCCGGTGTGGCCAGGGCGTTGCCCTCAAACAGATAGGAACGGTCTGACGCCAACGACAGGGTGCCGTCGATGTTCAGCCCGCTGCGTGTGTCCGACACTTTGCCGACCAGAGGATCGCTGGACTGACCATCGAACACGACCTCGAAACTGCCGAGCTCAACCGAGCGCGGTCGCGACAGCTGCAAATTGACCAGATCAACCGACCCCTCGGCCGCGGCCGGCCAAAGATCGTTCAAAGTGAGCGACTCGAAAGACAGACCGACGTTGCCGTTGACCTGATTTGGGCGCATGGCCGCAGGCAATGAATCGAGCTTCAGGATGCCCTGAATATCGCTGAGGTGAAGCCTCTTGCCCAGAAATGGCTTGCTGTAACTGGCCTCGACACGACTGGATTCGTTGAGCTCGGTCGCGAGCGAGCCTTTGGCGCGACCGGTGATCAGCCACCAGGGGCTTAACGTCCACTGGGTCTCGCCAAGGACGACACCGGCGGCGCCGGGGTCAACGGCGTCCGCGCTACCGTTCCAGATGGAGCCGCGCACGCCGTATACCTTGACGGTCTCCGGCACGGCCCAGCCCGCGACCACGGCAGCAGGAAACTGACGAACGATGAAAAGCGCGTACAACACCACGCCAAAAATAAGCAGGCGGCGCATCAGGGTGTTTCGCGGCTTAGTGTAAGGCTGGCCGTGGTCGTGCCGCGTACACCCGTCTGATTGACGCTTGCCGTCTCAATGGCAATGCCATATTCGCTGCGCAGCAGCCCCAGCCATTTGACGACGTCGTCGAAGCGCGCGTCTTCGAGTCGAACGCGAAGCTTTTGCGGGCCAACCTGTTGCGTGTTGGTCGCCGCCAGACCAAACGTCGTGCGTGTGCGGTCGACAATCACGTTGAGTGAGGCGTTGGGATCAACGACATTGCGTCGCGTATTGCGGGCGCCGCTGGCCTGCAGCTGCGGCACGGCTTGTTCCAGATAGGCCAGATCACGCTCGGCGCGGTCGGTTTTGGCTTTGTAATCGGCCGCGTTGACAAAAAGCGGCTCAAGCAAAAACAGATAGAAAAAGAACACGACCAGAAAAATGCCGCAGCCGCCGACCATCCAGCGCTCGCGCGTCTGGAGTGACTCCCACCAGGCGTTCACGGTGCGCTCCTTTGCAGTTGCAGGCGACCTTCGACGGCGTTGTCCTTGTCGCGAGTTTGCGTGAGCTTGGCGTCCCAGCCGTCCATGCCGGAAATGGCAATGCGCAGCGCGTCGAGCGTCGGCACGTTGGGCGCAATGATCTCAAGATTCATCAGCCCGTTGGAAAAACTGATGCCTTCCAGGTAGGTCTTATCGTCGACCTTGGCTTCGGCCAGCACGCTCAGACCGTCGAGGAAATCCGACGCGGCCGCATCGCTACCACCGCCTTGCAGCCGTCGGCGAACATCGCCGACCGGATCGGACTGACCCACGACGGGGTTCGGAACGTTTGACTGATAGAAGTCATTGATCTGTGTGCGCAGCGCTTTGTAACGGTTTTTATAGGTAATGAGTTCGCCGGCCTTGTAGGTCACGGCGGTAAACAACAGCACCAGAGCCAGAATGCCGGCCGTGCGCCACGGCTTCCAGAGCTTGTCGAGCTGTCCGCGCGGAGAAAAATCGCCCTGCAGAAGACTCGGCGCCGGTCGCTCCAGAATTTCGGCGGCCAGTCGTGGCAGCGTACCCGCCGGCAGGCGGCGGAATTCCGTGCGCGGAATCTTGTCCTTGATTTGCTCCAGCAGCGTGTCGGGATCGTTGCTGTCTTCAAAAAACACGACAACCGGTTGCTCTGGCGCTGGCTCGGCATCGTCGTCGTCCTGCTCCTCAATATCCGCCGGTGTGCTCATGAGTTCGAGCAGCTCGGGTAGCGACTCGAGATCGACGTGGCAGGCGACGTCTTCCGGATCACGGATACAGGCTTCGCGGTCGCCGAGCAGCACCGTAAAACCATTGTCGACACGCGGCATTCCCGCAATGTCGGGAACCATCAAGGTGGGAACCAGGTTGGCGGCGCCGAGGGCCTCCATCCATCCTTCCATGCGATCCTTGCGTACGGCCGTGACGGCGACTTCGCCATCTTCGTTGCGCTCGCCAATCGCAAAATGCATGCGCGTGACATCGCCGGCCAACTGTTCTTCGAGTGCAAAAGGCACCACCTGCAGCATTTTGCTGGCGCTCTTCACAGGCAGCTGCGCGTGGGTGGAGACTGTCTGCGTGCCGGGCACCAGCGCCAGCACGTCCCGCGTCAGTCGCTGATTGGCCGCTTCGTCCAGCGTGCCGGCACCTACGCCGCCGATGCGCGTGCCGGCGTCATCGATCACGGTCCACTGCACCGGCTGATCGAGGTCTTCAGGAAGTCGAATGACGAGGGTTTCAGGCATGGGGCAGGGGACTTACTCGTTGCTCAGATTGCGCAGCCGCGCGACGGTTGTGCCCGCTTGCGGATTACGCTCAAGCACAGAAAACATAGTGTAGCGACTGATGTCCAGCGACACCACCGTCGTGACCTGGAAGAATTCGGTCGAAAACGACACCAGGGGCAGCCCGTCCGGGTCAACATAACCATCCAGATCGGCGGCTTCGGCAAACGGCTGGTCCGTGCGCACCTCAATGATCGCTTCGGCATCGAACACCGACAACGATTCGGACAAGGCGGCGATCACAGGGCCGGTGGCCGTGTTGATGTTGACCAATGTGCCGGGCGGCAGCGCCGTGACGTGCGGAGCAAGCACCTGATACACCTCCTGAGTGATGGCCTCAACGGCTAGCAGCTCACTGGCGTGGGTGATGAAACTGTTCGGCGTGCGGTAGGCAGGTTCTACTCCCGTGTAAACGTCATCTTCCGCGCCGTTGGGAAACTCCACGTCCTGGTTGGGATCCAGCCAGTCGACCACCTGATCGGCCACGCGCGCTTCAACATTCAACGACTCGAGTAGCCGCTGGAAGACCACGAACCAGATTTCGTCCTTCTCGCCATTGGCCCCGATCAGATTGTTAAGGTTGAAGCGACCCTGCAGGTCTTCAATCTGACCGACGATCTGCCCCCCGTCGATCGGAAAGGCCGGTGGCGTGGCAGCCCAGAGTTCCTCGAGCGAATCGATTTCGGATTCGCGCCGATCCATATTCAGAATTTCAGCCGCCCAGGCTTCGCCCGCGAGCGCATATTGCGCGCCTTGCTCCATGGCCAGCAATGCGCGCGTGCGTCGGATTTCCAGATGATTGGACCACAGCAGATTGCTGACGTAGGTCGTGGCCACGACCACCAGGAACATCGCGGCCAGCAGCATGACGCCGCGCTGGCGCTGCGGCAGGGCGGGGCCGACTCGCCCGGCGGACCTGCGCAGGCTCATTGCGGCACCTCGACGAGCCGTCTGATGACCCCGTAGTCTTCGAGCTCAAATGTAAACTCCACCGCACGCGGGCGCGCGGCGAAACCGATTTGATTGCCACCACCACCGAGCGGTGGCCAGTCCTCACTGTCCTCGCCACGCTCATCAAAAAAACGCATTTGCAGTGCCAGGATTCCCTCAAGCACCGGCCGACGCAGCGGCACGGTGCCCTGCGTGCGATCGAGCACCGGCCAGCGCACGCGATACAGCGTGTTTTCTTCGATCTGGTATCCCACGCGCTGCAGAACACTGCGTCGCAAACTGCCCGGATTGGCCCAGCCGCCGGTGGTCATTTCGATGCCGCCGCCGTCGCCGCCTGTGGTCAGAGCCGGCACACGGTCGTTGCCGATAATGTCGCGCACGGAGCGCGGCTGAAGTTGCGACAGATCGCGCGTCAGAAGCTGGACGGCACGCTGGATTTCCTTGAAGCGATCAAGGTTCTCCTCAAGCCGGTCCGTACGCTTGAAGGCGCCTCGAATCGACAACGCCACGATCGTCATGATGATCGCGAAGATCGCCGACGCGATCAGAACTTCGAGCAGCGTGAAACCGCGCTGATGTCGCGTGCGCAGCATTCAGGTACCTTCGCCCCGTGGTGTCAGTCGACCGCCCGGTGGGCCGTCCGGTACCGGGGGGGTATTGCGTGGCGAGCGCGGATCGTCACCGTCCAGCGCTGTATCGCCACCGGGACCTGCGTTCAGTCGCGTGTCGAACGGGCGCCCGGCAGCGCCGCTGCCGCCGCGCCCGACAAAACCGATCGCTTCGGCAATGATCTGGTCGGGTTCGTCCGCCAGCGCGACGGCAACTTCAATGCGCATGAAATTCTCAACCTGATCCGACGGCGGCTTGATCTCGCTTTCCCAGACCCAGTCGCGGCCGGCGAACTCGACCTCGCCGTCGTCGCGATTGGCGCTTGGTACGCCCTCGACCAGTCGCAGTTCGGTCACCTTGTTCATGGCGATCCAGGTGCCAAAGGTCTTGGTCTGGATAAGTCTTGTGTTGCGTGCGGTTTGCGCAACCTGACCTGAGATCGCAAGCGTTGCCATGGTCACGATCACCAGCGCCACGAGCACCTCGACCAGGGTCAGGCCGCGTTCGGCGTGGCGCAGCGCAGGCAGGTCAGAAGCCACGGTCGTGCTCCAGCAGTTCGCTGTCACCGAGTACGTCGACAACCAGTTCGTACGCGATGTCGGTGTCGTCACTTTCTACGTACAGATTGAACGGTGTCGCTTCACCGCTGGCGAGCAGCAACACCTGTGGCGAGATGTCGATGTCCGAATCGTCATCGTCGTCGGTCTGCAGCTCAATGGCCTTGTCTTCCATGCGCAGATCAAAGTAGATGCCGTCGGGCAATTCACGCGTGCGAAAAAATTCGTCGTTTTCCATGCCGACCCACTGGCGCTGGAGCGGATCGTAGGAGAAAAATGAAAAGCTGGATTGATCAATTTCGATGCCCACGCTGCGCCCTTCGATCTGCGCCTGTTCCCAGGCCAGATGAAACAGCACATCAAAGCGACGCACTTCCTCGCGCAGCTGTTTGGGACCGAGATTGAAGTCGTATTTGACGATCACGGCGGTCACCGCAATGGCGATGACCACCACAACCACCATGATCTCGACCAGAGTGAAGCCGCGCTGATCGAGGCGTCCGGTCATGCTAGTTCTTCATCCAGTGGCCGATGTCCGAGTCCTGCTCTTCACCACCGATCTGGCCATCGCGACCAAGGCTCACGATGTCGTATTCGCCGTGTTCGCCGGGACGACGATACAGGTAGGGATTGCCCCAGGGATCGTCAAAGCCGTCGATGTAGCCGCCCTTGGGGTACTTGCGCATGTCGGGCCTCGGCGCGGTGACCAATGCCTGCAGGCCCTGATCCACGGTTGGCAGATCAAAGTTGTCGAGTTGATAGAGCTCGAGCGCGGTGCGAATCGACTTCATATCGGTGAGTGCTTTGGCTCGCTGCGCATCGTAGGGACGATTAAGTACCTTCGGCAGAACGAACGTGGCCATAATCCCGATGATGACCACCACGACCATGATCTCGAGCAGGGTGAAGCCGCGCTGGCGGGCTGCTAAGGTGACGTTCGCCGCGCCCCGGCGCGCTTTACGATTGATTTCGGACTTCATTCAGTAGGCCTCGTGCTGATGCTCGTGTGTTGTAGGTGTAGGATGCCCGCGGCATCAAAAAATTCCCGTAATTGTAGCAAAATTCTCACCGAGGACAGGTCTCAATGAATCGACGCAAGTCACCGTTTTGGTGGTTTTTTGCCCCCTTGCTGGGCGTCATCGTGCTCCTGGCACTGGGCGGTGATCCAGTGCGCGAGGCGCTGCGCTACGAGCGCGAAGCGCTGGCCACAGGCCAACTGTGGCGGCTGCTGGGTGCGCATGTTGTCCACCTGTCCTGGTCACACACCGCGTTGAACGGGGTGGCGGTGGTGCTGGTCGGAATCATCTTCAGTGCGCGCACCACACTCGCATGGTGGTGTGCGGCGTTTTTGCTGTCGGTCGCGGCGATTGACGCGGGGTTGTGGTGGTTTACCGCCGATGTCGGCTGGTATGTGGGGCTGTCGGGCGCGCTGCACGGTTTGTTCGCCGTTGGCGCGTGGCTCGAATGGCGACAGGGGCAGCGCTCCGGTCTGTATTTGTTGTTGGGCCTGGTCGCAAAGCTGCTGTTTGAACAATATGCCGGCGCGCTGCCGATGACGGCGGAGGCCGCCGGCGGTCCGGTGGTGGTTGATGCACATTTGTACGGTGCATTGGGTGGTGCGCTGGCCTGTGTTTTAATGCGCGTTTTCCATAAGCCGCACGAGGCGGCACGCGGAGCCTGATGATGACAGACGCCTTTTTGTTCCCCGGTCAGGGATCGCAGTCGGTCGGCATGATGAATGAGCTGGCCGATGCCCACCCGCTGATCAATGCCACCTTTGCCGAAGCCTCCGAGGCGCTGGGCACGGATCTGGCGGCCCTGGTCAGGGACGGCCCGATCGAAAAGCTTAACCAGACGGTGTGGACACAACCGGCGATGCTGGCGGCTGGCGTGGCCACCTATCGCGTATGGCGCGACAAGGGTGGTCTTGAGCCGGCAACCATGGCCGGCCACAGCCTTGGCGAATACAGCGCACTGGTGTGTGCCGGCGCTGTCGCGCTTGGCGATGCGACGCGGCTGGTTGCTCGCCGCGCAGAGTTGATGCAGTCGGCCGTCGCTGAGGGCGAAGGGGCTATGGTGGCGATCATCGGTCTTACGGATGAACAGGTCGCAGCAGCGTGCGAGGCGGTTGCCAACGGGGAGGTCGTCGAGCCGGTCAATTTCAATGCGCCGGGTCAGGTGGTCGTGGCCGGCGCCAAAGACGCCGTTGCGCGACTGGCCAGTAAGGCCGAGGAAGAGGGCGCGCGCCGGGTGCTTCCGCTTCCGGTGAGTGTGCCGTCGCATTGCGCTTTGATGCGGCCGGCCGCGGAGAAATTTGCTGCGGATCTGGCGCAGGTGGACTTAACCGCACCCAAGGTGCCGGTTATGCACAACGCCGGTCCGGTGGCGCCGGGCAGCGTGGATGCCTTGCGCGACGCGTTGGCGCGTCAGCTGTATTCGCCGGTGCCGTGGAGCGGCACCATTCAGGGATTGCTTGAGAGCGGGACCGCGCGCTTTTACGAGTGCGGACCTGGTCGGGTGCTCACGGGGCTGGTCAAACGTATCCATCGCCGTGCAAAAATCTGGTCGCTGCACGACGCCGCGGCGCTGGATGAAGCCCTGTTGCAGGCTGCGGAACTGGATAAGTAGTAATTTTGAGATTGAAATGAGAGAGACACCATGAGCGACGAGACAACACGCACTGCACTGGTCACCGGCGCCAGCCGCGGCATCGGCGCAGCCATCGCCGATCATCTGGCGGCGTCTGGACACCGCGTCATTGGAACGGCCACCAGCGAGGCCGGCGCGGCGGCAATTGGCGAGCGGCTCGGCGACGGTGGACGCGGTGCGGTCCTGAACGTGACGGACGCTGACAGCATCGATGCCCTGATCAAGGACGTGCAGGACAACGAAGGTCCGGTGCACGTGCTGGTCAATAATGCCGGCGTCACCCGCGACGGTCTGTTGCTGCGTATGAAGCCCGAAGACTGGCAGGCAATCATTGATACGAATCTGACGGCGGTCTATCGACTCAGTCGGGGCGTGCTGCGCGGCATGATGAAGGCCCGGTTTGGACGCATTATCAATATCAGCTCGGTGGTGGCCAGTATGGGCAATCCGGGCCAGGCCAACTATGCGGCGGCCAAGGCGGGCATGATTGGCTTCTCGAAGTCACTGGCTCATGAGGTTGGCTCACGCGGTGTGACGGTCAATACGGTGTCGCCAGGCTTCATCGACACCGATATGACGCGGGCGCTGAGCGATGAGCAGCGTGCGATCCTGATCGAGCAGGTGCCCGCAGGCCGGCTCGGTGCCGTGGCGGATATTGCGCAGGCCGTGGGCTTTCTGGCCTCTGACGGCGCGGGTTACATCACTGGCGAGACACTCCATGTCAACGGCGGCATGTACATGTCCTGAGGTTTTTGCCTTGAAATTGGGCAGTTAGGGCCCAAGATAGCGCCAGGTCGGGTTATGGCCTGAGGCGTTCGATTCACTTACAATGGCGGCGCCGTCGGGCTCGCCGACGTCTTTTTTGTGTACGAGGAATGAACTCATGAGTATTGAAGAGCGGGTCAAAAAGATCGTCGCTGACCAACTGGGTGTCAAAGAAGACACCGTCGCAGCTGATTCGTCATTTGTTGACGATCTTGGTGCCGATTCTTTGGATACCGTTGAACTGGTGATGGCGCTCGAAGATGAATTCGAGTGTGAGATTCCGGATGAAGAAGCCGAGAAGATCACCAACGTTCAGCAGGCCATCGATTACATCAAAAATCACCAGTCTTAAGCGGCTACCCGCTCCACCGGTGCGCCTCGCACCGGTGGTACTACATCGAGAACTACTGTGACCAGACGCCGCATTGCGATTACCGGAATGGGCCTGATTTCGCCGGTGGGCAACACCGTTGAACAGGCGTGGAACAATGTCCGTGAGGGGATAAGCGGTGTCGGGCCGGTGACTCGATTTGATACCAGCGATCTGAACACGCATTTCGCTGCCGAGGTCAAAGACTTCAACGCCACGGACTACATGGATCGCAAACTCATCCGGCGTTGCGATGTGTTCATGCACTACGGCATTGCGGCCAGCAAAATTGCGTTTGGCGACTCCGGGCTTAGTGTGGACACCACGCCACCCGAGCGTATCGGTATTGCTATTGGCTCAGGTATCGGTGGCATCACGACCATCGAGGACAATTACGAGAAATATCGCAGCAGCGGTTCGCCGCGCAAGATTTCGCCGTTTTTTGTTCCCGGCAGCATCATCAACATGGTTGCAGGGCAAGTGTCGATCGACCTCGGTCTGACCGGCCCGAATTTTTCTATCGTAACGGCCTGTACGACGGCCGCGCATAACATTGGCTTCGGCGCGCGTTGCATCGCCTACGGTGACGCGGACGTGATGCTGACCGGTGGCGCCGAAATGGCCACCTCCGTGCTTGGCATGGGCGGATTCAACTCGGCCAAAGCGCTTTCAACGCGCAATGATGCGCCCACCGAAGCCAGCCGACCCTGGGATGCCGATCGCGACGGTTTCGTTCTGGCCGACGGTGCCGGTGCGCTGGTGCTCGAGGAGTGGGAACACGCGAAAGCACGTGGCGCGAACATTTACGCCGAGCTGCTTGGCTTTGGCATGAGCGGTGACGCCTATCACATCACTGCGCCTGAGGAGAACGGAGCAGGGGCTGCGTCGAGTATGGCCAGTGCACTGCGCGACGCCGGTTGCTCGCCGTCGGATATCGGCTACATCAATGCGCATGCCACATCGACGATGCTTGGTGATCGTGCCGAGGTGAAGGCCATTCGCAGCGTGTTTGGCGCTGCGGCCGATCAGCTCGCCGTGAGTTCGACCAAGTCGGTTACGGGCCACATGCTGGGCGCGGCGGGCGCCGCCGAAGCGATATTCTCCATCATGGCGCTGCGCGAACAGGTGCTGCCGCCGACCATCAACCTGCATTCGCCTGATCCCGAATGCGATCTGGATTTTGTGCCGCTAACGGCGCGCGAGGCCAGTTTCGACAAAGCCGTGTCCAATTCATTTGGCTTTGGCGGTACCAACGGCACACTGGTGCTTGGACGCGCATAGGCGGCGCTTCGCGCGTCCGGAACCGCGTTGAACACGGTCGCTCTGGATCAGGTGCCGGATCTCCTGGCCCTGCATGAGTCCGATCCTGAACGTTTCCCGTTTCTGCTTGAAAGTGCGGCACAGGGTGGCTCTGAGCGGCGCACGCTGGGTCAGTTCGACATCCTGTTTTGCGAACCTGATGACCTGATTTTTGCCGAGGATGACGGCGATTTTTTTGCGCGCCTCGATGGCCTCGCGCCAACGACGCACCATGTCGGCGATAAGGCGCCGGATCTGCCTTTTCGCGGCGGCTGGTTTGTGTTTGCCAGCTATGAGCTAGCCGCGCAGGTGGAGTCGGTGCTGAATCTGGCGCAAGACCCTGCGCTGCCGCTAGCCTTTGCAGCGCGCGTGCGCCGGGCCGTCGTTGTGTGCCGACGGCGGGATCAAGCCTGGCTTGTCAGTGAAACCGATGACTATGCGGACTTTCTTCGTGCGGTCACTCGTGAGCGGCCCGTCGCCTTATGGCGCCTTCGACGGCGAATGCTGGTGACCAGCATTACCGAGGACGAGCCACAGCAGTTTCTAGAGGCCGTGGTGAAGGCAAAAGAACACATCGCGGCCGGTGATGTCTTCCAGGCCAATCTGTCGCGCGAGTGGCGCGCCGCGTTGTTGCCCAAGATTGCTGGCAGCGATGTCTATCGTCGCCTGCGAGCGACCAACCCGGCACCGTTCGCCGGTCTGATGTACTGGCGCGGACACTATGTTCTGAGCTCGTCGCCGGAGCGACTCGTTCGTCTCGGCGAAGGGCGCATCGATACTCGACCGATCGCGGGCACCCGACCGCGTGGTGATAGCCTGTTGCGAGATTTCGAGCTCAGCGAGCAGCTTATCCACCATCCTAAGGAGCGCGCCGAACACGTCATGCTGATCGATCTTGAGCGCAATGATCTGGGGCGTGTGTCGAAGCCGGGCAGCGTACGTGTGGACGAATTCATGGTTATCGAAAGCTACGCGCACGTGCATCACATTGTCTCGAACGTGAGCGGTGAGCTGGATCAGGGTGTGGGCCCGGGCGCGGCGCTGCGTGCCGTGTATCCAGGCGGCACCATCACTGGCTGTCCCAAAGTACGCTGTATGGAGATTATTGCCGAGCTTGAGACAGCCCCGCGCGGTGCCTACACCGGGGCAATGGGCTATCTGAATCACGACGGCAGCGGTGATTTCAATATTTTGATTCGCACCGCCGTATGCGACGATGTTGGTGTCCGTTTTCGTGCCGGTGCGGGCATCGTTGCCGACTCCGAGCCGCAGGCGGAACTTCTTGAAACGCGTGCAAAGGCGCGCGGATTGCGCCTCGCACTGATGGCTTCGTAAAGGACCTGCGAATGACCACACACTACTGGATCGATGGTGAACCTGGCGGCCACTGGCCCATTGACGATCGCGGGCTGCGCTATGCCGACGGCGTGTTCGAGACGATGCGCGTTGCCGATGGGCAGATCGCGCACTTTGCCCGGCATCTGCGACGTCTCGAACGCGGCTGCGTAACGCTTGGCCTGGTGATGCCCGATCAGGAGCGACTCGAACGTGATGTTGCGAGCATGGATTTACCTCAGCACGCCGTCCTGCGGCTTACGCTGACGCGTGCCGGGGCGGGCCGCGGCTATGCCCCGGAACCGGCCAGTGGCACCCGCCGCTTGTGGGAGATCCACGAGCACACCGCGCCGCTTGCGCGCTGGGAATCCACCGGCATTGTTGTGCAGTGGCTGGAGACCACGCTCGCGGTGCAGCCATTGCTGGCCGGGATCAAGCATCTCGGCCGTCTTGAGCAGGTGCTGGCCGCGCGCGAACTTGCCGCCACCGAGGCGGACGAGGGTCTGGTGTGCGACGGCCGAGGCTGTGTGGTTGAAGCGGTCAGCTGCAACGTGTTCGTGCGTAGCGGTGAGCGCCTGCTGACCCCGTTGCTCGATCGCTGTGGCGTGGCAGGTGTTGCGCGAGGGCTGATCCTCGACAGCGCCGGTGTGCTTGGTTTTGATATCAAGGAGCAGCGACTGCGGCGGTCTGATGTGGCCTTGGCCGATGAGGTGTTTTTGACCAACAGCGTGCGCGGTGCGCGCCCGGTCCGACAACTTGGCAATGTTCGATTTGACGATTTTTCCGCGGCCCATGCGGTCCACGACATTCTGAGCGGGAGCGTGTTACTGCCGTGAGCAAGGTGTCGGGCATTCGCTGGTTGCGCCTGTTTGGTGTTTTGCTGCTGCTCGGCGCGGTGGCGGTGGGCGCTATTGCGTGGCAGGTACAGATGCGACTGCAGCAGCCGGCCGTGCCCGGCGATAAGTCGATTCGTCTGGTTATTGAACCAGGCATGAGTTTTCGTTCCACCGCCAGACAGCTTGCGGCCGAAGGCGGTTTTGCCCACCCGCAGCTTCTGGCCTACTACGCGCGCTATCGCAAGCTGGCGGCGCGGGTGCAGGCGGGCGAATACGATCTGGCGCCGGGTTTGAGCATTGATGACCTGCTCGCACAGCTGACCTCGGGCGAGGTGGTGACCTATTCACTGACGGTCGTAGAGGGCTGGACGTTTCGCGAGTTTCGCGCGGCACTTGCGGCAAGCCAGGAAGTTGAACATACGATTGACCCGCAGACACCGGCTGCAGAGGTCATGGCGCAGCTTGGCATGCCGAATGTGCATCCTGAAGGGCGTTTCTTTCCCGATACCTACGTGTTTGCGCGCGGTACCGCCGACACCACAATTTTGAAGCAGGCCGCCAGAGCGCTGGAGTCGCGTCTTGCAAAGGCGTGGGAGGGGCGAAGCGAAGACTGTCCGTTGCAGTCCAAAGATGAGGCGCTGATTCTCGCTTCGATCATCGAAAAGGAAACCGCCCGGGCAGATGAGCGGCGTCAGATAGCGGGCGTCTTCTGTCGTCGCTTGCGCAAGGGTATGCGCCTGCAGACCGACCCGACGGTCATCTATGGTCTGGGTCCGGATTTCAACGGCGATATCACGCGCCGCGATTTACGAACGGACACGCCGTACAATACCTATACGCGAGCCGGGTTACCGCCCACGCCGATTGCTTTGCCCGGCGAAGGTTCGCTGCGCGCTGCCGTCGATCCGCTGGAGGGCGAAACGCTGTATTTTGTCGCCACCGGAAATGGCGACGGTAGCCACTATTTTTCGCGCACGCTGGCCGAGCATGAAAAGGCCGTTGCGCGCTATTTGAAAACACTGCGAGCAAACAAGTGAGTACGGCAGAACAAGCATCGGCCCGTCGTGGGCGGTTCATCACGCTCGAGGGCATCGAGGGCGCCGGCAAGAGCACCGTCATCGCCGAGATTGAAGAGCAGTTGCATCGTCGTGATATCCAGACGCTGTGCACGCGCGAGCCTGGCGGCACCGGTATCGCCGAAGCCATTCGTGAGCTGGTTCTGGCCCCGAGGGAACGCGAGTCTTTGCATCCGCGGGCCGAGCTCTTGCTGGTCTTCGCCGCACGCGAACAGCACCTGATCGAGGTGATTCGCCCGGCGCTTGATGCCGGCATCTGGGTCATTTGCGATCGCTTTACCGATGCGTCACTGGCTTATCAGGGAGCAGGGCGCGGCATCGGTGCCAAACGCATCGAGATGCTCGCCGAATGGATCCACGGTGACCTGTGGCCGGATCTGACGCTGCTGCTTGACGTATCCGTGGACGTTGGATTGGCGCGCGCCCGCAAGCGCTCTGAGCCCGACCGCTTCGAACGCGAGAAGAACGAGTTTTTCGACCGCGCCCGTGAATGTTACAACGCGCTTGCGGCGGCCCAGCCGCAGCGCTTTGTGCGCATAGATGCGGCGGCAACGCTGCCCGCCGTGCGCGCCGCGACGCGCGACGCGATTGGCCATTTTGTTGACGATCAGGACGTCGGGTGAGCGCACGATGTTAAAGGCCTCCATGCCGTGGCACGAGACGCCACTTGCCACCGTCACAAGTGCGCTGGCCGAGGATCGTCTGGCGCACGGTTTGCTTTTGCACGGCATGGCCGGACTCGGCAAGCGCGCGCTGGCGCGACAGGTGGCCGCCCTGTGCTTGTGTGCCAACAGCACGGCGTGCGGCGAGTGCCCCGCCTGTCAGTGGGTGCAGGCCGATAACCATCCCGATTACTACCGTGTGCAGCCGGAAGAAGACAAGCGCACGATCTCGGTGGACCAGATTCGAGGGCTGATTGGCAAGCTGACACTGTCCAGTCTGGCCACGGGCAGGAAAGTGGCCTTGATCGAGCCGGCCGATGCTATGACCGAGGGGGCGGCCAATGCGCTGCTCAAGACGCTGGAGGAGCCCTCGGGGGACAGTGTTCTGATACTTGTTGCCGACAAGCTTTCGGCACTGCCGGCTACGATTCTGAGCCGTTGCCAGAGCGTGCCGGTGCCGCGGCCCGAGACGGACGCGGCGCTGTCCTGGCTCCAGAGCCGCGACGGCGGCGTCGCCCACTGGCCGGGCCTGCTCAGGCTGGCGCACGGCGCGCCGCTGGCCGCGCTTGCACTGCAGGAAGATGATTTTGGCGAGACGATGACGCAGCTGTCGAACGATCTGCAGGCGCTGGCAAGCTCGCAGGCAAACCCTGCCAGCGTGGCGGCCCGCTGGGTCAAGGCCAATCCGGCGCGTGCGCTTGAGTGGCTCATCCGCCGGGTCAGCGATGTGATCCGCGTCCGATTTGGCGTTGCAGGCCGCGACGTAGCTCACAATTTGCGCCCTGAAGACTTGCCTGACGACCTGAATCAAATTAAGTTGAGTCGGCTATTTGACTACCTTGATCAGCTGCGAAGGGCGCAGCGTCAGCTGGACACCTCGCTGAACGCGCAACAGCTGATCGAGGCGGTTCTGGTGCCCTGGGCACTACGATTTCGATCACCGTGATTCGATCACACTTGAAGGCGCTCGAGCGACATGAGTAAACCGGGTCTACTTACCCTGACCATCAAGGACAAAAGTGCGCTGTATCTGGCGTACATGCCGTTTGTGACCAACGGCGGCCTGTTCATTCCCACCGGCAGCACCTACCGCCTTGGTGATGAGGTATTCATGTTGCTGAATCTGATGGATGAAAATGAAAAGCTGCCGGTTGCTGGGCGCGTGGTGTGGATGACGCCGAAGGGCGCTCAAGGCAAGCGGACGGCGGGCATCGGCGTGCAGTTCAGCGAGCAGGACGGCGGCAACACGCAGCGCAAGATCGAAAACTATCTGGCCGGGGCCCTGTCCGGCGATAAACCGACCCACACCATGTAGTCGGTGTTTGCTCGGCGTTAGCCGCCGTGCTCCATGGCCATCGTCAGGCCACCTTCCAGCACATGCGTTGTAAAGCCCCGTTCGCTGAGGATGTAAGCGCCGGCTGAGCTGCGACGTCCGGTATCGCAACACACGACGTAGGGCGTGTTCTTATCCAGTGTCTTGAGCTTGAGACGAATGAAATACAGTGGGATGTTGACCGCATCAGGCTGGTGGAAATTGTCGAACTCGCTCGGCAGGCGCACATCGAGCCAGCGACCACCGTTGGCGACGATCTGATTGGCCTGCTTAAGATTCACCCAATCGAGCATTGGCTCATTGAGCAGCTTGTTGAAGTGCTCCTTGGCAAGGCGCATCAGCACGCCGCTGGTAAGCATTGTGACCGTGGCATTACGTTTGGCCTCGGAAATCAGCGCCTCTTCGCCGAAGGTGTCGCCGGTGCGCAGTTCGGCGAGCTTGATGCCATCCTTATTGAGTGGTGTTTCGCGCGTGACCGCGCACTTGCCCTCGGTGATGACGTAGAAGAAATCGCCTTCATCCCCCTGCTTGATAACAACGTCGCCCGGTTTGTAAGAGACGCGCTGCATACGCATGAAGATGGCCTGGATGTTGGCAGGAGGAATCTTGTGGAAGGCTTTGGTCTGGAGCAGGGTGGTCATCCAGTCGTCGCTTTCCTTGGTTTCCTCGTCCTGCAACTCGCTGACTTCATAGGAACCGGTCTGGTCCCAGGTCAGCATGACGTCCAGCAAATCGCTGTCGATGGCGATGTACTCGATGTCGGTGCGAGCGCGCGCATTGACCTTGCGCGGCAACATAGGCGCCAAGGGATGGCGTGCTTCGTCGCTGCCGCCACTGATGACCCGTACGACCTTGGTTTCGGTACGCAGCTCGACCTGGCCCGATACCAGATAAATGGTGCGTTTTTCACTGTCGCCTTCCTTGAAAAGAAAGCGCCCGCTGCTGAGCTCCTGCACGGAGGTTTTTTTGACCAGCGCCTGCAGGTTTTCTGCCTTGAGGCCGTCCAGCGGCGTCAGGGTCTTGAGCAAATTGGGGTCGACAGGTTTATTAGACATAATTGTTAAATCGCGTCAAAAAACCCCGAAAATTCAGGGGTTGTAGCGCGATGTCGACGCGAGTCTAACATAGTCCGGCGCCGCTCCCTATGACCTGTATCACACTGGTTTGCGACATAAATATCGGCGGCTGGGCAGGCGCGAATGTCAGCTGTCCGCTTCCTGCGGCAGGGGCTTTTTCTGGCGATCCTCATCAACATGTACGTATACAAAACTCGCGGTCGCCACCTCAATGTGCTGACCTGGATCGTTGCCCGGGCGTTCGGCGTAAACGTTGACACGCACGCGAATCGACGTCGTGCCGGTGTGCTCGATGGTCGTGAAAAAGGTCACCACATCGCCGATGTAGACCGGCGCGACGAAATCGAAGTCCTTGACTGCCACGGTAACGACTTTGCCCTGCGCGCGCCGGTAGGCGTGGGTGGCACCGGCAATGTCTGCATGCGACATGATCCAGCCGCCAAAAATATCCCCGAGCCAGTTGGCATCGGCGGGCATCGCCATGGTGCGAACCGACGGTTCGCCGTGACGTGACTGCAGCAATCGTGTGGGCAAGTCAGTGTCCGTCCGTGTCGTGTGCATCCGCGTCGGATTGATCATCAGGTGCGGCGTCGCTGCCCAACAGATAGGCCCAGTAGTCGTCCGGGGCAAAACGCTCGCCGTAGCGTCCGGCCAGATCGTTGAGCCTGGTCATGATGTTTTCAATGCCGCGGTCACGCGCGTACTGCAGCGGTCCGCCGGTGAACGGGGCGAACCCGGTACCAAAGATCACGCCGCCATCGAGCAGATCGGCATCCTCGACAATGCCCTCGCGCAGACAAGCGGCCGCTTCGTTGACAAACGGCAGCAGCAGACGATCGGTGAGATCAGCGGGCGCCGACTCATTTTGCGCTTTGGGCTTGATCGGTTTGCCTTTCTTCCAGACGTAAAACCCGCGACCGGTCTTTTTGCCCAGCTCCTTACGCTCGACCATTTCGGACAGACGTTTGGGGATCTCCATGCCAAATTCCTTTGCAAACACGTTGGCAACGTGCAGACAGACATCGAGTCCGACGGTATCGGCCAGCTCTACCGGTCCCATGGGCATACCGAATTTCTCGGCCGTGCGGTCGATCACAGTGAGCGGCACGCCCTCGCTGCCGATGCGCATGGCTTCGATCATGTAGGGAAACAGGATTCGATTGACGACAAAGCCCGGAGCGCTTCGACAAGGCAGTGGCAGGCGTCCGATTTTTTTGGCAAAAGCGAGCCCTTTTTCAACTTCCAGCGGGTCGGTTCCGTCGCCATGAATGACTTCGACCAGCGGCATCTTGGCCACCGGATTGAAGAAGTGCAGGCCGATGAGTCGTTCCGGGCGATGCAGCACAGTAGCCAGCTCTTCGAGCCGAATACTCGAAGTGTTGGTGGCGAGAATCGCGTCGGGTTTCATGCGCGGCTCAAGCGACTGATACAGCGCCTGCTTGGCCTCGGTGTTTTCGAAAATCGCCTCAATAATCACATCGGCATTGTCGACGCCTTCACCCGCCACGTCCGGCATCAGTCGATCAGCCGCCGCCTGAGCCAGATGCGTTTGGCGCAGTTTCTTCTTGAAAAGTTCGTGTGCGCGCTTCATGGCCGGACCAATGTACTTGGGCTCACGATCCTGCAACGTAACGGTCATGCCGCGCAGAGCGCACCATGCCGCGATATCGCCGCCCATGACGCCGGCACCGATAACGTGCACGTGGCGGGGCTTGAAGTCACGATTGGAAGCAAGACCCTTGAGTCTGTCCTGCAGCTGGAACACCCGTACCAGATTGCGCGAGGCCGGTGTCATCATGAGCCGCGCAATGGAACGCGCCTCTTTGTCGTACATCAGCTGCGGATCCCAGGCGTATTCCTTCCACAAATCGATGATGGCGTAGGGAGCCGGGTAGTGTTCCTTACGCGCTTTTTTGGCGACCTGACGTTGCGACATCCTGGCCACGATCGGGCGCATGATGCCGCTGTTCATGGTTTTGTCGCGGGCGCTGAGCTTTTTCTTCGGCGGCGGATTGAGCGCCATCTGCGTGGCGGCGCGCTGTAGATGCCGTCGCGGCACAACCTGATCGACCAGACCGATTTTCTTCGCCGAGCGCGGCCGCAATCCGCGGCCGGTCAGCATCATGTCGAGGGCGGCCTGCGGCCCGACCAGATAGGTACTGCGCACCGTGCCACCAAACCCCGGATGAATGCCGAGCTTGACCTCGGGCAGGCCAAGACGCGCGCTGTCCTCATCCACAACAATGCGGTGGTCGCAGGCCAAAGCCAGCTCGAGGCCACCGCCGAGGCAAAATCCATTGATCAATGCCACGGTCGGAATCTTGAGCGCTTCGAGTCGATCGAACACGCGTTGACCGTTGCGGATCATCTCGTAGGCCTGATCTTCGCTCTCGAGCTGGGTGAATTCGTTAACGTCGGCCCCGGCAATGAAGCCGGATTCTTTCATTGAATGCACGATCAATGCCCGTGGCGGTCGGGCTTCAATGACCGCAAGCGCATCGTTAAGCTCGGACATGACGCTGCCCGACAGCACATTCGCAGAGCTGTCGACCTTGTCGAGTCCGAGCCAGCCGATGTTGTCGTCGTCGGTGGTCAGATGCCAGTGGTGGGACTGATGATTCATGGCTTGGTACTCGTCCATTGTTTACTCCCGCTCCAGCAGCATGGCGCCGCCCTGACCGCCGCCGATACAAAGCGTGGCGATCGCGCGTCGTCCGTTATTGCGTTTGAGCGCGTTGAGCGCGTGCAGCACGATGCGTGCGCCCGAGGCGCCAACCGGGTGTCCAATACTGATCGCGCCACCGTCAACATTCAGTTTGTCCATGTCGACGCGACCTAGCGCGCCCGCAAGATCAAGCTCGCCGCGACAGAAATCGTCGTCTTCCCAGGCGGCCAGACAGGACAGCACCTGACCGGCAAACGCTTCATTGATCTCAAAAATATCGACGTCGTCGAGAGCCAGATGCTGGCGCGTCAGCAGCGGTGCGGCCGCGTAGGCAGGCCCAAGGCCCATCTGTGCCGGATCCAGGCCTGACCATTCGGTGTCGACGAGTCGTCCCAGCACCGGCAGGTTGTAGCGCTCCACGGCGTCGCGACTGGCCATGAGCATGAGCGCGGCGCCGTCGGTGATTTGCGAACTGTTGCCCGCGGTCACGATGCCGCCGTTGCGATCAAACACCGGGCGCAGTTTGGCCAGCTTTTCGGCACTGGAGTCGCGTCGCAGTCCCGTGTCTTCTTCAAACACGGTGCCATCAGGTGAATACAGCGGCACGACCTCGTCCATCAGGCCCTGATCGAATGCGGCCGCCAGACGCAGATGGCTTTCCACGGCGTAGGCATCCATTGCCTTGCGATCAATGCCAAAGCGGTGCGAAATAATCTCGCACGTCTGGCCCATATCCAGATCAACAGTGCTGTCACGTAAACCGCGCAGTAGTGCGATGACGGGTTTGAGGAATGCGCCGACGGGTATCTTGCCAAAAGTCTTGATCTTGTCGCCGGGTTTGCGCGCCTTGGCACTGGCGCGAAACCAGGCCACCGCATCGTCGTTGTAAATGAGCGGTGCTCGACTCATGGCTTCCGTACCGCCCGCGAGCACCAGGTCCGCGCGCCCGATCGCAATGTCCTTGGCCGCCGAATCGAGCGCTTGCATGGCGGAGGCGCAGTTACGCATGACCGTCCAGCCGGTTGTCTTGTGCCCGCAGTTCAACCGCAGAGCCGTGATGCGACCAATATTGGCCTCATCGGGGCCGGGCATGGCGCTGCCGATGATGACCTCGTCGATATCCGATGCCTTGATGGGCAGGCGGGAAATCAGCGCTTTGCCGGCAGCGACGGCCAGATCCGAGGCGCTGAACGGGCCTTGCCGACCGGTGTCCCGCAGAAACGGTGTTCGGGCACCGTCAACAAAGAAAATCTCGCGCGCGTAGTCGCTGGAGGCCATCGGCTAATCTCCTTATAGATCAGTCACATAACCGGAATACGCCTGCGGTGCAGTGACGCTCTATAGTGCATTGCAAAAGAACTCAATAATAAGAGTGTGATTGCCGCTAAGCAACCGGAGGTCAGCCGGGAATGCGGAAGTCACACAGCAGCGGCAGATGATCCGACAACGTGACCGGTGGAATCTCGAAGTGCTCAATATCAATGCCGTGGCCGTACAAGATGAAGTCGAGTTCCTTGCGCGGCGATCGACTCGGGTACGACGGCCAGCCTTGCACGTTGGCGCTGGTCAGGCCCGCGGCCTTCATGAACAGATACATCTCGTGTCCGCCCCAGAAGGTGTTGAAGTCACCGGCCACGATTACCGGCTTCTTGCAGTTGGACACCAGGTCGTGCAGGTGACGCAGTTGATACTGACGGTGGCGATACTTGAGTGACAGATGCACCAGAAACACTGCCACGTCGTCGAGTTCGAGTTCGATAATCAGACGCTTGATGCCGGTATCGAAATAATGGAAACGCTCGCCGTGGACGCGTGGCGCCGCCAGAAACGCATTGCCCTGGTTGCGCAGCACGGGCACGCGCTGGTTGAGCGACGACTCGCCGTATTTGCACTGATAGGTTGAGTAGTGACCCAGAGCCTCGGCAATTTTCTCAGCCTGGTTGACGCGAGAGCGAATGGATCCGGTGTCAACCTCGATCAGGCCGACAATGTCCGGATCGTTGCTTTGGATAAACTCGGTGATGTTGTCGAGATTGCGCCGATTGCTGCGCAGATAGCCGGCCCCCGGGACCGGCAGATGAAACGCCGCACCGTAGCCCGCCGCGTAGCGAATATTCCAGACAAGAAGGCGCATGGGGTTGGCTGATGAATTCCTTGGAGTAAAGGGCGCAGGATCACAGGGCGTACGCTAGCACGTTCTGCCCGGCCAGCTCACCCTGTCGCCGTCTGGAATTGCAGCTCGGCCAGCTCGGCATACAGGCCGCCCTCGGAAAGCAGTGTTTCGTGGTTCCCCTCGGCCACAACCCGCCCACCTTCAAGCACCACAATCTTGTCGACTTTCTTGACCGTTGCCAGACGATGCGCAATGACCAGTGTCGTACGATTTCGCATCAGTCGTTCCAGTGCTTTTTGCACCAGATCCTCGCTGATCGCATCCAGCGAACTGGTGGCCTCATCCAGCAGCAGGATCGGCGGGTCCTTAAGCAGCGCGCGGGCAATGGCGATTCTCTGACGCTGTCCGCCGGACAAGCGCACGCCGCGTTCGCCCAGATGACTGTCGTAGCCTTCGGGCAACGTCTCGATAAACTCATGCGCATTGGCGGCCCTGGCGGCAGTACGAACCTCCTCATCGCTGGCGTCCGGTCGGCCGTAGCGAATGTTCTCCATCGCGCTGGTGGAGAAAATGACGCTCTCCTGCGCCACCAGGCCAAAGCGTCGGCGCAGCTCAACAATGTCTGCGTCACGCACATCAACACCGTCCACGCGAATGTGGCCGCTGGCGACGTCATAGAAACGAAGCAGCAGTTGCATGATCGTTGTCTTGCCCGCGCCTGACGGGCCAACCAGCGCGACCGTCTGGCCCGGCTCCACGGACAAGGTCAGCCCCTCAAAAACCGGCTGCATTGGCCGACTCGGATAGTGGAAGGTCACTTCTTCAAGTGACAACGCACCCTGCGGGGGCAGCGGCAATGCGACCGGCGAGGGCGGACTCGCAACGACCGCGTCGGCATCCAGCAGTTCCGCAATGCGTTCGGTGGCGCCGGCGGCGCGCTGTACTTCTCCCCAGACTTCAGACAGCGCCGCGGTCGAGCTGGCCGTGAACACGGCGTAGAGCACGAACTGACTGAGCGTGCCGGCGCTCATGTCGCCGGCCACGACGCTGGTCGCACCCTGATAAAGCACAAACGAGATGGCACCGAATACCAGCAGCACAATACTCACGGTTAGCAGGGAGCGATAGCCAATGCGGCGTCTCGCGGCCAGAAACGCCTGTTCCACATTGTCGGCGAATCGCGAGGACTCAAGCTGCTGGGCCGTAAACGCCTGCACGGTCTGGATCGCGCCGATAGTCTCATTGGCCACCGCAGAGAAATCGGCGATGCGGTCCTGACTCTCGCGCGATTTGGCGCGTACCTTGCGCCCGAACACGAGAATCGGCACGAGCACGAGAGGGATCACAAAGGCCATCATCAATGCCAGCCGTGGGCTGGTGATGACTAACAGAGTGGCGGCGCCGACCAGCATCAGTGAGCTGCGCAACGCAATTGACGCGCTCGAACCGACAACGGTCTGAATCAGCGTTGTGTCGGTGTTCAGACGCGACAGTACTTCACCGGTACGGGTCCGCTCGAAAAACTCCGGACTCATCTCAATCACGTGCGAATAGACGGCCGAACGCACGTCGGCGACCACCCGTTCTCCAAGCCACGATACCCAGTAAAAGCGCGCTGCCGCGGAGATGCCCATGACCATCGCCACGGCAAACAGTCGTATGAAGTGCTGATCGATGTCCGCGGCGTTGGTCGCATCAAAGCCATGATCGATCATTCCGCGCACGGCCACCGGCAGCGACAGCGTGGCGCCTGCGGCGACGAGCATTGCCAGTAGTGCCAGCGCGATGTGCCCCTTGTGCTGCAAAACATAGGGCAGAAGTCGGCGCAGCGGACGCATGCCGTTGGTTGATCGTTCGCGTGTATCGGCGGCGGACAGCTCAGACACGGCGACGCGCCACGCTGCGACGCCAGCGCACAATGCGATACCCGAGCAGTACGCTCAGCACACTTGCGAAGATAATCGGCTCGCTCGTATCCAGTTTGACCTGCCACCAGAAATGCCACACGCCAAGTATCGCAATCAGGTAGGTCAGCTTGTGCAGCGTTTTCCAGCGTTGTTTGAGGCGGCGCTGGCTGAAGTTGTTGGAGGTCAGCGCCAGAGGGATCAGCAGCAGCAATGCGGCGATGCCGACGGTTATGTATGGCCGTTTGATGATGTCATCGACGATGGGTTTGAGCGCCAGGCCCTGATCAAGCGCCGCGTATACCGCAAAATGCAGCGCGACATAGGTGAACGCGAAGAGGCCTACCATGCGCCGAATCCGGATCAGCGAGCTAAATCCTGTGAGGTTTCGAGCGGGTGTGACGACAAGCGTTGCCAGCATGAAAAACAGGCCCCACCAACCTACACGATGCAGCAGCGACTCGACCGGGTTCGCGCCCAGGGAGCCGCCAAACACCCCGAACGCGTCGAGGCCAAGCTTGACCAGCGGCAGGCTGCAGGCGACGAACACCAGAGATTTGAGGGCGGTCACGTTCATGGAGCGGCATCATACCGGCCGAGCCGGCCGCAGGCGACGTCGGAGGCTTAGAAGTTACGTCGCAGATCCAGCCCTTTGTACAGGTGCGCAACTTGATCTGCGTAGCCGTTGAACATCAAGGTCGGGACTTTCTCGGCAAACAGGCCGGCACCAATTTCGCGATGACGCGCCTGGGACCAGCGGGGATGATCCACGCGCGGATTCACGTTGGCGTAAAAGCCGTATTCGCTCGGGGCGGCTTCTTCCCAGCTCGTGGGCGGACGCTTTTCCGAGAAGGCGATGTCGACAATGCTTTTGATGCTCTTGAAGCCGTATTTCCACGGCACAACCAGACGCAGCGGTGCCCCGTTCTGGTTCGGCAGTTCGCGTCCGTAGACGCCGGTCGCCATGAGCGTCAGCGGATTCATGGCTTCCTCGATGGTCAGCGCCTCTGTGTACGGCCACTCGAGTACGGCGCGGCGCTGGCCCGGCATGCGTTTGGGATCAAACAGGGTCTGGAATACCACATAGCGGGCCTTCGACGTGGGCTTGAAGCGCTTGAGCAGATCGGCCATCGGTATGCCCACCCACGGCACGACCATCGACCAGGCCTCGACGCAGCGCAGGCGATAGATGCGCTCTTCAAACGCGTGTGGCGCAACGATGTCCTCGTAGGTAAAGGTTCCGGGATTTTCGCATTCGCCTGACACGTTGACCGACCAGGGCCTGGTTTCAAACTTGCCCGAGTTGCGCGCCGGATCGGCTTTGCCGGTGCCGAACTCGTAAAAGTTGTTGTAGGTCGTGATGTCTTCGTAGCGGTTGGGCGTCTCATCCGTGCTGAACTGACTTTTGACCAGGTTGGCGAATTTACCGTCCATGTCGGCCGGTGGCGGTGCGGCGGTCGCCGGGTCGTCGGCCGCGCACGCAGCGCCGGCCGCAATCGCGCCCGCGGTGAGCCCGGCCGCGCGCAGGAGGGCGCGTCGGTTCAGATAGACCGACTCGCTGGTGATTTCAGAGGGTTTGATGTCTGCAGGTCGTCGAATCAGCATCTTGGTCTCCGCATTCGCGCGCTCGAAGTCTGGAATCGCTCGAGTATGCCACGAGGTCCTCACGCGAACATCACCAATGGTGTTTCGTTTTGTCGCCGGGAAGCGGCGTTTGATCGCACCCGATGCAAACTTTTTGACGCGGCATGCACCTAAGAACCTGTATCTGCAGTGTCGGTCTTGGGCTTACTGACTGCGTTTTTGGCCAGTTCGGCCGTTTTGGCCGCTGACAGGAGGGGTTTGTCGTTGAACATCACGCGTCTGAGTACCCAAAACCCCGCGGCCGTGGCCGTCTTGCTGGCACTTCTGGCGTTGTTCGGACTTATGTCCATAGCGTCGCGGCCGGTGCAGCTTTTGCCCGAACTGACCCGCCCGCAAATCACCGTGTTCAACAACTGGCGCGAGGCGGCTCCGTCGGAGATGGAGTCTTACATCGTCGAGCCGATGGAAGCGGTGCTGCGCCGCACGCCCGGCGTGCAGGAAATCTCCAGCAGCATCAATCGAGGCTTCGGTCGCACGACGCTGACGTTTGATCTGGACACGGACATGCAGACGGCGTTGATTAACGTGATCAACAACGTCAATCAGGCGCCGCCGTTGCCGGTGGATGCCAACGAGCCATTTATCGCCAGCGGTGCTCAGGGCGGCGGAGCGAACGTGGCGACGATGCAGGTCTACCCGTCGCCTGGCAATCCCAACGACGACATGAGCTCACCCGAATACGCACGGGTGTTTGACGAACAAGTGGAACCGCGTCTGGCGCGTATTCCCGGCGTTAGTCGGGTGGACATGGCGGGGCGCCGTCCATTTGAGGTGCGCATCACGTTCGATCCCTACCGGGCCGCCGCGGCCGGCGTGAGCATCAACGATTTGGTCAACACCGTGTCGCAGGCCAACGACGTATCCGGCGGTTTTGCCAACGTTGGTCGCCGCCAGTACACGGTGCGCTTTATCGGCAAGGACGACCTCGACAAGATCGAGGACCTGATTGTGACCTACAGTGGGCAGACGCCAATACGCCTGCGCGACATTGCAAGTGTCGAGAAGACCATTGCCGATCCGTTTGGCGTCAACAAGCGCAACGGCTATTCGGCGTTCTACATCTCGCTTGAGGGCAGCAACGACGCCAACAGCGTAGAGATTCTTGACGAGGTCAATCTGGCCATTGCCGAGCTCAACGCCGGCGCGCTAGGGGACGTCGATCTGACGATGGAGCTGAGTTTCGATTCCTCGGTATACATCCGCCGTGCGATCGCGCTGGTGCAGAACAACATTGGCCTCGGTGTGCTGCTGGCCGTGGGCGTGCTGTGGCTGTTTTTGCGCAATTCACGTGCCACGATGATGATCGCCGCGTCCATACCGGTGTCGCTGTTGACGGCGTTTGTCGCCTTACGCCTGTTTGATATCAGCCTCAACGTTATCTCGCTTGCCGGACTGGCGTTCGCCGTTGGCCTGGTGCTCGATGCTGCCATCATTGTGCAGGAGAACATCGTGCGCTTTGGTCAGGAGGGGCTGTCGCGCGAGGAGGCCGTGGAGCGCGGCACAGATCAGGTCAAAGGGGCGCTGTTTGCCTCCACCGTCACGACCATCGCGATTTTTCTGCCGGTCCTGTTCATGAAAGGGCAGGCCGGTCAGATGTTCTCGGATCTTGCGCTGACGTTATCGGTGGCGGTGTTGGCGTCGCTGGTCGCTGCGCTGACCGTCATTCCCGTCGCCAACAAGCTGTTTCTAAGCGGTGCGCCGCGCCCCGATGGGATGGCGCGACTGTGGGATCGCATCACCGCGCTGGTCATGCGACTTACCGGCAGCGGTAAGCGCCGCGCCGTCTGGCTGGTCGTCCTGGTGCTCGCGCCGATTGCCGCGGTAATTGCGCTCAAGCCCAAGGCCGATTTTCTGCCCTCGGCGGCCGCCGACGCGGTCAACGTGGTGTTCAGCGTACCGCCAGGTGTCAACAACGAACTGTTTGAAAATGAGATTGCCGCCGAGGTCGTCGACCGACTGCGGCCCTACATGGAACACAAGAAAGAACCCTACATTCGTGGCTACAACCTGAGCATGTTTGGCCCGTTCAATATTGTGTTTTTGTATCCGCTTGATCCCGAGGACACGGACACATTCATAGAACTGCTCAAAGGCGGTTTGCTCGACGGGATCCCCGATACAACGCCCTATGTCAGCCGAGCGTCGCTGCTCGGCATTGGGTTCGGTGCCGGGCGCACCATCAGCGTGGACTTGCAGGGCGCCGATGTCACCGGCCTGATGGATGCGGCGGCGGTCGGGCTCGAGAAAATTCGGGAGATCTTACCCGGCGCCAATGCCCGCCCGGTACCCGGCCTGTCTCTGTCCGAACCAGAACTTCAGGTGATTCCGAATGAGCGCCTGATCACGCAGGCCGGCCTGACGCGCGGCGAGCTGGCGCGTGCGGTGCGCGCGGTCACCGGCGGCTTGTTTGTTAACGAGTACTTTGACGGCAACGAACGCTACAACGTGATTTTGCGTGCCGGCGAGTGGGGTACGCCGGAGCAGCTCGCAGCGGTGCCCATTACCACGCCGCGTGCGGGCGTCCAGACCATCGGCGCACTCGCGGACATACAGCGCACGGTCGGGCCCACATCGCTGAATCGCTTCGACGGCCAGCGTACGATCAGCCTGGAGGTGACCCCGCCCGAAACAATGACGCTGGAAGAGGCCCTCGACATCCTGCGCAATCAGCTCGGCCCGGTGCTCAAGGAGGCGCTCCCGGCCGGCGCGAGCATCAATTACCGCGGCAGCGCAGATGAACTGGCCTCGGCGCTGCGCGACATGCTGACCAACTTCCTGCTGGCGATTCTGATTCTGTTTCTGATCATGGCCGCGATTTTCAAATCCGTGCGTGACAGTCTGCTCGTGCTCAGTGTCATGCCGCTGGCGGTGTTTGGCGGTGTCGGTGCGCTGCGCTTGCTGAATCTTTTCAGCTATCAATCGCTGGATATGCTGACCATGATCGGCTTCATTATTTTGCTTGGCCTGGTGGTCAACAACGCCATCTTGCTCGTGAGTCAGACGCGGGATGGCGAGCGCGAGGGGTTGCCCCGCGTCGACGCCGTGCGCCAGGCCGTGCGCCTGCGCGTACGACCGGTTTACATGAGCACGCTGACCAGCATTTTCGGCATGCTGCCGCTGGCGCTGATACCGGGCGTTGGCTCAGATATCTATCGCGGGCTGGCCATTGTGATCGTCGGCGGCATGCTCGTTTGCCTGTTTTTCACGCTTGTATTGATGCCGAGTCTGTTGCGTCTCGGCGAGGGGCGTCAGCCAAAGGTCGACGCACAGGAACCATTGCCAGAGCTGCGGGGAGTCGCTTGATGAAAAACCAACTGGTTGCGTGCGGGCTTTCTGCCCTGATGATCCTGGTGTCGCTCCCGGCGCCCGAAGCCAACGCGCAGGGCAAGCCCAGTGCGGTGGTGGTGGCCGCTGTTGAGGAGGCCGCGCTAACGCCAACGCAGCCCATCGCAGGCACCGTCTTCTCGCGTGACGATGTTCAGATCACGGCCGGTATCGACGGTCAGCTCACCTTTGTGGCCGAGCCCGGCACGGTGCTTGCCGCTGGCGACGTGGTTGCGACCATCGATGTGATACCGCTAAAGCTCCAGCGTGCCGAACAGCAGGCGCAGCTGGACCGCGCACGCGCGCAGCTAAAGTACCTGTCGGCGCAGGTGGCAAGGCAGAGCGATTTGCCCAGCATTGCGGCCAATGCGCGCGAACAAACGATATCTGATCGCGATGTCGCGGCCAGCGATTTGAAAATCGCGGAGCTGCGCATTGCACAGATTGATCAGCAGCTTGAGCGCGCCAGCATCCGGGCGCCGTTCACCGGTGTCATGGTGGCGCGTGAGCGGCGCGAGGGCGAGGACATTGCGCGCGGCACGGTCCTCGGGCGACTGGTAGACGTATCGCGCCTCGAGGTACGCGTGATGGTACCGCTGCGCTTTTACGGCCGCGTGCAGACTGGCGACACACTCGCCTTGTTTGGTTACGAGAAAGAGCGATCTGGCGTGGTACGTAGCCTGATTCCCGCTGTGGATGCACGCGCACAGGCGTTCGAACTGCGCATTGATCCGGTGGCCGACAGCGAGCCGCCGCTTACAATCGGCGAGTTGGTGAGCGTTGCGGTGCCGATGCGCAGCAGCAGTGAATCGCTGGTCGTGCCGCGTGACGCGTTGATTCTGCGGCGCGAGGGCGCTTTCGTATTCCGTGTCAATGAGGATCAAACCGCAACGCGAATCGAGGTGACGACCGGCGACAGCCGTGGCGATCTGGTGGCGGTGCGCGGCGATCTGGTGCGCGGAGACCGCGTGGTGGTTCGGGGCGCTGAATCACTGCGCGACGGCGCCACGATCAACATTGTGACAGCGCGTCACGGTGCGGCTGCCGGCGCACAACCGGCGGGCTGACCTTCAGGTTACGGCTTGGGTACGGCCTTGACGATCTTCGCGCCGAGTTTCATAAGCTTCAAAATGACGGGCTTGGGCACCTGACGCATCTGCTCGTACCAGTTGGTGGTCTGCTCCACAAAATCCAGCATGTCGTGAATCCGCGCCTTGGTTTGAGCATCGGTCTTCTCATCATTCTCAGCATCTTCTGAACACTGCCGCAGCACAGCCAGCGTCGGATCGATTTCACGGCGTTTGCGTTGATCCAGAATCACGGCAAACAGCTCCCAGACGTCGGTCAGCGCTTCGAAGTGATCCCGACGATCCCCGAGGCGATGCGTCACCTTGATCAGTCCGTAGCTGTGCAGTTCGCGCAACGAGGTCGAGACATTGGAGCGTGCGACGGACAGAATTCTCGCGATGTCCTCGGCGGGCAGGGCGGACGGTGACAAATAGAGCAGTGCGTGAATCTGCGCGATGGTCCGATTCACGCCCCAGCGCGACCCCATCTCACCCCAGTGAAGAATGTACTTTTGAACGGTCGGCGAGAGTTCCATTGCGTCTCTTCTGTTGTTTCTGACCAATCTGATGATAGCGAGCCGCACGGCTGTGCTGCAACTGCGACCGGACTGTCCGTACGGGTGTCCGTCCGGCGTCCGCGGACGGACACATCGGACACTCCGTTTGTCCAGCAGAAATTCATAAAAGCATTTAAAACCAGTGACTTAAAATGTTTCCGAAAGTTGGCACGCTTTCTGCTTAGTAGTCATTGAGGCCACAAACAGTGCGTCTCACGACATCACTTCGCAGGATATGAGACATGAAAACTTCGCCAGCTCTTCACGCCAAACGACTTGCCTTTGTTCTCGGTGGTTGCAGTGTGCTGCTCGAAATTGCGCTGCTGATTGCGGTTAGCCATGCACGTGCGCCGGAAGGCCAGTTTCTCGCCGGTCATGAACAGTGCGCGCCCGCCCATCGGGTACCGGCTGCTCCGGTGGTCATCCTGCCAAACGTGGAACTGTCGCTGTGACCGCGCCGGTTCGCACCATCACGCCAAAGACCGGCAACACGACCATCCGCGACACCTCGGCGCAGGATACGGTTCGCAAGGACCCCGGTGGGCGCTGGCGCAAGCCGGTTGCGCTGACGCTGGTGGTCCTTTTGTTGCTCGGGCTGCTTGGCGCCTTACTCAAGAATTTTCTGTTTTCCGGCGCCGCCGTGAATGCGGAGCGACTGCGCTTCGCGACGGTCGAGCGTGGCACCTTTTCACGCGACGTATCGGCACCGGGTCTGGTGATCGCTGCGGTGAGTCCGTCGGTCTATGCGCAGTCAGCCGGCACTGTGACGCTCATGGTCAAAGCCGGTGATCTGGTCGAGCAGGGCGATACGCTGGCGCGCGTTGACAGCCCGGAGCTGTCCAATACGTTGGCACAGGAGCGCGCCACGCTGCAGTCGCTGGATACGAATCTTCAACGACGTCTGATTGAGCACAAGCAGCAGGCTTTGCGATCAGAAGAGGTGGCCGACGTTGCGCGTATGGATCGTATCGCGGCCGAGCGTGAACTGCGCCGCGCGACGGCGGCCTGGGAGATTCAGGTCATCAGTCGTCAGGATTTTGAAAAGGCACGCGATGACGTTGAGCGTGCCGTGGTTCGATCTGAACACGCCAACGCCGCCATGGCCCTGGAAAAAGAGAGTCTGGACTTCGAACTTCAAACGCTGCGTCTGGAACGTGACCGGCAGTCACTGCGGGTGGACGATCTGGCACGACAGGTGGCGGCGCTGGAGGTGACGGCTCCGGTGAGCGGCATGGTCGGCACGGTGAACGTTGCGCAGAAAGAATCGGTGTCGGCCAATCAGGCTCTGCTGTCGGTCGTGGATCTCACAGCATTCGAGGTTGAAGCACGCATCGCACAAAGCTACGCCGAGCGACTGGCACCGGGAATGGATGCGGTTATTCGCTACGGCAATGAAGAACACGAAGGCCAGCTGCGCGCCATTTCGCCGGAGGTCACGAACAACACCGTGCTCGCGCGCATTCGCTTCAACCAGACGCCGGATGGCTTGCGTCAGAACCAGCGCGTCACGACCGAGCTGACGCTTGAGTCGGTGACCGACGCGCTCACGCTACCGCGCGGCGCGTTTATCGACAGCGGTGGTGGACGCGTGATCTATGTCGTCGATGGCGATACCGCCGAGCGCCGCAGCATACGGCTCGGTGCCAGCAGCAACGGCCGCGTCGAGGTGCTCGAAGGGCTCCGTGAGGGCGAGCGCGTCATCATCTCGTCAATCAATCCCATGCGCGGTGCGGACACCGTGTTTATCAGTCGCTGATTTTTAACTGCCACACGTAAACGAAAGAGAAACACCATGCTTAAAATGCAAGACATTAGCCGTGTATACCAAACCGATCTGGTCGAAACGCATGCGTTGCGTGGCCTGAGCCTGAACGTCGGCGACGGCGAGTTTGTGGCCGTTACCGGTCCTTCTGGCTCCGGCAAAACCACGTTTTTAAACATCGCGGGGCTGCTCGAGGTGCCCTCAAGCGGCGTGTACGAGCTGGACGGCGAATCGGTCAGCGGTCTGTCGGACAATCAGCGCTCGCGTATTCGTAACGAGAAGATCGGCTTCATCTTCCAGAGCTTCAACCTGATTCCCGATCTGAGCTTGTTCGACAATGTCGACGTTCCGCTGCGCTATCGCCGCATGCCGGCCAAGGAGCGGGCCGAGCGCATTGAGAATGCGCTCGGCCGTGTCGGGCTGCAGTCGCGAATGAAACACCTGCCATCGCAGTTGTCCGGTGGCCAGCAGCAGCGCGTGGCGATCGCCCGCGCGCTGGCCGGAGAGCCACGGTTTTTGCTGGCCGACGAGCCAACGGGAAATCTTGACTCGCTTATGGCGCGCCAGGTGATGGACATCCTCGAGGAGATCAACGCGCAGGGCACAACGGTTGTGATGGTCACGCACGATGCCGAGCTGGCACGACGCGCGCATCGCACGATTTGTCTGCTCGACGGGCAGGTCACCGATTTCAATCCTTTCGGCGGGCAACCTGACGATCAGGCAGACGTCGCGGTAGGTCAGTAACGTGCTTGCCTATCACTTGAGACTGGCGCAGCAGAGTCTGCGCAAAAGCCCGGTGCTCAGTGCACTGGTCGTTGGCCTCATTGCGCTGGGTGTGGGCATGTCTATGGTCACATTGACCATCTACGCCGCCATGGCGGGGGACCCGATTCCGGCCAAGAGCGACGTGCTGTTCAACGTACAGATTGACAGCTGGAGCCCCGACTCACCGGCCAACGACAGCAAGCCCGAGGGCGCGCCGGAGCAGTTGACCTACATTGACGCCATGGCCCTGCGTGATTTTTCAGGCACAAAGCGTCGGGCGGCCATGTTCAAGGCCGTTTTCACGGTGGTGCCGGATGATCCGGAGCTTAAGCCGTTCTACGCGGGCGGCCGCATGACCGACGGTGACTTCTTCGAGATGTTTGAGGTGCCGTTTCAGTATGGCGGCGGCTGGCCGCAGCGCGTGGATGCGCAGGCCGAGCGCGTCGTGGTGCTGACTCAGAGAATCAATGAGAAATATTTCGGCGGTGAAAACAGCGTCGGCAAGACCATCCAGCTGGGCACCGAGCGTTACACGATTGTCGGGGTCATGGATGAGTGGCAGCCCATACCCACGTTCTACGATCTGAACAACGGCTATTTTGACGATACGCAGGACTTGTTTCTGCCATTTTCCATGCTGCAGTTTGGTCAGCTCAACCGCGCCGGCAACACCAACTGCTGGGGTTCAGAGGACAACACCGCGTGGGAGGACTTTCTGCAGAGCAATTGCGTCTGGATTCAGTACTGGATCGAGCTTGAGTCGCCTGACGAAGTGGCGCCGTACAAAAGCCAGCTGGACGCCTACGTCATGGAGCAGAAGGAACTCGGCCGGTTGCCCCGCGACCTCAACAACTATGTCATGAACGTCAACGAATGGCTGGCGTTCAATGAAGTCGTGAGTGAGGACAACTCAGTCCTGGTCGGCTTGTCGTTTCTGTTTCTCGCTGTCTGTCTGTTCAATGCCGTCGGTATCTTGTTGGCCCGGTTTCAGGGCAAGGCCAGTGTCATCGGTGTGCGACGCGCGCTCGGTGCAAGCAAGGGCGCCATTTTTCGCCAGCACCTTGTTGAGGTCTCCCTGATTGGCGTACTCGGCGGGCTGGTTGGACTGGGCTTGTGCCTGCTCGGGTTGTTCGGTGTTCGCAAGCTCATGCACGGATATGAGCATCTGGTGCATCTGGATCTCGGTCTTGTGCTGACCGCGGTGGGTATCGCCGTGGTCTCCGCCGTGCTGGCGGGCCTGTATCCCACATGGCGCGTGTGCCAGGTCACACCCGCCAGCTACCTCAAAACGCAATAGGACATCATCATGTTTGGACCCATCCTGCGTGCCATGTCACGCAACAAGACCGGCGCTGTACTCGTCGCCCTGCAAATTGCCATCGCTTTGGCGGTGATCGTGAACGCCGTGTTTATCGTCCAGCAGCGCGTTGCGTTCATGCAGCGCGACGATGGACTTGCCACCGACAACATTATTGCCGCCGGGAGCTTTGGCTTTGCGGCCGACTACGATCACCACGCCACCGTAGTGGCGGATCTGGATATGTTGCGCAGCCTGCCAGGTGTGCGTTCGGTGACGGTCAGCGACTCCGTGCCGCTAAGCGGCAGCGGCAGCGCCAACGGGTTTGAACCGAGCCCCGATGAGGACAGCAATTTCGACGTTGTCGCCAACTACTACGGCATTGATGAAGAGGGTATCGAGACACTTGGCGTGACGCTCAAGGAAGGGCGAGTGTTCCGCGCTGAGGAGATCTACTCGGTAACGGCCGGCGAGCAGCACAGCCCGACGAAGGCCATTGTGACCGAGCGCTTTGCGAAAAAGCTGTTTCCAGACGAGACCACCTTCGCCGGACGCTACTTTTATGATGGCAATGACACCCCAATCGAAATTGTGGGTGTCATGGACACCATGCTCGGTGCGTGGCTCGGCTGGGAAGAAGTGGGCAACGTTGTGTTGTTTCCGTTCATTTCAGGCGGACCGATGACCCGCTACATGCTGAACGTCGAGTCGGACCAGCTTGATGCGCTGATTCCTCTGGTTGAGGACAAACTGGCGTTCAGCAACACGTCACGGCTGGTCAACACCGTACGCAGCCTGCGCGAGATCTCGGACAAGTCCTATTCAGGCGCCCGCGGTATGGCCGTGGCGCTGATGGTTGTGATTGCACTGCTGATCACGGTAACCGCCTTGGGTATCGTGGGTCTGGCCGCTTTTAATGTGCGTCAACGTACAAAGCAGATCGGCACACGTCGTGCCGTCGGGGCCAAACGCTCGGATATCCTGCGCTACTTCCTGACCGAGAACTGGCTGATGACAACGGCTGGCGTCATTCTCGGGGTCGTGTTGTCCTTGCTCCTGAATTACTATCTGGCCACCGAGTATTCGCTTGAGCGTCTCGATCCTGTGTATCTGCCGCTGGGCGTACTGACGATGTGGGCACTGGGGCTTCTTGCCGTACTTGGACCGGCGCGTCGCGCATCGGTGATATCCCCGGCTGTGGCCACCCGAACTGTTTAAACCTCTTGCACCCCGAAGACGTCAAAACTGATATGCAAACTGTTCTTGTCGTAGACGACAATGCCGCCGTGCGCACGGCGCTTGAGATGTTGTTCTCGCTGCATGATCTTTCGGTGGTGTCGGCGGCGGACGCCGAGGACGGCCTGGCCGCCCTTGATGCGCACCCGATCGATCTGGTCGTGCAGGACATGAACTTCTCGGAAGACACCACGTCGGGCGAGGAGGGCATCGAACTGTTTCGACGCATACGGGAGAAGGAACCGGATTTGCCGGTGATACTCCTGACTGCGTGGACGGACCTTGAAACGGCCGTCGAGCTGGTCAAAGCGGGTGCGGCCGACTACCTGGCCAAGCCCTGGGATGACATCAAGCTGGTGACCACAGCGCGCAATCTGCTGGAGCTGCGCGAGGCCTCACAGCGATCACAGCAACTTCTTGCAATGCGCTCGGCGTCGCGGCGCAAGCTGGCCGAGACGTTTGATCTGTGCGGCATTGTCTATGAGAGCGAGGCCATGCATGAGCTCGTGACGCTAGCCACTCGTATCGCCCATGCGGATGTGCCCGTGCTGATAACCGGCCCAAACGGAGCCGGCAAGGAAAAACTTGCTGAAATTGTGCAGGCCAACTCCGGTTTGCGCGATCAGCCGTTCATCAAGGTCAACGTGGGCGCATTGCCAGCAGACCTGATGGAAAGCGAACTGTTCGGCGCCGAAGCGGGCGCTTACACCGGCGCAAAAACCGCACGCGAGGGTCGCTTTGAGGCAGCCGACGGCGGCACGCTGTTTCTTGATGAGATTGGTAATCTCAGTCTCGACGGGCAGGCCAAGCTTTTGCGCGTTCTTCAAACCGGCGACTTCGAGAGGCTCGGCAGCAGTCAGACACGTCACGTGCAGGTGCGGGTTATCAGCGCGACCAATGCGGATTTACAAGCGGCCGTGCGCGACGGCAGTTTCCGCGAAGACCTGTACTACCGGCTCAACGTCATTGAACTCGAGCTGCCAGCGTTGAAAGAACGCAGCGACGATGTTCTGCCACTTGCTGCACACTTTCTTGAGGAAGGGTGCGCGCTTACACCCGAGGCCGAGGTCGCGCTGACTCGCCACAGCTGGCCGGGGAATGTTCGCGAATTGCAAAACAGCCTGCGCCGAGCGTGCCTTCTGACCGGCAACGGTGCGGTACGCGCAGAAGACCTGCAGCTTGCCAGTGCCACGCCGGTGGAGGTCAAGGTTGGCCACGAGCCCGACAAGGCCCAGGTGCTCGCGGCGCTTGAACAAGCACGCGGCGTCGTGGCCCGCGCGGCTCGTCAGCTGGGCATGAGCCGTCAGGCGCTGTATCGGCGCATGGAGAAGTTTGGCATCAGCAAATAGCGGCCGGATGGTTGCGTTTGCGCTCGCCGAGCAACACCATGGGGCTTATGGGTCGTTTTTCACTGGCCGGCAAGGTCACACTCGCTTTGGCGCTTGTTGTGCTGACCACCACAGGCGTCACCGTGCTGTTGATGCGGTCACTCACAAGTCCGTGGTTGGCCTTTGTTATCTCGCTGCTGCTTGGCGGCACGCTCGCGGCGGTGGCCGGCAACGCACTCATGCGTCCGGTGCGGCGATTGATTCTGGCCCTCAGTGACGGCGTTTCAGGGCTCAAGGACGGCGATTTCAGTACCGGCATTGCGACAAAACGTCGCGATGAGATCGGGCAGCTCGTTGAGGTGTACAACGACCTGGGCGACGTGCTGCGGCGCGAGCGTCAGAGTCTGTTTCAGCGTGAACTGTTGCTCGACACCGTCATCCAGACCACGCCGCTGGCGCTGGTCCTCGGCAACCGCAACGATCGTATTGTCTACAGCAACGGTGCGGCCAGACACCTGTTTCGCGAGGGCAAGCCGCTCAATGGCTTCGATTTCAATGAAATCCTAAAGCCGCTCGACGAGGGTTACGCGCGCGCCGTGGCGGCCCATCGCGACGGTTTGTTCAGCGTGGGGAGCGAAGATGATCCGCAAACCTACCATTTGTCATGTCGCAATTTTGAACTCAATGCCCAGCCCCATCGCCTGTATCTGTTCAAACGATTGACCCACGAACTCAATCGTCAGGAGGTGGCTACCTGGAAGAAAGTAATCCGGGTCATCAGCCATGAACTCAACAATTCGCTGGCGCCGATATCATCACTGGCGCACTCGGGCGGACTGGTGCTGCAGAAAGCGGACCAGAGCCGGCTTGGCGAAATTTTCGCAACGATTGAGGATCGCGCGAGTCACCTCAAGGATTTTATTGAAGGCTATGCGCGCTTCGCGCGTCTGCCATCGCCGCGACTCGAAACGGTGCAGCTGGTTGAGCTGGTTTTCGGATTGCAAAGATCCATGGAGTTTCGCTGCGAACCGCCGGAGCCTGAGGGGCAGATCGATGTTGATCCAGCTCAGTTTGAACAGGTGTTGATCAATCTTTTGAAAAACGCCCACGAGTCGGGCAGCGACCCGGAGCAGGTCATCATGCGTGTGCATTCCTACGAGGCCACAACGCGTTTTGAGGTTTGTGATCGCGGCAGCGGCATGTCCGAACGCGTGCTGAAGAATGCGTTGCTGCCATTTTATTCCACCAAGCAAAGCGGAACCGGGCTTGGTCTGCCGTTGTGCCGAGAAATTGTCGAGGCTCACGGTGGCCGCCTGAGCCTGAGCAATCGCAAGAACGGTGGATTAAAGGTCACGATTATGATCAATCGCACGCCTTGAACCGCACTTGGTCTGTATTTGGGAAAGCGTTCCCATGGCGGTGCGAATGCAGGTGGTAGCACGTCAGCCCTTGCTCTATCCTTGAGCTCAGCAACAAACGGCACCACAAAAACAAGAACGATGGCCGTTTATCTGGATGCTTTTGTTTGGGGGGTGGTCTGACGCACCTATGGTCAGTGCACGACAGCGCGTATCCGAAATTTTCTTTGCCGTGTGTGATCTCGCACCGGACGAGCGCGACCGTGCGCTTGATCAAATGTGCGGCGATGACATGTCATTGCGCAGCGACGTGCTGGCGATGCTCGGCGTGGCGAGCGAAACGCAATCGGGCAACCTGACCAATATCGTTGAACGCGGCGCGCGCGATGCCAGCGTCAACATTGCGCGCGAATTTGAAGATATGCCCGGGCAGATCGGCCCGTATAAGATTTTGCGCGAGATCGGCGAGGGCGGTATGAGCGTCGTTTACGAAGCCGATCAGTCCGAGCCGGTTCGGCGTAAGGTTGCGCTGAAAGTGATTCGACCCGGCATGGACACGCGCGAAGTGATTGCGCGGTTCGAGTCCGAACGCCAGGCTCTGGCCGTCATGGACCATCCGAATATCGCGCAGATATTCGACGCTGGCACAGCGGAAAACGGCCGCCCGTTTTTTGTCATGGAGCGCGTACACGGCGTACCGCTGAACGAGTACTGCGACGGTCGGCGGCTGTCGATTGCCGAGCGCCTGGTTGTCTTTCTGGATGTGTGTGACGCCATCGCGCATGCGCATCAAAAAGGCGTTGTGCATCGCGACCTGAAGCCGTCAAATATTCTGGTAGCAGAACATGACGGCAAGCCGCAGGTAAAAGTCATTGACTTCGGTATTGCGAAGGCCGTGGACGCGTCGCTGGCCGACGACCCGCTGGTGACACGTCTGGGCCAGCTTATCGGTACACCGGGCTATATGAGTCCGGAACAGGCCACCGGCAAAGTGGAAGACGTCGATACGCGTACTGATGTCTATGCGCTGGGCGTGGTGCTCTATCAGTTGCTGGTTGGCGTGCTGCCTCACGACCTGGCGAACAAAACGCCGGAGCAGCTGCAAACGCTCGTGCGCGACGCCAGCACGCCGCGACCGAGCGTCAGACTTTCGGGTCTGGGCGAGACCATTTCCCAGGCGGTGTCTGACCGGGCCACAGACGTGACAGCGTTGCGGTCGGCACTGGCCTCGTCGCTCGACTGGGTGGTGCTCAAGGCGCTCGAACGCGAGCGCAAACGTCGCTATCAGTCGGTGTTCGAGCTCAAGGCCGATGTGCTCAATTATCTGGCCCATCGCCCGGTGCAGGCGAGGCCGCCCAGCCGTCGCTATGTGTTTGGCCAGTTTGTGCGACGTAATCGTAGCGCCGTGACGGTAGCCGGTATTGTTCTTCTGGCGCTGATTGCCGGTGTCACAACCGCGACTATTGGTCTGGTACGCGCGACCACGGCCGAGAAGATCGCGCTCAAAGAAGCGCAGACTGCGACGCGAGTGACCGAGTTGATCAGTGAATTTTTTCGCAGCGAAGACCCGTCGGTGGCCCTTGGCAAAGACGTCAGAGTGATCGACGTGCTCGATGACAACGCAGCGCGCATTGCGGACACGCTAAAGGACGAGCCCGACGTGCAGGCTCGCTTACTGCTGACGATCGGCACGCTCTACAACAACATGGGTGAGAACGCGAAGGCAAAAGCGGTGCTTGAGGGTGCGCTTGGGCAGCTTCAGGATGGTGATTCGCAATCGGACTATGAGGAACTGGCCGAGACTCTGGCCCAGCTTGGCGAAGCGCAGCGCGCCAGCGGGGATATGCCAGGCGCTCGGAAGAGTCACCAACGCGCGCTTGAGCTGCGTCAGACACTGTACGGCCCTGACAGCCTCGCCGTCGCCGCGTCGCTCAACGATCTGGGCCAGGTAAGCACTGCCGACGCCGATTTTGAATCTGCACAGTTGCAGATTACCCAAGCCGTCGATATCGCCAAAGCGCATTTGCCAGAACCAGAGGCCATGACATTGCTTAGCTATGCGCTCAATGCCCGGGCAGTGGCGGCGAGCCTGAACAGTAATCTGGAACTGGCCGAGCAGGCCCATCGGGAGGCGCTCGAGATCAAGACGCAACTATACGGTGAGATTCACCCGTCTATTGCAACCACGCTGAGCAATCTCGGATCGGTACTGGCCAAGCGCAACAAGTATGACGAAGCCGAACCCGTTTACCGCAAGGCGCTTGCTATGCGTGAACAGGTATTCAAGACGGACAACGGACCCGTGGGCACGACGATCAACAACCTGGCGCTACTTTTGTATCGCCGGGGAAATCTGGATGAAGCTGAAAAGCTTTATCGACGCTCGCTCGCCATCCGCAAGCGCGAAGGCTATCCGAGCACCGGCGTCGCCACGACGTTGAACAACCTGGCCGGCTTGTTAAGCAAGCGCGGTGAGGCCGAACAGGCCGAGGCGGCCTACGTTGAGTCGGTGCAAGTGCGTGTCGCTGTGCAGGGCGATGAACACCCGCATACGGCCATTACGCGTATGAATCTGGCGGAGCATCGTCTGGCCACGGGCAAAGCCGAGGCCGCCTGCGCCGATGTTGATCTTGTCGTCGATGTTCTCGAGCAGAGTCTGCGTGCCGGACACTGGCGACTTGCCCAGGCGCAAAGCCTCGCCGGCGAGTGCTCCATGCGCGAAGGCGAGTTGACGAACGCAGAGCGTCTGCTCACAGGAAGTCTGGAGGTGTTGCGCGAGAAGCGCGGTGAGAATGCCGAGCCCACGCGCAAGACCATTGAGCGTTTGATCGAGCTTCACGCTTTACGTGGTGAGCCCGAGCAGCGCGAGAAATATCAACTACTTTTAGAGGGAAGGTCCGCGTCGGACCGCTAACAACACGAATCCGGGGGGATTTCATGGGTAACAAGACAATCAACACGGTCTGGCCGAGGGCGTTGTGTCTGCTGTCAGCGTTGCTGCTGTTCAGCGCCACCGCACATGGTTCAGGTGGCAGCGTCTGCGGAGATTTGCTTATCGGTCCCAATGAGCAGTGCGAGGATGGCAATACGCTAAGTGGCGACGGGTGTTCATCCGCCTGCCTGATTGAAAACAACTTTCAGTGCATCGCGCCGGACGTACCGGCGGCCGAAAACGTTGTGCCCGATCCCGGTTTTGAAGAGGGCATTGGTGCGACGCCCTGGAGTGACTTCAGTACATCAAACGATGGTGTTCTATGCAACGCCGAGATCTGCGATATGTCGTTCGCGCGACAGGGTGCCTGGTGGGCACGTTTTGGCAACCTCGGTGACGATGACAGCAGCTTTCTTGAGCAGCGATTTGATTTTCCGTCCGGCCATCGCTGGCTTGAGTTTGATCTGGCGATCCCTGAGTGCGATTTTTTCGGCAACACGTTTACCGTATCCATTAACCAGAATCCGATACGCACCTACACCGGCAACAGCCCCGGTTGCGGCATTCGCGGCTACCGCACGCAGCGAATTGATCTTGAGACCGCGCCGGGTGGCCCCTACAACAACGGCGATCTGAACTTTCTGAGTTTTTCGTCGAGCAGCTTTCAGGGTACCAATGGCCCCACCGTTTTCTGGCTCGACAACGTACGGGTTGTGAAACAGACGGGCGACATCACACCGGGTTCCTGTCAGCTGGACAGCTTCAGTCGTTCGTATTCGTCGTTCGATCCACCCTCCGGTGGCGACCTCGACGCCTTCAATCTGATCACATTCGAAACGGGTGATCCGATTCCCTGGGGAACCACCGACGACGGTGTTTGCGGCTCTGGCGATGTGCCGCCGGGCAACTTCACCGGCGGGATGGGCGAGGCCGCCTGTCTGGACGCTACGACGGCGCCGGGCGCCAATATCTTGTCGTACTTTTGCACGGACGCTATCGATTTCACCGATGCGGACAACACGCAGCTGTCATTCCTTATCAATCTCCAGCTCGGTCAGCAAACCGGTAACGATTTCTTCCAGATTCTTGTCGGCGACACGCCACCGGACCCGGGCTCAATTGACAATTTTCTGCCGGTGTTTGAACTGTTCGAATCGGTGGGTGAATTTGGTTCGTTACCAGGGCAGGAGTTCTTCGTCGATTTGAACATTCTCAACGGCACGGAAGAGGGCTACGTGTGTTTCGCGTTCAGCTCCGAAACCGCGTTCTATGCTCAGGTCGATGAGGTGAATATTTCGGCCGAATGCACGGACGAAATTGACGAGGACAAACTTCTGAACTGCTTCGATAACTGCATTGCCGTGGACAACGCCGATCAGACCGACAGCGACGGCGATGGCTACGGCAACGCGTGCGACGCCGATATTAGCCGCGAACTGACCAGCCGCGTGCCCTCGGGCAACGGCAACGACTGCGTTGTGAACTTCGCAGATCTCGGTGTGTTGCGTCTGGCCTTCTTCTCGTCGCCTGTGGATCAGAACTGGAATCCCGATGCGGACTTCAACAACGATCAGGCGGTCAACTTTGTTGATCTCGGTGTGATGCGCGAGCGCTTTTTCGGTTCACCGGGCCCAAGTGGTGCGACGGATCAGTGCGGACCAAGGCCCTAGCCAACGCTACCGGTTTGCACGTCCCACAGGTTGGCGTACAGACCATCAGCACTGAGTAATGCCTCGTGGGTGCCTTGTTCGACAAGGCGCCCGCGATCGATGACGACAATCTTGTCGGCGTGGACCACGGTCGAGAGTCTATGTGCCACGATCAGAGTCGTGCGCCCGGCCTCGATGCGGGCGATGGAGCGCGCGATCGCCGCTTCGGTTTCGCTGTCAACGGCCGACGTCGCTTCATCGAGAATCAGAATCGGCGGATCTTTGAGCAGCGCGCGCGCAATCGACAGTCGCTGACGTTGTCCGCCGCTGAGCTTTTGCCCGCGTTCACCAACAAGCGCATCGTAGCCCTCCGGCAGGTGTTCGATGAACTCGGACGCTTCGGCCGCGGTGGCCGCCGCCCGCACGGCGCCAGGATCCATGTCGTCCTGTCCATAGGCAATGTTCTCGGCGATCGTGCCCTGGAACAAAAACACGTCCTGGCTGACCAGTCCCATCTGGCGGCGCAGATCTTCGAGGCGATACTCGGCCAGATCGACACCATCGAGCAGCACGCTGCCGCCTTGCGGCTCATAGAACCTGAGTAGAAGCTTGATGATGGTGCTCTTGCCCGACCCCGTGGGACCGACAAAACCGATGGTCTGACCGGCCTTGATCGACAACGTGATGTTCTGCAACACCGATTCGCCGTTGGCGTAGGCGAAGGAAACATCGCGGAATTCAATCGCGCCGTTCGCTCGTTTTAGTGTTTTGGCCGCCGCTGCATCCTGAATACGCACCGGTGCGTGCAACAGACTCAAGATCCGGCGAGAGGCCGCCATCGCGCGCTCATACAGATCGACGGTTTGCGCCAGGTCCGTGAGGGGCCACAGCAGACGCTGGGTCAAAAACACGAGAATGCCAAAAGCGCCCACGTTGAGATCGCCTTTGAGAGTGAGCCATCCGCCGAGCAGAAGCGTGGCCATAAAGCCGGCCAGAATGGCCATGCGGATCAGCGGGATGAACGCGGAGCTGATGGCGATGGCTTGTCGATTGGCGGCCACATAGTCATCACTGGCGGCGCGGATGCGGCGCGCTTCCTGCGCCTCTGAGACAAAGCTCTTGATGGTGGCGATCCCGGCGATATTCGCGGCCAGTCGATTGCTAAGTCGCCCCACCTTGTCTCGCACCTGCGAGTAGAGCGGCTGGGCGCGACGCTGAAAATAGAACGCACCAATAACAATCACGGGGATAGGCGTGAAGGCTAGCGCTGCGACGATAGGCGAGATAGCGAAAAACACCCCGCCCACGGCGACGATCGTCGTGGCCACCTGAATCAGGCTGTTGGCGCCGCCATTGAAAAACTGCTCCAGCTGATTGACGTCGTCGTTGAGGATCGAAACCAGATTGCCCGTGCTGGCGTCCTCGAAGTAGGCCATGTCGAGTTTCTGGACGTGTTCGTAGGTATCCATACGCAAACCGTGCTGCAGATCCTGCGCCAGTTCGCGCCAGCCGATCAGATACAGATACTCGAACACAGACTCTCCGGCCCAGATCAAAAACGTCAGCACCCCTAGCGCCACCAGTTGATGCAGCGGCTGCTCAATGCCCAGCTGGGCGACAAACGAATCTTCCTGTCGCACGACCACGTCGATGGCCACGCCAATAAGAATCTCGGGCATGACGTCAAACAGTTTGTTGAGCACTGAGTAAACCGACGAGAGAATCATGCGCCGTCGAAACGGACGGGCGTAGCGCAGCAGATCGCGCAGCGCCGCAAACGAAGACTGACTCAAGCGCTCGATCCCTTCTTGCCGCCGCCGCGGCCGCGCCTGCGTTTTCGCCGGCGCGGTGTGGCTCGGTTCGATGTGTTTTTTTGCGGCAGTGGCGTGGCAATATCCTGCAGGACGCCTCCCCATTGCTCACGATGCGCCTGCGTGGCCGCACTTTGCACGGCACTGTGACGGCGAGATAACAGCAACTGAGATGGCGAGCAAACCTGCGCCTTGATCACGCCCAGATCCACCGCGGCATCAAACAGGCTTGGATACCAGCTTTCCCAGCCGGGCAGCAAGGCTTCCACTTGTTCTCGAAGATTCACACTCAGGTTCCGTCCAGGGGGCCGTTGCCAACGATCTGGCCTGAGTATCGCACGCTTTTTTGCCCAACGTGAGAGGGCAATTGCGGTGGCTTTCACCGCCGTGAAATGAAACACTTAAGCATGCTTCGAATGTTGCCTGAACCGATCCGTGGCGTTATCACCTCGGTCATATCAATCCTGAATCTGGTGTTCTGGTGTATACCGTTTTACGTGCTGGCGCTGATCAAGCTGCTGCCGATCGCGCCGCTTCGTCAATGGTGTTTCCGCGCTCTGGAGTATCTCGCGTCCTGCTGGATCGACGGCAACAGCGCGCTGGCGGCGGCCAACGGGACGCGATTCGAGGTGCACGGCACCGACGATCTGGTGTATGACGAGTGGTATCTGATTGGCACCAATCACGTGTCGTGGGTCGACGTCTTTGCGTTGCAAAAAGCCTTCAATCACAAAATCCCGTTTCTGCGTTTCTTCCTGAAACGCCAGCTTATCTACGTGCCGCTGCTCGGTCTTGCCTGGTGGGCGCTTGAACTGCCGTTCATGACGCGACATACGCGCAAGCAGATTGAGGAAAATCCGTCCCTGCGCCAGACCGATATCAACGCCACGCGGCGCGCCTGCGAACCGTTTCGCGAGCGCCCCACGTCGATCATCAACTTTCTGGAGGGCACGCGATTTGCGCCGCACAAGCACGCGCAGCAGGAATCGCCGTACCAAAATCTGCTGCGGCCCAAGGTTGGGGGTATCGCCTATGCGATCGAAGCCATCGGTGAGAAAATGAACACGTTTCTGGACGTGACTCTCGTATATTCGACCAGTGATACAAGTCTGTGGGATCTGATGACAGGGCGTCTTCAACGCATCATTGTGCACGTGGAAAAACACGTGGTTCCGGATGATCTGATGACCGGAGACTACAGCGGTGATGCGGACTACCGGGCCAGATTCAAAAGCTGGGTGGAAACACGGTGGCGTGAGAAGGACGCGCGTATCGAATCGCTGCGTCGGAACATTGCGGAGACAACAACATGAGTGAGCCGCGGGTTGAGGCCTTTTTTCATCGCAGCAGCGGCACGTTGAGCTATCTGGTGCATGACAAGACGACGGGCATCGTGATCGATCCGGTGGTCGATCTGACGCTGGCGTCGGGGCGCTTGTCGACCGAGCCGAGCGATGAGATCGCCGCGCGCGTCGACGAACTGCAGTTGAACATCGAGTGGATTCTGGAGACGCATGCGCATGCTGACCATCTGACAGGCGGCGACTATCTGCGCAAAAAACTTGGCGCCAGGCTTGGCATTGGCAAGGGTATTCGTTCCGTGCAGGCCAACTTCGAACCGGTGTTTGATCTGGCACCCACCGACGATGATTTCGATCACCTGTTTGACGACAACGAAACGGTGCGCAGCGGCGCGCTCGAGATCACCGTCATGTCCACGCCGGGCCACACCAATGACAGTGTGACCTATCTGATCGGCAATGCTGCCTTCGTTGGCGACACGCTCTTCGCGCCCGCGCGCGGCACGGCGCGTTGTGACTTCCCGGGCGGCAGTGCCGAGGCGCTTTATCAGACCATTCAGCGCCTTTACCAGTTGCCCGATGACACCCGGCTTTATCTGTGTCACGACTATCCCGCACCCGATGAGCAACCGGTCGTGTCGGTAACCGTGGCGGAGCAGCGCGCAGGCAATCTTCATGTGAAGACCGATACGGCGCTTGAGGAGTACGTGCGCTTGCGTGAAACGCGTGATGCGACGCTGTCGATGCCGGCTCTGATTATTCCCGCGCTTCAGGTCAATATTCGGGCGGGCGCCTTGCCAGCCGCCGACGCCAACGGCACCACCTATCTGCGATTGCCGCTCAACGCGCTGTAGCGGCGCACTGTCTGGCGTCGCAGACATATTTTACGGCGTTCTGCACCTGTTTGAGACCCGCCTGCGGCCCTAATCTACGGGGCATTGGTAACGCAGGAGATTACAAATGGTAAACGAAGTCAGCAAAGACACGTTTGCGGCCGAGGTTTTGGCCGCCGATACGCCCGTTCTGGTCGATTTCTGGGCACCCTGGTGCGGCCCGTGCCGTGCGGTAGGCCCGGTGCTGGAGGAGCTCTCCGGTGATTTTGAGGGGCGCGCAAGCATCGTCAAGGTGAACGTGGACGATGAGCCTGAACTCGCTGCTCAGTATGGCGTTCGCTCCATACCGACGTTGCTGGTGATCGATCGGGGTCAGGTCAAGCAGACTCTGGTCGGCGCTCAGCCAAAAGCGCCGCTGGCCGAAGCTCTCGAGCGCGAAATTCGCGCTTCGGCAGCCTAGTCCATAGAGATAGCCGAGATGCCCGGGGACGGACGTCAGTTCCCGGGCACGATGGCGTGCAGCTGCCCGCCGGTGTAGTCGATGATCAGCAGCTCACCGTCGTTGCCTTGTGCAAACGACGAGATGTTGAATGTGGTTTCAAGCAGAAGTGTTGAATCAGTGCCGTCAACCGGAGCCGGTGGCAGTGCCCAGATGCGACCGCTGATAAAGTCAGCGAACAGGTAGCGCGCCTGCAGGTCGGGAATCATCGGGCCACGGTAAACAAAGCCACCGGTCACCGAGGCGCCATCGTCGCGACCGTATTCATGCACCGGGTCTTTTAGGCCTGCGGTTTGACAACCGTTCGCGGGGGTCTGGCAGTTGGCACCTTCGCGTATGCGCCAGCCAAGATTATCGCCAACCTCCACCCGATCTATTTCCTCAAAACGGCCCTGACCCACGTCACCGAGCCACAGCTCGCCGCTGATGCGGTCAAAGCTGAAACGCCACGGGTTGCGCAGTCCCAGTGCGAAAATCTCGGGGCACGGCGCTCCGCCAAAGCCCTGCACACACGGCGCGTTTGCGGCAAACGGATTGTCCTGAACGATGGCGTAGGGCGCGCCCTGATCAACGTCCACGCGCAGCAGCTTGCCGAGCAAGGTGGTGTCGGTCTGAGCGCGATCGTTCGGATCATTGGACGAGCCGCCGTCGCCGAAACCCGCGTACAGGAAACCGTCTGGTCCAAACGCGATATGACCGCCATTGTGGTTGGCAAAATCCTGCAACACGGTCAGCACGATAGTCTCTGTCGTCAGATCGAGCGTCTGTCCGCCGTCGAGACTGCGTACGCGCGAAATCACCGATTCGAGCGGCGCCCCGCTGCGTGTATAGGAGAAGAACACCTCGCCGTTCTGGGCGAAATCCGGATGAAAGGCCATGCCGAGCAGCCCGGCCTCCGGCGCCCGATCAAACAGGCGCGGACCCAGATCGATAAAGCTGTCGCGCTCGCTTACCAGTGGGTCGTTGTCGAACGCCCAGACCTGGCCGGTGCGCTCAACGACAAACCAGCGCGATGCATCCCCCGGGGCCTGCAGCGCTGCGAGAGGTTCGCTGAACGACAGCGCTTCGAATACCGGCTGCAGATCAATCGAAACGGCCGTTGGTGGCGGCGCAGGGGGCGGCGAGGGTACGCCGACGGTTGCCGATGAATTGCCATCACCGCCACAGGCCACCAGCGTGCTGCACAGCGCGCCAGCAAGCAGGCGTGGAATCAGAGATCTGCGGATAGGCCCGTGCACCGTGATCATAAGATCACAGCCTAAAAGGCCGCTGGCGAATTGTCACCTGTCTCTTGCGGGCCTCAACCTGTCACACGCCGGGCTATCCGGCTGGACGACAGACTTCTGGCCCTGCCAGGGTTTGGCGCGCCTCAAAATGCCCGACGTGTTCCTGGATTGCCGTGAGCGTGCCGTCGGGTCGGGCAGAATAATGCCAGTCAATGAGCTCGATGCGGTCGCAGCCGGGTATCTTGCCGGCGCCGTCGACGCGCCTGGCCAGATGCAGCGTATGCGACCAGCCGTTTACGTCGCCACGACCGCGGCTGGCCAGTACGGCCGCGCCGGGATTGCTGTAGGGACTGAATTGCCACAGATATTCGGCCACATCGCGCAGGTCAGCGGCTGGCTGCTCGCCGAGGGCCAAAACGCCGGCAGGCCCTGAGCTGGCCATAGGATCAACGCCATCGCGATTGAGGTAGGCACATTTGAACACGCGATGGAGTGTGACGGAGGTCGCGTCCTGACGCGTGATTTGAAACAACGTGGTGCGATCCTCCAACGTGGTCACGGGCAACCGTTCGGGATCGGTGGCGGCGCGATCCGACCAGCGCAGCGCCTGACTCATGTCGTCGGTGCATAGCTCATAGGTTTGAGTGCTGCCGGGATCAAGGTCATTGCGGCGCAGATGGCGCAGCGTATACGAGGCCTCCGCAAATTCAGGCGCTTCAACGGCAAACCCCACCGGAACACTGGTTTGGGTGGCGTAGACCTTGGTGACAATCTCCTGATCGTCAAAGTCCGAAACGCTTTGTGTCAAAGACTGAGGGGGTAGCGGTTCGGCCGTTTGCTCGTTGCAGCCGCCGACAAGCAGCAAACCAAGCGCAAGGCCAAGGCGGGCGTGCAAGGGATGCGCCGTGTCGCGCGGTCAGGCGCGTCCGAGGTCCTGGGACCGCGCGCCCGGCAAGGTCGAACCACGCTGTGAATAGATTTCGGGGTCGCTATCAGTTTGCCCACGCAGGATGCCTAGCGCACGGCGGACGTGTCTCTGCCGGTCTTGTACCAGCCGGCCGTTGATGGCGTTGGCTTCGCGGCAATGCTCAAGCAAGGTGCAGTAGAGCGCCCAGTGAGAATGTTCGGTGCTGGTCTCGATGCCAAGCGTCTCCTCCTGCGCGGCGCGTTCCTGATCGAGTTCGCTTAGCTGGGTGGCAAGCTCACTTTTGCGGGCAAATACCGGGGTCAACGCGTCGTGATCAACGCCTGCGAGCAGTTTGCGCTCTTCCTTTAGCAGGTCGAGCAGCTGCTGCGCGACGGCAACCGAGCGGTCGATAACATCGGTAGGGGAAAGGTGGCCCTCGTCCGTAAGGGCCCGAAATTCAGTCGTCATCGTCTAGAAATTCGACGGCAGCGACTGGTCCATACTTAAAAGACTGTCCGCCACACGCTTCGGGTCAACCTGATAGGTGCCGTCGGCGATCTGCTGGCGAACCGCGTCCACGCGCGCAGTGTCTTCCACGCTTGCCGATGCGATGGCCGACTCTAACGACGCCAGCTGGCGTGCGTTGGTGGTGACGGCGACCGTGTCGGTCTGTGCGGGAGAGTTGGCCGTGGTTGTACGATTCGCCTGCTCACGGGTGCGGTTGCTGTCGGCCGGCCCTTTGACCTGCCGGTACGAGTTGAGCGATGAATCAATTTTGTTAGGCATGGCGTGCCGCCTCCTGTCTGTTGCAGGAGATGTAGCGGCGGCGGCGGAAAAACCTTTAGCAAAAAAATGAGCGATGGAGACAAAAACTTGACAGAACTAAGAGTCATACATTAGCTATTGACAATAAACTATTAATAAATATCAAGTTCAATGAGTCCCCGGGCGCGAACGATGCCCTCGACGATGCGCCCGGAAGAGTCGTTACGCGCGCGCACGCGCTGTCCCAGTGCCGCGTCGGCGAGCGCCTCTCCGCGCATGCGAATAGCCAGATTCGGGTTCGAGACGGCCAGCGTCACGCGATCGCCGCGCTGGATGATGTGCGGTGGGCGCAACATAGCCGCGCGCAAAGTCTGTCCGGCGGCGGCTGGCTGGCGCAGGACCTGATCGATCGCGACGTCTCGATCCTTGATCAGTACCGCGTCACTGGCTTTGAGCTTTGCCCGAGTCCATTCGATGTCCTGAGCTTGCAGGCGATGGCCGGCAGGCAGCGCTCGGCTTGAGCGCGCGACAAGCGCGTAGCGCTCAACCGCAACCGGCACGAACAGTTTCCACGCCACCGGGCCCGTGCAGCGAACACCCACCACGCCACCGTTGGCAATGGTCGAGCCGGGCGGCAAATAGGTCTGCAGAGGTTCGGCACATTGGCGCAGTCGCAGTCGCGCATCGATCTGACGCGCTGCAACGGTCACATCACCGCGCTGGCGGCTGAGCAGGCTGTTCGCGTGGCTGACCGCCGCAGCGCGGATTGATTCGGTGCTTTGCCACTGGTTCTGTGCACTGGCGAGCGGACACCACAGCAGCAACGTCAACGCTTTGACGCAGCTATCTATCCGTTTTTCCCCGATCTTTCCCATTAGGATCAGCTCTCCTTGCCGTCACAGGTTGGCAAGCAGCTTTCGTGCCAATCGACGATATGCAGACCTGCGCGAGGTGCCCGCGGCGCATTCACCATAATTGGCGGCAAGCGCAGGTACAAAGAGCGGCCAAAGGCGGCAGACGATTGCCGCCTGGCAACTGCCTCGATATGGAAACCTGATACCGGACAAACACTTGTGGTTTTGGCACGCGCCTTGCTAGGCATAGACCGAACACGCACACAAGGAGCTTGTCATGTTCAGTTCGACCGATCGCATTTTTGGACCACACGCAGCCGCACTGGGTCTGTGGGGCCAGCGCAACGAGATCATCGCGGCCAATATCGCCAATGCGGACACGCCCGGCTTCAAGGCACGCGACGTGGATTTCAAAAGTGTGCTGGAAGGCACAGCCGCCCCGGCGTTTCGGATGTTGACGACCGATCAACGCCATATGACGCCGCCGGGTATGGCCATGGGCGAGGGTGAGCTTCTATACAGAGTGCCAGGCCAACCTTCCCTTGACGGCAACACCGTTGAAACTGACGTCGAGCAAGCCGAATTTGCCAGCAATTCGCTGCGCTACCAGGCCAGCCTGCGCTTTGTGAACGGCCGGGTCTCGACACTCCGTGCCGCCATTGCCGGGGGCCATCAGTAATGAGTCTGTATCGCATTTTTGATATCGCAGGCGCCGGTATGAGTGCCCAGTCGGTGCGCCTGAATGTGACCGCCAGTAACGTGGCCAACGCGGATGACGTCAGCGGCAGCGTTGAGACTGCCTATCGTTCACGCCAGCCCGTGTTTCAGCCATTTCGCGATTTTCTCGACGGCGCGTCGGCGCATCCGGGCGTGCGCGTCACCGGCATTGTCGAGAGCGACGCGCCAATTGCCTCGCGTTACGCGCCGGATCATCCGCTGGCCAATGATGAGGGCTATGTCTTTGCCAGCAACGTCAATCCGGTCGAAGAGATGGTCAACATGCTTTCGGCATCTCGCGCGTATCAGAACAACGTGGAGGTCATCAACACCTCCAAGGAACTGCTGATGCGCACCATCAGCCTCGGTCAGTAGGAGACACGAAATGAACACCATTGATACCAGTCTTGCTCCGCAACTTTCCCGCCCCACCTCCGGCCAGGCCGAAGGCGAACTGGGTCAGGACGACTATCTGACGCTGATGGTCGCGCAAATCCAGAATCAGGATCCGTTCTCTCCCATGGAAAACGGTCAGTTTGTGGCTGAGCTTGCCCAGTTCAGCACCGTCTCAGGTATCGAAAGTCTGAATCAGAATTTCACCACGCTCGCCGATTCGATTTCCTCGGATCAGACACTGCAGGCCTCTGGACTGATCGGACGCGACGTCCTGCTGAACCAGGACACAGGCTATCGCGCTGCCGACGAATCGCTCGGCGGTGCGGTGGATATGCCCATCGCCAGCCGCAACGTGACGGTCACCGTGCGCGATGTCTCCGGGGCCGTTGTGCGCCAGATTTCACTCGGCGCGCAGAACGCGGGTCTGGCTCGCTTCGAGTGGGACGGGCGTGACAGCCGCGGCGATACGGCGCCTGCCGGGCGCTATACGTTCAGCGCCAACATCGATGTCGGCGGCGCCGCGCAGGCCGTGCCGTCACTCGTGCGTTCGCGCGTAGACAGCGTCTCGCTGTCGGCACAGGGCGGTGGCCTCACATTGAATCTCCCCGGACTTGACGCCCAACCGTTGAGTCAGATCCGGGAAATTTCCTGATCAATTTCTTTAAAGGAACCAGACTATGCCTTTTCGTATTGCTTTAAGTGGACTCAACGCGGCCTCGGCCGACCTGAGCGTCACAGCCAACAACATCGCCAACGCCAACACCTACGGCTACAAGGAAAGCCGCAGTGAATTTGCCGAAGTGTTTGCCGCCGGTAACGCCAGTCTCAGCACCTCGGTGTCCGGTAGTGGCGTTCGACTCACCGGTGTTACCCAGTCTTTCTCACAAGGCAACATCGATTTCACCAACAATGCGCTGGATCTGGCCATTGCCGGGGAAGGCTTCTTCCGACTCAGCGACAACGGTGCACCGATCTACTCACGCGCCGGCAATTTCAGCCTGGACCGGGAAGGTTTTCTCGTTAACCCGCAGGGCGCCCGACTGCAGGGCTTTCCTGTGGCGGACAACGACACGTTCAACAGCGGTCTGCTGACCGACCTGCGCGTCGTGGTCGGTACATCGGCACCAGGCGAAAGCACGGAGGCCGAAATCGGCGTCAACCTGCCGGCGGATGCGCCGCAGCCGGACAACCCGGTGTTCGATCCGGTCGATCCGGCGTCCTACAACCACACGACATCCACCACCGTTTACGACTCGCTCGGCTCGCCGCACACCCAGTCCTACTATTACGTCAAGCAGCCCGCTGACAATACCTGGGAGGCCTACACGTACATCGACAACAACCTGGTCGGGCCACCTGAAACACTGCAGTTTTCCCAGGAAGGCACACTCGATGTACCTGCGGGCGGCCTCGTGACGTTGCCGGCCTATGATCCGGGCAATGGCGCCGCACCGATCACGATGAATCTGTTCTACAACCAGACCACTCAATACGGCGATACGTTTGCGGTGAACAACCTCAATCAGGACGGCTTTACGACCGGTCGTTTGTCGGGTGTGGACATCAGTAACACCGGCGTCATTTTCGCCCGCTTCACCAATGGTCAGGCCTCGTCGCTCGGCAAGGTTGCCATGGCGCGCTTCGTGAACCCCGGCGGCCTGGACCAGCGCTCCGACACGTCATGGGCCGAATCGTTTGAAAGCGGCTCCGTGGTGCTGGGCGAGGCCGGCACGGCCAGCTTTGGTCTGATTCAGTCCGGCGCGCTGGAGGCGTCGAACGTGGATCTGACCGAACAGCTCGTGAACATGATCACCGCGCAGCGAAACTTTCAGTCCAACGCGCAGATGATCACCACGGCCGACCAGGTCACCCAGACCGTACTCAACATTCGATAACCCAGGGACGAGCTGAAGTATGGATCGACTCGGATACATCGCCATGACCGGCGCCACGCAAACGATGGTGGCGCAGGCTGTGGTCAGCAACAATCTGGCCAACGCCAGCACGACGGGATTTCGCGCCGAGCTCGTCGGTGCCACCAGTGCGCCGATCTACGGCGATACGCACGCCAGTCGCGTCAACGTCGTGGCCAGTGGCTACGGCGCCGACTTTGCGCCAGGCGCATTGGTCAGCACCGGGCGCGATCTGGACGTCGCCGTGAACGGCAAAGGCTTCATTGCCGTACAGGCCGATGATGGCAGCGAAGCCTACACACGCGCTGGCGATCTGTTTGTCGACACGTTTGGCATTCTGCGCAACGCCGACGGCCACGCGATTATGGGCGACGGCGGCCCGGTTGCGATTCCGCCCAACAACTCACTGAGCATTGGTGGCGATGGCACGGTATCGGTGATCCCGCTTGGACAGCCGGCCAACGCGCTGGCCGTGGTCGATCGTATCCGTCTGGTCAATCCTGACACGGGTGAGATGGAACGCGGCCAGGACGGATTGTTTCGGCTCAAGGACGGGCAGCTTGCCGAGGCCGACGCTGCGGTAACGCTGGTCACCGGCGCACTGGAGTCGAGCAACGTCAACGCAGCGTCTTCGCTTGTGACCATGATTGAGCTCTCGCGCCTGTATGAGATGCAGGTAAAGATGATTGAAACCGCCCGCGACGACGCAGACCGTGCGGCGGCACTGATGCGCATGCGCTAGCGCGTGGCATACATATTGCAACTTGCCCTGTGGGCGAGTGCAAACGACAAAATATTGACGACAAGGACGACGCAACGATGAACACAGCACTGTGGGCGGCCAAGACCGGCCTCGACGCCCAGCAAACGCGAATGGCCGTGATTTCCAACAATCTGGCCAACACGAACACGACCGGCTTCAAACGCGGCCGCGCCTCGTTCGAGGATCTTCTGTATCAGAACCGGGCGCAGGCAGGCGGCCAGACTTCTCAGTCCACGCGTCATCCTTCCGGCACCATGATCGGGACCGGCGTGCGCATCGTCGCCGTACAAAAGACCTTCGGGCAGGGCACCGTCGCCCAGACCAACAATGCTCTGGATGTCGCGATCAACGGGCGCGGTTTTTTTCAGGTGCTGACGCCGGACGGCAACACGGCCTACACGCGCGACGGCACGTTTCAGATGGATGAGACCGGACAGGTAGTGACTTCAAACGGCTATCCATTGCAGCCGGGCATTACGATTCCGCCCGGCGCCCAGTCGATCACGGTCGGTCGCGACGGCACGGTTTCAGTACAACTGGCCGGCCAGGCCGCGCCGACTCAGGTGGGCAACATTCAGCTCAGTGATTTCATTAACGATGCCGGGCTTGAGCCGCGCGGTCAGAACCTCTATCTCGAGACCGCGGCCAGTGGTGCACCCGTTGTCGCCACACCGGGGGTCAACGGTATCGGCCAGCTCGAAGCCGGGGCGCTTGAGACCTCCAATGTCAATGCGGTCGAGGAGCTGGTCTCAATGATCGAAACCCAGCGCGCTTATGAGATGAACTCAAAGGCCATTCAGACCACCGACTCGATGCTGCAGTACGTCAGCAACAATCTCTAGAGGTAGCGCCATGACTCAAATGTTTCGTCGTTTCACGCACGCGCTGTGGGTTGCCGCCGCCATACTGTCGCTGGTCGGTTGCGGCGGACGCGTCGTGGTTGAAGAAGAGGCGCCGCCCGCGTATTTCACGGTGCAGCCCGTGCCACCGACTGCTTCGACAAACGGCAGTCTGTTTCAGGCCAACGCCGGGTTGACGCTGTTTAACGATCTGCGTGCCGGTCGCGTCGGCGATATTCTCACGATCGTTCTCGATGAGCAGACCAACGCGACGAAGAGCTCGACCACGAGCACATCCAAGAACAACAGCATTTCCTCGGCAAACGCCACCATTCTCGGTATCCCGGTCACCGGCGCCGGCAATCCGTTGTTCGAGACATCCGTGGATTCGACCACAGCATTTGAAGGCGAGGGCGGTGCGACCCAGAGTAATCAGCTGAGCGGCAGCGTTAGCGTGACCGTGGTGCAGCGCCTGGACAACGGCAATCTGGTGATTCAGGGCGAGAAGTGGCTCACGCTCAATCAGGGCAAGGAATACGTGCGGGTTAGCGGCATCGTGCGGCCCATCGATATCGAGCCCGACAATTCCATTCCATCGCAGAAAGTGGCCAATGCGCGCATCGAATACAGCGGCCGGGGCGCTTTGGCCAATGCCAATCGCATGAACTGGCTGGCGCGCTTCTTCAACTCGCCCTGGCTCCCGTTTTAGTTTGACCGAAGGACATCCAATCATGAAAATTCTGGCCGCCTCCGGCTCGACGGCGCACATCGCGCTCCGCATTTTGCTTCTGGCGACCTTGTTCGTCACTGGCGCCGCCTACGCCGAACGGGTCAAGGACATCGCGTCGGTGGCTGGCGTTCGCACGAACCAGCTGGTCGGCTATGGCCTGGTCGTCGGTCTCGACGGCACCGGCGATCAAACCCAGCAGGCGCCGTTCACCGTCCAGAGTCTGCAAAACATGCTCGCTCAGTTCGGCATTACGATTCCCCCGGGTGTCAATCCGCAGTTGCAAAACGTGGCCGCCGTGTCGGTGCATGCCGACCTGCCGGCGTTCGGCAAGCCCGGTCAACTGATCGACGTCACCGTCTCATCCATTGCCAATTCAAAGAGTCTGCGCGGGGGAAGCCTGCTGATGACGCCGCTTAAAGGCGCGGACGGTAACGTCTACGCCGTGGCGCAGGGCAATCTCGTGGTAGGCGGCTTCGGCGCCAGTGGCAATGACGGTTCGAGCATTACCGTGAACATTCCAAGTGCAGGACGTATTCCCAACGGCGCGACCATCGAGCGTGAGGTGCGCACCCGCTTTGCGACTGACCCGTTTATCTCATTGAACCTGCATACCGCCGATTTCACCACGGCGCGCCGCTTGATGAGCGGCATCAATCAGCATTTGGGTGGGGACGTGGCCGAGGCCATCGACGCCGGAACCGTGCGTGTACGTGCCCCGGAAGCCACCTCAGCACGGATTGTATTTGTTGCAGAACTCGAGACGATTGAGGTGGAACCGGGGGAGGCGGCCGCGCGCGTGATCATCAACTCGCGAACCGGTACGGTCGTCATCGGTTCCAACGTACGGGTGACGCCGGCGGCGGTGTCGCATGGATCGCTCGTGGTGACCATCAGCGAACAACCCATTGCCTCGCAACCCAATCCGTTCGGTGCGGGTCAAACCGCCGTGCTTCCCGACTCAGGGGTGACCATCGAACAGGAGGAAAATCGTATGTTCCTGTTCAACCCGGGCGTCACGCTCAATGACATCGTGCGGGCGGTGAACGAAGTAGGGGCCGCTCCAGGTGATCTGGTTGCGATTCTTGAGGCACTCAAACAGGCCGGCTCGTTGCGCGCCGAGCTGGTGGTGATATGAAGCCGTCCGCCCCTGCACAGGTCGTTGCCGCGGGCGCCAGAACGGGCGTGAGCCCTAAATCTGCGGAAGAGCAGGCGACTCTGCGTGAAGTGGCGCAGCAGTTCGAATCACTGTTTACCCACATGCTGATGAAAAACATGCGCTCGGCGAGTCTCGGCGAGGGCGCCATGGACAGCGAGCAAGGCAAGTTCTATCGCGACATGTTTGATCAGGAGATGGCCGGGGCGCTGTCCAAAAACAGTGGCCTTGGGATTGCAGACATGCTGATGCGCCAGTTTGGCGCCGAGCCGGAGCAGGTCATCCGACGACCGACGCTCCAGTCAGTGCCCACCGCTTCGTCGGCGGCCGCACCGCTGGAGGTCGCGCCAAGTGAGCCGCACCCTGATCCAAACACGCGATTCGTGCAGCGCATCCTGCCCTATGCACGCAAAGCGGCGGCCATGCTCAAAGTCGCGCCGCAGTTTCTGATTGCGCAGGCCGCACTTGAAACCGGCTGGGGCCGCCATCCCATTCGTACCGCCAGCGGAGCGGACAGCAACAACCTGTTTGGCATCAAGGCCGGCTCGCGCTGGGATGGGCAGCGCGCGGCGGTCCAAACCCAGGAATATGTTCACGGTCAGGCGCACACCGTACGCGCAGACTTTCGAGCTTACGATTCTGTCGCCGAGAGTTTCGAGGACTACGCCCGATTACTGTTAAACGCGCCGCGCTACAAAGATGCGTTGGGCAAAGGAAACAATGGGGCGCAGTTTGCTGAAGCGCTGCAGCGTGGCGGCTATGCGACCGATCCGCAGTACGCCGACAAAATTTTACGCATCGCCAATGGTTCTACGCTGACCGATGCGCTTAAAGCGCTAAAGATTCCCTGACAGGTGTCGATATTTTGACGAACCCGCTGCTGATGGGGCTCGTACGCCGGAGATGTTATGTCGATCTTGAATACCAGTTTGTCTGCATTGCGTGTCGCCCAGCGTGCGCTTGAGACGACGAGCCACAACATTGCCAACGTCAACACGCCCGGTTATTCGCGCCAGCGCGTGCTGCTCGGTACGCGCGAGCCCACGCAGTTTGGATTTGGATCCGTAGGCAACGGCGCCGAGGTCCAGGCCATCCAGCGCGTCTACGACAATTTCCTCGGTGGCCAGGTCACCGAGGCGACCAGCGAACTGGGTCGCTTCCAGTCCTTTGCGGGGCTCGCGGATCGTCTGGGCAATCTGTTAAACGATCCCAATGCGGGCCTGTCCTCGACCATGCAGTCGTTCTACAACGCTGCCGGCGACGTTGCCAACGATCCGGCGTCGATTGGCGCGCGCGAGACGATGCTCGGTGAAACCCGAGCCGTGGTCGAACGCTTTAACCAGATGGCCTCCCAGCTCGATAGTCTGAGTTTTGAGGTCAACGGCCGCATCGAGCAGGACGTGGCCGATATTGACGCGCTGGCCAAGGAAATTGCCGCGCTCAACGAACGCATTTCAGTGCAGGGCGGCGCGGACCCCGCGCGTATTCCAAACGATCTTGTGGATCAGCGACAAATCCTGATAAACGATCTCGCCGGACGCGTGGGCATTACCACCGCGCAGCAGGACGACGGCTCCATGAACGTGTTCTTTGGCAGCGGTCAGGTGCTTGTCTTGGGCGCCAACGCGGTCGATCTTAGCACCGAGGCAGATCCGCTGGACCCATCCAGGACACGTGTAAAGCTCGGCGTGCAGGGTGGCAGCTCGGATGTGACCAGCACGATCACCGGCGGCTCGCTGGGCGGTCTGCTCGAATTTTCCGAGCGCGGCCTTGGCACGGCCCAGAACCAGCTTGGCCGCATCGCCACGGCATTTGCGCTGGATGTCAACGAACAGCATCAGCGCGGTATGGACTACGACGGCGATCTCGGTGGCGAGTTCTTCTCCATCGCCGATCCTGTTGCCACTCCGTCCAGTCTGAACGCCGGCACGGCCAGCGTGGATCTGAACATTAGCGACATCACACAGCTGGGCATCGACAACTACCGACTGAACTTTGACGGCACCGATTACAACGTCGTCAACACGACCGACGGCACGAGCGTGCCGTTCACGGGAACCGGTACGGCGGGCGATCCTATTTCATTTGAGGGTCTGGAAGTGGTGATTGCCGGCGCTCCGGCGGCCGGCGACCAGTTTTCGCTTGAACCTGTCCGCGACGCTGCATCGTCGTTGTCGCTCACGATCACCAGTGGCCGTGACGTGGCCGCCGCGCTGCCGGTACGTACCGGTGCGGATGGCGCCAACAGCGGCACGGCATCCCTGCGGATCAGCAACGTCAACGATCCAACCGATCCGGCGCTGCTCAATTCTGTGAGCATCGAGTTTACGAGCGCGACAACGTATCAGGTGGACGGTGCCGGTAGCTTCACGTTTACGCCGGGTCAGCCGATAACCCTGAATGGCTATGACATTGAGGTGGAAGGCGCGCCTGCGGCAGGTGACCAGTTCACCGTCGAGTCCAACGTTGGCGGTATTGGCGACAATCGCAATATGCTCAACATCGGGCAGTTGCCCAACGAAGCGCTGCTCGACGGCGAGCGTTCAACGCTCAACGATGCGGTCAGCACGCTGGTCTCTCAAGCCGGCATCAACGGTCGCGAGGCAGCTCGCGGCGTGGCGGCTCAGACAACGCTGCTCGAACAGGCCGAGGGGCGAGTGCTCGAGGTGTCCGGCGTCAATCTGGACGAGGAGGCGGCCAATCTGCTTCAGTTCCAGCAGAGCTATCAGGCGGCGGCACAGATGATTGCCGTGGCCGATACCTTGTTTGCAACGATCATCAACGCGATAGGACGATAATGCGCACTTCGACCGCACTTTTTTTCCGTCAAAGCACTTCGCAGCTCAACCGCTTGCAGAGTGAACTGACCCGCACGCAGCTGCAGATTTCGACCGGCCAGAGGCTGCTCAATCCGTCAGATGATCCTGTGGCCGCCGGGCAGATCTCGAGTATCAACGCCGCGTTGGAGCAGAATGAACAGTTTCAAAGCAATGCGACGCTCGCGACCGGTCGCCTTGCCGTAGAAGAAACGGCGCTGTCGGATGTGCAGAATGCGCTGTTCCGCTTGCGCGATCTGGCCCTTCAGGCCAACAACGATACGCAGACCTTCGAGTCGCGCCGTTTCATCGCGGTGGAGGCCGAAGAAATTCGCAGCCAGCTCGTGGAGCTGGCCAATCGTCGCGACGGACAGAGCAACTACATATTCGCCGGCTTCCAGGCACGCACCGAGCCGTTTGCCAGCGTGAACGGCGAGGTCATCTACAACGGTGATCAGGGTGATCGACAGGTGCAGATTGGTCCCACTCGATTTGTCGATGATGGTGATTCCGGCGGCGAGGTCTTCGTCGAGATCGCCAACGGCAACGGCCAGTTTGTGACCACGGCGCTCGAGACCAACACCGGGTCCGGTGTGGTCGATGCCGGCAGCTTGAATGGAATCAGTCGCTGGCCTGGCGACACCTACGTCGTCCAGTTCACGGCGCTCGACCAGTATCAGGTCCTTGATTCGAACGGTGCGGTGGTCAGTACGTCTGCCTTTGAACAGGGAGACACCATCGAGCTGCCGGGCGCGACGTTCAGTATCGACGGTCAGCCGGCGATCAACGATGCGTTTACGATTACACCGTCCGAAAGTCAGGACATCTTCACGACCGCGCAGAATTTTATCGACGCCCTGCGCAATGATGTTGTTGGTGAAGAAGGCTCGGCTCTGTTGAACAACCGGATCAACAATGTACTTGCTGACCTTGATCAGGGCATCGGCAACGTGCTCGATATTCGCGCACGGGTTGGCTCGCGTCTGCAGGCGATCGAAACGCAGCAGGAGAGCAACACCGACTTCGAGCTCACGCTGCAAACCAGTCGTTCCCAACTGCAGGATGTTGATTTTGCCGAAGCCATCTCAAACCTCAATCAGCAGCTGACAAGTTTGCAGGCGGCGCAGCAGACGTTTGCGCGAGTGCAGGGTCTGTCGCTGTTCGACGTTCTCTAGTTCGTTTACACCAATACAGCCCGTACTCCGATCTAAAACGGCTTTCTGTGACGCAGGTCCGCTCCGGACAAAAAAAAGCCTCAAGATTTTTTTTGCAACGTCGCTAACTACTTTGTCCGACGATATTTTGACGAATTTCGCCGACAAAATTTAGGGATTTAGTAGCTTTTTACGGAGTATTCAAATGGCTCAATTCATCAACACCAACGTTGCATCGTTGAATGCACAGCGCAATTTGACGCGCTCGCAGACCAGCATGAATACGGCCATGCAACGTTTGTCGACGGGCTTGCGCATCAACAGCGCCAAAGACGACGCTGCAGGCCTTGCAATTTCAGAACGATTTACCACGCAGATTCGTGGCCTTGACCAGGCCATGCGAAATGCCAACGACGGCATCTCTCTGGCTCAGACGGCCGAGGGTGCCCTGGGCGAGCTGACCAACAACCTGCAGCGCATCCGTGAGCTGGCGGTTCAGTCGGCCAACGTAACCAACTCGTCGTCTGACCGCGCCGCGCTGGACGCCGAAGTGCAGCAGCGTATCGCAGAAATCGATCGTATCGCGACGCAGACCTCGTTCAACGGTCTGCGCGTGCTCGATGGCAGCGCCGGTTCGGCGACCTTCCAGGTTGGCGCGAACGTCGGCGAAACCATTTCGCTGGGTCTCGCAACCAACGTACGCTCAGGATCGCTGGGTCAGATCGCCAGTCAGACCGGTGATGTGAGCGGTGGCCCGCTGACCGGTGCCCTGACGATCACTGTCGGTACTAACGCCGCGGTGACCGTAGGTGCGTCCGACAGCAACAGTGCGCAGGACATTGCAGCAGCGATTAACTCTGCTGGCGTTCCGGGCCTGACGACGGTTGCTTCGAACACTGTCACGGGTACGGCCTTTGCCGACATTGGCGGTAACAACGCCGATAACACCTACGCGCTGAACATCAACGGTGTTGACATTTATGCCGCAGGCACCGACGTGAGTACCGCGATTGACGGTGCCGATGTCGCTCAGCAGATCAACCTGTTCTCGTCTCAGACGGGCGTCACCGCCACGTTTGATGCCGGCGCGGGTACGATGTCGCTCAACGCGAACGACGGTCGCAACATCGTGGTAACGAGCACCGCAGGTGGTACCGGCAACACGGGTGATCTGGGTTTGACTGGCACCATCACTGGTGAAGTGACGCTGTCGGCGACCGACAACATCACGCTTGCCGGCACGGATGCCACCAACGACATCCTGGGTGTGGGCCAGTCGATTTCGAAAGACGCCCAGACGCTGAACGATGTTTCGGTGACCAACGTTGATAACTCAAACGACGCCATTCAGCGTATCGACGCGGCACTGCAGTCGGTCAATACCTTCCGCAGTGACCTGGGTGCTATACAGAACCGTCTGGAGTCCACCATCGTGAACCTGCAGACGACCAGTGAAAACCTGTCGGCTTCGCGGGGTCGAATCCAGGATGCGGACTTTGCCGCAGAAACGGCGGCCCTGTCGAAGGGTCAGATTCTGCAGCAGGCTGGTGTGGCGATGCTTTCCCAGGCCAACACGCAGCCGCAGATTGCGCTTAGCCTCCTGGGTTAAGCCGTTTAAAAGCCTCCGTGATGTTGGTTGGCATCGCGGAGTCTCTTTCCTACGAGAGAGAAACGGACGCCGGGCGCGAGGTGGCATAACGCGCCCGGCAGTCTCAGTAGACGGAGACAAATAGGATGAACAACGACATCAACACATCGTTGCGTTCCATATTGCCCACGCCGGACAGAACCGGTCGTGAACCACGCGCGCAAAGCGGGCGCACGGAAAACAGCGCAGCGTCGGCAACGACCGCTGCACGATCTGTATCCGAAAACGCTACTTTGCTAAGAAGCGCGCAAGAGGAAAAGCCTGATGAACAGAACGAACAGCCTGTTCGCAGCGAGGTTGAGGAAGCTGCCAGTGAGCTGGCCCGTCGCGCAGAAAAAATGGGGCGCGATTTGCGTTTCGAGGTTGACGACGACAGTGGGATGACCGTGGTCAAGGTCATCGATCGTTCCACCGATGAGGTGGTGCGGCAGATTCCGAGCGAGGAGGCCGTCGCGCGCGCTGCCGACAGCGGCGAGGCACTCAATCTGATCAACGCCAGCGCATGATGCGTCAGCGCTGGTTCTCACCTAACAAGACACGGGATCGACAGACATGATTACGGCTCCAGGGATCGGTTCGGGACTCGACGTCGCCTCGATCGTTTCGCAGTTGGTGGTGGCCGAAGGCCAGCCGGCTACGCTACGACTCGCGCGACGTGAAGCGAGCATCCAATCCGAATTGTCAGCGCTGGGCAGCTTCAAGTCATCGCTGTCGAGTTTTCGCGATGCTCTGAACAAGCTCGACGACGTCGATATTTTTCGCTCGCGTCGGGCCAGTAGCAGCAATGAGGAGCTGTTCAGCGCCAGTGCTGGCGTTGGTGCCGTTCCGTCGTCTTACGAGGTAGAAGTCCTTGCCGTTGCCACGACCGCCAAGGTCGCCTCGCAGGCGTTTTCAGATGCCACGGAAAAGTCTCTGGGCGCCGGACAGCTGATTTTTCGCAGCGGTGAGGACGGCGCGGACGATTTTCTGGTCAACATCGAAGATGAGGCGTCAACGCTTGCGGACATTCGCGATGCGATCAACAGCAATCCTGACAACCGCAGCGTTCGTGCATCCATCATTACGGCGGAAGACGGCGTGCGGCTCATTCTTACCGGAAGCAAGACCGGTGAAGAAAATTCGATTGAAATTGAATCCAACGATGGCGGCCTGGACTTCCTGACGACCGGACCCAACGCCGAGCCGGGCAGTACCATGACCGAGCTGCGCGCGGCTGCGGATGCACGCATCCAGGTAGACACGTTTGAGCGCACCAGCAGCACCAATATTTTTACGGACGTCATTGGCGATGTGTCGATTAACGTTCTGGGAGCCGAGCCCGGCACAATTGAGACGCTCGAGGTCGAGTTCGACAAAAGTGCCGCGACCGCCAAAGCGCGCGAGTTTGTGGACGCCTACAACACGCTGGTGGATTCGCTCGCGTCCCTGACGCGCTTTGACGCAGACACCGGAGATATTGGTGCACTGCTTGGAGACAGCGGTGTGCGCGACGTGTCCGGTTCGCTGCGGCGCGAGGTAGCCGGCGGCGGACTTCTCGACGACGGCAGCTATCGGTCGTTGACGCGCGCGGGCATCGAAACCGATCTGGAGGGCAAACTCAACATTGACGAGTCGGCCCTGAACGACGCGCTGACCGAAGATTTTGATGCCATCGCGCGTCTGTTCGGCGGTGAAGAGGGCTTCGCTACGCGCCTCAATGCGGTGCTGGATCCGTATCTTGAGGACGGCGGACGGATTGATGAGCGTACCGACGGACTCGAGAAGTCGATCGACCTCATTGAAGACCAGCGCACGGCCCTGGATTTTCGTTTGCAGTCGGTCGAAGCCAGACTCTTACGGGAGTTCTCCGCACTCGACTCGATCGTTTCGGGTCTGACCTCAACCTCTGATTTCCTCGCCGCCCAGCTTCAGGGCCTGCCGGGATCACAATAAGGAATTCGGTCTCATGCAACAGAACACACAGGGTGCGGTGACCAGCTATCGCGCCAATGGCTCTCAGCTCGCCGTCGAAAATGCCGATCCGCACAAGCTGATCGATATGCTGCTCGAGCGGGCGATCGGACGCCTGGCGGCCGCTCGTGGACTCATGGAGCGCGGCGTTGCCCATGGACGGGGCGAACACATCAGTTCTGCGATGGCGATCGTCGCAGCACTGCAGTCGAGCCTGGATCACGAGCAAGGCGGCAGTCTCTCCTCGCGCCTGGACGCGCTCTACGACTACATGAGCCGACAGCTAATCAAGGCAAATATTTCCAATGATGTGCGCTGTGTCGAAGAAGTCAGCGACCTTTTGCGCGAAATTCGAACTGGATGGCAGGGAATAAAGCCGTCACCACCGCCGCAGACCTCGCTGTCGGCCTGATATGTCAAATCACGCACTCAAGGATGAGTCACCATGAGCGAAACACAAAAACCCATACTCACGGACTTGCTGACGACCAGTCGGAGGCTTGCTGAAGCGGCCACCAGCGGTGACTGGGAGGTAGTGGGCCACCTCAAATCACGGCATGAAGAGCTCGTGCGCACGTTTTTTGACGGGCTCGACGGCGGGCCATTAAGTGCTCACGTTCTGTCGGAGCTCACACAGGTAAGGGTGTACACTGACCTGGTTCTGGAACTCGCGAAGAAACGCCGCAGCAGTCTTCTGGAGTCGGGCACAAAGGTGACCACCGGCCGGCGCGCCACGGCTGCCTACCGCGACAACACCGCTGCGGTGACGGCTCAGGCATCTGTCGCGCCATAACATAATCCGCGATTGCAAGGGCCGATCTCACACCAAATCTTTGACACCTGAAAAAAGGCCGCACGGCAGCGTTGTTTTTTTGACGCTCGTGCGGCCTTTTGTGATTGTCATCACTGTTTGCCTCCCGCCACCCGACATATTCTCCAGTCATCGCAAGGACGATTAAGACAACTCGCAGGGTGAACCTGGACTCCACCCCTTTGTTGCTCACGATCACGCGATAGGACGACTGACAAAAATGGCGCAGTGGAGGCACCAGCAAATGAACGAGAAACTTCTCGCCGTCGACCCCGTTTCTACCCGGATTCCCCCTCAGGTGGACGTCCCCGTCGAGGACGCTCCTGTACACGTACCGCCACCGCGATCCAAAGATGACCGGCGCATAATGCCAACGGGCATCTCGCGTCGCATTGCCCAGGTGCGCGAAAAGATTTCTCAGGTCGCGCCTTTCCAGAGCACGGTTTTGATCACCGGCGAGTCGGGCACCGGGAAAGAAGTCGTGGCTCGGGCCATTCACGATCAATCGGATCGCGCAGCCCAGGCCTTCGTGCCGATCAACTGCGGCGCCATCCCGCCCGATCTTCTTGAAAGCGAGTTGTTTGGCCACGAAAAGGGCGCCTTTACCGGTGCCATCTCCTCGCGCAAGGGTCGTTTCGAAATGGCCGAAGGCGGCACGCTGTTTCTGGACGAGATTGGCGACATGAGTATGCCGATGCAGGTCAAACTGCTGCGCGTACTGCAGGAGCGTTGCTACGAGCGGGTGGGCAGCAACCATACGCGTCACTGCAACGTGCGCATCGTGGCGGCTACCCACTGCGCGTTGCCGGACGCCATCGAGAAGCAGAAGTTTCGCCTTGATCTGTTTTATCGCCTCAACGTATTTCCCATTGAGATGCCACCGCTGCGCAAACGTCAGAGCGATCTGCCAGCGTTGGTCAAGGATCTGGTGTGTCAGCATACGCGCGACGACCAAAAGGCCCTGCGCTTGAGCAGCGACGCCATGAATGCACTGGCGACCTATGCGTGGCCAGGCAATATTCGCGAGTTGTCCAATCTGGTCGAGCGTCTGGCCATTACGAATGCCAGCGATCGTATCAACCTCGACGATCTGCCGCCGCAGTATCGCGCGCATCTGCCCGATGATCACAAGGCGCCTGACGTTGTTCCCGAGGCTGGCGCCGAGTTTGGTTTACCTTCCGGCGGCCTGGATCTGCGCGGTCATCTGATCAGCATGGAGAAAGGCTTCATCCGCGAAGCGCTTGAGGCCAGTGGTGGCACGGTGGCTGGCGCCGCTCGTTTGCTCAACCTGCAGCGCACAACGCTGGTGGAGAAGATGCGCAAGTACGGCATGACGGCGTCGGGTAAAGCGACAAAATCTTGACGTGTTCGTCTGCGATGGTGGCGGTCGGCGGGATGTAACGCGTTGATTAGAGTGCTTTTCGCGGTTTGGCATCAAACTTGCTCCCGAACCTGGCAGTAACGGAATTTCTCATCACGGAATGATGACCATGGCAGCACCCCAAGACACACTGCATCTCGAACGCGCCTTCACGGCGTTTACCCAGCACGCTCAGCAACTCGAAGATGCATTCGGCGGATTGCGCGAGCGTGTGACCGTCCTGAACGAGGAGCTGGCCGTTGCCAACAGCGAACGGGTCAACGAGCTGCGCGAAAAAGAAGCGCTCGCGGCGAGGCTGGAACGACTGCTGGGCGCTCTTCCCGGTGGGGTGATCGTCACCGATCCGCAGGGCGTGATTACCGAGTGCAATCAATCGGCCGTCGACATGCTGGGCGGCTCGCCCATCGGCAAGTCCGCCGAAGAGGCAATCGGCACGGTGACGCGCAGCGCCCACGACGGTGAGCTGGCTTTGGCCAACGGCCGTCGTGTAAGTGTGTCTCGCAAAGCGCTCGGTACCGGTGGCGACGCCATTGTGCTGCTGACCGACGTCACCGAAACCCGCACCATCCAATCCATGCTCACGCGCAAGCAGCGCCTGGTTGAAATGGGCGAGATGGCTGCACGACTGGCACATCAGGTTCGCACGCCCTTGAGCAGTGCGCTGCTTTACAGCTCGCAGCTGGGGCGCGCCGGTGTGGACGATCACAAACGCCGTGCCTACGCACAGCGGATTACCGCCCGTTTGGGCCAGCTTGAACGAATGGTCAATGACATGCTCGGCTTTGCCCGCGGCAGCACGATGACCAACGAGGTGATTCCCATCCATGAAATGCTGCGGGACGTACTGCAGCTCGTTGAAACAGAGCGTCGCCCCGACGATCAAGTCGCGATTGTTGTCTCGCCAAACCTCGAGACCATGACCGGCAATCGCGATGCGCTCGTGGGTGCAATGACCAACCTGTGTTGCAACGCGCTGCAGGCATCCAAGCCCGGCGTGCACCTGACCTTGAGCGCACGCAGGCTTGATAGCGGCAGTATCGCGCTGGGTGTGCGTGACACGGGACCGGGTCTGGACCCGGCCGATCGCGCCAGAATGTTTGATGCGTTTTTTACCACCCGCACCGGCGGCACGGGCCTCGGACTTGCGGTCGTCAAATCCACGGCGGAAGCCCACGGCGGCGACGTCAGCGTGGAGTCTCGACCGGGCGAAGGCTGTCTGATCGAAATGAATATTGAAGATCCAGAACAGGTCAAGACACTGGCCGCCGGCGAACACTCCGTGAATCGCACCACGGCGACCTGCGCCTGAATTCCAATTCCAACCAGAGGACATATTCTTTTGAAAGCACAGCAGACCCGCAACCAGGACGCCGAACGTCCGACAATTCTGATCGTGGAGGACGATCTGAACCTGCGCGAGGCGTTGCAGGAATCCTTGCACAGCGATGGTTACTCCACGCTTGCCGCGGCCGATGGCCACAGTGCGCTTGCGCTGCTGGCGGACGAGGCAGTGGCCCTGATTATCAGCGACGTGCAGATGTCCCCTATGGACGGTAACGATTTGCTGATTCAGATAAAGCTCCGCTATCCCGAGCTGCCGGTGGTCCTCATGACTGCGTACGGCACCATCCAAAAGGCCGTCGATGCAATGCATCACGGGGCTGTGCACTATCTTGTAAAACCGTTTGCCGCGGACACCCTGGTCGAGACGGTGCGCCGCTACTTGCCCGAAGGCGATACTCTGCTCGATCCGGCCAACCCCGTCGCCGAAGATCCACGATCGATGGAGGCGCTGAGCCTTGCCAGACGTGTCGCGGCCAGCGATGCCACGGTGATGCTGCACGGTCAGAGCGGCACCGGCAAGGAAGTCTATGCACGCTACATTCACGCCATGTCGAAACGCGCAGACGCCCCATTTGTGGCAATCAACTGCGCGGCGATCCCTGAAAGCATGCTGGAAGCCGTGCTCTTTGGTCACGTCAAAGGGGCCTACACCGGCGCAGGCGAGGCGCGAGCAGGGAAATTTGAGCAGGCGCAGGGCGGCACGTTGTTGCTGGACGAAGTTTCTGAGATGGATCTGGGCCTGCAAGCCAAACTGCTGCGCGTGCTGCAGGAAAAAGAGGTCGAGCGTCTCGGCGGTCAAAAGACCATTGCGCTGGACGTGCGCGTGCTGGCGACCACCAACCGCGATCTGCGTGAGCACGTGGACGCCGGGCACTTTCGCGAAGATCTGTTTTACCGGCTCAACGTTTTTCCCATCGCGCTACCATCTCTGGCGCAGCGCCCGCGCGATATCGTCCCGCTCGCCATGCACTGTCTGGCGCGTTGTGCCGGCAGCGACGTTAGCCTTTCCACGGCGGCCGAAGACAAACTGCAAGGTTACAGCTGGCCTGGCAACGTGCGCGAACTCGACAACGTGATTCAGCGTGCCGTGATCATGCGCGGCAGCGGACATCTGCAGGCAGACGACATCGCCATTGATACCAGCCTGACGCCGGCTCCGGTGCCGCGACCGGCCGAACCGCAGGCGTTGCAGGACGACCTGCGCAGCAAGGAAAAGGATCTGATCCTTGCTGCATTGCGAGCCGGTCAAGGCAAACGCAAGGAGGCCGCTGACCGACTTGGCATCAGTCAGCGCACGTTGCGCTACAAGCTGGCCAAACTGCGCGAGGCAGGTGTCGCCATTCCCGGCGGCAGCGCCGCCTGACAACTACCAGGACACAACCATGGACAAAATGGATATATCAGCCGTCATGCAGCAGATGCGCGCGACGGCCGCGCGCCTGGATCAAACCCACAACGCCGCGTTGACGCCCGTTGCAGAGGTTGCACCCGGCGAGCAGTCGTTTGCCAAAACGCTGGCCGACGCCACGACGGCGGTCAGTGCGACACAGAAAAACGCTGCGGCAGGTGCGGCGGCGGTTGAGGCTGGCGATCCGAACGCTTCGTTGCCCGAGGTCATGCTCCAGCTGCAAAAAGCCGATCTGTCTTTTCGCGCCATGACTGAGGTGCGCAACAAACTGGTCACTGCGTACCAGGAAATTATGAACATGCCGGTCTAGGAGCGCAGCTGACTCATGGCAACTGAAACGGACGCAACCCCCACCGGACCGCTGGCGGCGCTGATGCAAAACGCCGCCGCACGCCAGTTGCTGGCGATGGTGGCGATCGCGGCCAGTGTGGCGCTGGGCGTCGCGGTCATTTTGTGGACGCGGGCTCCCAGTGAGAAAACGTTGTTCAGCAATCTGTCGACCGAAGCGGTCGGCGAAGTGGATCAGGCGTTGCGTAGTGCAGGCATTGAGCCGCGGGTCGACAGCGGCACGGGTACGGTTTACGTGCCGGCCGCAGAGCTTGACCGCGCACGCCTTACGCTTGCCTCCGAAGGTGTGCCGTCTGAAGGCGGCAGCGGCTATCGGATGCTCGATGAAGAGCCGCAGTTTGGCGTCAGCACGTTTATCGAGCAGGCGCGCTACCGGCGCGCGGTCGAGACAGAGATCGCACGCACGATCGCCAAACTCAAGCCGGTACGCAGCGCACGTGTGCATCTGGCTCAGGGCAACGAGTCGGTGTTTGTCCGCGACCGCACGATGCCAACGGCCTCGGTGTTTTTGACCGTCAAGGCGGGACGCCAGCTCAGCGAAGACATGATCTCCTCGATCGTCCATACCGTGGCCTCGAGCACCAAAGATCTGCAACCCGACGCCGTCACCGTGGTGGATCAGTTTGGCAATCTTCTGAATTCGCCGGACAACAGTGCCGACAGCAAAGCCACTGACTGGCAGCTTAAGCACAAGCGTCGCATCGAGGCTGACTACGTGCATCGAGTGGAGGAGCTGATTGCATCGATGGTCGGCTTCGGTCACGTTCGCGCCCAGATCAACGCCGAGCTCGACTTCACCCAGTCCGAGCAGACGGCGCAGGCCTTCAACCCGGCGACCAGCGCCGTACGCAGCGAAAACACCTCGTCCAGCGAACGACGTGGCGGTGCGGGCGGCGAGGGTGGCATACCCGGCGCACTGACCAATCAGCCGCCCGTCACCGGTGCCGACCCGGCGACCGCCGACGGTGAAGCGGCCGCGCCTCCGGTTGATGTCAGCACGAATGAAACCCGCAATTTCGACGTCGGCACGGCAATCACTACCACGCGAAACCCGGTGGGCACCATTACCCGTCTGTCGATCGCGGTGGTCGTGGACAACATTCGTTCGGTCGACGAAAACGACGAGGCCGTGATAACGCCGCGCACGCCTGAGGAACTGGCGCAGATTGCCGATCTGGTGCGTGAGGCCGTGGGATTTGACGAAGCACGCGGTGACAGCATTCAGGTCGTCAACGCCAATTTCCAGATGATGGACGTGGGCGATGAAGTAGAGCCGCTGGCGTTCTGGATGCAGCCCTGGTTTATTGATCTGGTGCGACAGGCGCTGGGTCTGCTGCTTGTACTGGTCGTCGTCTTCAAAGTGCTTAAACCTGTGGCGAGCAACCTGATCAAGGCCTCAACGGCCGCACTCCCACCACCAGATCAGCTCGCGCTGCCAAACAACGGCGCACTGGCGATGCAGGCCAACGCCATCGAGGGCGAAATCGCGCAGCCGGAGCCGCCACCGCCACCAACCCTGGAAGAACGCATGGCCATGGCCAAGCAAATCGCCGGTGAAGACCCCGAGCGTGTCGCCAAGATCATGAAAGAATGGGTAGGTGGCGACGATGAGTAGCGGCCCGGCGGAGGCCGCTATCTTGCTGTTGTCGCTTGGCGAGACCGAAGCCGCCGCGGTGCTGCGCCATATGGACGTCAATCAGGCCGAGGTCCTCGGCGGTGCCATGCGCGAGCTCGAGAGTATCGGTCAGGAGCAGCTTGAGGCGGCGCTGACGTCGCTGGAGTCGCGTCTGGAAGAGGATGCAAACGTACAAGCGGGCTCAGAGGCCTACATCCGCAACGTGCTGAACAATGCTTTTGGCGAGACCCGGGCAAGCGCTCTGCTCGACCGGATTTTTGCCGGCGATGCCAGTCACAGTCTGGAGGCGCTGGCGTGGATGAATATCGACGATATCCACGAGATGGTGCGGGTCGAGCATCCGCAGGTCATTGCCATTGTGATGGCCTATCTTGCGGGGGACCGCGCGGCTGCCGTTATGGAGCGGCTGGACGCCGATATTCAGGCGGACGTGCTGTTTCGCATTGCTAACCTGAGCGACGTGCAGCAATCGGCGCTCAAGGAGCTGGAAGAACTCGTGGCACGACAAAGCGATCTGGCCGTTGAATCAAAGGTTGAGAAGATTGGCGGCGAAAAAGTCGCCGCAGCGATTTTGAACGCGTTGCCCTCGGAAGCGGAGGAAACGGTCACCGAGCAGTTTGAGAAACGGGATGCGGAGCTTCTGGCGCGAATTCAGGAACTGATGTTTGTGTTCGAAAATCTGTTGGCCGTGGACGATCGGGGAATCCAGACGCTGCTGCGCGAAGTCAGCAGCGACGATCTTGCGCTGGCACTCAAGGGCGCCGATGCAAAGATGCAGGACAAGATTTACCGCAACATGTCCAAGCGCGCCGCGCAAATGATGGCCGAAGATCTCGAGGCGCGAGGCCCGGTCAAGCTGGCCGATGTGGAGGCCGCGCAGCGCAATATCCTGGAGGTGGCACGACGCCTGTCCGAAGCCGGCGATATCGTGTTGGCGAGCGGTGGCGGTGACTATGTCTGATCCGGCACCCACGATCGACCGCTGGCAGGCACCGGATGTTGTAGCCTCCGATGAGAGTTTCAACAGCACCCGCGGTGAGCGCGGGCTGTCGCTGCGCGACCTGGAGCGCATTCAACAGCAGGCCTACGATGAGGCCTTCACACAGGGTCTGGCCGAAGGCCTTGAAGAAGGTCGCTCACGCGGCCGCACCATGATTGATGAACAAGCGCGTCTTCTTGACACGGTGCTCGGCCAGCTGGCAGCGCCGTTCGAAGGTCTGGATCAGGACGTCGAGCAGCAAACTGCCGAGCTGGCCATGATGGTCGTGCGGCGTTTGTTTCGCCGTGAGTTGCGGACTGATCCGGGAAGCGTGATTGGAGTCGTGCGTGAAGCGCTCGATGCTCTGCCCGTCGCCTCACGGCAAGTGCGGGTGCTGCTGCATCCGGACGATGCCGAGCTGGTCGCCAACGCACTTACGCCCACTGATGGCGAGCGTGCATGGCAACTGGTCGAGGACCCGTTGCAAAGCCGTGGTGGCTGTCGCATCGAGACCGCCACCTCGCGGATTGACGCACGCGTGGAGTCGCGCCTCGAAGCGGTGATCAACGAACTGCTTGGCGACGAGCGCAGCGCACCGGAATGACTCAGCATGCCGCGGCCGCGTTCATACCAGAGCACAATGCACGCCGCTGGGCCAAACGCATTGCCGAACGCGGCGAACGACTCGAGCAGACTGGCCTGGTGGTTGAAGGGGTCCTCACGCGGGTCGTGGGATTGACACTGGAGGCCGTGGGCTGTCAGGCACCGGTTGGCGGTCGCTGCGATATCGTGGCCCCCAACGGTACCCGCGTCGAATCAGAAGTCGTCGGTTTTGCGGGTGAAAAACTGTATTTGATGCCCAAGCGCGAGCTGCACGGCCTGGTCCCGAACGCGCGAGTCATACCCGTTGGCAAAAGCGGCGAGGTGCGTGTTGGGCCAGAACTGCTGGGCCGTGTGATTGATAGCGAGGGGCAGCCACTCGACAACAAGGGCCCGCTGCGTGCACGCGAGCCGGTGCCGCTGGGTCGTCGCACCATCAATCCGCTTACCCGACAGCCAGTGCGCGAACCGCTCGACGTGGGTGTGCGCTCCATTAACGCTTTGCTCACAGCCGGCCGCGGGCAGCGCCTCGGACTGTTCGCCGGCAGCGGCGTGGGTAAAAGTGTTCTGCTTGGCATGATGACGCGCTTTACAACGGCCGACGTGATCGTCGTCGGGCTGATCGGCGAGCGTGGCCGGGAGGTCAAGGAGTTTATTGAAGATACGCTGGGCGAGGAGGGACTGTCGCGCGCCGTGGTGGTTGCCAGCCCGGCGGACGATTCCCCTCTGATGCGGCTTCAGGGCGCGCGGCTATCTACCTCGATCGCCGAGTACTTCCGAGATCAGGGGCGGGACGTGCTGCTGCTGATGGACTCACTGACTCGCTATGCCCAGGCGCAGCGCGAGATTGCCCTTGCGATCGGGGAGCCGCCGGCCACCAAAGGCTATCCACCGTCGGTGTTTGCGCGCCTGCCCAAACTGGTCGAGCGTGCCGGCAACGGCGATACAGATGCAGGATCCATTACAGCGTTTTACACGGTGCTCGCCGAGGGCGACGATCAGAACGACCCGATTGTGGATGCCGCACGCGCGATTCTTGACGGTCATATTGTGCTCTCACGCGAGCTCGCCGAGGGTGGTTTGTACCCGGCGATCGATATCGAGGCGTCGGTATCGCGAACGTTTGTCCAGACCGCGAGCCGCGATCAGCGCGATCTTGCCCAACGGTTTCGCGCACTCTACGCCCTCTATCGACAGAATCAGGATTTGATCAGCGTTGGCGCTTATCAAGCTGGCAGCGACCCGGGTCTGGACGAGGCGATTGCCCTGTGGCCGCAGTTGCAGGCATTTCTCGGGCAGGCTCTGGACGAGCGGGTGTCATTCGCCCAAAGCGTGGCCGCGCTCGCGGACGTGCTGGGTCAGGCCCAGCCCGAGGACAGTGAATGACGCGCAAAAAGAATCGACTGGCAACCGTTGAGGCGCTGTACGCCAGCCGTGAGACTACGGCCGGACGCGAGCTGGCCAGCGCCGAAACGACGCTGCTGCAGTCGAGGCAGCAGTATCAGCTTCTGATCGATGAGCGTGATCGACCCTGCAATCCACAGACCAACCTCGGCGTTGGCGGGCTGCAAAATCGCGCAGAGTTTCTGCGCCGGCTTGAGCAGGCGATCCGGCAGCAGCAGCTTGTAGTAGAACGCGCAGAGCTTGAGCTCAAGGCCGCTCGCCAACGCTTTGTGCATTGCCGTCAACGCACGATGGCGGTGGGCAAGGCCAACGCCAAGCGTTTGGCCACGCAGCGCAGTCGTGCGGAGAAAAGGGAGCAGAAAGAACAGGACGCATGGCGTGCGCCCGGCCGTCACACGGAGGCGGGTGAGCCCTGAGCTGCGCCGTGCGCGGTGTCCAGATTGGGTGCCGATTCGGTCGCGGGGGCGAGCATGCGATATTGGTCGCGCCCGGCCGCTTTGGCTGCATAAAGCGCTTCATCGGCGCGCGCGATGAATGACTCTACCGACGCATAGCGATGACCCTCACCAACCAGCGCGCATCCAATGGAGGCAGTCACCGTGATGCGCTTGGTATCGCTCACGGAGTGGGTGGCTACGCGCAGCGCCTGGAGCAGGCGTGCTGCGACGTTGTTCAGGCCGTCCTCATCAGTGCCCGGCAATATAATCAGAAACTCTTCGCCCCCGTAGCGCCCGGCCGTATCTGAATCACGCAGCGCGCTGTTTAGAATGCCGCCCACGTTGCGCAGTACGTTGTCGCCAGCCCCGTGCCCATAGGTGTCGTTGACCGCCTTGAAGTGATCAAGATCCAGAAACATAATCGCCAGTGGCCATGAATACTTGGTCGCGTTTTCAAACCCTTTTTCCAGAAGCTGTTGCAGGTAGCTGCGGCTTGCGACCCCGGTAAGTTCGTCGCGCTGGGTTACCTGCTCGAGATCTTCGGCGTAGGACTGCATCTTGTTGGCTTTTTCTGCCGCTTCATGCGCCTGCTGGTGGCTCGCCAGCGATCGCTCAGTCAACATTTCGTTGGCCCGCTCGGTGATCATCTGAGCCTCGTCGGTATTGATGAGCTCGGTTTCGAAGATGTGGCCCATCTCGGGAATCAGCGTGGCGATTTCCTGCATGATACGTGTGAAATCGCCTGGTCCGATGCCAAGCTCGCGTTGGCCAATGCGCGCCAGCGACTGGACACCGCTGCCCTGGCCGCCGGACTCAAGCCACAAATCGGCGAGCGGGCCAGACAGTGCGACGATCAGCGACAGATTTTGCGTCGATTCGCGTGTGGTCTTTCGATTGAAGCGATGACTGATCGCGACGGCATCCGGCAGGTAATCCGGCAGATTCCAGCTATTCAAAAGAATGGTGCCAACAGCGGCATGGTCGTCGCCAAGCTGCTGTCGCTCGTATTCGATCAGGGCCGTGTGATCTTCAAGAAACTCGGCGGCATTGTCGTAAAAGCCGGGCTTGATCCGGCTGATGCCCATGATGCCCACGTCCTGCAGCAGCCCGCACAAGAAGGCTTCCTCCGAATTGGCGCGCCGGGTGACATCGGCAATGACGCGCGCGCAGATGCCAGCCATAAGTGAGCGACGCCAGGTGTGTTCAAGCAGCTTATGTTGGGAACCGCTCTGCTTGAGCAAGGGCAGTAACGAAAAGCCCAGCGCGAGCGTCACGGTCGCCTGGAGTCCCAGAACCACCAGAGCCTGTCGCAAATTGGTGCTCTTGCGACGCCTCGCGTACATGGCCGAGTTGGACACCCGCATGATCTTTGCCGCCAGCGACGCGTCGCAGCTGATCGCCGCTGCGACCTCGGCAAGCTGCACTTCAGGCCGTTTGGCCAGATCAATAACCTGCGCGGCCACGGAGGGCGGGCTCGGCAGATTGGTCACGTTTTCTAGTAAGGCGCGAATATCGTCGTTCATAAATTTTGGCGCGTCATACGAATGCACGGGCATGCAATTGCTTCCGTTGTGGAAGGTATAGCGACGGTGTGCGCCGTGACTTTAGGGCCGCTGGCGCGGTTTTGGTCGATTTATGACGCTGGCACGCATATTGCTAGTTACCCCTTGAGAGAACGTCTGTCACCGCAAAGGAGAACGGTGTGAATCTGGATATCATGAGCCTGATGGCTGCCTCAGCGGCGGTGAGCGAAGCGAAAACCGCCACTGGAGAGGGTGCTGACACACTGGCAAGTCTGACCCAGGACTCCGCAGACGGGAATTCTTTTTCCGAGATTTTACAGTCGATTACGGCGTCTTTGCAGAATACGGATGACGTAGAGCTTGCCGCTATCGACGACCCGGCGATGATGCCTGACACCTCGCCTGAGGCGTTGCTTGAGAGCCTTGGTGGCGAGCCAGCCGCGCGCCTGCCGGAAACCCTGGCAAGCCTTCGAGGCGGTGAGCGCTTGCCGAACAGCGGCAATGGCTTGCCGCCGGCAGACAGTGTGGATGCCCCATCGACATCCGACCCGCAAGCCTTAGCGTTAGCGGCTTTACCCATAAATGCGCCCTTGGCGAGCGAGACGGCAACTTTGTCCGCTGGGACAGCCGCTCTGGCCGCAGATGAACAGGCGGGGGCGGTGGCGAACACACAAACCACCCGCGGCCTGCAGCGATTTGGCTGGTTTTCCCAGCAACCGAACGGTTCAACCGCGGCTTCAAGCCAGGATGCGACCGCTGATGCTGACGGGCTGCCTCCACTGACGCGCAGCGCGGCGCAAGTGCGAGCGCAACCGAATGCCTCACTCCTGACCGGCCAGAGCCTCCCGGACGCCGAACCCTCCATCCCCGTGGAGACGGCGAAATCGGCGGTTCTGGCGCGTCAGCTCCAGACCCTGGCCGCTCAGACAGCGGTGACCGGCCCGTCGGCCAGCCAGATTGAGTCGATTGGTCTTGAGACACCGCGCGCGGCCTCCATCGCGCCCGGAAATGCGGCGGTTCCGACAACTCCGGTGTCGGCGTCCGCGCCCGCCGCACTGACCGAGGCGCTAAGCGCGCCCCTGAATCTCAATCAGACCGGTTGGGACAAGGCGCTGGGCCAACGGCTCGTGTTTATGGCCGCCAAAGGCGTGGACAGTGCAGAACTGCGTCTGGACCCGCCACAGCTTGGCAAAGTCCACGTGAAGCTATCAGTGCAGAGCGATCAGGCGCAGCTGATGCTGCAGGCGTCGAACCCGCTGGCCCGCGATGCGATGGAAACGGCACTGCCTCGATTGCGCGAGATGCTGGGCGCCGAGGGTTTACAGCTTGAGTCGGCTCAGGTGACCGATCGCAACGATACCGATCGCCAGCGCCAGGCAGACGATCAACGTGAGGCCCGCCAGGAAGGGCTGGACGATGACACCTCGGAGCTGCCTGACGCCGAAAGTGCGTCCGCAAGTGTCGAGACCTTGACGGGTGGATCGGGCGTGATCTCCGAGCGCGTTTGACGAGCGTCAAAAACCCGGCACGGGCTATCGCCACCTGTGAAGCGATGTTCTTATTATATTCCGTAAGTTATCTCGGATTGGCGAAACTTGGCACAGCCCTTGCAGACTCCCGTAAAGATTCATTCGGGAACCAATCATCATGGCAGATGACAAGGCCAAGGAAGGCCAGGAAGAGGCAAAGCCCTCTTTAATCAAGAAACTCGCAATTCCTCTCGTGCTGGCAATCGTCGCTTCGGGCGGCACCTTCGGCGCGCTTAAATTTACCGGCAAACTCGATGCCCCGCCGGAGGCCGCGGAGGGCATGGCGCCAGCGGATGCCGCGCCCATGCCGGCAGCTGACGCCAGTCACGTCGGTAAACCGGCCTTCTTTTTTACTCTGCATCCGGATCTGTTGGTCAACTTCAGCTCCGATGGGCGGCCGGCCTACCTCAAGCTTGCTGTAGACATCATGTCGCACGACGAAAAGGTCATCAGCGGGGTCGAACAGTATCAGGCCATTATTCGCAATAACCTGCTGTCGGCGTTTCAGGCGGTCAATTTTGATTCGGCCAAACGTCAGGAGAGCATTGAGTCGATGCGCGAACTGGCCCTGAACGAGACGCGCAGTGTTCTTGCCCAGTACCACGGCAGCCAGGACGTCGAAGGCGTCTACTTCACTTCGTTTGTCGTCCAATAGTTATGAGCGAAGACGCGCCAGACGATCAGATTGCTGAGACGGATGAGGCAACGACCAGCGAAGACCAGGCCGAGGACACCAATGCGGTGTTGTCGGACGCTGAGGTCGGCGCGCTTCTCGAAGGCGTTGCGGATGGCGCGGTCGCAACCGGCGGTGGCGTTGGCCAAAGCCGCGACATACGCGAGTACACCTTTTCAGACAATGCACACGTCTCAAGCTATTGTCCGGCGGCGCTGGTCAATCTGTACGAGCGTTTGAGCCGGCGCATCAAGGGGCAGCTTTACGACCTCCTGCGCGAAGACCTTGAGGTGGAGCTCGAGTCGCTCAGGCGTCATCGCTACGACGACTACCTGGCCAGTGTGAATGAGCCGGCCAGCGTGAACGTTATTGTCGAGGCGTCGCTACCTGGGGCTGGCCTGATTGTCCTGGATGCAACGTTGGTCGCTGTGCTCGTGGACTGCTACTACGGCGGCGGTACCAAAGGCGAAGCGCCGGCCACGGCTCGGGCGCTAACGCCGGTTGAGATACGGATGGCCAGCAAGTGCGTCGCCATGGTGCTGCACCACCTCAACGATATCTGGGCACCAGTGACGGCGCTCAATTTCGAACCAAAGGAATCGGAAACCAAACCGAAACTGGTGACCGTTGCGAGTGCCTCGGAGCTTATGCTCGTGGCGCGCTTCACAGTGCGTCTTGGCGATGCCGCCGGTGAATGCCATCTGGTGATGCCGCTCAGCATGATCGCGCCAATGCGTGCGGCGCTGGCCGCCAGCGGTCAGGGCAAACTTGCACGGCGCAGCGGTTTCATGGCGCAGGTGCGCGATCATCTGCACAACGTCGAAGTGGAGCTCGTCGGCACTCTGTGCGAATTCGAGATGTCGCTGCGTGAAGTCGTGTCGATGGGTCCGGGCGAGGTGATCCCTGTGGATTTGCCGCCCCACGCTGTACTTCGCATTGACAATTCTGACGTGCTGTTCGGCCGTTTCGGTCGCTCGCGTGGCATCAATGCCATCGCGATTGAATACCGCGATACACAACCTGCAAACCCAAATGAGGACACGCGATGAACGCGTCAACCGACACTGAAACCGCAGCCGAAGATACGGAGGCGGTCACAGACACCCCGGTCGAAGAGACGCCGGAAAACAGCACGACACCGCCTGCGGCACCCAAAGCCGAGTTTGATGACTTGTCGTCGTCTGGCGAGGTCGGTGCCAGCGTCGATGAAGTGGAGCTGGATGTCATTCTTGACGTACCGGTCACGTTGTCACTCGAAGTCGGGCGTACCAGTCTGTCGATCCGGGATTTGCTGCGGCTGAACCAGGGCTCGGTCGTCGAGCTCAATCGCCCCGCGGATCAACCGATGGACGTACGCGTCAACGGCACGCTGATCGCCCGCGCAGAGATTGTTGTCGTGGATGACATGTTCGGCATTCGGCTGATCGATGTGGTCAGCCCAAGCGAACGAATTCGCAAGATTAACTAGAAGGTCACGGAAGATGCGTCGATGGATCGACCGCAACAGGTTGCAGGATGCAACGGGGCTCGTCGCACTGGCATGGATGCCGTGTGCGCGCGCCAACACGCCGGATCCGGCACCGGTATTTGATATCGGTGCCGGCCCCGGGCTTGTTCAGATTCTGATGAACCTTATTCTCGTGCTCTGCGCCGTTGTCCTTCTGGCGTGGTTGTTCAGAAAGCTGCAGCACGTGCAGCAGCCGGGCGCGGCCAGTCTGCGCGTCCATGCATCGCTTGCGCTTGGGCCAAAGGAACGCCTACTGGTGGTGGCCGTTGGCGACGAACAGATCCTGGTCGGGGCCAGCGGCGCCGGCATTCATCCACTGCACGTGCTCAAGCAACCGCTGCCGGAAGTTGGCTCAACGGACGCCATACCCGCGCAGAGCTTCAAGCAGCGTCTGCGTCAGTTTAGCGAGGCGCAAAAATCATGATGCTGCGTGCGGCGTTGCTGGTGCTGCTTATCGTCGGCGTTCAGGTTGCGCACGCCCAGAATGCGCTGCCGGCACTGACCATCGTCAACGATGCGCAGGGCGAGTCGGCATATACGCTGAGCGTGCAAGTCGTGTTGTTGATGACGCTGCTCACGGTGCTGCCAGCGCTGGTTCTGGCCATGACGTCATTTACACGGATCATCATTGTTCTGTCGATCCTGAGGCAGGCGCTGGGAACGGCTCAGACGCCGCCGAATCAGGTGCTGCTCGGCATTGCGCTGTTTCTGACGCTATTTGTTATGGCGCCGGTCATCACGAAGGTGAATGCAGATGCCGTACAGCCATATCTTGCCGGTGAGCTGAACTTCGAGGCCGCCATGGCCGCGGGCAAAGCGCCGTTACACGAATTCATGCTGGCACAAACGCGCGAGTCGGATCTCGCGTTGCTGGCATCCATTGCCGACGCGCCGCCGTTTGCAACGCCTGCGGACGTGCCCATGACGCTTTTGATGCCGAGCTTTCTGATCAGCGAATTGAAAACGGCATTCCAGATCGGTTTCTTGATGTTCATTCCGTTTCTGATCATCGATCTGGTGGTGTCGAGCGTACTGATGTCCATGGGCATGATGATGCTCTCGCCCATGCTCATTTCGCTGCCCTTCAAACTCATGCTATTTGTACTTGTGGACGGCTGGGCGCTGATCGTCGGCACGCTCGCCGCGAGCTTCTTTAGCTGATCATGACGCCCGAAACGGTCATGACACTGGGACAGCAGGCCTTGAGCATCACGGTGATGATTGCCGCGCCGATGCTGTTATCCGCGCTAGTTGTAGGCCTTGCCATTGGTATGATCCAGGCCGCCACGCAAATCAACGAAATGACCCTGAGCTTTATCCCCAAGCTTCTGGTGCTGGCGCTCGCGATTGCCGTTGGCGGCTCGTGGATGATGCGAACGATGCTGTCATTCACCCGCCAGCTCTACAACTCGATTCCCACGCTGATCGGGTAGGGCGCCGCCATGATGCTGACCGAGACCATGATTGCGAACGCATTCGGGCTGTACTACTGGCCGTTTGTGCGCATTGCCGCCGTGCTGATGGTGGCACCGGTGTTCAGCGCCTCGATGGTTGCACCGCAAGCTCGCATCATGATCGCCGTGGCCCTGACGCTGGTGGTCGCGCCACTTCTTGCGCCACCGGCCGTTACGGTCAATCCGCTGTCGCTGGCCGGCGCGTTGCTGACCATCCAGCAGTTGCTCATCGGTGTGGCGCTGGGCTTCGCACTGCAGATGGTGTTCGATGCTCTGATCATTGCGGGCCAGGCTATGGCCATGAGCATGGGGCTTGGCTTCGCCGTGGCGATCGACCCGCAACGCGGCGTCAACGTGCCGGTAGTCAGTCAGTACTTTGTGATGATGGCGACGCTCATGTTTTTGGCGCTCAACGGTCATCTGATGGTCATCCAGCTCATGGTTGAGAGCTTTGAGGCTCTACCGGTCGGCGGTGGTGGCCTGCTGCGCGACGGTGCGTGGCAGATCGTGACCTGGGGGAGCGACATGTTTCAGGGCGCGCTGCGCGTGGCTTTGCCGGCCATGGTGGCGCTGTTGATTGTGAATCTGTCGTTCGGCGTCATCAGTCGCTCGGCGCCGGCTCTGAACCTTTTTGCGATTGGTTTCCCGCTCACGCTGACGCTTGGTTTCGTGATCATGATGGTGGCCCTGCCAGGTGCCATGACGACCTTTATGGAGCTGCTCAACGGTGCGTTTGCCAACGCCGCTGGCCTGGTCGGTGCGGGGCGGACACCATGAGCGAAACGGGTCAGGAAAAAACGGAACAACCCACTCCCAAGCGTCTGGCGGACGCGCGCAAAAAGGGGCAGGTACCGCGCTCGCGAGAGCTGACCGCGGCTGGCGTCATGCTCAGTGCCGGCGCGGCGCTGTGGCTGTTCGGTCAGAATATGGCGCAAGGCGTCAGCGGCGTGATGCGCAATGGATTTTCTCTTGAGCGCGCGTCGCTCTTTGATGACACTGCGCTGTTTCTGGCGTTTGAAACCGCCGTGCTCGATGCGCTGGAGTCGCTCGCGCCGTTTTTCGTGGTTGTCGTCGTCGCCGCGCTGGCAACGCCGGCGCTTCTCGGCGGTTGGTCGTTCTCGGCCAAGGCGATGGCGTTCAAGATTGAAAAACTCAATCCGCTTAAGGGTCTCAAGCGTATCTTTGGCCCTAACGGTTTGATGGAGTTGTTCAAGGCGCTGGCCAAGTTTGGACTGATTGGTTCGGTGGCGGTGTTCACGCTGCGCGCAATCAGCGGTCAGATTCTGAGCCTTAGCACGCAGCCGGTAATGAGCGCGCTGGGCCACGCGGCCGAGTTGCTTCTGATGGCGCTGCTGATTATTTGTGCGCCTCTGCTGATCATCGCCGCGATCGACGCGCCGTTTCAGCTGTTTCAGCACACCAAACAGCTCAAGATGACGCGTCAGGAAGTGCGCGACGAGAGCAAGGAAACCGAAGGCAATCCCGAGGTCAAGGGTCGCGTCCGAGCCCTGCAGCAGGAACAGGCCAATCGACGCATGATGGAAGAGGTGCCCACGGCCGACGTCGTGATCACCAACCCCACGCATTTTGCCGTCGCGCTACGTTACGACCCCACCAACATGGGGGCACCGCGCGTCGTGGCCAAAGGCGCCGACGAAATCGCGCGCAGAATTCGCGAGGCCGCGGGCGAGCACGGCGTACCGATGATGCGCGCGCCACCGCTGGCCCGGGCGTTGTATCGCACGACAGAGCTCAATCAGGAAATCCCTGCGCGTTTGTATGCGGCAGTGGCGCAGGTACTGACCTGGGTGTTTGCGTTGCGACGCGCTGATGAAGTGGGCGCATCGCGACCCACGCCACCTACGATCCGTTTCGATGACGAAGAGGATAGTCGTCCATGATCGGCTCGCTCGCTCCCGGCAAGTCCGCACTCAGTCGCCTACGTGGCCTTGGCGCCCCGACCGTGCTCATGATGATGCTGGCGATGGTGATCCTGCCGCTGCCGCCGATCGCTCTGGATGCACTGTTCAGCTTCAACATTGCACTGTCGCTGATTCTGGTACTCGCGGTGGTGTACGTCGGACGCCCGCTGGAGCTGTCCGTGTTTCCCACCATTCTCCTGTTCGTGACCCTGCTGCGTCTGGCCTTGAACGTGGCGTCAACGCGAATCGTGCTGCTCGAGGGCCATCAGGGCAGCGGCGCTGCCGGCAAGGTTATCGAGGCGTTTGGCGACTTCGTGGTGGGCGGCAACTACGCGGTGGGTCTGGTGGTGTTCGCCATACTTGTGATCATCAATTTCGTTGTGGTGACCAAGGGCGCTGGCCGCATTTCCGAGGTCAGTGCGAGATTTACGCTCGACGCCATGCCCGGTAAGCAAATGGCGATCGATGCCGATCTCAATGCGGGGCTCCTGACGCAGGAAGAGGCCAAGCAGCGCCGCCAGGACGTGCGCGACGAGGCGGACTTCTATGGCTCCATGGATGGCGCAAGCAAATTCGTGCGTGGTGACGCCATCGCCGGCATCCTGATCCTGTTTATCAACATCATCGGCGGCATCGTGATTGGCTCGATGCAGCATGATCTGAGCCTGAATCAGGCGGTGGAAATCTACACGCTGCTGACCATCGGTGACGGCCTGGTTGCACAGATTCCCTCGTTGCTCTTGTCGTCAGCCGTCGCGGTGATCGTGACGCGTGTATCGACAGTCTCCAACCTCAGTGATCAGATCGTGGGGCAGGTGTTTGGTCACGGTCAGGTGCTGGTCGTCACGGGCGGTATCCTGGCGTTGCTCGGGCTGATTCCCGGAATGCCGAATCTGGCGTTCCTGACGCTCGCGGCCGCCTGCGGTGGCGGTGCGTGGGCACTGCGTCAGAAACAGCAGGTTCCAGAAGAGGCAGACATAACGCCAGCGCCGGTCACCAACGAAGCGCCGGCCGAGTTGGGCTGGCAGGATATCCCGACACTCGACAGCATCGGCCTGGAGGTCGGCTACCGACTGATTCCGCTGGTTGATCGCAAGAACGGCAGTGAATTGCTCAACCGCATCAAAAGCGTGCGCAAGAAAATCTCGCAGCAGATTGGTTTTCTCGTGCCCCCCGTGCACGTCCGCGACAACCTGGAGCTTGCCCCCAACGCGTATCGCATTGTGTTCATGGGCGTCCCCAGTGCGGAGGCTCAGGTCCATCTGGATCGCGAGCTGGCGATCAATCCTGGACAGGTGTTCGGCGAGATTTCCGGTATCGAAACCAAAGACCCGGCATTTGGCCTGGACGCCGTATGGATCGAACCTGCCAACCGCGATCACGCCCAGACCCTTGGCTACACGGTAGTCGACACCAGCACGGTCATTGCCACGCACATGAGCCAGATGATGCAGGACCAGGCGCACGAGCTGTTCGGCCATGAGGAAGCCCAGCAGTTGCTGGATCGACTCGCCGCCCAGGCACCAAAACTGGTCGAAGAACTGGTGCCCAAGCTGCTGCCCATGAGTGTGGTGGTCAAAGTCATGCAGGCGCTGCTGCTGGAGAAGATTCCGCTGACCAACGTACGCAAGATCGTCGAAGCACTGGCGGCCAACGCCGTGCATAGTCAAGATCCCGACACTCTGCTGCAGGCCGTGCGTATCGCGCTCGGCCGCACCATCATTCAGCAAATCAGTGGCTTAACCGACGAACTTCCCGTGCTAACTCTGGAGCCGAAGCTGGCACAGTTGTTGCAATCCAATCAACAGGCATCGGTGGACGGGACGTCCGGTGGTGCACCCGGTTTTGAGCCTGGCCTCGTTGAGCGTGTGCACAGCGCATTGAGCGACGCAGCTAGACGCCAGGAGGCGGCAGGCGAGACACCGGTACTTCTGGTTGATCCGACGTTGCGCCAGTGGTTCGCGAGACTTGCTCGCCACTCACTGCCCAATCTCAACGTGCTGGCCTTCAACGAAGTACCGGACGACAAAGCCATTCGCATGGTAGCGACGGTGGGCTGATCCTCACCACACTCAAGGATGAGAAATGAAAATCAAGCGCTTCACGGCCAGAACAATGCGTCAGGCACTGCGCCAGGTTCGCGACGAACAGGGGCCCGACGCCGTTATCCTGTCGAACGTGACGGTCGACGACGGCGTCGAGGTCGTCGCAGCGGTTGACTATGACGAGTCACTAATGCAGCGCGCGGCCAGCGAGATTGGCAGCTTCGTTGAACCTGAGTCGCAGGCGGCTGAATCAATCGCAGAACAGGACGTGGACACATCTGCGGCAGCGAGTGTGGCCAATCCTCAGTTTACGTCGTTTCTTGAGGCCGCCTCGGCGTTTGCACCACCGCCGCCGGAGCCCCCCAGGATCGAGCTCGATCTGGCCGCGGACCCGACGGTCGTCGCCCTGCGCGATGAAATCAGCGGCGTGCGTGCGTTGCTGGAACGTCAGCTGTCGTCATTGGCCTGGGGTGACCAGATTCGCAGCAACCCGCAACGGGCGCGACTGCTGCGCCGCCTCACGGCCATCGGACTGGATGCCGAGATCGGTGCAATGATCGCGGACCGGGCCCTTGAGCGATTTGGCGACGGCGGCTCGTCCAGCGAGTTGATCAATGTGCTCAGCGGCTGCATGCCAGTGGAACAACGCGAACTGTGCGACGACGGCGGCGTCTTTGCGCTGGTCGGTCCCACGGGTGTGGGCAAAACGACAACCGTTGCGAAACTCGCGGCCCGTTTTGCGCTGCGACATGGGCGCGACTCGCTGGCGCTCGTTAGTACCGACAGCTTCCGCATCGGTGCCCAGGAGCAGCTCGCGACCTTCGCCCAGATTCTCGACGTGCCGGTGCATCTGGCACGGGATGCGGATGAACTACAGGCCGTGCTGCGGACGCTGTCGTCGCGTCGTCTGGTACTCATCGACACGGCGGGCGTCGGTCAACGCGATACGGCACTTGAGCGAAGTCTTGCCGTGCTTGCCGCGCAAGCCATTGCGCCGAAACGCCTGCTCGCCGTCCCAGCCAATGTCCAGCGCGAAACGCTTAACGAGATTATCGAGATTTTTGGCGCGGCGCCTTTGCACGGCGCCATCATTACCAAAATGGATGAGGCCGCAAGTTTCGGCGCCATCTTCAGCAATCTGATCCGCCATCAGCTCCCGCTGGCATATCTCGCCGACGGGCAGCGCGTCCCCGAAGACCTGCATCAGGCCAGCCGCAAACTGCACTGGTGGGTCAATGAAGCTCAACGCCGTCTGGATGAACGCGGTCGCGATATCACCGACGCCGAGATGGCACGTCACTTTTCAAAAGGAACTCAGCATGCACATGCATAAATACGGCACCGACCAGGCGGATGGACTACGCAGGAGCGCTTCGGAGAACAGGGGCCCGGTCCGCGTTATTGCCGTCACTGGTGGCAAGGGTGGCGTTGGCAAGACCACCGTCTCGGTCAATCTTGCCATGGCGCTGAGTCGCAGCGGTCGTCGCGTGATGCTGCTCGACGCCGACCTGAGTCTGGCCAATGTGGATGTGCTGCTCGGTTTGAAGTCGAAAAAAAATCTCTCACACGTGATTGCTGGCGAGTGCAGCCTGGACGATATCGTGCTCGACGGTCCCTGCGGCATGAAGGTGCTGCCGGCGTCATCAGGCGTCAAATCGCTGGCCGATATCTCCACCGAACAAAGCACCGGTCTGATCTGGGCGTTTGGTGAAATGCGCACCCCCGTGGACGATCTGGTGATTGATACCGCGGCCGGTATCGCTGACAACGTGATTCGATTCAGCGCAGCGGCGCAGGACATTGTGGTCGTGGTCTGCGACGAACCGGCGTCCATTACAGACGCCTACGCCATGATCAAGATTCTCAGTCGCGATCATCGGGTCAGTCGCTTCCAGATTCTGGCTAACAAGACCAGCAGCATGGCTGAGGCGCGGCGACTGTACGAAAAACTGAGCGCGGTGACGGCCAGGTTCCTGAACGTGCACCTGAATTTCATGGGTCAGATTCCCCGCGACAGCAGCATTCGCAAGGCGATTGCCCGCCAGTGCGGCGTCGTTGAGCACTATCCGCAGAGCCGCGCCGCCAAAGCGTTTGAAGACGCCGCGCGCGTCGCGCAGCGCTGGCCGCAGGCCGACGGGAGCCGTGGTTGTATTGAATTTTTCGCCGAGCGCCTCGTGCAGGGGAGCGCGGCGTGACCAAAGCCAGTGCCGCCTATGCCGCCAATGCAGCGACCGAGCTGTCGCTCGACGAACTCGTGGTCAAGCACGCCACGCTGGTCAAGCGGATTGCCTATCATCTGGTCAATCGGCTTGCCGGAAACGTTGACGTCGACGACCTGATTCAGGCAGGCATGATTGGACTGCTGGAAGCTGCCGGCAACTACGAGCCGTCAAAGGGCGCGAACTTCGAGACCTTTGCCGGCATTCGTATCCGCGGTGCGATGCTCGACGAGGTGCGGCGATCGGACTGGACGCCACGCTCCGTGCATCAAAAGCTGCGCCAGGTCACCGAGGCGACCCGCGTGGTCGAGGCGCGTATCGGACGCGATGCGCGGGACGCCGACGTTGCCGAAGAGATGGGATTGTCGATCGACGACTATCACAAGGTGCTGCGCGACGCGACCAGTGCACGGCTGTTCAGTCTTGAGCAATCGCAGGAGGAGGGCAGCTATGTGCAGCCCACCGGCGAGATTGCTCCGAGTCCGTTTGCACACACCAGCAAAGAAGCCTTTCGGGAAGATCTGGCCTTTGCTGTCGCCAAATTACCCGAACGCGAGGCGTTACTGTTGTCCCTGTATTACGTCGACGAGCTCAACCTGAAGGAAATCGGAAACATCCTTAACGTTAGCGAGTCCCGCGCGTCACAAATTCACAGCAAGGCCGTTGTGCGCCTGCGCGCACGGCTGACCGACTGGATCAACTAGGAGTCTCACATGCTGCCGTCACCGATACGACCTGCCCAGCCGGTGGTTCCCATCAAACGACGCTGGCACGCCCCAGAGCAGGAACATGACCACGGCGAGCCCTCTGCGCCGCCGCAACAGGCGCCGGATCCGGCGCGTGATGTTGATGATGAGCATATAGACGAGTACGCGCGATGATGACACTTCTAAATACCTACCTCAGCACGCTCTGTTTTGGCCTGAGCTTTTTTATACTTGCAATGGTGAGCTGGCGCGCTCAGCGCAGGCAGCGCCGCGAGTCGGCGCGTGTGGAGCGCCTGGAGGATGTGTTGACGCGCCTGACACGCGAGCTGTTGTCTGCCAACGCGCAGCTGGCGCGTACCGATCGGACGTTGCAGCACGTGGGCGACCGCCAGGACACGCTGGAGTGTCGCGCGGCCGGCGGGCAACGTATCGAAAGCGCGGTGCGCGTGGCCCGTCAGGGTGCGGCCAGCGAGGCCGTGCTGAGGGACTTGGGCCTGAGCGACGCCGAAGCCTCTTTGCTGCTGCGCCTGCACGGGCAGATCAGTGCCGTGGAATCTGCGCCCATCAGCTCAACGCCTGTAGCATCAGACGCTGACGTGGCGCCGGAGCCCATAGCGCTGTCGGCCGAGAACGAAATCGAACAGCTCACCGCTACGTCGCAGGAGCGCAGTCAGGCCGCGTCGCTGGCACGTTTGCTTGCGGATGCTGACGCGGGACCCGCGGCAGCCTGAGCGCTAACTCTGAGCGGCTTCGCGTGCCTGCGCTTTGGCCTGCTCTTCACGCTGACGCTGATCGCGTCGATCTTCAATTTCACGCTGCAGCGAGCGACGCGCGAGCGCTTCGCGGTAGCGGTCGAGGATGTGCAGAAAATTTACACCCACAACGTGCGTGAACCCGTTATCCGGATTCTCAATGGGCGTCACGCGCACCACTTCGCCATAGGCCGTAATGTGAAAATAGTCGGGCAAAATCACAAGCCGCAGGCGCAATCGTGTGTCCAGCTGCAGTGCTTCGCGGCAGGTAAAGGCCACGCCCGATGAACTCAGGCTGCAGTCGCAGACATCGCGGCTGAGCAAATCACGGTCCTGTTTGCCACTGGCCGGCAGCATGCCCGCCAGCGTATTGATCTTGCTATTGAGCAGGTCAAGGCAGCGGATGATTTCACCGTGCCGATTCGACAAGGCGCCAAGCGCTGTCTGCAGTTCGGTCTCAAGCCGCCTCAGCGTTGTAGTTGCGCTGAGTTCAGCCGGGTCGATCAGCGCCATGTTGCTGGAGGCGCCGCGGACTTCGGCATCGGTGACCACGTCGTAGTCGACCAGAATCTGATCCTGCACACGAAAGTGGCGGCGGCGTTCGTCGTGGGGCTGGTTCATGTTGGAGTCCTCGTCGTTGCATCGGCGGCATCGCCTTCCGCCGTTTGGTCGGGCTGTGATTGGGGATTCGATGGCGCGTCGTCAGCGCCTGCGGTCGGTTCATCCGAAAGATCCAGCGGCGCGGCGGCGGCGGTCCGAATAATGCTCACCTGGACGCGGCGATTGCGCGCGCGGTTTTCGGCCGTATCGTTGGCGGCCAGCGGCAACGTATCGGCAAGGCCGGTCACCACCATTCGACTGGGCTTGACGCCGTTGTCTTTCATGAGCCGGTGCGCCACGGATACGGCTCGCGCAGACGACAAATCCCAGTTTGAGCGAAAGCGTGTCGTCTTGATCGGCAGATTATCGGTATGACCGGTCACCTGAACCACACCGTCCATGCTGACGATCTGGTCGGCCATCTTGTCGAGCGTGGGCAAAATGCCGCGTCGCAGATCCGCGCTGCCCGATGGAAACGAACCATGTTCATGAATCTGGACAATGATGCGCGAACCGTCGCGCTCCACGGTCGCAAGGCCCTGCTTGATTTCATCACGCAGGGCTTCGCGCAACTTCTGCAGGTCGCGCTCAAGCTGTTCCTCTTCTTCTCGATTGCGGTCCATAACGTCAAGCGTGCTTTTGGAGCTGTCAATCGTGAACTGACGGATCGAATCAATCGTTGTGGGTTGCGGTTTGCCCGGGCTGAATTCCTGCGTCACCACGCTGGTGCCCTTTGGAATAAAGTCCGCCTTGATGTCCGCCTGGACCCCGAACGCCTGTTTCATGGAGCCGGCGAGCTGTTTGAACTTCTGCGCGTCCATTTCAGAGAACGCCAGCAGAAGAACGAAGAAGCACATCAGCAGGCTCATGAGGTCGGCAAAGGTCATGACCCACGCCGGTACCCCGGGGTCTTCTGGTGCGTCGTCTTCCATCAGGCCGCTTCTTCGTCGCCACCACGTTTTGAGGTGGGCAGATAGTTTTGCAGCAGGCTTTCAATGACACGCGGATTCTGACCGCCCTGAATGCCCATGAGCGCGTCGATCACCATCGAGCGACAACGCTTTTCGTCGGCACTGCGCAGCGCCAGTTTGTCGGCGACGGGCAGGGCGATCACGTTGGCCAGGATGGCGCCATACAGCGTCGTCAGCAGCGCCACGGCCATAGCCGGGCCAATCTGCTTGGGATCGTCCATGGACGAAAGCATTTGCACCAGACCAATCAGGGTGCCGATCATGCCCATGGCCGGGCCGACATCGCCGATGGCCTTGAAAATGGCCTGGCCGTTTTGATGTCGCTGCACGGTTAGTCGCACATCGTCGTGCAGCATCTTCGTTACGACCTCTGGCTCGTGGCCGTCGATCAGAAGATTGATGCCCTTTTTCATGAACGGGTCGGGGACTTCGGCTTCCTCGAGCGCCAGGATGCCGGACTGGCGCGCGGCTTTGGCAAGCTCAACCGACTTCTCAATGATGGCGTCGGGCTCGCCTATCTTGTTGGTAAACGCGTGCACGGCCACTTTGGCCGCGCTCAGAAACTGCGACAGACTGAATTTCATCATTGTCACGAGCAGCGTGCCAACAAAGACGATGACAAGTGAGGGCACATTGAAAAACGTACTGGCAGCACCGCCCATCATGATGGTGGCGCCGACGGTGACCAACGCACCAACAAGACCAATTAGAGTCGCTAGATCCAAGTGTCTCTCCGCAATTTAGGTATCGAAAAGGGCAGTGCACGGGTCTTCGACCGGTACACGGCGACACTGGCTGTAGCGGCATCGTGCCGCTGGTCTTTAGCGATAAATATCCGGCAGTTATGACAAAAAACAATTCGTGACGGGCGTCACGCAGTGGGGGGGAAGCGGCGCGTCGCGTGGGTCAGAACCTGATCCATCAGGCCCACAGCGCGCGCCACATCGGCCGCCGTGGTGACCATGGTCGGGCGCAGCTTGATCACGTTGTGCAGCGGACCGTCGATGCCGGCCAGCAGGCCTCTATGGCGTAGCTGATTGACTACAAAGGCCGCGGCATCGGCGGCCGGTTCGAGGGTCGTGTGATCGTGTACCAGCTCCACGCCGATGAAAAACCCCCGTCCGCGGACGTCGCCGATCAGTTCGTGGCGCTGCTGCAGCTTGCGCAGCTCGTCCAGAAAATGGCCGCCAACCTCGTGCGCGTTGTCCATCAGTGACTCGCCTTCGACCACGTCGAGCACGGCACCCGCCGCGGCGCAGGCCACGGGATTGCCGCCGAATGTGGCAAAAAATTCCATTCCCGTGTCGAATGCTTCGGCGATGGCGCGGGAGGTGACGACGGCACCCATGGGAAATCCATTGGCGATTGGCTTGCCAAGCACAATCATATCGGGCACCACCCGTTGCTCTTCAAAACCCCAGAACGCATTGCCGAGGCGACCAAAACCGGTTTGCACCTCATCGGCAATGCACAGGCCGCCGTGCGCCCGAACCGATGCGTAGACGCCTTTCAAGTAACCTTCTGGCAGCACAATCTGGCCGCCGACACTCGGGAGCGTCTCGGCGATAAACCCCGCACAGGCGTGCTCTTTGTTAAGAGAGTCCAACAGCTGCTCAACATGAGCGGCATAGCGGAGACCGACCTCTGGCTCACCACGTTTGTAGGGACCGCGATAGTCATCGGCGACCGGCACTTCGTGTACCCAGTCACTGCCCCCGGTTCCGCCCGGACCGTTGTATTTGTACGGACTCATCTCGATCAATGCAGTGGTGTGGCCGTGATAGGCGTCGGCCGCCACGATCATGTCGTGCCGCCCCGTAACCGCGCGCGCCATGCGCAGTGCCAGCTCGTTGGCCTCGGAGGCGGAGTTAACGAAGATGCAAACCTCAAGTGGCTCGGGCAGCAAGGCGGTCAGGCGCTCGGCGTAGTCGAGCATCTGGCCGTGAAGGTATCGCGTATTGGTGTTCAGAAGGCCGATCTGACGCTGCACGGTCGCCACAACGTGCGGATGGGAGTGGCCAACGTGCGCCACGTTGTTGTAAAAATCCAGATAAGCCCGCGCCTGCGCGTCGTACAGATAGGGCCCGAAACCGCGCACGATGTGCAGGGGTTGGTCGTAAGACAGCGCCAGGGACGGGCCAATGAGCTGCTCACGACGCCTGATCAATCCCTCATCGTCCACGCGAGCATCCAGCGCGCGCTCAGGGCAACCAAGCAGTGCTGCCGGATTTGGGCTCAAGCAGGCAAACGCATCAGCCTCACCCGCTGTGCATACACCGGGAAACCCCTCAGCCAACCCAAGATCATCAACGATCAACTGCAGATGCAAGTGAGGTGGCCAGCCGCCGTTTTCCGGGGGCGCGCCAATTCGGCAGAACACCTCGCCGGCCGCGATGCTCTGGCCCTCCTTGAGATCGGTCACACTGGCCGCCTGCAGATGACCGAAGAGCGTGTAAAAACCCTCGCCATCCGTCGTCGTATGGCGCAGGATAACCAGCGGACCATAGTCCAGCGGCAGGTCGATGCGGGTAACGCGGTGCACGACTGCTGCCAGAGGCGCGCGCACCTCGCTTCCTGCATCGGCAAACACGTCAATGCCAAGGTGAACCGTGCGTCGCTCATCGCAGGGGTGCTGATTAGCGCCAAAACCGTCGCTTTGATAGAGCAGTCGCGGCTCCATGTAGCGCCCCAGAACCATGCTGGCCTGATTCTCGGCCCTGAAGGCGTCGATCTGTCGACTCAAAGGCCCAAGCTCGGCCTCGGCGGGATTGGCCCCGAGCCGCAGACTGCCTACACCCAGGTCCATTACCGGGGCGCTGGCGGCCGGCATGACCGGATACAGGGTGCTTGAATTTAAAAACTCAACAATCCGCCGCGAGCCCGGCACATCATCCAGCCCGGCAGCGGCGCGAAAACGGATCGTCGTCACATCTGCCTGACGTGCTGCGAGCCTCTTGAGCAGGGCTTTTGCGGCCTCATGACTCACCGCCGCGTAGGGATCGGTGTCGCCCGCGTTACGTCGGCGGCTGGAGACACACAGGCTCACTGCCAGGCGCGCCTTGATCAGTGGCAGCAAGAGCGCAATGTCAGCGCCCTCGAGCGCGCGTTCGGAACAAAAGCCGCGCACGAGCTCGCAGCAGGCCTCGACCGGATCATCCTGATCCATCGCCGCATAAGCACAAGCGATCGCCAGTTCGCACACGACCGGCTGCTGCGCAGCATCACCAAAGTCGATGACGCCGGCGATGGCACCCCCGTCTGATTTCCTGTTCGCATGCAGCAGCACATTGTGATCGTTCACGTCGTTGTGGATCGCCTGGGCGGGACGCGCGGCAAGTTGCGCTGACCAACGGTACTCAAACTCGGTCAGCGTATGATCTACCGCACCGCGAACATCGTCGTCCACCATGCCAACGTCTTGCCGATGCTCCGCGGCGGCCGTCAGATTCCAGCTGAGTGTGCGCTTCAGCGCCGGATGGTCGAAGGACGCCAATGCCAGACTCATGCGGCCGATGGCGGCACCGAGGTCGCGCAGTTGTGCCGACGCAAGCGGCGCAATATCCGACATCAACCTACCGGGCAGATAGCTGATCATCCAGACCAGTCGCTGTTCCTGCCCAAACGCCACCGTCGCGATGGGATCGCCATCTGAGGTGAGTTGCACGGACGGTGTGGCGATGGCGTCATTATTGTTCAATGCACCGAGCAACGCGCACTGCATTTCCACTAGTTCGCGATCGCAGCCCGCGTGCATCACTTTCAAAACAAAGCGCGGCTCTCCGCTGATATCAATGCGAAAATTAAGGTCCCGCTCACCGGCCAGCGGATGGGCCGTAGCCGTCATGCCGTAGATTTTCTGCAGGATGGTCTGCGCCTGCTTTGCGCCTTGAGTCTGCGTCATGGGCGCGATACTAACACCGCTCTCAAGTCTTCAAGCAGCCGGTCGCTATCTCTGGAGGCAGACTCGTGTAATCGCACGCAGCGTGAACTTTGAGGCATAACATAAGATGCAGACCGCGACTGATTCCACCACGACCGACTCGGCACCAGAGGCCGCGGCGACGACCGCGTCCGCTTTCGCGTTTGTTACGGAACTGACCCGTGAACTGAACAAGGGGACCGTGGAGTTACCTTCGTTTCCGGATATCGCCAATAAGGTCAAGCGGGTGCTGGAGGACGAAAACGCGAGCTCCGCGACGGTCGCGCGGGTGGTAAGCAGCGAGCCTGGCCTCGCAAGCCGCGTGCTAAAAATGGCCAATTCAGCCGCCAACGCGCGCGGCGCGGCGATTCTCGATGTGCCGCGGGCGGTCGGTCGCCTCGGCCACGCTGCGATTCGCACACTCGCCATCTCGTTTGCGATGCAAAATCTGATGGACTCGCGCAGCGTCGCCGAACTCAAGACGCACTTAAACGACCTGTGGAACCACAGCGTCCATGTCTCGGCCATCGCACGCGCGCTGGCACAGCGTTGCGATGGTGTCGATCCGGATGAAGCGATGTTTGTTGGTCTGATTCACGATGTCGGCAAGCTCTACATGCTGACCAAGATTGAAGCCTATCCAGACCTCTTTGGCGATGACGAGGGTATTTGCGAACTGCTGGATACCTGGCACGTGGCCATCAGTCAGGCCATCGTGGAGAACTGGGAGTTTGCCCAGCCGCTGATCGATGCGGTGGCGCTGCATGAAGACTCGGACATCGCTCCGGGCAGCCAGATCGGCCTGCCGGACGTACTGTGTGCGGCCAATATCCTCAGCAATATTCTCGACAACAAGACCGTGTCGGAGTTTGACTTCGCTGCCTGCGGGCCATTTCGTCGTGTGGGCCTGACGCCCGAGACGTTCGCGACGATCATGGAAGAGTCAAAAGAAGAAATCACGGCCATGATGTCGGCGCTGAACGGTTAACCCGCTGCATTCGCGAAGTCGCTGATAACCTCGAGAAACGCCTCGCCGTAGCGTTCAAGCTTGGCTTGACCAATGCCATTGAGTGCCAGCATCTCTGACGCTGTTTGCGGTTGCGCGACCGCCATCTGAATCAACGTGGCGTCGTGAAAAATCACATAGGCGGGCACGCCATTTTCGCTGGCAAGAATCGCGCGTACCCCGCGCAGTAGTTCAAACAGCTCCGCCTGTGGCCCTTGAAGATCTCCCGCCGGGGAAGAACCGCGTCGCCGCCCGCCGCGTGGTGCCTTGATGTCCTTGCGCAATGACAGCGCCTGTTCGCCACGCAGCAACGCCCTGCACGACTCATTGAGTACCAGAGCGCCGTAGCGTTGTGCGTCGGCGGAGATATAGCCCAGTGCGATCAGCTGTCGCACGATCGAGCGCCACTGATTCACGGCGATGTCTGCGCCAAGTCCAAACACGCTAAGCGTATCGTGGCCGTGCTGGACCGCCTTGTCGGTCGTCTTGCCAAGCAAAATGTCAATCACGTGAGCCGCGCCAAAGCGCTGTCCCGTACGGTAGATCGCCGACAACAGTTTTTGGGCCTCGACACTGCCGTCGTAGACCTCCGGTGGAGTCAGGCACACATCACAATTGCCGCAGTCCTGCGACAGATCGTCACCAAAATAGGCCAGCAGGCCGCGCCGCCGACACTGCGTGCTCTCGCACCAGCCGAGCAGGGCATCCAGCTTGGCCCGCTCAGAGCGTTTGTGCTGGTCGTTGGCCTCCGACTCATCCACCATCTGGCGCAAGCGGACCACGTCCTGCAGGCCGTAGACCATAAAAGCCTCGGAGGGCCGGCCGTCGCGGCCGGCGCGTCCGGTTTCCTGGTAGTAGGCCTCAACGCTCTTGGGCAGATCCAGATGGGCGACAAAACGCACATCCGGTTTGTCGATACCCATGCCAAATGCGATCGTGGCGCACATCACTACCCCGTCCTCGTGCAGAAAACGCTGCTGATGGTCTGCTCGAACGGCCGCGTCCAGACCCGCGTGGTAGGGCAGCGCGTTAAAGCCCTTTGCGCTGAGCCACTGTGCGGTGCTCTCAACTTTTTTGCGCGACAGGGCATAGACAATGCCCGAGGCACCTTCGTAGCGCGCCAGAAAATCCGCCAGCTGACGGCGCGCGTCGGTCTTGACGTGAACGCGGTAGCAAATGTTGGGGCGATCGAAGCCAGCCACCCACTCATGGGCGTCGCTCAGCTGCAGATTGCTGATGATGTCCGTGCGGGTGCGCGGTGTTGCGGTCGCCGTTAGCGCGACACGCGGCACACCGCGAAACGGCTCGGCCAGGCGATGCAGATTGAGATAGTCGCGGCGAAAATCGTGGCCCCACTGCGAAACACAATGCGCTTCATCGATGGCAATCAGCGCCACCCGAACACGCCGCAGACGTTCGAACGTGGCCGCCTGCATGAGCCGTTCCGGCGCCACATATAAAAGGCTCAGCTCGCCGGCTTCAAGCGCGCGCCAGACACGCTGCTGCTCCTCGGGTGACTGGGTGCTGTTCAGAAAGTCGGCGGCGATGCCGAGCTGCCCCAACGCGTGTACCTGATCGTGCATGAGCGCGATCAGCGGCGAGACCACAATGCCCACGCCGTCACGCAGTAGTGAGGGAATCTGGTAGCACAGCGATTTGCCGCCACCGGTCGGCATGACCACCAGGCCGTCACCGCCGGCCACCACTGTGTCGATGACCGCTCTTTGGTGATGGCGAAAATCGTCATAGCCAAAGACCGTGCGCAGAGTCTCAAGTGCCTTGTCCATGCGCGGGAGTGTACGTGATTCGCCACCGTGTGAGGCACTACTTAATGTGGCCAGAGCAGGTCGTTTCGGCCGATTACTGGTACGCTTGAGGCTCATGAACGGCCCAAGTATTGATCTGCACACGCATACCACCTGTTCGGACGGCAGTCTGTCGCCGCTCGAGCTGCTGGAGCTCGCCGCCGAGCGCGGCGTCGATATGCTCTCGATTACCGATCACGACACCCTGGCGGCTTACGATGCTCTGACCAATGTGCCGCGCACCGGGCCACAGCTGGTGCCCGGATTGGAAATCTCTGCACAGTGGCAGCGACGCGACGTACACATTCTGGGCCTGAATGTGGACCCTGCATCGACGAGGCTGCGTGAGCGTCTTCAGGGCCAGCAGCACGCACGCGAACAGCGCGCCGAGCGGATTGCACGCCGTCTCGCGCGACGCCGCTTGCCCGATACTCTGGCCGGGGCGCGGCGTCACGCCGGCGACGGGGTCATCGGACGCCCGCATTTTGCCGCCTGTCTGGTCGAGCTCGGCGTTGTGCCGGACGTCGCGACCGCTTTCAGAAAGTATCTTGGGGCGGGCAAGGTTGGCGACGTGCGCACGCAATGGCCGTCCCTGCATGAGGTCACTGAGTGGATCGACGAGGCCGGCGGTGTCCCAGTTCTGGCGCATCCGGCCAAATACGGCTTGACGGCAACCCGCCTGCGTCTGCTGATCGCCGATTTCAAACGCCATGGTGGTACCGCGCTCGAGGTCGTTTCGGGTCTGCAGCAAGAGGCGCAAACCCGAGTACTGGCGAAACTCTGCGCCGATAACGAACTTTTGGCATCACGCGGATCGGACTTTCATCATCGTGATCAGCGCTGGGCCGATCTCGGGCGCGGACCGGCGCTGCCACGTTCCGTGCAGCCGGTCTGGTCGCGTTTTGGCGACGTGAGTTAGCCGCATGAAGATGGATCGTGCCATTCGGCTATTTATTGCGCTGCTGATCGTCATTCTGCTGATCGGGCTATCGGCCGGATTGCTGTTTGTCAGTGAATCCGCGCTGAACGTCTGGGCTCGGCTGGAGGAGGGCCCGGCACTGTTGCGCTACGCGTTTGTCGGAGCCGGTGCCTTCGTGTTGTGTCTGTGTATCTGGCTGGTGTGGCGTTTTGTCGTGCCCAGGCGTGGCGCGCAGGAAAAGCGCCGGTCCAAACCGCTTGATGAAGCCTCACTGCGCGAGAAAATTGACGAAGCAAGCCAACGCGGCACACTGACCGAACAGGCACAGGGCGAACTGGCAGAACTTGGCCGGCGACGCGAAACGAACACCGTTCATCTGTGCGTCTTTGGCGAAATCAGCGCCGGGAAGAGCACGCTGATCAAGGCGCTGTTGCCCGAGGCGAATGTCGTGACATCGGTGGTCGGTGGTTCCACGGTGGATATTCGCCAGTTTCAATGGGATGACGCCGGACGTGGAGCCGTCATGCTCACGGATGTTCCGGGCACCGGCGCGGCGGGTGACAAGCTCGACAGCGTGGCCCGCGAAGAGGCGCTGCGTGCCCATGTTGTGCTCTATGTATGCGACGGCGACCTGACGCGCCAGCAGCAACAATCAGTGCAAGAGCTGCACGAGCTTGAGAAGCCAACAATCATTGTATTGAACAAGATGGATCGCTATTCGGCCGAACAGCGCTCGACGATACAAGGCAAACTGCGTCAGCGTGTGGCCGAACTTGGTCGTCACGGCGTGCGCACGGCGGTCGTGACCGTTGCCGCGGGCGGCACCGAGCGGGTCACGATGGTGGACGCCGAGGGCCGCGAGCAACAGGTAGAGCGCGAACGTGCGCCTGATCTTGAACCGCTGAAGCTGGCCGTGCGCGAGATGCTCGCGCGTGACCCCGATCAGCTGACGCTGCTGCGCGATCAGGCGGTGTTCCGTCTTGCCGATGAGAAGCTCAGCGCCGCGCAGGCGGCCTATCGTGAACAACGCGCCGAAGCCATTGTCCGTGGCTATACCCGCAAGGCTGTGGTTGGCGCGCTGGCGGCGATCAGCCCCGGCTCGGATATTGTGATTCAAGGCTATCTGGGCACGGCCATGACGCGGGATTTGAGCGCGCTGTGGGGCGCCTCAGTACGCGATATGGACGTGGAGGAGTTCCTGAGCATGAGCCAGAGCCGCGTGGGCAAGGCGTTGCCATTGTCGCTGGCCGTTGCCGGAAACGGACTCAAGGCATTTCCGGGCATTGGCACGGTGGCCGGCGGCGTGGTGCACGCGGTGGCCTACGGATTGATTTTTGATGCGCTGGGCCGCTCGCTCGCGCAGTCGCTCGCCGAACGCGGCGAATTTGTGCCAGACGCGGCGGCGTCGGCGTTTGAAGGAAGTCTCAGTGAGCATATGGAAAAGAGTGTTCGGCAGGTGGCTCGCATCGCCCTCGAACGACCTCGATCCGACGACAAATAGCGGCGATAAGCATCTGTCGCTGGCGCGCGAGAGCCTGCGCGAGCTGATCGACGATCCGCGCCTGCCCGGCGGCGTACGCGAGACGCTGGCCAGCGACTATGCGCAGGTCAAAGCCATGCTCGACAAACTCGAGAACGGTCATGTGCACATCGCGGCCTTTGGTCGTGTCAGCACCGGTAAGTCGTCGCTGCTCAATGCGCTGCTTGGTAAGGAGCGCTTCAGCGTGAGCCCGCTGCACGGCGAGACCACACGGGCCGACATGGGTCAGTGGCGTGAAGTCGAAGATCAGGGCGTGTTTTTTATCGACACGCCGGGCATTGACGAGGCCCACGGCGATGATCGCGAAGCGCTGGCCCGGGAAGTGGTCGGTCGTGCCGACCTCGTGCTGTTCGTGGTTGACAGCGATCTGACCAGTTCCGAAGCCGATGCCCTGCGCATGATCAGCGGACTGTCGCGACCGGTGCTCCTGGTTCTGAACAAGATTGATCGGTATTCAGAAGAGGAACGTGACGCACTGCTTGAGGTGTTGAAAAAACACAGCGCCGGTCTGGTCGATCCGCGCAACATTGTGACTGCGGCCGCTGATCCGGCGGCTGAGGTTGTTATCCGGGTGGACGCTCAAGGCAACGAAACGCGCAGTGAACGCAAGCGTGAGCCAGATGTTGCAGTACTAACCGAGCGACTCTGGCGAGTACTGGAAAAAGAAGGCAAAACGCTGGCGGCGCTCAATGCCAGCTTGTTTGCGGGCGATCTGAGCGACAAGGTGGGTGCACGCATTCTCGAGGCGCGTCGTCAGCTGTCCGAAAAAGTGGTGCGCATGTATTGCCTTGGCAAGGGCCTGGCTGTGGCCGTCAATCCGGTGCCGGTCGCCGACCTGTTTGCCGCGGCCCTCATTGACATCAGCATGGTGCGACATTTATCCAAGCTTTACGGCATCCCGCTGAGCGAGCGCGAGGCCGGCGCCATCGTCAAGGTCGTCATTGGTCAGGCAGCCGCGCTCATGGGTACGGTATGGGCCGTGCATCTGGTCTCAAGTGCCATGAAGCTCGGCACGGGCGGTTTGTCCACGATTGTGACGGCTAGCATTCAGGGTGCGATTGCCTGGTACAGCACGTACGTCGTGGGCAAGGTGGCCGATCGCTATCTGGCGCAGGGCAAGTCGTGGGGTGATGGCGGTCCCAAGCAGGTGGTCCAGGATATTCTCGACAGCCTCGATCGCGATTCCATTCTGGCCGAGGCGCGCGACGAGATTCGGGCCCGACTTTCCACACGCTCCTGAGCGTTTCAGTTTTGAGGATGACGGCATGAGTTTTGATTTAACCGCGATCGAGATTCGCATTTTGGGGGCGTTGCTCGAAAAGCAGGTCACCACCCCCGATCAGTATCCGCTGACACTCAAATCACTGGTGAGCGCCTGCAACCAGAAAAGCAATCGCGATCCGGTGATGCAGCTGAGTGAGAACGACGTGCAAAAGGCGGTCGCGCTCATGGAGCAAAACTATCTGATCAGCATGCGCACCGAGTACGGCAGTCGCGTAACGAAACATCGGCAACGCTTCTGCAATACCGAGTTTGGCACGCTCAAACTTGAGCCCGGCGAGTTGGCCATAATCTGCCTGCTGATGCTGCGCGGACCCCAGACCGCCGGCGAGTTGCGCAGCCGCAGTGGACGCCTGCACGAGTTTGCGGACGTCAATGAAGTGACCGAAACACTCAACACCCTGGCCAACCGCGACGACGGACCTTTTGTTGTGCGGCTGGCGCGAGAAGCGGGGCGCCGTGAAAGCCGCTATGCGCATCTTCTGGGTGACGATGAGCCCATTGCCGCGACTGACGATGCACCTGAGGCTGTTAACACGCCGAAGTCGGCTACTTCGCGCATCAATGAGCTCGAGGATCGCGTTGCAGAGCTTGAGTCGGTGCTGGCTTCTCTACAGGCGCGCCTGGGAGATACGCCAAGCTGACCATCACAATTGGGGTGGGTGTGGGGCGAGCGGTGTGTTAGTGGTCGTCGCGGTCTCGGTCATGGCGGGTGGGAGAGGAATTCATTTTGACAATGGCTCCCGTTGGTCCGCTTTAGTTGCCAAAATAAATACCTCTCCCACCCGCCATGCCCAAGACCTGGATCATCTAATCGGGGAGAACCGCTCGGTTGGTGGGTCTAGAGCAAGTCCCCTCGATAGACATTGAAGTGGAATTGGGTCCACCAGGGTCTGAAGTTTGACGACACTGCGAATCTATCGGCTCCTTTGTGATGAACCTGTGGCTGACGATAAACCCAAACACGAACGCAGATGGGAGA